>NZ_AONQ01000027.1 GCF_000342045.1 Paramagnetospirillum caucaseum | reverse complement strand
GGTTAATTCCCCTCCTCGCTTCTAAGCACTATCCACAATGCCGGATGCCGCCGAACCGGCGTACACTTGAGGTGAATATTCACGGGAGGACGAGGTGACCGACCTCAAGCCCATCTCGGCCGAAGCCCGGATGATCCTGGCCGAGTTGCACGCTCTCCGCGACGAGATGACCTCCATGCACCAGGAGGCCCGCGCCACCCTGGTGGCCATTCGCGAATTGTTCAACGAACTCCAGCGGGTGGAAACCGCCGAATCCAATATCGAGCATGAGCTGGAGGATGTGGCGCAAAGGCTGGGGGACGCCCTGGACGAACAGCGGATGTCGCTGACCTCCTGCTCCGTCTGCGGTTCGGACGTGGAGCGCCACACCGCCTTCGCCGACCGCCGCGCCATGGGCGAGCGCCGGACCGGCGCCGAGCGGCGCAACCTCGGCCACAGCGCCGCCGAGGGCCCGCCCGATCTGGGGCCGGCGAGCTTCGACTGGACGACCGGCCCCGAGACGTAGAAAAGCCCGCCGGCTGAAGGCCGGCGGGCTTTCGAGGTCTTGGTGGGTCCGCCGGGACTCGAACCCGGGACCTCTCGATTAAAAGTCGCTTGCTCTACCAACTGAGCTACGGACCCCGAAACGAAGGGCGCTCACCATAGGCAGATGAGCGCCGCGCGTCAACGCTGGGAAAATCTCTATTTCTTGACGTCGGCCAGCACCTGCATGCGGATCAGCTTGTCGGGCTTGGAGACCATGCCGTTATCCGACGGATCGCCGGCCTTGATGCGGTCGACGCTCTCCATGCCTTCGATCACCCGGCCGACGGCGGTGTAGCGGCCGTCCAGGCTGGGGGCCGAGCCGAACATGATGAAGAACTGGGAATCGGCGCTGTCGGGGCTGGCCGAACGGGCCATGCCGACCACGCCGCGCACGAAGGGCTCGCCGGTGAACTCGGCGCGCAGCTTGACGCCCGAGCCGCCGGTGCCGGTGCCGGTGGGATCACCGCCCTGGGCCATGAAGCCGGGAATGACGCGGTGGAACACCGTGCCGTCATAGAAGCCCTTGCGGACCAGTTCCTTGATGCGGGCCACATGCTTGGGAGCCAGGTCGGGGCGCAGTTCGATGACCACCTTGCCGGTGGGAACCTCCAGCACCAGGGTGTTCTCGGGGTCGGCGGCCAGGACCGGCTGGGCCACGGCCAGCACCAGGGCGGCAGCGGCGAAAAGCAGACGCTTCAGCATGGGTTCAATCCTCGGAATCGGCGGCGACGCGAAGGGTGACGATGCAATCGGGGTCGGTGACCGCGCCGGAGCGCGGCGCACCCTTCTTGATCTTGTCCACGAACTCCATGCCCTCGACCACCTGGCCCCAGATGGTGTACTGGCGGTCCAGGTAGGACTGGGTGTCGAAGCAGATGAAGAACTGGGAATCGGCGCTGTCGGGCGACTGGGCGCGGGCCATGGAGCAGGTGCCGCGCACATGCTTTCCGTCGTTGAATTCCGCCTTCAGCTTGGTGCCGGAACCGCCGGTGCCGGTGCCCTGCGGACAGCCGGTCTGGGCCATGAAGCCGTCGATCACCCGGTGGAACTTGACGCCGTCGTAGAACTTGGCGCGAACCAGCTCCTTGATGCGGGCCACATGGTTGGGGGCGAGGTCGGGGCGCAGTTCGATGACGACGCGACCGTCCTTCAGGTCGAGATAAAGGGTGTTCTCAAGGTCCACTTTGGTCTTCCTTAAGCCGGGAATCCGAATTTTTCGTCCAGCCGCGCCTTGACGCGGGGGCTGACGAACTGGGAGATATCGCCGCCCAGGCGGCCGATCTCCTTGACGAAGCGCGACGAGATGAATTGGCAGCGTTCCGAGGCCATCAGGAAGATGGTCTCGATATCGGCCGTCAGGCGGGCGTTCATGCCGGCCATCTGGAATTCGTACTCGAAGTCCGAGACGGCGCGCAGGCCGCGCACGATCAGGTTGGCGCCGCACTTGGCGGTGAAATCCACCAGCAGGGTGTCGAAGGGCCGCACCTCGATGCTGACCCCCACCGCCTGGGACAGCTCAGCCATTTCGGCCTCGGCCATCTCCACCCGTTCCGCCAGGGTGAACAGCGGCCCCTTGCCGGCGTTGACCGCCACCGCGACGATCAGGTGATCGACCATGCGGGTGGCGCGGGCCACGATATCCATGTGGCCGTTGGTGATCGGATCGAAGGTTCCGGGATAGAGACCGACGCGCTTAGGCATCCTCGCCTCCCGCCATATCCTCGGCTGCATCCCCGGCTCCCTCTTCGGCGTCGTCGCCATTGCTTCCGATATCGCACAGTCTGGCCGCCGACACCACCCGCTCGTTCTCGGCGGTGCGCAACAGGGTCACGCCCTGGGTCTTGCGGCCGGCGATGCGGATGTCGTCCACCGGCATGCGGATCAGCTTGCCGCCGTCGCTGACCAGCATGATGTCATCCTCGTGGTTGACGGGGAACGACGCCACCACGGTGCCGGTCTTGGCCGTCATGTCGAGATTGGCGATGCCGGAGCCGCCGCGCCCGGTGATGCGGTATTCGAAGGCCGAGGTGCGCTTGCCGAAGCCGTTTTCGGTGACGGTGAGCACGAACTGCTGCTCCGCGGCCATCCTGTCGGACAGTTCAGCCGGCAGATCGCCCTTGAGGAAGGCGTCGCGGGTCTCGGAATCGTAGTCGGTATGGCGCAGGATCGACATGGAGATGACCTCGTCGTCCCCGTCCAGCCGGATGCCGCGCACGCCGGTGGAATCACGGCTCTTGAACTCGCGCACGTCCTGCACCGGGAAACGGATGGCCTTGCCCAGATGGGTGGCCAGCAGCACGTCGTCGCTTTCGGCGGCGCAGGTCTGCACCGAGATCAGCCGCTCGCCCTCGCCCAGCTTCATGGCGATCTTGCCGTTGGCCCGCACCTCGGTGAAGGCGGACAGCGGATTGCGCCGCACGTCGCCCTTGGAGGTGACGAACATCACGTGCAAATCACCCCAGGTGCCCTCGTCCTCGGGCAGCGGCATGATGGTCGAGATGGTCTCGCCGTCGTCGAGCGGCAGCAGGTTGACCATGGCCTTGCCGCGCGCCTGGGGATTGCCCAGCGGCAGGCGGTAGACCTTCAGCTTGTAGGCGATGCCGGTGGACGAGAAGAACAGCACCGGCGTGTGGGTGTTGACCACGAAGACCTGGGAGAGGAAGTCCTCGTCCTTGATGTTCATGCCGGACCGGCCCTTGCCGCCGCGCTTCTGGGCGCGGTAGGCCGACAGCGGCACCCGCTTGATGTAGCCGGTGTTGGTCACCGTCACCACCATGTCCTCGCGGGCGATGAGGTCCTCGATATCGGCCTCGAACTCGTTTTCCTCGATGGTGGTACGTCGGGCCGTGGCGAACTGCTCGCGGATTTCCATCAGTTCGCCGCGCATCACCTCGAACAGGCGGGGACGCGACGACAGGATCAGCAGGAAGGCCTCGATCTGATGACCGATCTCGCGCAACTCGTCGCCGATCTTGTCGCGCTCCAACCCGGTCAGGCGGTGCAGGCGCAGATCCAGGATGGCCTTGGCCTGAACCTCGGACAGGCGGTAGCAGCCGTCCTCGATGGCGCGGCCGGGCTCGTCGATCAGCTGGATCAGCGGCGCCACGTCGCCCACCGGCCAGGCTCGCGTCATCAGCTTCTCGCGCGCCTCGCCCGGATCGGGAGCGGCGCGGATCAGGCGGATGACCTCGTCGATATTGGCCACGGCAATGGCCAGGCCGGCCAAGACGTGGGCGCGGTCGCGGGCCTTGCCCAACTCGAAGATGGTGCGGCGGGTGATCACCTCCTCGCGGAAGGCAATGAAGGCGACGATGATGTCGCGCAGGGTCATCATCTCGGGCCGGCCGCCGTTCAGCGCCAGCGAGTTGACGCCGAAGCTGGTCTGCAGCGGCGTGAAGCGGTAGAGCTGCGCCAGCACCACGTCGGCGATGGCGTCGCGCTTGATCTCGATCACCACCCGCACGCCATCGCGGTCGGATTCGTCGCGCAGGTCGGAGATACCCTCGAGCTTCTTGTCGCGCACCAGCTCGGCGATCTGCTCGAGCATGCGGGCCTTGTTCACCTGATAGGGAATCTCGGTGACGACGATGGCTTCGCGGTCCTTGCGCACTTCCTCGATATGGACGCGGCCGCGCATCACCACCGAGCCGCGCCCCGTGAGCTGGGCGGCGCGGATGCCCGAACGGCCGAGAATGGTGCCGCCCGTCGGGAAGTCGGGGCCGGGCACCAGTTCCATCAGCCGCTCGACCGTCACCTCGGGGTCGTCGATATAGGCGCAGCAGGCGTCGATCACCTCGCCCAGATTGTGGGGCGGGATGTTGGTGGCCATGCCCACCGCGATACCGCCGGCGCCGTTGACCAGCAGGTTGGGATAGCGGGCCGGCAACACCATGGGTTCATGGGTGGATTCGTCGTAATTGGCCTGGAAATTGACGGTTTCCTTGTCGATGTCCTCGAGCAGGGAATGGGCCGAACGGGCCAGGCGGGCCTCGGTATAGCGCATGGCCGCCGGCGGGTCGCCGTCCATGGAACCGAAATTGCCCTGCCCGTCCACCAGCGGCAGACGCATGGAGAAGGTCTGCGCCATGCGGACCATGGCGTCGTAAATGGCCGAATCGCCATGGGGGTGATACTTACCCATGACGTCGCCGACGATGCGGGCCGATTTGCGGAAGGGCTTGTTGAAGTGGTACCCCGCCTCGTGCATGGCGAACAGGATGCGGCGGTGGACCGGCTTCAGCCCGTCGCGGACGTCGGGAAGCGCGCGGCTCACGATCACGCTCATGGCGTAATCGAGATAGGAGCGCTTCATCTCGTCTTCGATGGTGACCGGGGTAATGTCGAATTGCGGCGACGCAGGAGGCGTGGTCAACGAAATATTCCCATCGGTTTCAAAAGAGAACCAGAATTTGGGGTGGACGCAGGTCCACGCGGGCGCACGCTACCAGATATCGTGAGTCCCGACAACCCGAGGGTATTGAAGTGAAGTCCGGGCCGGGCTCTGGCATACTGGCCGGTGGCGCTGCTTGCCTTCGGATGGAGAGCATGAAGCACGAAATCTCAGCGGCCCAGGTGGTTTCGGCCCGGGCCTCCGACACCGGCGACGCGGTCCGCTTGGTGCTGGCCGACGAATCGGGCGAGGAGCATGTGGTGATCCTGCCGCTGGATCAGCTGGCCCTGCTGTCGGCCTGGCTGGAACAGGCCGGACGGGTTCCCGCCGAGGAAGCCCCCCAACCGGTGGATGGCGCCTCCTCCTCCCTGCCCGCCCAGTCGGTGGAACGCTGGACCATCCAGCCCGAGGCCGACGACGAGCACATCCTGCTGGGCTTCAAGCTGGCCAAGGGAGCGGAAATGAGTCTGCGCATGCACCGCAGCGGCGTCGCCGCCTATGCCAAGGCGCTGACCTCCATGCTGGGCCGCCTGCTGCCCGCCCCGCCGAGCAAGGCCAAGCATTAGCCCTTTCTCGCACCGGCTCCATGCAATATGATCCGCGCCAACTTTTTCCTAAGGGAGCCACGAACGCCATGGCTGGCAGCGTCAACAAGGTCATTCTCGTCGGCAATCTGGGCCGCGACCCCGAGGTCCGGACCTCGCAGGACGGCTCGAAGATCGTCAACCTGAACATCGCCACCTCCGAGACCTGGAAGGATCGCGGCACCGGCGAGCGCAAGGAAAAGACCGAGTGGCACCGGGTGGTGATCTTTAATCCCAACCTCGCCGACGTGGCCGAGCGCTACCTGAAGAAGGGCTCCAGCGTCTATATCGAGGGCGCCCTGCAGACCCGCAAGTGGACCGACCAGTCCGGCCAGGAGAAGTACACCACCGAAATCGTCATCGGCCGCTTCAAGGGCGAACTGACCCTGCTGGGCGGCCGTGACGGCGGTGGTGGTGGCGGCGGCGGCGGTGGCGGCTATGACGACGGCGGCCCGCG
Organism: Paramagnetospirillum caucaseum; assembly: GCF_000342045.1. Lineage (GTDB taxonomy): Bacteria > Pseudomonadota > Alphaproteobacteria > Rhodospirillales > Magnetospirillaceae > Phaeospirillum > Phaeospirillum caucaseum. The sequence goes on along the minus strand of NZ_AONQ01000027.1, from coordinate 49,430 downwards.
TCAGGGCGGCGGCGGCGGCTCGCGCCAGGGCGGCGGCGGCGGCGGCCAGTCCTGGGAACCCCCGGCCGACCTGGACGACGAAATCCCCTTCTGAGACCCGAATCGTTCAAATGGAAACGGCACCGCCCACCAGCGGTGCCGTTTTTCGTTGGGCGGGCAGGATGCCCGCGCTCCGAAGGGTATCTTCCTTGGAGCGGGCCGTCCCGGCCGCATCAGCGCTCGTGGAACGATTGCTGGATCTGGGTGAAGATGGGCTTCAGCAGGTATTGCAGCAGGGTCTTGTCACCGGTGATGATTTCCGCCGTCACCGACATGCCGGGCTGGATGACGTAGCGTCCCGGCATGGCGCCGACGTAATTGTGCTTCAGGTCGATCACCCCCTTGAAGAACGGGTTACCCTTCTCGTCGGCGAAGCTCGACGCCGAGATCTTGGTCAGGGTGCCCTCGACCGCGCCGTAACGGGCGAAGTCGTAGGTGGTGACCTTGACCCGGACCGGCTGCCCGATCTTCAGATGGCCGACATCCTTGGTGGTGATCTTGGCGTCCACCTTCATCTCGGTTTCGACCGGCACCACCTCGCAGACATTGCCGCCGGCCTGGATGACCGCGCCGCGGTTCTTGACGGCCAGCCCCTTGACCAGCCCGCGCACCGGAGCGATCACCTCGAGCCGGGTCACCCTATCCTCCAGGCGGCCGATGCTTTCCTGCACCTGGGCCAGTTCGTTGACGGTGGTCCCCAGGTCGTCCATGGTGACCTTCTGCAGCGAGGATTTGTTGTCCATCAGGCGGTTCTCCACCTCGGACAGGGCCTCGCGCGCCGTCACCTCCTGGCCGATCAGGCGGGCCAGTTCGCCCTGGACCCGCGACAGTTCGCGCTTGGTGTCGAGATAGACCACCCGCGACACCAGGCCCTTGGCCACCAGTTCCTGGCGCATGTTCATTTCTTCCTGCAGCGGCACCAACTGCTCACGCAGGGATCTTTCCTGGGCTTCCAGCAGGCGCAGGTCGGAGCGCTTCTGCTCCATCTGCGACAGGATCACCGAGCGCGAGGTGTCGCGGGCCTGGGACTGGCTGTTGAAGATGGCCAGATTGTCGGAGATCAGCCGGTCGTAGCCCTGGGGCATGTGGGAGAAATCGGGCTGGCGCTCCTCGGCCAGGGCACGCAGGCGTTCGGCCTTGATCAGCAGGGTGGCCTCGCGCGCCCTGGTCTGCTCCAGATCGGAAATGGCCTGGGCCGGGTTGAGACGGATGATCGGAGCCCCCGCCTCCACCAGATCGCCGTCGCGGGCCAGGATATCCTGGACGATGCCACCTTCCAGGTGCTGTACCGCCTGGACCTGCCCCGAGGGGATGATCTGCCCCTCGGACGTGGCGATTTCCGGGATGTCGGTCAGCGCCGCCCAGATGACGAAGGCCGCCGTGGTGCTGCTGGCCAGCAGCATGGTGAAGCGGATCAGGCCGGACGTTCCCGATTCCTCCAGCACCAGGGCCTGGGCGAGGTGGCGCGACTGCCGGTTCGACAGCTTGACCACCGACTTTCCGGGGGCGGCCGCCTGCGGCACCTTGTCGGGCTGGGGGACGTTGACGAGGCTCTGGCCAGGATTTGAATTCGTGCTCATGTCAGATCAGATCCGGCGGTATGCGGGCCCGGACCTCTTCGGCCGGACCGGCGAGACGCAGATAGCCGCCATCGAACACCAGGATGCGGTCGGCGACCCGCAGATGGCTGGGACGATGGGTGACCATGAATATGGTGGATTGTCCGCGGAAATTCTCGATGGACTGCATGAAGGTGCGGTCGCCTTCGAAGTCCAGGCCATTGACCGGCTCGTCGAACAGCATGATCGGGCTGCGCTTGAGATAGCCGCGGGCCAGCGACAGCTTCTGGATGAAACTGGTGGGCAGGTGTTCCGCCGCCCCTTCGCCGACGCGGGTTTCGAGGCCACGCGGCAGGCTCATGATCTCTTCCCAGACGTCGGCCTGATCGCAGGCCCAGCGGATATCGGCGTCGGTGGCGGTGGGATGCGCCAGGCGGAGGTTCTGGGCCACCGTCCCGAAGAACAGGTTGCAGGTCTGCGGCGTGTAGGAAATCATGTGCCGCATCTCGATGGGATCGATCTGGCGGATATCGGTGGCGTCGATCTTCACCGCGCCGGCCTGGGGGGTGTAGAGGCCCAGCAGCACCTTGAGGATGGTCGATTTGCCCGAGCCGTTGCGGCCCGTCACGCACACCACCTCGCCCGGCTCCACCTCGAACGACACGCCGACCAGGGCGGGATCGGACTCGTTGCTATATCGCAATGAAACCCGGGAGAACACCACGCGGCCCTTGATGTTCTTGAGCGGCGCCACGATGGCCTTGGGATCGCGTTCGGGCTTGATGGCCATCAGGCCGTCGATCTGGCGGATCGAGCCCCTCACCTGCTCCACCCGCTGCAGCATGGTGAAGCCGGTCTGCAGCGGCGACAGCACCCGCCACACCAGCATCATGGCGGCGATCAGGCCGCCGATGGACAATATGCCGTCGATGACGCCCAGCACGCCGACCATGATGGTGGCGAGGCCCGACGAGATGATCAGGATGTTGGACCCGGTGCCAATGGCGACGGCGAACATGCCGTTCTTGAAACCGCCCATGGCGGCGCGGGCCGACATCTCGCGGTAGCGCTTGACCCAGGTATGCTCGGCGCCGGCCAGCTTGACGGCGCGCATCTTGCCCAGGGCCTCGACCAGGAATTCCTGCCGGCGCGAGCCGGCGCGCGATGCGATGCCGACATTCTTGCGCACGATGGGCATCACCGCCCAGCCGCCGATCAGGAACAGGAAGGTGCCGACCACCGGCACCAGGGCGATCACGCCGCCCAGCAGGGCGATGACGGTGAAATAGAAGATGGCGAAGGGCAGTTCCATGAACACCGTGGCCAGCGGCCCGGTGAAGAACTCGCGCACCGACTCGAAGTCCTTGATGCGGGCCACCTGGGCGCCGATGGTGGCGCGCTCGGTGAAGCCCGGCGGCAGGGCCAGGATGTGCTGGAAGATGTTGTTGCCCATGATGTTGTCGAGCCGGGCCCCGACGAAGGCCAGGATGCGGGCCCGAACCTCGCGCAGCATAGCGTCGGCGGCCAGCGCCATGGTCACCCCGATGGAGAGCGACACCAGCATGGAATAGGATTCGGCGCCGATCACCTTGTCGTAGACGCTCATCACGAACAGCGGCGTGCCCAGCGAGAAGACGTTGAGCACGAAGGTGACGAAGAAGGCCTGCCAGTACAGGGGGCGGAAACGCTCCAGCACGCTGCGGAACCAGCTGGCCGGCTTGGCGGCGCCGGCATCGCCGCCCAGATTGGTGAAGAAATACGCCGTGCCCTTGATGCCCTGGGTGTCCAATTTGACGGTGATGCCCTGGGCGCTGTCGAAGGCCTCGGCCTCGCCGTCGTCGGAGATCTTCTTGACCACCAGGGCGTGGCTCTCGTCGGGCAGGAACAGGCAGGGCAGCAGGCGAGAATCGATGATTTCCAGGTCGAGACGTTCGGGGCGGCTGGAATAGTTCAGCGTCGCCATGACGTTGCGCAGGCCGGTGAGGTCCAGGTCGTTGGCGAAATGCGGCAGGGATTCCGCCACGTGGCGCGGATCGCCCTTCCAGCCCAGGGATTTGAGCAGCGGCAACAGGCAGGCGGCCAGGTCCGAGGCGGCGGAAAAGCCGCCCAGGGCGTTCTGGGCCAGATGCTGCTCGTACTGCTCGATGGCCTGCTGGTTGGGCTTGCGCGACGAGGACAGGCTTGTGGCGGCGGCGGTCATGCCGGTCCCCCCTGGGGCAGCAGGCCGGCGGGGGCGGCCGGACGCTCCTCGCGCGGGGCCTTGGCGAGCAGCGTCCCGTCCTTCAGGTCGAACACCCGGTCGGCCAGCTTGACCAGCGAGGGGCGCGGGGTGACCAGGACCAGGGTCCGCTTGCCCTTGGCGCGTTCCAGCCAGACGCGCAGGAAGTTATCGCCGGTGGTGTCCACCGCCGTGTTGGCCTCGTCGAACAGCACGATGCGCGGATTGTTGACCAGGGCCCGCGCGATGGCGATGCGCTGCTTGATGCCGCGCGGCAGGGAATCATAGGCGCCGTCGCCCACCGCCGTGTCGTAGCCGAGAGCCATGGTCGCCACCACCTCGTCCAGGCCGAGCAGGGCAGCGGTTTCCACCGCCACGTCGTCGAATTCCTTGCGGAACATGGTGATGTTCTGAAGGATCGTGCCCTGGAACAGCACGCCCATCTGCGGCAGGAAGGCGATGTGGTCGCGCACGCTCTGCGGCTCGTACATGGTGATGGGCTGGCCGTCCACCAGCACTTCCCCCTGGGTCGGCTTGATGGCGCCCTGCATCAGGGTCAGCAGGGTGGTCTTGCCGCTGCCGTTGCCGCCCGAGATGGCGATGCACTCGCCCTCGCGGATGTTGATGGAGGTGTCGCGGATGATGATGGGCAGCTTCTCGCCGTAGCGGAAGCTGCAATCGCGCATTTCCAGCGCCCCCTTGGGAGTGGTCAGCTTGGGCAGGCCCTTCTTGGATTCCGGCCTCAGCTTGAACAGCTCGGTCAGGCGGTGGCGGGCCAGCATGAACGACTGGAAGCGGGTCCACACCCCCAGCGCCTTCTGGATGGGGGCCATGGCGCGGCCGGCCAGCATGGAGCACGCCGCCAGGCCGCCGGTGGTCATCTCGCCGTTCAACACCACCAGGGCGCCGAACATGGCGACGCAGATGGTGGTGGCCTGGGAGAAGAACGACGACACCCCCATGGCGGTGGAGGAGTTGAGCGCCACCTGATAGGCGCCCTCGGCGCAGGTCTCCTGCAGGCGCTCGTAGCGGCGCACCATCTGCGCCTCCATGGCGAAGGCCTTGACGCTGTGGATGCCGCCCAGCACCTCGATGATGAAGTTGAAGCGCCGGTCGTCGGCGGTCATGCGCTTTTGCAGCGCGCCGCGCAGTTTGCCGCCCAGGATGACGGCGGTCAGGCAGAACAGCACCAGCAGGGTAACGGGCACCAGCACCAGCCAGCCGCCCATCATGGCGACCAGGCTGAGATAGAGGATGGCGAAGGGAAGGTCGAGCAGGGTCAGCATGGCCTGCCCGGCATAGAACTCGCGCACCGTGGCCAGGGAGTTCATGCGCTCGAGATGGGCGCCGGAGCCTTCCTTCTCGAACTCGTCCACGCCGGCCATCACCAGATGGCTGAGCGCGGTGCAGCCGGCGTTGTGCTCGAACTTGGCGCCCACCCAGCCGGTGATCCACGAGCGGCAGAAATTCAGGGTGGATTCCAGCAGCAGGGCGCCCAGCACGGCGCCCATCAGGAACACCATGGTGCCCACCGACTTGTTGGGCAGAATGCGGTCGTAGACCTGCAGCAGCGCCATGGGCAGCGCCAAGCCGAGGATGTTGAGGAACAACGACGCCATGGCGAGGTCGAACAGATTGCTCTTCAGTGTGGAGAGCGAGGCAATGCTGAACGGGGGCGCGTCTGCGCCGTCCGGCTGCCCGGCCACGGGGTCACTCATGCGCAGACACCACGGGCTGCAAGCTCGCGCTCCCTCCCACCAACAAAACCAACCGCCCCCCGGCCCCGTCGGCAAGCGGGAGAATAGCGCCCCGCCTCCGTAATAACCACCGGATATTGGTTATAAGCCGGCGCAGGACACTGGTCTTCGGACCATGCCCCGCTCTATGATGGGAACAGCACGCAATGCCCCTTGCAGCGAGAACGGGTCCTTGAGCCACCATACCGAAACGCCTCTGCCGGCCAGCATCGAAACGATCGAGAGATTAATCGCGATCGACACTACAAGTTACAAGGCTAATTTACAGTTAATCGACCTGGCAGATAATTTGTTTTCTGGTCTTGGAGCTTCTGTACGCAGGACTTGGGATGAAACCCGAAACAAGGCGAATATCTTTGCTACAATTGGTCCCAGTGATATTCCCGGCATTGTCCTGTCCGGCCATACCGACGTGGTCCCGGTGGACGGCCAGGACTGGTCGACCGATCCGTTCCGTCTGACCCGGGCCGAGGGCAAGCTGTTCGGACGCGGCACCGCCGACATGAAGAGCTTCATCGCCGTCTGTCTGGCGCTGGCCCCGGAATTCGCCGCCGCGCCGTTGAAGATGCCCATTCATTTCGCCTTCTCCTACGACGAGGAGGTGGGCTGCGTCGGGGTCCGCCGGCTGATCGACGATCTGGCTCATCTGGCCGCCCCCCCCCCGCCTGTGCATCGTCGGAGAGCCCACCGACATGAAGGCGGTGATCGGCCACAAGGGCAAGAAAAGCGTGCGCTGCCATGTGGAGGGGCACGAATGCCACTCGGCCCTGAACCACCAGGGCGTCAACGCCGTGGAGATCGCCGCCGAAATGGTCACCCGACTGCGCGCCATGCAGCGCCGCATCCGGGAAACCGGCCCCTTCGATCCCGGCTATCAGCCGCCCTACACCACGGTGCACACCGGCACCATGCAGGGCGGCACGGCGCTCAACATCGTGCCAAAATCCTGTTCCTTCGAATTCGAGATCCGCAACCTCCCCGACCACGATCCCGAGGATCTGATGGCCGAGGTGCGGGGCTGGGCCCAGGACCTGGTGCCCGAGATGTTGGCGGTCAGCGAGGCCAGCGGCATCACGCTGGACGAGCACAACTCGACGCCGGGCTTGCGGATGGACGAGATGGATGCGGCGGTGCGGCTGGTCTGCGCCCTGTCGGGAGCCAACCAGACCAGCAAGGTGGCCTTCACCACCGAGGCCGGCCTGTTCCAGCAGGCCGGCATCCCGGCGGTGGTCTGCGGTCCCGGCAGCATCGCCCAGGCCCACCGGCCCGATGAGTTCATCACCCTCGAGCAGGTGGCCAAGTGCGAGGACTTCCTCCACCGCCTGCTGGCCCATATGTGCTGAGACGCGGACCTGCCGAAAAGGCGACCTTGCCAAATTTTGGCAAATTTCCTATTTTATCGGCATGGGTACGATGAATATCTCCCTTCCGGATGCGCTGAAATCCTTCGTCGACGAGCAGGTCTCCTCGCGGGGTTTTGGAACCAGCAGCGAATATGTGCGCGAGCTGATTCGCAAGGATCTCGATCGCCAGCATCTGCGCGCGCTGATGCTCCTGGGGGCGGAATCGGCACAGGCCCCGGAGGCGGATGAAGCCTATTTCAACGATCTGCGCAAGCGGGTGCGTGGCCGCGAGAAGACGTGACCGTCAAAACGGTTCTTCCGCGCCGGCAAGCCAACCGAGACATCGAAGAGGCCATCGAGCATTATCTTGGCGAGGCCAGTGAAACGGTCGCACTCGGATTCATCGATTCATTGGAACAAGCCTATCGGCACATTGCCCGCCACCCGGCCAGCGGATCGAGTCGCCATGCCCATGACCTGGATCTCCCCGGACTCAAGTCTTGGCCATTGAAGCGGTATCCGTATCTCGTCTTCTATGTCGAAAATACGAACCATATCGACGTCTGGCGCGTTCTTCATGCCGAACGCGACATTCCGACCTGGATACGGGGGCCAGACATCTCCTGAGCGTCCGGCCGCTTGGCCGCCTATCAGAGGGCACGTCAGGGGAGCTACTCGATCACCGCCTGAAGAGACTTCCAGCTTTCCGGCGAGGGTGCCAGCAGCAATCCCCCCTCTTCCGCCCGCGGACGGTAGGAGCGCCCGTCGGTCAGGGCGGCATGGCCGCCCGCTTCGGCGTGGATCAGCACGCCGGCCGCATGGTCCCAGGGCATCAGGCGATTGTAATGGGCGAAGTGCAGCCGCCCCGTTACCAGATCGATATAATCGTGGGCGGCGCTGCCCTTACGGCCCGTTCGGGCCACCAGGGCCGACAGGCGGCCCGAGCGCTTGACCGAGCCGGTCAGTTCGATCAGCGGCGCGGCGGGCAGGACGGAGAGGCGCTCGCCATCGGCCCAGGCGCCGCCCCCCAGTTCGGCGGTGACCATCCGCCCGCCCAGGGGATCGAAAATCCATCCCGCCACCGTCACGCCATCGCGCACCAGGGCGACGATCACGGCGAAGCGGGGATTGCCCTTGGCGAAATTGGCGGTGCCGTCCACCGGATCGATGATCCAGACGGCCCCCTCGCCCTCCAGGACCCGGAGCAAGGCGGGGTCGGCGGCCACCGCCTCCTCGCCCACCACGGCGGAACCGGGCAGCAGGTGGCGCAGCCGCCCGGTCATCACCCGTTCGGCTTCCGTATCGGCCTCGGTGACCAGTTCGCCCGGCCGCTTCTCGCGGATCTGGCCGGCGGTCAGATGCTGGAAGCGGGGCAGGATCTCCTCGGCCGCCGCCTCGCGGATGATAGAGGCCACCGTCTCGAAGTCCATCAGTGCCCCCTGCCCCCGGCCTTGCGCTGCTGAAAACGTTTGACGTCGGCGGGATCGAGCTTGACCCGCATGAAGGCCTGCGCCTCGTCGTCGCGCCGCGCCACCACCTCGCCGTGGCTGTACAGCCAGGCGATGGAGGCGCCGTCGGAAAGCGGCAACGCCACGTCGATGGTCTCGCGCGCCGCGCCCAGCCGGCGGTCCAGCTCGGCCAGCAACTCGTCCACTCCCTCGCCGGTCACCGCCGACAGGGCCATGGCGCCATCGCGCCGCTTTGCCTGGTTGAGCACTTCCATCCGGCCATGCCCGTCCAGCAAATCGATCTTGTTCAAGGCCTCGACCAGTCCGCGGTCCACCACCTCGGCCAGCCCGAGCTCCCGCAGCACGGTGTCCACATCGGCGGCCTGGGCCTCGGTGTCGGGATGGGAGACGTCGCGCACATGCACCACCACGTCGGCCTCCAGCACCTCTTCCAGGGTGGCGCGGAAGGCGGCGACCAGTTCGTGCGGCAGGTCGGAGATAAAGCCCACGGTGTCCGACAGGATGATCTTGCGCCCCGACGGCAGCACCAGGGTGCGCATGGTGGGGTCCAGCGTGGCGAACAGCATATCCTTGGCCATCACCTCGGCCCGGGTCAGCTGGTTGAACAGCGTCGACTTGCCGGCATTGGTGTAGCCCACCAGGGCGACGATGGGGTACGGCACCTTGCGCCGCGCCTTGCGGTGCAGGTCGCGGGTCCGCTTGACGTCGTCCAACTCGCGCTCCAGCTTGATGATGCGGTCGCCGATCATGCGGCGGTCGGCCTCGATCTGGGTCTCGCCGGGGCCGCCCAGGAAGCCGAAGCCGCCCCGCTGGCGCTCCAGATGGGTCCACGAGCGCACCAGCCGCGAACGCTGGTAGCTGAGCGCCGCCAGTTCCACCTGCAGCGTGCCCTCGCGGGTCCGCGCCCGGGCGCCGAAAATCTCGAGAATCAGGCCGGTGCGGTCGATGACCTTGCAGCCCCAGGCCTTTTCCAGGTTGCGCTGCTGCACCGGCGACAGGTGGCCGTCGACCACCGCCAGGGCGATCTCGCGCTCTTCCACCAGTTCGGCCAGACGCTCCACCGCCCCCTTACCCATCAGGGTGGCGGGGCGCACCTTGGCGACGTTCACCGCCTCGGCGGCGACGATATCCAGGTCGATGGCCCCGGCCAGCCCTACGGCCTCGGCAAGGCGGGCTTCAGGCAGACGGCTGCCCTCCCCCCCCTTGAAGGCGGGGTGGACAACCAGGGCGCGGCTGGGCGCCGTTTTTGTGGAACCGGACTCTCCCACCTATTCTTCGCCGTTTTCCTTGATCGGAGGCTCGAACAGAGAGATGGGGGTAGACGGCATCACCGTCGAGATGGCGTGCTTGTACACCAGCTGGGTATGCCCATCACGGCGCAGCAACACCGAAAAGTTGTCGAACCAGGTGACGATGCCCTGGAGCTTGACCCCGTTGACCAGGAAGATGGTGACGGGAGTCTTGTTCTTGCGGATGTAGTTGAGGAACACATCCTGCACATTCTGGGATTTTTCGGCGGACATGATTGGAATCCGTTCTTATTGGCCGATTTTGATTATTGGAGTGCGGTTAGGCACCTACCCCGTTGAGCCCCTGTCGTTACCACCATTTCCGACAGATGGGAACCTATAGTTCTCGGACAAGATGGACGAGGTCCATGCAGGCCGGAAGAAACCGGGCCGGCGGATGGGCGAACTCACCTTTGGCAGGGGATTCGGGGCGCATGAGGATGGGGGTGCAACCCGAATTGACGGCGCAATGGGTGTCGATGGGCGAATCGCCCACGAACCACACGTCGCGCCCGGCGGCGATGCCGGTGCCCGCCAAGGCGAGGTGGACCGGTGCGGCGGCCGGCTTGTCGGCCTCGGCGTCGTCGGCCCCCACCAGACGGACGAAATGCCCGGCCCAGCCCATGATCTCGGCCTCCTTGCGCAGGAAACCGCCGCGCTTGTTGCTGACCACCGCCAGCAAGACCCCCTCGCCCTTCAGCGCGTCCAGCATCTCGCCCGCCCCCGGCAGCGGGTTGAGGTAGTCCAGATGAATGGCCTCGAAGCTGCGGGTGAAGACGTCGCGGGCCTCGGGCCAGCGTTCGCCGAACATGGCGGGAAAGGAATCGCGCATGGAGGCCGCCACCCGTTCGCGGGTCTCCGCCAGGCTCCATTCCGCCATGCCGAAATGGCGGAAGGTCATGTTGTAGGATTCGCGGATGCACACCCAGGACTCCACCAGGGTGTTGTCCCAATCGAAGATGATGGCGCGGGGGCGGATAAGGGCTGTCATGGTGGCACCGATTGAGATTGGGCCACGGATGAACACGGATGAACACAGATAAGAAAGTTCAGCCTCCCAGGCATAACCAGGGCATGGAACGCAGTATGAATATATCTGTGCTTATCTGTGTTCATCTGTGGCTAAAAGATCTTAAAAATATTCCAGCCGGACAGAGAACATCTTCTCCACCTTCTTCACCGCGTCGGCGGTGGCGAACAGGATGACTCGGTCACCGGGATGGATGACGGTGCTGCCGCGCGGGCTGACCACCTTGCCGTCGTGGACCACGGCGCCCAGCAGCACGCCGCCCGGCAGCTTGACGTCGCGCAGCGGCTTGCCCACCAGGGACGAGGTTTCCAGGGCATCGGCCTCGATCAGCTCGCCGAATCCCTCGTGCAGGGAGTGGACGGCGTGGATGCGGCCGCGGCGCACATGCTGAAGGATGTTGGAGACGGTGATGGCGCGGGGATTGATCGCCACGTCGATGCCCAGCGGCGCCACCAGCGCGTTGTAGGTGGTCTTGTTGATCAGCGCCATGGTGCGGCGGCAGCCGTAGCGCTTGGCCAGCAGGCCCGACAGGATGTTGGTCTCGTCGTCGTTGGTCACCGCCACCACCGCCTCGGCGGCGGCCACCGAGGCTTCTTCCAGGATTTCCGGGTCCAGCGCGTCGCCGTGGATGACCACGGTATGGCCGACCGCCTTGGCGACGAACTCGGCGCGCTCCTTGTTGGACTCGATGATCTTGATGGAGGTTCCGGGCCGGGCGGCCTCCAGCTGCTGGGCCAGGAACAGGCCGATATTGCCGCCGCCGAAGATGACGATGCGCCGGGCCTCCTGGTCCTCGCGCCCGAAGGCCGCGAGCGCCCGGTCCACATGGTCCGTATCGACGACGAAATAGACCTCGTCGCCCTCCATCATCTGATCCTCGGAGGTCGGCACGATGGCCTTGCCGTCGCGCACGATGCCGATGATGACGATGGCCAGATCGGGGAACAGCACGGTCAGCTGGCGCAAGGGCGTGTTGATCAGCGGGCAAAGGTCGGTGCAGCGCACCCCGATCAGGCGCACCTTGTCGCCCACCAGCGGGATGACGTCGATGGCGCCCGGCACCTGCAGCCGCTTGGTGATGGCGCGGGCCACCTCGATCTCCGGGCTGATGATCACGTCGATGGGCAGATGCTCGCGCGAGAACAGGTTGGCCCAGAGGGGGGCCAGATAGCTCTGGCTGCGCACCCGGGCGATCTTGGTCGGCACGTTGAACAGCGAGTGGGCCACCTGGCAGGCCACCATGTTGACCTCGTCGGCGGCGGTGACCGCGATGATCATGTCGGCGTCGCCGGCTCCCGCCTGTTCCAGCACCGCCGGATGGGAGGCGAAGCCCAGCACCACCTGGACGTCCAGGGTGTCGCTGACCTTGCGGATCAGCTCGGGCCGCTGGTCGATGATGGTGACGTCGTTGTTCTCGCCGGCCAGATAATGGGCGATGTTGAAGCCGACCTGACCGGCGCCGCAGACTATGACCTTCATTTCTTTTCGTCCGTGTTGACGCCGAGCAGCTTGAGCTTGCGGTGAAGGGCCGAACGTTCCATGCCGACGAAGGCGGCGGTGCGCGAGATGTTGCCGGAGAACCGGTTGACCTGGGCCAGCAGGTATTCCCGCTCGAACAGTTCCCGCGCCTCGCGCAGCGGCAGGGTCATGATCTCGCCGGATTTCTCCCAGCGCAGCACGGCCGGGGTGATGGCGCCGATCTCGCCGGGCAGCATGTCGGCGCGGATGGATTCCTTGGCGTCGCCCGGCGCCATGATCAGCAGCCAGTCCATGACGTTCCTGAGCTGGCGGACGTTGCCCGGCCAGTCATAGGCCTGCAGCGCCGCCATGGCGTCCTCGCCCACCACCCGGGGCTGCACCCCGGCGCCCGCCGCGGCCAGGGTCATGAAGTGCCGCGCCAGGGCGGGGATATCCTCGCGCCGGTCCCGGAGCGCCGGCATCTTCACCGGCACCACGTTGAGGCGGTAGAACAGATCCTCGCGGAAATGCCCGGCATTCATCTCCGATTGCAGGTCGCGATTGGTCGAGGCAATGACGCGGACGTCCACCTCGACCCTTTTTCCGCCGCCGACCCGCTCGAACATCTGGTCCTGCAGGACGCGGACGATCTTGCCCTGGGTTTCCAGCGGCATGTCGGCCACCTCGTCCAGCAGCAGGGTGCCGCCGTGGGCCTGCTCGAAGGTACCGATCTTGCGGGGCGTATCGGGACCGTCCAGGCCGTGCTCGGTGCCGAACAGCTCCATTTCCATGCGGTCGGGATGCATGGCGGCGCAATTGAGCACCACGAACGGCCCCTCGGCCCGGCGCGAGCGGGCGTGAATCTGCCGGGCCACCACTTCCTTGCCCGAACCGGCCGGGCCGGTGATCAGCACGCGGGAATTGGTCGGCCCCACCTTCTCCACCGCCTGGCGGACCTGCTGGATGCCGATGGCCCCGCCGACCAGTTCGCCGCCCGAGCCAGAACGCAGGCGCAGTTCCTCGTTCTCGCGGCGCAGGCGGGCCGCCTCGACGGCGCGCTCCACCACCAGCAGCAGCCGGTCGGCCTTGAACGGCTTCTCGATGAAATCGTAGGCGCCCTGCTTGATGGCCTGGACGGCGGTCTCGATATTGCCGTGGCCGGAGATCATCACCACCGGCACTTCCGGGTGGTCGCGCTTGATGGCGTCCAGCACTTCCAGCCCGTCCAGGCGCGAGCCCTGCAGCCAGATGTCCTGGATCACCAGATTGGGCCGCCGGGCACGGATCCCCTCCAGCGCCTCGTCCGCATTGGCGGCCTCGCGGGTGTTGTGCCCCTCGTCCTCGAGGATACCGGCGATCAAGGCCCGGATGTCGGCCTCGTCGTCGACGATCAGGATGTCATGCGCCATGGGTTGCCGTGGTGTCGCCGGTTGCCTGGGATTGCTGCTGCTCGGGGGCCGGGAAGACCAGCCCGATCCGTGCGCCCCCCCCAGGCGCATCCTCAAGATACAGATCACCGCCGTGGTCTTCCATGATCTTCTTGACGATGGCCAGCCCCAGGCCGGTGCCCTTGGTCCGGGTGGTGACGTAGGGCTCGGTCAGCCGTTCCCGGTTCTCGGTGGGCAGGCCCTTGCCGTTGTCCTCCACCGTGACCGCCAGCCGGTCCGGCAGGAATTCCAGGCTGAGCACGATGCGGCCGGGCGGCGCCTGCGGGTCGTCGCGGCCCTGGATGGCCTCCACGGCGTTCTTCAGCAGATTGGTCAACGCCTGGCCGATCAGACGGCCGTCACACTGCACCAGCACCTTGCCCTCGGGCAGCCGATGGACGAATTCCACGCCGGGATTGCCGGTCTTCTGCAGGAACACCGCCTGGCGGCAGATGTCGTTCAAGTCGTCGGCCCTGATCTGCGGCGCTGGCATGCGGGCGAAGGACGAGAACTCGTCGACCATGCGGCCGATGTCGCCCACCTGGCGGACAATGGTCTCCACCAGATTGACGTAAGTCTCAGGATCGCTGTGTATCTCCTTGAGATACTTGCGTTTCAGCCGCTCCGCCGACAGCTGGATCGGTGTCAGCGGGTTCTTGATCTCGTGGGCGATGCGCCGCGCCACGTCGGCCCAGGCGGCCTTGCGCTGGGCCGAGACCAGTTCGGTGATATCGTCGAAGGTCACCACATAGCCGATGATCTCGGATTCCAGGCGTTCAGCCGCCACCCGGACCAGCAGCATGCGAGAGCGGCCGCCGGGGGTGGACAGGCGCACCTCGCGCTGGACCAGCTTGTCGGGCCGGCGGACCGCCTCGTCCAGGGGCTCGGCCAGATCGGGAATGACGTCCCGGATGTCGTTGCCCACCTGCTCGTCGAGATTGACGCCGATCAGTTCCCCCGCCGAGCGGTTGGGCAGGTGGATACGGCCCAGGGCATCCAGGCCGATGACGCCGGAGGACACGCCGGCCAGCACCGTCTCGGTAAAGCGGCGGCGCTCGTCCAGCTCGCGATTGGCGTCGACCAGATCCTGGCGCTGGCTGGACAGCTGATGGGTCATGCGGTTGAAGGCGCGGCTGAGCACGCCGATCTCGTCGGCGGCGTCCTCGGCCACCCGGGCGTCGAGATCGCCCGAGCGCACCTTCTCGGCGGCGTCGATCAGCCGGCCGATGGGAGTGGCCAGCTTGACCGCCATGGACAGGCCGACCCAGATAGCGGTCAGCACCAGGAGCAGCGCCACCAGGGCGAAGATCAGCGAGAAGGCGCGCTCCAACCCCGACAGGCGGCCTTCCAGGCGTTCGTACTGGGCCACCGCCTCCGAGGTCTGGGCCATATAGCCGATCACCTTGGGATCGACGAAGCGGCCCACATACAAGAAGGTATCGCCGAACAGCCCCTGCAACTGGACCAGCGCCTTGACCCGGTCCTCGCCCGAGCCCGACAGCACCACCACGTCGCCGCCGCGGGCCTTGTCCAGCGCCCAGGCGGGAATCTGGTCGATGCTGGCCTCCACGGCGAAGATCAGCCCCGAGCGCGCCAGGATGTTGCCGCGGGTGTCGAAGACGATGGCCTCGGTCAGGCCGCGGATGGCCGCCTGGGTGCCGACGAACTGGCCGAAATGCTGGGGCGAGCGCAGCAGGATCAGCCCCTCGCGGTTGATGTCGTTGGCCATGGCCAGGGCATCGCCGCCGATGATGCGCTTATGCTCCTCGAGATAGGCGTGCGCCACCTCCAGCGAGGCCTGGAGTGCGGTGCGCACCCGGTCCGAGAACCAGCTTTCCACCCCATAGCGGAAGAAGGCGGTGGAGCCGACGCTCATCAGCACCGAAGGCGTCACCGCCACCAGGGCGAACAGCATGATGAAGCGCAGGTGCAGCCGGGAGCCCGAGGCGCCGCGCCGCCGCGCCTTCAGCACGTCGAGCACGCGATAGCCCACCACGCCGCCCAGCGCCGCCAGCAACACGCCGTCGGTGGCCAGCAGCGACAGCACGATGCGCGGATCGGGGCCGGTGGGACCGCCGCCGCCGCCGCCCATCACCCAGACGGTGGCGACGATGGCCGGAATGGAGGCGAAGGTCAGGCCATAGGCCAGACGGCGCGCCAGATCGACCCGGCGCGCCCAATGGCGTATGCGGCGGCCGAACGCCATCTATTTGAGGCCGCGGCTGATCTGGATATCCAGATCCTTGATCTTCTTCCTGAGCGTGTTGCGGTTGACGCCCAGCAGATGGGCGGCCTTGATCTGGTTGCCGCGCGTCGCCTCCAGCGCGATGGTCACCAGCGGACGCTCCACCTCGCGCAGCACCCGGTCATACACCCCCGCGGGCGGCAGGCCGTCGCCGTGATTGCCGAAATACTCGCGCAGGTGACGTTCCACCGTGGCCGACAGCCCCTCGCCCTCCACGCCGCCGCTGATGGAATCGGCGTGGGGCGTGCCGCCCACCAGTTCCTGCTCGATGACCTCGATGCCGATCACTTCCTGGGAATAGAGCGCGGCGAGGCGGCGGACCAGATTCTCCAGTTCGCGCACGTTGCCCGGCCAGCGATGCTTGCGCAGCCGGTCCATGGCCTGGCCGTCGATGGTCTTGGAAGGCAGGCCTTCCGACCCGGCCTGGGCCAGGAAGTGACGGATCAGCTCGGGGATGTCCTCGGACCGCTCGCGCAGGGGCGGCAGGCGGATGGGCACCACGTTGAGGCGGTAGAACAGATCCTCGCGGAACAGGCCCTGGCGGATCAGCTGGGTCAGGTCGCGGTGGGTGGCAGCGACGATGCGCACATTGGCGCGGATGGGGGTGCGGCCCCCCACCGTGGTGTACTCGCCCTCCTGCAGCACGCGCAGCAGGCGGGTCTGGGCCTCGGGCGGCATGTCGCCGATCTCGTCGAGGAACAGGGTGCCGCCCTCGGCCTGCTCGAAGCGGCCGGCGGCCCGCTGGGTGGCGCCGGTGAAGGCGCCCTTCTCGTGGCCGAACAGTTCGCTCTCGATCAGCTCGCGCGGGATGGCCGCCATGTTGATGGCCACGAAGGGGCCGTTGCGGCGCTTGCCGTAATCATGCAGCGCGCGGGCCACCAGTTCCTTGCCGGTGCCCGATTCGCCGGTGATCATCACCGAGAGATCGGTGCTCATCAGCCGCGCCAGGGTGCGGTAGATTTCCTGCATGGCCGGCGAGCGGCCGATGAGGGGCAGCTTCTCCTCGTCCTCGGCCCCCGCCGCCTCGGCGGGAACCGCCCGGGGGGTGGACAGGGCGCGGCCGACCACGTTGACCAGTTCCTTCAGGTCGAAGGGCTTGGGCAGGTATTCGAAGGCGCCGCGCTGGGTGGCCTTGACGGCGGTCAGCAGGGTGTTCTGGGCGCTCATGACGATGATGCGCAGCTCGGGACGAATCTTCTTGATGCGCGGCAGCAGGTCCAGCCCGCTCTCGTCGGGCATCACCACGTCGGTGATCACCAGATCGCCCTCGCCTTCCGACACCCAGCGCCACAGGGTCGAGGCGTTGCCGGTGGTCCGCACCTCGTAGCCGGCGCGGCCCAGGGCCTGGGACAGCACGGTGCGGATGCCGCGGTCGTCGTCGGCCACCAGGATGGTGGCGGTGGTGGTGGTGGTCGTGGTCATGGTGCTCACTTGCCGTCCCCGTCCTGGACCATGGGCAACATCACCCGGAAGATGGTCCGCCTTGGCACGCTGTCGAACTCGATCACGCCGCCGTGGTCGCCGATGATCTTGGCCACCAGGGCCAGACCCAGCCCGCTGCCCGACGTCTTGGTGGTGACGAAGGCGTCGAACAGGTTGGGCTTCAGATCCTCGGGGATGCCGGGGCCGTTATCCTGGATGCTGACCACCAGCGGCAGGTGGCGTCGGGTCTCGCTGCCCGGCAGGGCCAGGCGGATGCCGTGCTGGTAGCCGGTGGACACGACGATCTCGCCACCCTCCTCCGGCACCGCCTCGGCGGCGTTCTTCACCAGATTGAGGAACACCTGCACCAACTGGTCGCGGTCGCCCAGCACCGGCGGCAGCGACGGGTCGTAATTCTCGATGATCCGCACCGAGCGGGCGAATCCGGCCTCGGCGATACGCCGCACATGCTCCAGCACCCGGTGGATGTTGACCGCGCCCCGCTCCACGGTGGGATTGTCGGAAAACGCCTCCATGCGGTCGACCAGGGCGACGATGCGGTCGGCCTCGTCGCAGATCAGCCGGGTCAGGATACGGTCGTCCTCACCGGCGTTCTGCTCCAGCAACTGGGCGGCGCCGCGGATGCCCGACAGCGGGTTCTTGACCTCGTGGGCCAGGATGGCCGCCATGGCGGTCACCGAGCGCGCCGCGTTGCGGCTGGTCAGCTGGGCGCCGATCTTCAGCGCGATGGACTGCTCGTGCAGGCTGATCACCACGGAACCGGCCTTCTCGATGAGGGGCGAGACCTGGACGGTGACTGTGCGGTGCCCGGTACGGGGCGTATCCAGGGTCACGCCGTGCTCGGCCACCGAGATGTTGCCGTCGCGCGCCTGGGCGACCAGCGACAGGACCGGGGAATCGGGCGGCAGGAAATCGGTGGCGGCATGGCCGATCAGATAGGCGGCGCCGCAGGCGAACAACTGCTCGGCGGCGCCGTTGGCGTAGCGGATGCGGTTGTCGCCGTCCAGGGCCAGCACGGCGGCCCCCAGGGAACCCAGGACGATGGCCGGATCGAAGGCCGAGGAATCGGGATCGCGCCGGAGCGTGGTGGCGAGGGGAGCGGGCATCAGGCGGCGGCCTTTTCCAGCAAAGGCGCGTAGAACGCGGCGATGGCCGCCCGCATGACCGCCGGGTCGCTGGTGCGGTTGATCTCGGCGCGGAACTCGGCCGAGCCGGGCAGGCCCTTGGAATACCAGCCCACATGCTTGCGGGCGATGCGCACGCCCGGTTCGGTACCGTAATGGGACAGCATGGCGTCCAGATGGCCGAGGATGATTTCCATCTGCTCGGCCAGGGTCGGGTCGGGGCGGCGCTCGCCCGAGCTGAGGAAATGGGCCACCTGCCCCGGCAGCCACGGCCGTCCATAGGTGCCGCGCCCGATCATCACCCCGTCGGCCCCCGACAGTTCCAGCATGCTGAGCGCGTCGTCGATGCTTTCCACGTCGCCGTTGCCGATCACCGGAATGGACACGGCGCGCTTGACCTCGCCGATGAAGGCCCAGTCGGCCTGTCCGGTATACATCTGGTTGCGGGTGCGGCCATGCACGGTGACCATGCGGATGCCGCATTCCTCGGCGACCCGGGCCAGGCTGGGGGCGTTGCGGCTGGTCATGTCCCAGCCGGTGCGCATCTTCAGCGTCACCGGGATGTCCACCGCCTCGACCACGGCGCTCATGATGCGGGCCGCCAGATTCTCGTTGCGCATCAGGGCCGAGCCGGCCTCGCCCTTCAAGGCCACCTTCTTGACCGGGCAGCCCATGTTGATGTCGATGATGGCGGCGCCCAGGTCCTGGTTCAGCTTGGCGGCCTCGGCCATCACCTTGGGCTCGCAGCCGGCCAGCTGCACCGACATGGGGAATTCCTCGGCGGTATGCTGGGCCATCTGCATGGTCTGGCGGTTCTGGCGGATCATCGCCTGGCTGGCGATCATCTCGGACACCACCAGCCCGGCGCCCAGGCGCTTGACCAGCCGGCGGTTGGGCATGTCGGTGACGCCGGCCATGGGGGCCAGGATGACCGGGTTATCCAGGGTCACCGATCCGATGGAAACGGTCTTGCGCGTGATCTGTGCCATGGCTGCGTATTTATTATGCAGACGCGACACAATGCAACGGCAAAAGCTGCCTGGAAAAAAAGCAGACCCTCCACCAGCCTAATGGCTTACCAGGACCTGGGTCACGAACTTGACGCCGGGATAGGCCAGGGTGAGCAGCAGATAGGCCAGCAGCACCACGCGGGCCGCCACCCGGCCGCGCACGCCGCACACCCGGTGGCCGACCAGCAGCAGGCCGATCAGTGCGAAGGCCAGCAGCGACAGCAGGGCCTTGTGGGAAAAGGTCAGCACCGTCCCGGTCTCGAAATACTGGGTGGCCATGCCGGTGGCCAGGCCCAGGCCCAGCACCGCCTCCGAGGCCAGCAGCAGGCGGCCGGCCAGGGTTTCGCCGTCGGCGACGCTGGGCAGCATGCGGGTGAGCGTGGTGGGCGCCTTGCGCTTCAGGGCGCGCTCCTGCAGGAAGGTGGCCAGCGAAGCCACCGCCGCCAGGGTCAGCAGAGCATAGGTCAGCACCGAAACGATGATGTGCAGGTCCAGCCAGGCGGCGGGTACCGCCCCGCCGCCGAGCGGCAGCGGCGCCTCGACCCACTGGACCAGCGAGGCCAGCAGGCCCAGCGCCGCCAGGAACGGCATCAGCAGCGGCGCCAGGCGCCAGCCCTGCGCCGAGGCATGGGCCACAAGGGCGAACAGCGTGGCGGTGGCGGCGATGGACACCCACAGGGCGGCGGACAGGCTGGTCTGCCAGTGCCCCCCCAGCAGGGAAACCGCCGCCAGCGCCGGTCCGGCCACCGCCAGGGCTAGGCACAGGCGGAACCGGGCGCTCCGCCCCTCGCCGGCGCGAAGGGCCACCAGCGCGGCGGGCAGCAGCGCCACGAGGGCGGCGATATTGAGAACCAGGGACGACATGGGCGGACTATATCATCCTTTGCGGCGGCGCAAAGGGGTGACAGCGCCTGTCCTCTCGCATAGTCTGTCGCCCCTATTTTCCAGGAGAGCGACGATGGCCAAGACGGTTGTGCTGGTGGTGGCGGCGGGGCGCGGACGGCGGTTCGGCGGCGACCTGCCCAAGCAATACCACGACCTGGCCGGACGCATGGTGCTGCGCCACACCCTGGCGGCCTTCGCCACCAATCCCGAGATCGGCGCGGTGCGCGCCGTCATCCATCCCGACGACCGCCAGCTCTACGACATGGCCGCCGCCGGCCTGAACCTGCTGGAGCCGGTCCATGGCGGCGAGACCCGCCAGGACAGCGTGCGGCTCGGCCTGGACAGCCTGAAGGACCTCGCCCCCGCCAAGGTGCTGATCCACGACGGGGCGCGGCCCTTCATCGACCACGGCACCATCGGCCGGGTGATCCGCGCCCTCGACCGCCATCCCGGCGCCCTGCCCGCGGTGCCGGTGGCCGACACCCTGAAGAAGGGCAAGGACGGCTTCGTCGCCGACACGGTGGACCGCTCGAACCTGTTTCGCGCCCAGACGCCCCAGGGCTTCCGCTACGCCGACATCGTCGCCGCCCATCACGCGGTGATCGGCCTCGAGCTGACCGACGACGCCGCCGTGGCGGAAAAGGCCGGGCTGGCGGTCGAGTTGGTGGCCGGCGCCGAGGACAACGTCAAGCTCACCACCGCCGCCGACCTGGAACGGGCGCGCCACCTGTTCGAGGGAGCCGGAGAGGTGCGCAGCGCCTCGGGCTACGACGTCCACCGCTTCGACCCGGCCAAGAAGACGGTCTGGCTGTGCGGAATCGAGATTCCCCATGAATCCGGCCTCGAGGGCCATTCCGACGCCGACGTGGCCCTGCACGCGCTGACCGACGCGGTGCTGGGGGCCATTTCCGCCGGCGACATCGGCCACCACTTTCCGCCCACCGACGCCCGGTGGAAGGGCGCCGCCTCGGACCAGTTCCTGGCCCATGCCGGCTCGCTGGTCGCCGCCAAGGGCGGCCGCATCGTCAACGTGGACGTCACCGTCATCTGCGAGCGCCCCAAGGTCGGGCCGCATAGGGCGGCCATGGCGGCGCGCGTGGCGGACATCCTGGGGATTTCCCAGGATAGGGTCAGCGTCAAGGCCACCACCACCGAAGGCCTGGGCTTCACCGGCCGCCAGGAAGGCATCGCCGCCCAGGCCATGGCCTCGGTCTGGCTGCCGCGGTAGCTCATACCAAATCCCAATGAGCCGAACTCATCGGGATTTGGTCAGGCCCAAGGGGCCGCGCGGCTTTTGCCGCGGAAGGCAAGGGTTTCGGAGAAACCCGCCCGCCGCTGAGGGCGCCGCTGATCGGTTTCGATCAGCGGGACATGGTATCAGCCGCCCGTCTCTGTCCTGATCCAGTCGAAATAGGCGGGATTACCCTTGTCGATGGGCAGGGCCACCACGCAGGGGCAGGCATAGGCGTGCAGTTCACGCACCCGGGCGACCGTCTTGTCCACCAGTTCCGCCCGGGTCTTGCAGATCAGCACCGCCTCGGGCCCCTCGCAGACCCTGCCCTCCCACCAATAGACCGAGGTGGCGCCGTCCAGCACGTTGGCGCAGGCCACCAGCCGCTCGCCTACCAGGGCGCGGGCCAGGACCAGGGCCGCCTCGCGGTCGGAGGCGGTGATATAAATCATGTTTATCGTCAAATGCTTATCCCCCTATTCCTCAGAAAAGCGGGGCGCGCCCTTTGGCCAACCGGGCGCGCCCCACGAGTCTGTGCAGGTCATCCCGGAAGAGGAGATCGAACCGGGAGCCCTCACGGTCCGGTACCACGGCACCGCCAACCGATGTCACGCATATATGAATTGCGTAAACGGATTTCGATACCCCGTCGTGACAAATCCGCCTCCAATCAACTGCTTTCGCAGGTGCCGACCTCGGCCAGCAGCAGGCGGTCGATGAATTCCGCCGCCTCCTCGTTGCCCATTGCCTGGGCAACATCCTGAGATGGCAGAGAAAACAACGTCCGCAGTTGAGATTCCAGGTCGCCCAGCATCTCCTCGACGGTAACCGCCAGCGCCCTGGTATGGGCCATCAGCCAAAGGTCCATGGCCGGCGATTCCGGCCAGTCGGGCCGGGCCACGTACAGGACCGGAACCCCGGACAATCCGGCCTCGGTGAAGGTGCCGTAGCCCGGCTTGGTGACGATGACGTCCACCGAGGCGACCAGGTCGGCGAACGGCAGCCCCAATTCCCGCCAGGACAGGATATCGTCGCGCTCCGGGGGGCAGTCCTGGGCGCTCGCCCAGGTCCAGCCCTCCAGGCGCGGCCAGCGCGCCATGGAAAGGTCGTGGTCGATGCCGCCGAACGCCACCAGCCCGAGCCGGGCCGCAGCCGGGCCCGGCAATTCATCCCGGCGGTTCCGCCCGCGCCGCGCCACGGTGCCGATATCGACCACGTTGCCGATGCTGGGCATCTCCATGGCCGGGGTGGCGCGCAGGAAGGCCCGGGCCGAATCATAGGCGTCGCGCATCTCCGCCCAGATGGCGGCGGCCTCGGGCCGGTCGCCCAGGTAATGGCGGTACATGTCGGCCCAGTTCAGCGAGCTGAGCGCCACCGCCGGAATGCCGGCCCGGGCGGCGGCGGCCAGGGTCGCATAGGGGACGTTGGCCACCACCGCGTCGGGGCGGGCGTCGCGCAGCCGCGCCGCCTCGCCCTCCACCAGCCCGATGAAATCGGCGTGCAGGCGGCGGTAGCCCTCGGCCGAGGCGTCGAGATCCACATTGGTGGCCGACAGCATCTTCAGCCCGAAATCGGGAATCTCCGGCACATGGACGAAGTCGGAGCCATAGCGCTCATCGAGGAAGCTCCGGGGCAGAGCGGTCTGGATGGTGAGACGCAACTCGGGCCGTCGGCGGCGCAAGGCCTGGATGACCGGCGCGGTCATGGCGGCATGGCCATAGCCATGGGGGGACAAGGCCAGCCAGAGATGTTTCGAAGCGGACGGATGGAGCATGACTTGCCGGAAACCTGGAAGATCGGGGCGCCGCGCACCATATCCGTTTCCGGCTTGCCGCGCGAGCCCGGCCGGGTCTACCCTTTCTCTCGCGCAACATTCGCCCGTGAACGCCAAAACAGATTGCTCGGAACAGATTGTAAGGACGCCCCGCCATGAATCTCGCCACCCGCTATCTCGGCCTCGACCTGAAGAATCCCCTGGTGGTCTCGGCCTCGCCGCTGGCGCTGGACCTCGGCAATTCACGCCGGCTGGAGGATTGCGGCGCGGCGGCCATCGTGCTGCCCTCCATCTTCCAGGAAGACATCGAGAACGAGATCGACGAGATCGAGCGTCTGGTCTGCGAGGGCAATTCCGAGGCGTTCTCGTACTTCCCCGCCAATATCAGCGCCAATGCCGGGCCGAAGAACTATCTCGAGCTGATCCGCCGCACCCGGGACGCCCTGGAGATTCCGGTGATCGCCAGCCTGAACGGCACCACGCGTACCGGCTGGACCGATTACGCCACTCAGATCGAGCAGGCCGGCGCCAACGCCATCGAACTGAACGTCTATCTGCTGCCCACCGATATCGAACTGACCGGCACCGAGGTCGAGGCCCGCTATCTCGCCATCCTGGATGCGGTGAAGGAGACGGTGTCCATTCCGGTTTCCATGAAGCTCAGCCCCTATTTCAGCTCGGTGGGCAACATGGTGAAAAGCCTGGATCAGGCCGGGGTGGACGGCGTGGTGCTGTTCAACCGCTTCTACCAGCCCGACATCGACCTGGAGGAGCTGAAGCTGGTCCGCGACCTCAAGCTCAGCCACAAGGGCGAAATCCGCCTGCCCCTGTTGTGGATCGCCACCCTGGCCGGCAAGATCAAGGCGTCCATCGCCGCCAGTTCCGGCGTCCAGACCGCCGCCGAGGTGGTGAAGTACCTGTTCGTCGGCGCCGACGTGGTGATGACCACCTCGGCCCTGATGCGCCACGGAATCGACTACATGAAGACCCTGCACGACGGCCTGATCGCCGAATTGAAGGAGCGCGAGGCGGATTCCGTCGCCGACATCCGCGGCCGCATGAGCCGCGGCGCCACCAGCGACCTGGCCGCCTTTGACCGGGTCAACTATATCCGCATCCTGCGGGGCGGCGCCTACAACGCCTGATTTTCCCGATCGAGCCTGGGCAAGGCCCGGCCGCTTCGGCCGGGCCTTTTGCATGGCGCCCATCCGGAATCAGAACAATTCAAAGCCTTGAATGTGACGTTGGTCAATTATATAAAGCGCATATACATGACTGACCAACGGAGCCTTCCATGACCGCCCAAGCCGCCTGCAAGACCGAGTGCCGCGTTCCCCGCCTCCTGGGCTATGCCGCCATCGTGGTTGCCGGTGCGGTGATCGGCTCCACCCTGTTCGGCTGGTCGATCATCGCCCTGACCACCATCCTGCGCGACTGATCAGACGGCGAAGGATTCCGGAGGCTTCCCGGCCACCCGGCGCTGCCACATCCGGGTGAACGCCGTCTCGATATCGCGGGTGAAGCGGGCGTTGTCGAACAGCGCCGACGCGGATTTCGCCTCGGCCAGCCGCCGCCGGAGCCCGGCCCGGCGTTCGGAATCCCGCGCCAGGGCCAGCACCAGTTCCTCGTATTGCGCAGGCGTGCGGGTGACCAGTTCCGGCAGGCCGGCGGCCTTGAGCACGCTGGCCGCCACCCGCCCGGGAAAGGTCCGGCCGAGACAGGTCACCACCGGCACCCCCATCCACAGCGCGTCGGCGGCGGAACCGTGGGCGTTGTAGGGCAAGGTGTCGAGGTAGAGATCGGCCAGGCGGTGCCGCGCCAGATACGCGCCGATGCCGACGCGGGGGGCGAAGACCAGCCGGCCGGGATCGATGCCGCAGGCCTTGGCCTCGCGGCACAGATTGGCCCTGGCGGAGCCGTCGAGCAGCCACAACACGCTCCCCGGCACCTGCGCCAGAACCCGCATCCAGACGTCGAACAGGGGCGGATTGATCTTGTAGGCGTTGTGAAACGCGCAGAGGATCACCCCGTCCTCGGGCAGGCCGCAGGCCCCTCTTGCCGGCGTCCCGGGAACCGCCGCCCGGTCGGGATCGGACGGCAGGTAGCAGTTGGGGAGATGGACGATCCGTTCGGTGACCGAGGCTTGCTCCGCCATGGGCAGGATGGTGGGATCGGCCAGGATGTAATCGGCGAAATCGCCCCCCAGGGTTCCGGCATAGCCCAGGTAATTGACCTGGATGGGGGCCGGGCGCGCCGCCAGGATGTCCGTCCGGCTGTGCAACGTATAACCGGTCAGGTCCACCAGGATGTCGATGCCGTCCCGGCGAATGCGCGACACGGCATCGGCGTGGGTCAGGGACCGCAGATCGACGAAGCGGTCGACGCCCTGCTCCAGCCGCCGCCGCGTGGGGCTCCCGTCGTCGGGACCGTAGGAATAGGCGAAGACCTCGAAGCGTTGGCGATCGTGGCGCTCGAACAGGTTGGCGACCAGATAGCCCACCGGATGGTCCCGGAAATCGGCGGACAGATAGCCGAGGCGAATGCGTCCCGCGTCGCCACCATCGGCGACGGCCGGCAAGGCGGGGGACCGTTTCGCCCTGGCCGCGATGTCCGCCGCCCACAGCCGGGCGCAGGCCAACTGCTCGGCCTGGGTCGAGGACAGGGACAGGAAGACGAAGGGATCGACCCCACCGGCCCCGGCGCGGACCAGGGAAAGACATTTCTCCTCGTCCCGGTCCAGCCCCTCCCAGTCGCACAATTGCTTGCGCACATGCGCCAGTTCGCTGTGTGCCTCGGCATCCTCGGGCTTGAGAGCGATGGCGTCGCGGCACGAAGCCAGCGCCTCCTGGTGGCGCCCCATGTCGTACAGGACCTTGCTGCGGTTGAGATGGGCGTGGGCGTTGCCCGGCTCCAGCGCGATGGCCCGGTCATAGGCCGCCACCGCCTCGGCATAGTTCTTCTGTTTCCTGAGGATCACCCCCCGGTTCAGATGGGCCGAGGCGTGGCCGGGATCCAGGGCGACGACCTGACCGTACACGGCGCAGGCCTCGTCGAGCCGCCCCATGTCGTGCAGGGCCCGTCCCAGATTGTAATGAAAGACCGGGTGCCGGGGATCGAGGCGGACCGCCCGCTCGAAGGCCTGGACGGCCTCGTCCAGGCGCCCCAGATTGGCCAGGGCGATGCCCAGGTCGGCCTCCACCTCGGGATGATTCGGGTCGAGGACCAGGGCCTTCTTCCAGGCTTCGGCCGCCTCGGCCCAACGGCCGGCGGCAAACAGGGCGCCGCCCAGGTTGCCATGCGCTTTGGCCAGGCCGGGCGCCAGCCGCGCCGCCCTGGCGAAGGCGTCGACAGCCTCATCCAGGCGGCCGGCGGCACGGTACGCCAGGCCGAGATTGCAGCAGGCCTCGGCATCGTGCGGCGCCAAGGCCAGGCCGTCGCGGAAATGGCCGATGGACTCGGCCAACCGCCCTTGCGCCGAGGTCACCAGACCGAGTCCGAAACGGTGTTCGGCCTGATCGGGCTCGCATTCCCGCAGCCGCAGGAACTCCCGCTCCGCCTCGGGCAGGCGGCCGGCCGCCTGCAGCACCAGGGCGAAATTGCGGCCGATCCGGCCGTCATCGGGGGCCAACCGCGCCGCACGCTCCAGATGGCCGAGGGACTCGCCAAGCCGCCCCGTCTGGGCCAGCAGGACGCCGAAAGCATAGAGCGCCTCCGCATGATCGGGGTCGGCGGCGAGAACGGCGCGGTAAAGCGGCTCGGCGGCGGCGATGTTGCCGCCCCGGTGCTCGGCCTGGGCCCGGGACAGGGTGTCCGCCCCGGTCACGGATTGCTCCCCGCCCCGGCGGCGACGGCCCCACCGCCCAGATAGCGCTGCACATAGCTGGTGTTCTCGCGGCGGTCATGGGTCAGCAAGGCCCGCAACGCCACGTCGAAGGAACGGTAGACATCGTGCATGACCAGGGCCAGCTTCAGCAATTGCGCCGAATCCAGCAATTCGAACCGGGTGAAGTCGCGCACGAACACCGCGTCGCCGTCCACCACCTGGGACAATCCCTTGTAGGGATCGTTGTCGATCAGCATCGGTTTGATGACCCGGGTCCGCAGTGGCCAGAAACGGTGAAACACGAAGCCGAGGGCCCGCAGATGCATCTCGACCTCGGAAAACAGCGGCTGTCCCTCGTAAAGCGGCAAGAACTCCACCTCGGTCTGAATCACCAGACACTCGGCCAGACGCCGCGGCGCATTCTTGAAAACCGTCAGTTCGCCGCCCTGAATGTCGATCTTGAGATAGTCCAGGCGCCTGATCTGCTCCACGTCGTCCAGGCGGACCGTATCCACCTCCATTTTCCTGACGACCCGCGCCCAATCGCTGAAACCGTGGAAGTACTGGAAAAACGTCCGGTTCGGAGTCAGCAGCGAGGTCATGCCCTCGGCCTGGCACAGGTTGAGCGTATGGCGTCCGCCGTCGCCCACCGCGTAAGGCAGGTAGGTCTCGGACGGCCCCTTGGCCCGGTTCAGCCGGGCCAGCGCGCCGGGATTGGGCTCGAAGCCGACCAGACGGGCCGCCCCGCATTGCAGCAACCCCTTGTAGGGCGGATCGCCGTCGATGGGATTGGCGCCGATATCCACGATATCGACGCTCAGATCAAGGCCGAGAATTGCGGTGAGCGATGGCGGCGACGCGGACATCTGGATGGGGCCCCCTGCTGAATGGCGGCCCAAGGCTAGCCTGCCTCAGACACGGTTTCAAGGTCAGGTCCGGGCCCCGATTGGAAAGCGAAACGGCCCGGCTCATGATCCGAGCCGGGCCGTTGAATTTTTGGTCGGAGCGACAGGATTCGAACCTGCGACCCCCAGTCCCCCAGACTGATGCGCTACCGGGCTGCGCTACGCTCCGACCGTGGTGGGCGAGCCCACCGAAACCTTTGTTCCCAGGCGGAGAACCGCTCCGGGAGGGGGAAAAACCGGCGGGGTGTGCCGGGAGAGGGGCGCACTATAGTCAGGCGGCCCGGCCAACGCAACCCAGTTCTTCAGGGAAAATCACCGGGCCCGCAACAAGGCCCGCAACTGCTCCAACTCGGCCAGGATGTCTTCCAGTTCGTGGCGCAGATTGGGGCCGAGCCCCCCCGCCGGCACCGGAAGATCGCCGCCGCCGGCGGTGATGGCCCGCACCACGGCGTGGCGGGCTTCGTCCTCCTCGACGACCAGATCCTCGTCCCCGTCGTCCTCGGGATCGTCATGATCCTCGCCGGGATGGTCGAGGTCCAGGGACAGTTCCGGCTCGGCGGCGCGGGCCGGCGCCGGGGCGGCGTGGGCATCCTTGGCCCCGCCCTCCTTCAGCAACTTCTGCACGCCCTTGATGGTGTAGCCTTCGCTGTAGAGCAGGTCGCGGATACGCCGCAGCAGCGCCACGTCGTCGGGACGGTAATAGCGCCGGCCGCCGCCGCGCTTCAACGGCTTGACCTGGGGAAACTTGCCCTCCCAGAAGCGGAGGACGTGCTGGGGAACGTCGAGGTCGTCGGCGACCTCGCTGATGGTCCGGAACGCCGCCTCGGACTTGCCGTTGCGCCGGCCCGCCATCTCTTCCCCGTCGTCGCCGGTCATTTGCCCCCGCTGCGCTTGGCGGTCATACCGTCGTTGATCTTCTTCTTCAGGAGCTGCGAGGGACGGAACACCAGCACGCGGCGCGGCGTGATGGGCACTTCCTCGCCGGTCTTGGGATTGCGGCCGATGCGCTGCCCCTTGGAGCGGACCGAGAAACTGCCGAACGAGGAAATCTTCACCGCGTCGCCCGTGGCCAGCGCGCCGGCAATCTCGTCCAGGACGGCCTCCAACAGATCGGCGGACTCGTTGCGCGACAGCCCGACCTCCTGATAGACGGCCTCGCTCAGTTGCGCCCGCGTAATGGTCTTCTCAGTCATGACGCCCCAGCCGAAAAAGGAATCCGAAAAGCTGGTGCGACCCTAGACCTTTACGATAAACCCGTCAATATCAGAGGGATGGAGGATGGCGTTCAACAGCCATGCAAGAGTATAGCTACATCCGCACCAGGGCGGAACCCCAGGTGAATCCGCCACCCATGGCTTCAAGCAGCACCAGTTGACCCGGCTTGATGCGGCCGTCGCCCACCGCCTCGGTGAGCGCCAGGGGAATGGAGGCCGCCGAGGTATTGGCGTGCTTTTCCACGGTCATCACCATCTTGGCCAGCGGGAAACCCAGCTTCTTGGCGGTGCCTTCGATGATGCGGCGGTTGGCCTGGTGCGGCACCACCCAGTCGATGTCCGAGGCCTTGAGGTCGTTGGCCGACAGGGCCTCGCCCACCACCGAGGCCAGATTGATCACCGCATGGCGGAACACCTCACGGCCTTCCATGTGCACATGGCCCACCGTCTGGGTGCTGGACGGGCCGCCGTCCACATAGAGCAGGTCGTAATGGCTGCCGTCCGAGTGGAGATGGGTCGACAGGATGCCGCGGTCATTGCTGCCGCCCTTGCCGCGGTTGGCGCGCAGCACCACGGCGCCGGCGCCGTCACCGAACAGAACGCAGGTGGCGCGGTCGTTCCAGTCGAGGATGCGCGAGAAGGTCTCGGCACCGATCACCAGGGCGGTCTGCACCTGCCCGGTCTTGATGAAGTTGTCGGCCACCGACAAGGCATAGACGAAGCCCGAGCACACCGCCTGGATATCGAAAGCGGCACCATGCTTCATGCCGATACGCTGCTGCACCTTGGTGGCGGTGGCGGGAAAGGTGTTGTCCGGGGTGGCGGTGGCCAGGATGATCAAATCCACGGCGGAACCGGAGATGCCGGCGGATTCCAGCGCCCGCAGGGCGGCATGGGTGGCCAGATCAGAGGTGGTCTCGCCCTCGGCGGCGATGTGGCGCTGGCGGATGCCCGAGCGCTCGACGATCCACTCGTCCGAGGTGTCCACCTGGGCGGCCAGTTCGGCGTTGGTGACCAGCCGGGACGGAAGATAGGAGCCGCAGCCGACGATCTGGGAGCGCACGATCATGATCTGTCCCTTGTCACCGGGTTCCGGCGGCCAGTTGCGAGGGGGAAACCTCGGCCGGCTTCAGCCGGTCGAATTCCTTGCGGATGCGGTCGTTATAGCCGTGGCTGACCAGTTCGACGGCAACACCGACCGCATTGGCGAAGCCGAAGGCGTCGGTGCCGCCGTGGCTCTTCACCGCGATGCCGTTGAGACCGAGGAACATGGCGCCGTTGTAGCGGCGGGGATCGGTCCGCACCTTGACCTTGTTGATGGCGTGGCGGGCGAACAGATAACCGAACTTGGCGAGAAGCGAGCTCTGGAACCCTTCCTTGAGGAAGGTCGAATACAGCTTGACGGTGCCTTCGGCGGTCTTCAGCGCGATGTTGCCGGTGAACCCGTCGGTCACCACCACGTCGACAGTGCCGCCGCAGATGTCGTTGCCCTCGACGAAGCCGTAGAAGCTGATGGGCAGATGGGAATCGCGCAGCGCGGCCGCCGCGGCCTTGACAGCGTCGTTGCCCTTCATGTCCTCGGAGCCGACGTTCAAGAGGCCGATGGACGGCTTTTCCAGGCCGAGCACGGCGCGGGCGTAGACCTCGCCCATCACCGCGAACTCCACCAGATTGTTGGAGTTGCAGTCGACGTTGGCGCCCAGGTCGAGCATCAGCGTCTCGCCCTTGACGGTGGGGAACATGCCGGCGATGGCCGGGCGGTCGATGCCCGGCAGCATGCGCAGCACGAACTTGGACACCGCCATCAGCGCGCCGGTATTGCCCGCCGAGACGATTCCCGCAGCCTCGCCCTTCTGGACGGCCTCGACGGCCAGCCACATGCTGGACTTGCGCCCGTTGCGCAGGACCTGGCTGGGCTTGGCGTCGTTGGACACCGCCTCGTCGGTATGATGGACGGTGCAGACGCCCTTGAGTTCGGGAAAACGCGCCAGCAAAGGCTCGATCTTGCCGGCATCCCCGAACATCAGATAGCGAACATGGGGGAGGCGTTCATGAGCCATGCGCACCCCTTCCACAACCATGTCGGGGGCGGCATCGCCCCCCATGGCGTCAATGGAAATGGTGACAGCACTGCTCACCGGCCCGCACTCCCCTGCCTAGCCAATGAAACGGCTTAGGCTTCCGCCTGGGCGACAACCTCACGGCCGTCATAGTGGCCGCACGAGCCGCAGACGTGGTGCGGCAGCTTCACTTCGCCGCAATTCGGGCACTCGGCGCCGGTCACGTTGACCAGGGCGTGGTGGGACCGACGCATGTCGCGGCGGGACTTGGAGGTCTTCTTCTTCGGAACGGCCATAGTATCTACTCGCTTCAACCCGGAATGGGAAAGGGTGGTTTATTAGCCAAAAAGGCGACGGGTCGCAAGGGGATGCTGACCCCCCTCACCTTTTTTGTTTCAGCGCGGCCAAAACGGCGAAGGGATTCGCCTTGGGTTCCGGCGCCTCCACCTTGGGTTCCGGCAGGGTGAACGCCGCCCCCTCGGCCCTGGGGAACGGATCGATGCCGAGCGCCAGATGCTCGACCATCACCGCTCCCAGGTCAATGGCGCCGTCGATGATCGGGTCGGGGGGATCGACCTCGTGAAAGTCGATCTCGATCTCGTCGCCTTCCTCCTCGGCCTCGTCCCCGGGCGGGCCGAAGGTCAGCGAGACCTCCTCGTCCACCACCGTCTCCACCGGGGCCAGGGTGACCACGCAAGACTGCGTCACCCGCGCCGTCAACCGGCCGTTGACACGGACCAACCCGGTCTTGCCCATGGGATTCAGCTGGAAATCAGCGGCCATTTCAGAGACTTCCCGTACGTTCAGCCAGCGGGCCACCACCTCGCGCTCGGCGGGGCTCGGCTCCACATGCAGGCGGCTGCCCCGGGCGGGAATCCTGTCCACCGCGATGGGGTGGGAGTACGGCACGGTCTCTTCGGTGGTCATGCGCCGCTCTCCAGGGCCTGAAACGTCACCTGCCCGGCCAGCAGTTCGCCGGCCGCCTGCCCGGCCAGATGGGCGGCCTGGGCCACGAGATAACCGGCCACACGCTGGACCGCCGCCGGGTCCAGTTCGCCCTCCACCGTGCCGTAGAGATTGCGGCGCAACGCCTCGGCCAACCCGGCGCCGTCCGCCGCGAGGCCGTCATCATAGGCGGCGGCGCGGCCGTAGAAGGCCCGGGCCATCTGCTTGACCCTCTTGCCCACCGACATATCGCTTACCCCCAGTTCCCGCAGGTTCTGGTCCATGTCGGCGAACATCAGGTCGAACAGGGCCTGGGCGACCTCGCGGGCCTGCTCGCCCCCCTCCTCCGCCGTCACCTGCCGCAGGCGGCGCATGACCAGGAAGGCATGCAGGACGATCAGGTCGAAACGGCCATCCAGGGTGTCCGGCACGGCGAAACGCAGATAGAAATCCGGCAGGCGGGCCTGATTGATCACCGTCACGTAGAGGTCGTGGGCGATCTGCTCGCGACGGCGGCGCTCGAAGAATTTGCGAAAAGGCATCTCAGGGTCCTGAAGCCCGCCCCCGAAGGGCGACGGCGTTGACAAGGCGGCGATGGGGGGTGCAATGTTCCCCCCACATTGGCCCCCCTCACATTGGCTATGGGGCCGCCTGTCGTCAATGCCTCGGCGTAATCACACATGAAAAAGACCTCTCTTCCTTGCCGCTCCCTTGCCGCAGCGGCCCTGATCGCCGCCACGGCGGCCTGTACGCCCATCGTCGAGGTTCGCGGCAACCTGCCGCCGCCCGAGCAGCTGGCCCAGGTCAAGCTCGGCGCCAGCACGCGCGAGGATGTCCAGGCCCTGCTGGGCACGCCGTCCAACATCACCCCGTTCGGCGAAGAGAGCTGGCATTACATCTCCGCCATCACCGAGCGCGAGGCGTTCTTCGAGCCGGTCATCAAGGAGCGCAAGGTGATCAGCGTGGTGTTCGACCGCGCCGGCACCGTGCGGGCCATCGACAATCGCGGCCTGGAGGACGGCAAGGACGTGGTGCCGGCCGGCCGCGAGACCCCTACCGCCGGCAAGGAACTGACCGTCCTGCAGCAGCTGATGGGCAATGTCGGCCGCTTCACCAAGCCGGCCGCCGGCAAGTAGACGCCGCCCTTCCCTTCACCGCCGCCCGAACAAAAAACCCCGGTCGTTTCCGACCGGGGTTTTCCGTTTGTCAGCCTGTTGCCGGCTGATTGTCCGTCCTAACGGTTCACCGGGCGGACGTTTCCGTCCGCCCGGATCGGACCATTAGTGACCGGCAACCATGGCCAGCAGCAGGATGGCGACGATATTGATGATCTTGATCATCGGGTTGACGGCGGGGCCGGCGGTGTCCTTGTAGGGATCGCCGACGGTGTCGCCGGTCACCGCCGCCTTGTGGGCGTCGGAACCCTTGCCACCATGATGGCCGTCCTCGATGTACTTCTTGGCATTATCCCAAGCGCCGCCGCCCGAGGTCATCGAGATGGCGACGAA
Organism: Paramagnetospirillum caucaseum; assembly: GCF_000342045.1. Classification (GTDB taxonomy): domain Bacteria; phylum Pseudomonadota; class Alphaproteobacteria; order Rhodospirillales; family Magnetospirillaceae; genus Phaeospirillum; species Phaeospirillum caucaseum. Next base: position 15,674 of record NZ_AONQ01000027.1, on the reverse strand, counting down.
CAGGCCGGTGACGATGGTGCCCAGCAGCATGGCGCCCACGCAGGTGAAGGCGGCCTTCTGATCGGCAGCCATCAGGATGACGAAGTAGAGCACGATCGGCGACAGCACCGGCAGCATCGAGGGGATGATCATCTCCTTGATGGCGGCCTTGGTCAGCATGTCCACGGCGCGACCGTAGTCGGGCTTGGCGGTGCCTTCCATGATGCCGGGGATTTCCTTGAACTGGCGGCGGACTTCCACCACCACCGAACCGGCGGCGCGACCCACCGCCTGCATGCCCATGGCACCGAACAGGTAGGGCAGCAGACCGCCGAGGAACAGGCCGACCACCACATAGGGATCCTCGAGGCTGAACGTGATGTTCAGCTTGGGGAAGTAGTGCTTGAGGTCCTCGGTGTAGGCGGCGAACAGCACCAGCGAGGCCAGACCGGCCGAGCCGATGGCGTAGCCCTTGGTGACGGCCTTGGTGGTGTTGCCGACGGCGTCGAGAGCGTCGGTGGTCTTGCGGACCTCCTTGGGCAGCTCGGCCATCTCGGCGATGCCGCCGGCGTTGTCGGTCACCGGGCCGTAGGCGTCGAGGGCAACGATCATGCCGGCCAGGGCCAGCATGGTGGTCGCGGCCACCGAGATGCCGAACAGGCCGGCGATCTTGTACGACACGATGATGGCGACGGAGATCACGATCACCGGCAGGGCGCAGGCTTCCATGGAAACCGCCAGACCCTGGATCACGTTGGTGCCGTGGCCGGTGGTCGAGGCCTGGGCCACCGACTTGACCGGACGGTAATCGGTACCGGTGTAGTACTCGGTGATCCACACCAGCAGGCCGGTGACGACCAGACCGATGATGGCGCACATATAGAGGTCCATGCCGGTGATGGTCAGGGTGGCCGTCTTGAAGGTGGCGCCGAAGCCGCCCAGATAGACGTTGATGATGACGGCGACGAAGACCGCCGACAGCACGCCGGTCACGATGACGCCCTTGTACAGCGCCTTCATGATGTTGTTGGTGGCGTCGAGCTTCACGAAGAAGGTGCCGACGATGGAGGCGAAGATGCACACGCCGCAGATGATCAGCGGCAGCATCATCATCTGTTCCTGGGCGACGCCGGTGAAGAAGATCGAACCCAGCAGCATGGTACCCACGACGGTCACCGCATAGGTCTCGAACAGGTCGGCGGCCATGCCGGCGCAATCGCCGACGTTGTCGCCCACGTTGTCGGCGATCACGGCCGGGTTGCGGGGGTCATCCTCGGGGATACCCGCCTCGACCTTGCCCACCAGATCGGCGCCCACGTCGGCGCCCTTGGTGAAGATGCCGCCGCCCAGACGGGCGAAGATGGAGATCAGCGAGGCGCCGAACGACAGGGCCACCAGGGCCTCAAGCAGAGCACGCGGATCGATGCCGACATTCTTCAGGAGCATGTAGTAGCCGGCGACGCCGATCAGGCCGAGACCAACCACCAGCAGACCGGTGATGGCGCCCGACTTGAAGGCCACGTCCAGGGCCTGCTGCATGCCACCCGAACGGGCAGCCTCGGCGGTACGGACGTTGGCGCGAACGGAGACGTTCATGCCCACGTAGCCGGCGACGCCCGAAAGCACCGAGCCGATGACGAAGCCGACAGCCTGATAGATGCCCAGGCGGGCGGCCAGGATGATGGTGACGACGACGCCGACCATGGCGATGGTGGTGTACTGCCGGTTCAGGTAGGCGGCGGCGCCTTCCTGCACGGCAGCGGCAATTTCCTGCATCCGGGCGGTGCCGGCCGAGGTCGCCATCACCGACTTGATGGCGTAGACCCCGTACAGCAGCGCCAGAACGCCGCATGCGATCACGAAGAGGTAGGTCATGTGGTTCGAGTCCCCTGATGTATCTTCTTGGCGCCGACTCACCGCCAAATGCCCAGCCACATGGGCCGGGCGCGATGGGAACGACGGAAGCGTGGAGAAACTGCCAGAAGAACCTCCTTGATGCAATAAAATGCTCGCATCACGGCGATATTCTGGAATTATTGCGATGAAATTGGATCGCCTGGGGCAATTTCGACATCGCCCGTCCCTATTCACCGGGAGCCCCCGCACCTTCGGGCAGGGGGGAATCGCCTTTGGGACTAGCCGAAGGGGTAGAGGCTATTTCAGGTTGGGATTCTCGATCAGCACGTCCTTGACGTAGACTCCGCCCAGCGTCTTCTCGGCGCTGGCGGTCAGGCGGCGGCGGATGACGGGAACGTCCAGCGGCTGGCCCTCCTTCACCGCGATGCTGAGATAGGAGATCATCTCGGCCAGATAGGCGTTCTGCAGGCGCGGCAGATTCTTGGCGACGATTTCCTTGTTCTTGGGATCGACCTCCAGGCGGACGATCATCTCGGCCTGCTTCTTGACCTCGCGGTCCTGGATCACCGGTACGATCAGCAGGCCGAAATCCACATAGCTGGGCGGCGGCGGCGGGGGGGGAGCCGCCGGTTCCTTACCGATCATGGGCGCGGTGATGCCCAGCTTGGCCAGCGGATCGATGCCCCAGAAATACAGGCCGCCGATGACCGCGCCGATCAGCATCAGCAACGCCACCACCATGAAGATCAACCGGACCAAACGCTATTCCCCCTGTTGCGGGTCGCCGAAATGGCGCCACCCCCCCTGCCCCACATCCACGTCCCGCCCATCGGGGCCGGTCACCGCGACCTTGCCCGTCTCGCCCGGCGCCACCGAGCCGATGGCGGTCAGGGCCACGCCGAGTTCGGCGGACAGGCGGGTGAGACTTTCCTCCGCCCCGGGCGGCGCGGTGAACAACACCTCGTAATCATCGCCTCCCGCCAGCACCGAGGCAAGCAGGGACTGGTCGTGGCCCAAGGCGGCGGCGGCGGCCGGCGACAGCGGCACCCTGGCCGCCGCGATGCGTGCCGCCAGGCCCGAGGCCCGGCACAGGTGGCCGAGATCCTGGACCAACCCGTCGGAGACGTCCATGGCACCATGGGCCAAGCCCACCAGCCGGGGTCCCAGGCCCACCCGGGGCTGGGGCAGACGGTAGCGCCCGGCGAGAAACTCCAGATGGGCGGCGGCAAGGCCGGGCAATTGCCCGCGGATGGCCTTCAGGCCCAGGGCGCCGTCGCCGATACCGCCCGACACCCAGATGGTGTCGCCCGCCCTGGCCCCGGACCGTTTCAGCCCCCGCCCCGCCGCCACCCGTCCCAGGGCCGTCAGGGTCAGGGTCAGCGGCCCCGGCGTGGACACCGTGTCGCCGCCGATCAGATGGACGGCGAATTCCCGCACATCCTCGGCCAGCCCGGCCCCGAAGGCGCGCAGCCAGTCCTGGCCCACCCCCACGGGGAAAGCGGCGGACAGCAGCAGCAGCCGGGGCTCGGCCCCCTTGGCGGCCAGATCGGAGAGATTGACCCGGATCAGCTTGCGCGCCACCAGATCGGGCGGGTCGTCGGGCAGGAAATGCACGCCGGCCACCATGGAATCCATGGTGGCGACGGTGTCATAGCCGGGCTCGGCGGGAATGAAGGCGGCGTCGTCGGTGAGCCCCAAGGCTCCGGGAAAACCGGCGGCGAGCGGAGCGAACAACTCGGCGATCAGGCCGAACTCGTCGGGCGCTCCGCCGCTCACCGTAGACCTCGCTCTCGGTAGGGGCGTTCCGCCCCGCGACGGATGAAGCCCTTCGGCTTCATCCTAGGCTCCCTTGCCCATCTCGCCGCCGCGAAGGGTCTGGGCGAGACGGTCGAGCACCGCGTTGACCAGCCCCGGTTCGGGACCGGAATAAAAGGCATGGGCCACGTCGACCCACTCGGAGATGCAGACCCGGGCCGGTGTCTGCGGCCGCGCCGACAATTCCCAGGCGCCGGCCCGGATGATGGCGCGCAGCACCGCCTCCAGGCGGTCGACGGTCCAGTCGGAAGACAACGCCCGGCCCACATGGCCGTCGATTTCGTCCACCTGGGCGGCGACGCCGCGCACCACTTGATTGAGCAGCGAGGAATCGGGATCGGCCATGCGTCCCTTGGGTTCGGCGGCGCGGCGGTCCTTGGCGTCCTGCAGCGCCCGTTCGGTATCGGTCCCGGTCATCTCCATCTGGTAGAGGACCTGGACGGCGGCCAGCCGGGCGGCACTGCGCTTGGCAACCGATGGGTTGACGGTCATGACGAGAGCCCCAGCTCGCGCTTGACCGCCATCATGCGCAGACAGGCCCGCGCCGCCTGGCCGCCCAGGTTCTTGCGCGCCGGATCGGAGCGGGCCAGGGCCTGGGCCTCGTTATGCACGGTCAGCACGCCGTTGCCCAGCGCCAGGTCGTAGGCCATGGACAAATCGGCGATGCCCCGCATGCACTCGGTGCCCACATGGTGGTAATGGTCGGACTCGCCCCTGATGGCGCAGCCCAGGGTGACATAGCCGTCGTAGCGGGCCTTGTCGTTGCCCTGCTCGGCGGCGGTCAGCACCAGTTTCAGGGCGGCCGGCAGTTCGAAGATGCCCGGCACCACCAGCAGGTCGTGGGCCACGCCCGCCTTGTCGAATTCGGCACGCGCCCCGGCCAGCAGGCCGTCGGCGATATGGTCGTAGAAGCGGGCCTCGATGATGAGAACCTTCGCCATGGACTTGTCTCCTTAACACAGCCCTCAGGCGCCGGGCGCTTCGCTTGGCTTTCGCGGCATGAGCCACGGCGCCCCTTGGGCTTGCCTCCTCGTTCCGGCCCACACAAAACGGGGCCGGCCTTCGTCGGTACTGTTCAGCCGACCGGAATCGGCCGCTGTTCCACCACCTTCATGCCATAGCCTTCAAGGCCGACGATGGAGCGCTTGGTGTTGGACAGCAGAATCATTTCATGCACCCCGAGATCCAGCAGGATCTGGGCGCCGACGCCGTAATCACGCAAGGCCGGGGCCGGCGGACGCCGCTCCAGATGGGCGCGGACCATGTCGGACAGGCTGGTGGGGCGCGGCTCGCGGATCAGCACGATGACCCCCGAGCCATGCTCGGCGATCATTTCCATAGCAGAATGAAGCTCGCCGGCCTTGCCCGAGCCCTGGTCGCCCAGCACGTCGTCCAGCACGTTGACGGCATGGACGCGGACCATCACCTGCCCTTCGGCGCCGAGGTCGCCCTTGACCAGGGCGATGTGCTCGGCATAGGCCACGGTGTTGGTGTAGACCATCATGGTCCAGTCGCCGCCCCACTTGGAGTGGAACGGCGTCTCGACCTCGCGCGCCACGATCTTGTCGTTGCGGCGGCGATAGGCGATCAGGTCGGCGATGGTGGCGATCTTCAGTCCATGATGCTGGGCGAATTTCACCAGGTCCGGCATGCGGGCCATGGTGCCGTCGTCGTTCATGATCTCGCAGATCACCCCGGACGGGTTGAGCCCGGCCAGGCGCGAAATGTCCACCGCCGCCTCGGTATGGCCGGCGCGTACCAGCACCCCGCCGTCGCGGGCCATCAGCGGAAAGACGTGCCCCGGCGTGACGATGTCGTAGCGGGTCTTGTCGGTATCGATGGCCACCGCCACCGTCTTCGCCCGGTCGGCGGCGGAGATGCCGGTGGTGACGCCTTCCCGCGCCTCGATGGAGACGGTAAAGGCGGTCTCCATGCGGGTGCCGTTGTCGGCGCTCATGGGCTTGAGGCCCAGATGCTCGCACCGCCCCCGGGTCAGGGACAGGCAGATCAGCCCACGGCCGAAGCGGGCCATGAAGTTGATGGCGTCGGCATTGGCATGCTCGGCGGGAATGACCAGATCGCCTTCGTTCTCGCGGTCCTCGTCGTCCACCAGGATGAACATGCGGCCCTGGCGGGCTTCCTCGATGATGTCCTCGATGGACGACAGGTACTGGTGATATTCGGACACGAAGCGCTATTCCCTCTGCAAGAGGCGCGCAACATAGCGTGCCAGCATGTCGATTTCCATATTCACCTCGTCGCCGGGGCGATAGGTGCCGAAGGTGGTCACCGACTGGGTGTGGGGAATGACGTTGATCCCGAACCGCCTTCCGTCAACCTCATTGACGGTAAGCGACACGCCGTCCAGCGCCACCGAGCCCTTGGGGGCGACGAAGCAGGCCAGATCGGCCGGCGTCTCGAAGGTGAAACGCAGCGATTCGTTCTCGGGCCGGATATCCACCACCCTGGCGACCCCGTCCACATGGCCGGAGACGATGTGGCCGCCCAGTTCGTCGCCCACCTTCAGCGCCCGCTCCAGGTTGACCTTGGAGCCTTCGCGCCACGAGCCCAGGGTGGTCTTGGACAGGGTCTCTGCCGAGGCCTCCACCGCATGCCAGTCCGGCCCCACCTCGATGATGGTCAGGCAGACGCCGTTATGGGCGATGGACGCCCCGATGGCGATGGTGCCGGTGTCGTACGCGCTGGCGATCTCGAAGCGGGCTTCCCGCCCCTCGCCGCGGACGATTCGGCGCACCTCGCCGAGATCGGTGACGATGCCGGTGAACATGGAGTCAACCTCGCTCTTTAAAGACGAATATAGGTTTCCATCACGTCGTCGCCTACGGGGCGGATCTCGACGCGTTCGAAATGCGGGGTCTGGACCAGATGGTCGATACCGAACGACACGGCGGCGGGCAGGCCGTCGCCGCCCATCAGGCGGGGCGCGCGGAACCATACCAGCCGGTCCACCAGACCGGCCCGCAGCAGGGCGGCGGACAGATGGGCGCCGCCCTCCACCAGGACGCGGGTCACCCCGCTTTCGCCCAGGGCCTGCAGCGCCAGTTCCAGGTCGATGGCGCCGTCGGGTCCGGCCGAGACCTCGACCACGTCCACACCGGCATCCTCGTAGGCCTCGCGGCGATTGTCGTCGCAGCCTTCCAGGGTCAGCAACCAGGTGGGGACGTCATTGGCGGTAGCGACCAGCCGGCTGGTCAGCGGCAGCCGCAGCCGCCCGTCCACCACCACCCGCACCGGCGAGCGCTCCACCAGCCCGGGCAGGCGGCAGGTCAGGTCGGGGTCGTCATGCAGCGCGGTGCCGCTGCCCACCATGATGGCGTCGCTCTCGGCGCGCAGCAGATGGGAGCTGGCGCGGGCCTGCTCGCCGGTGATCCAGCGGCTTTCGCCGGTATGGGTGGCGATGCGGCCGTCCAGCGTGGTGGCCAGCTTGAGGGTGACCAGCGGCCGTCCGGTGGTGATGCGCAGGAAGAAACCGGCGTTCAGCTCGGCGGCCTCGGCGCTCAGCACGCCCTCGGTCACCGGAATGCCCGCCACCCGCAGGCGGTCGATGCCCCGGCCCGCCACGCGCGGGTCGGGGTCCTGCACCGCCACCACCACGCGGGACACCCCGGCGGCGACCAGGGCGTCGGCGCAGGGCGCGGTCTTGCCGTGATGGGCGCAGGGCTCCAGGGTGACGTAGACGGTGGCGCCTTGGGCGCCGGCGCCAGCCATGGCCAGCGCCTCGGTCTCGGCATGGGGACGGCCGCCGGGCTGGGTCCAGCCCCGCCCGACCACCCGGCCGTCACGCACGATGACGCAACCCACGGCGGGGTTGGGCCACACGGTGCCCAGGCCACGCCGGGCCAGCGCCAGGGCGGCCCGCATGTGGCCGAGATCGCTCTCGGCCTGGCTGCGATCAGTCGTGGCGGCTGACAACCATCTTCCCCAGGAAATCCTCGAAGTCCTTGGCTTCGCGGAAGTTGCGGTACACCGAGGCGTAACGGACATAGGCGACCTTGTCGAGGTCCATCAGCACCTCCATCACCAGCTCGCCGATGAACTTGGACGGCACCTCGTTCTCGCCCATGCTTTCCAGGCGGCGATGGATACCGTTGACGATGCGCTCGATCTGTTCATCGTCCACCGGGCGCTTGCGCAGAGAAATCCGCAGCGACTTCAGGACCTTGTCGCGATCGAAGGGCGAGCGCGAGCCGTCCTTCTTGATCACCACCAGATCGCGAATCTGCACCCGCTCGAAGGTGGTGAAGCGCGAACCGCATTCCGGGCACGAACGCCGCCGCCGGATGGCCGAGTTATCCTCGGTGGGCCGCGAATCCTTCACCTGGGTATCGTCGTGACCGCAAAACGGACACCGCATGGTCTTTCCCCCCGGGAAACCGGCGGGGGCTTCCCCTGCCCCCGCTCCTGTTCTTGGTCGATGGGCGCCTTACTGATAGATCGGGAAGCGCCGGCACAGTTCGGCCACCTCGGCACGGGCACGGGCCTCGGCCGCCGAGTTGTCCTCAGGGTAAGCGGCCAGACCGTCGAGCACGTCGCCGATCAGTTCGCCCACCTTCTTGAATTCCTCGACGCCGAAGCCGCGCGTGGTCGCCGCCGGAGTGCCCAGACGCACGCCCGAGGTGATGGTCGGCTTCTCGGGGTCGAAGGGAATGCCGTTCTTGTTGCAGGTCATGCCGGCATGCTCCAGGCTGGCCTCGGCGGCCTTGCCGGTCAGCTTCTTGGGCCGCAGGTCCACCAGCATCAGGTGCGAATCGGTGCCGCCCGACACGATGTCCAGGCCGCGCCGCACCAGGGTGTCGGCCAGGGCGCGGGCGTTGTCCACCACCTGACGCGCGTAGAGCTTGAACTCGGGGCGCAGCGCCTCGCCGAAGGCCACCGCCTTGCCGGCGATGACATGCATCAGCGGGCCGCCCTGGATGCCCGGGAAGATGGCCGAGTTGATCTTCTTGCCGATATCGGCGTCATTGGACAGGATCATGCCGCCGCGCGGGCCGCGCAGGGTCTTGTGGGTGGTGGTGGTCACCACATGGGCATGGGGCAGCGGATTGGGATACACACCGCCGGCCACCAGCCCGGCGAAGTGCGCCATGTCCACCATGAAGAACGCCCCGACCTCGTCGGCGATCTTGCGGAAACGGGCGAAGTCGATGGTGCGCGGATAGGCCGAACCGCCGGCGATGATCAGCTTCGGCTTGTGGGTGCGGGCCAGTTCCTCCACCTCGGCGAAGTCGATCTGGGAATCCTGCTTGCGCACGCCGTACTGCACGGCCTTGAACCACTTGCCCGACTGGTTGGGCGCCGCGCCGTGGGTCAGGTGACCGCCGGCCGCCAGGCTCATGCCCATGATGGTGTCGCCGGGCTGCAACAGGGCCATGAAGACGCCCTGGTTGGCCTGGGAGCCCGAGCTGGGCTGGACGTTGGCGTAGGTGCAGCCGAAAATCTGGCAGGCGCGCGCGATGGCCAGGCTTTCGGCGATATCGACGAACTCGCAACCACCATAGTAGCGCTTGCCGGGATAGCCCTCGGCGTACTTGTTGGTCATCACCGAGCCCTGGGCCTCGAGCACGGCGCGCGAGACGATGTTCTCGGAGGCGATCAGCTCGATCTGGTCCTGCTGGCGCTTCAGCTCCTGGGTGATGGCCGCGAAGATCTCGGGATCACGCTCGGAAAGCGGGGTGCGGAAAAAGGTGTCGGTGGGTGCGCTGGACATCGGATCTCTTTCTGGCAGGCGGGTCGTGACGATATGGACTCAGGGCTCAGGCTTGGCCGTCGCCGGACAGCTTGGAGACGCGCCGCGCGTGGCGGCCGCCCTCGAATTCGGTCTCGATAAAAATCTTCAGGCAGTCGCGCGCCACCTCGGGACCGGTGGTACGCCCGCCCATCACCAGGACGTTGGCGTCGTTGTGCTGGCGGCACATGCGCGCCCCGAAGGCATCGTGCACCAGGGCGGCACGCACATGCTCGAAGCGGTTGGCGGCGATGGAGATGCCGATTCCGGTGCCGCACAGCAGCACGCCGCGCTCGGCCTTGCCGCCCTTCAGCGCCTCGGCCAGCTTCACCGCGAAATCGGGATAGTCCACCGAGTCCGGCCCATCGGTGCCCAGGTCGAGCACCGACCAGCCCAAGGCGGCCAGATCCTTGACCAGCAGTTCCTTCATCTCGATGCCGCCGTGATCGCAGGCAATGGCAATGGTTTTCGCGCTCATCAACACCCTACCCCGGCGATCCTTGTTCGAATGGGCTAGATACCATATGTCGGACCAGCTTGCCAATGCGCCACAAGCTTATGGGGCATGTCCGATCACGACACAGGGCCGCCGCCGCGACTTTCCAAAAAGCATCACGAACAGGCGCCCCCTGCAATAGAAGCATGGCCGTTCATACAGACCATCGGGGTAATCCCCCATCCATCCGGATAATGATTATTGCACTTCACACCAACTCCAAGAACTCATTATTCACACGGTTCAATTTCCAATTGACACTGAAGTTCCGCCATGCATTCATTGATTCAATTATGCCAACAAACCGTGGTCGGATAGCCAGATGAGCGACATCAACTCGGACAAAACCAATCGTGACGACCTGCTGCGCATGGCCGTCGATGTAGTCGCCGCCTATGTGGGAAAGAACCCGGTTCCGGCGGGACAATTGCCGGAACTGATCAATACGGTCTACGGGTCGCTTTCATCCCTTGAGGGCGGCCAGCCGGAAGCAAAGTCCGAGGCTCCGAAGCCGGCCATCGCCGTCAAGAAGTCGGTGACTCCCGACTACATCATCTGTCTCGAGGATGGCAAGAAGTTGAAGATGCTGAAGCGGCATCTGCGCACCACCTACAACATGACCCCGGACGAATACCGGGTGAAGTGGGGCCTGCCCCCCGACTATCCCATGGTCGCCCCCAACTACGCCGCCCAGCGTTCGGACTTCGCCAAGAAGATCGGGCTGGGCCGCAAGGCCGGCGAAACCACCGACAAGCAGCCCACCCGGCGCGGCCGCCGCTGAAGGCTGCGGCCGACCAAGTCACGGCGCGGTGCCCCAAGGCATCGCGCCGTTCTTGATTCCGCCCTCGCTTACGGCCCGTAAAGCTGCCGGGCGCGCTTTTCAAAGGCCGAGACCATAAGCTTGACCGCCTCGTTGAACAGGGCGCCGATCATGGTCTGCAGCAGCTTGGAGCGGAATTCGAAATCCACGTAGAAGTCGATCTCGGTCCCGTTGGGATGGGGCTTGAAGTTCCAGTGGTTGTTGAGGTGCTTGAACGGCCCCTCGGTATAGGTGACGTCGACACGGTCGGGGCGGGTCAGGGTCACCTTGGAGGTGAAGCGCTCGCGCACCATCTTGAAGCCGATCACCAGATCGGCGAAGAACACGTCGCCGTCGCGCGAACGGATGCGCGACGCCACGCACCACGGCAGGAATTCAGGGTAGCGAGCCACATCGGCCACCAGTTCGAACAATTGCTCGGGGGTATAGGGCAGGACGCGCTGCTCGGCGTGGGTCGGCATAATGGTCCCTGATTACCCCTGGCGGCGCAGGCGTTCGGCCTTCAGCGCCTCGAAATCGCGGTCGGCGTGGTGGCTGGAGCGGGTGAGCGGCGTCGCCGCCACCATGAGAAAGCCCTTGGCACGGGCCTGGGCGCGGTAATCCTCGAACTCGTCGGGGGTGACGAAGCGCGACACCGCCACATGCTTCAAGGTCGGCTGGAGATACTGGCCGATGGTGATGAAATCCACCCCGGCCGAGCGCATGTCGTCCATGACCTGCAGCACCTCGGCCCGCTCCTCGCCCAATCCCACCATGATGCCCGATTTGGTGAATATGGTCGGATCGGCGGCCTTGGCCCGCTGCAGCACGCGCAGCGATTCGAAATAGCGCGCGCCGGGCCGGATGCCGGGATAGAGACGCGGCACGGTTTCCAGATTGTGGTTGAACACGTCGGGCCGCGCGCCGGCGATGTGCTCCACCCCGTCGCCCTTGTCGCGGAAGTCAGGGGTCAGCACCTCGATGGTGCATTCGGGCGAGGTCCTGCGGATGGCCTCGATGCAGGCGACGAACTGGAAAGCGCCGCCATCGGTCAGGTCATCCCTGTCAACCGAGGTGATGACGACGTGCTTCAGTCCCATGGCCTTGACCGATTCGGCCAGATGCTCGGGCTCGGCCGGATCGGTGGCCCCCCTGGGATTGCCGGTCTTGACGTTGCAGAAGGCGCAGGCCCGCGTGCAGGTGTCACCCAGGATCATGAAGGTGGCGTGCTTGTGCTTCCAGCATTCGCCGATATTGGGGCAGGCCGCCTCCTCGCACACCGTGTGCAGGTTCTTTTCCCGCATCAGGCGGCGCACCTCGGCCGCCTCTTCCGAGGTGGGGGCCTTGACCCTGATCCAGTCGGGCTTGCGCGGAGAGATGTTGTCCGGCTTGCGGGCTTTCTCGGGATGGCGCAGGGGCTGCGTGTTCATGCTCATTTCAAATAGACCGGCAACACGGTCGTCTCATCGGTGATGGCAGACTCAATCTGGTCTCGGGTCAGGTTCAGGGCTCCGGTCAGATCCGCTCCGCGCAAGTCGGCCCCACTTAGGTCGGCATTGTTGATTATGGCCCCTCTCAAGTCAGCCCCTTCAAGGGTGGCGCAGGAAAGATCCGCGTTATTCATCACAGCCCCTGCCAGAATTGCACCCTTCAAGCAGGCACCATGCATGTTCGCATTGTTCAGCACGGATCGCAGGAAACGTGCTTCCGTAAGGTCAGCGTCAGTCAAGCGAGCATGGTTGAGAACGGCGCCTTCGAAATTTGCACCGATCAACACCGCCTGCCTGAGATCGGCAGCATTCAAAACGCTGCCAGAAAAATCGGACCCCGCTAGGTTTGTCTTCATAAACCGGGCATTATTGAGGCCTGCCTTGCTCCAGTCGGATCGAGGAAGAAAGGCCCCTTCAAGATTCAAGGCTGGATGAGCCATTTTCAGCACCTCGTTTTTCTCTCGCTATGACAAGCAGCAGCTCAGCGATTGCCCGAACATCCGTAGGAACCTCTCCATTTTCCGGTGTCGCGCGATCTCGGACAAAGGCCGATAATGTTTCCGTAACCGGGGTAGCATATATCTTGAAGGCTTGATCCTCGCAGATTGCCTGAAGCGTATAGATCGCGCCCAGGCGAACCTCCAGCTTGTCGTCTCCGAGTTGACCAACGGCTCTATTGAATAGTTCGGTAATGTGATCGCGGCGTGCAAGCTCATTTTGTTCAAGCGCGGCACGCGCCTGCATATTGGCGGCGCGGCTTCGCATCCCGGCGATCCACAGTCCGATAATTCCCGCAATCACAATCCCAAAGTTCCGGGCAATCTCGCTCCAGAGATAGAGGTCGCCCGAAAATTGTGGGTTTGATGGCTGCATTGGCTAGAAATGCACCGCCCGGCCATAGGCGTCAAGCACCGACTCGTGCATCATTTCCGAGAGCGTCGGATGGGCGAAGACGGTGTGCATCAGCTCGGCCTCGGTGGTTTCCAGGGTCTTGGCGACCACGTAGCCCTGGATCATCTCGGTGACCTCGGCGCCGATCATGTGGGCGCCCAGCAATTCGCCGGTCTTGGCGTCGAACACCGTCTTGATCATGCCCTCGGTCTCGCCGAGCGCGATGGCCTTGCCGTTGGCCGCGAAGGGGAAGCGGCCGACCTTGACCGCATAGCCCTTCTCCTTGGCCTTGGCCTCGGACAGCCCCACCGACGCCACCTGCGGATGGCAGTAGGTGCATCCCGGAATCTTCATCATCTCCAACGGATGGACATCGGGCAGGCCCTTGATCTTCTCGACACAGATCATCGCCTCGTGGCTGGCCTTGTGGGCCAGCCAGGGCGCGCCGGCGATGTCGCCGATGGCGTAGAGACCGGGCTCGGCCGTCCGGCAGTATTCGTCGGTGATGACGTGGGTGCGCTCCACCTTGGCCTTGGTGGCCTCCAGGCCGATATTCTCCACGTTGCCGACGATGCCGATGGCGGTGATGATCCGGTCGACGGTGACCTCGTGGGTCTTGCCGCCCGCCTCGATGGTGACGGTGACGTCGGCGGCGTTCTTCTTACACCCCTTGATGTTGGCGCCCACCAGGATCTTCATGCCCTGCTTCTCGAAGCTCTTGCTCGCCATGGCGCTGATCTCGGCATCCTCCACCGGCAGGACGCGGTCCATGGCCTCGGCCACGGTGACCTGGGCGCCCAGGGTGTTGAAGAAGCTGGCGAACTCGATACCGATGGCGCCCGAGCCGATGACCAGCAGGCGCTTGGGGAACGTGTCGGGGACCAGGGCTTCCTTGTAGGTCCAGATGAACTTGCCGTCGGGCTCGAAGCCGGGAAGGATGCGGGCCCTGGCACCCGTCGCCAGGATGATGTGAGGGGCGGAGATCACCCCACCCTTGCCCTCGATGGCCACCTTGCCGCCGCCGGCCAGCTTGGCGGTGCCCTCGATCACCGTGACCTTGTTCTTCTTCAGCAGATGCTTGACGCCGCCCTGCAACTGGGCCGAGACGCCCCGCGAGCGGGCCACGATCTTGGCCAGGTCGAAGGAGGCGCCGGGGGCCGACAGGCCGTAGGATTCCGCATGGCTCATGTTGCGGTAGACTTCCGCCGAGCGCAGCAGGGCCTTGGTCGGGATGCACCCCCAGTTGAGGCAGATGCCGCCCAGGTGCTCGCGCTCCACCAGGGCAGTCTTCATCCCCAGCTGGGCGGCGCGGATGGCGGCGACATAGCCGCCGGGGCCACCGCCGATGACGATGATGTCGAAGCTGTTCTCGGCCATCTTTCTCTCCAAATTATTCCGGCGAGCCGGGGAAGATCATGTTCAGGCGGCCTTCGATTTCCATGTCGTAGGCCTCGGCCAGGCGCCAGACATGCACTCCCAGCAATTCGCGGAAGGCTCCCAGCAACTGGTAGAAGACGAAGGTGGGCATCTGGTAGCGGCGCCCGGTGCGGCGGTCCCAGGACTCGGCCTCGGAAATATATTTGCGGCAGGCGGCGCGCATGGCGGCCAGCAGATCCTCGGCCGGCGTGCCGGGCGGCAGCAACTCGGCGGTCTCGCCGATCAGGCGCCTGGCGTCGACCACGGCGCGGTAGCAGCGCTCCTGCTCTTCCGGCAGGACGCCGCGATTGCAGAAGGCGGGGTTGTTCTCGATCATGGCGACCAGACCGGCCAGGGCCGAGCGCTCGGCGACGCTGCCCGTGGGAAACGGCGTCACCGGCATGCCCGGTGGCCGGGGCATTTCCCTTACTCTCAGACCCATCTCACTCCCTCCCGGTTTTTATTGTCCGGCCAAAGGCCGCCAGGCTTGTTCCGTATGGAAACTCAGATCGTGCTCGGCCACGTAATGGTCGAGGAAGGCGTCGAAGGCGCCGAACTCCAGTTCGATGAAGTTCTCCAGGGCCTTGGCCTTGTCGCGGTACAGCCCCATCAGGTCGAAGCGCCACCCGCCTTGTGCCCGCAGGGCGGTGACCAGGGTGCCCTGGTCCTCGCCGTCGAACAGGCAATGCAGGGTCAGGCGATCCGGCCCATGCTCCCCGGCCACCTCGCCCAGTTCCCAGGCGTCCATCATGACGTCGAGATAGGGAAAGGCGGTGAAGGCGAGCACGAAGGCCGCCCCCGCCCCGGCCCCGCCCAGGTCGGCGGGTTCGGGCATGCCGCGATAGCGCACCACCCAGAAGCGGGTGAGCATGTCCACCGCCTCCAGGGCGTCGCGGCCGGCGGTGGCGAACAGCTTGAGAAGCCGCTCGCCCCAGGCCAGGGATTCGCCGGCCAGCCGTCCCGCGATGACGGGAAAGCGTTCATCGCGGAAATCGGCCTTCAGGCTGGCGAAGGCGGCGTGCACGGCCTCGCGGCTCATGACGCGTCCCTCCCTACAGCAACATGGCGAACGGGTCTTCGATCAGCGTCTTGAAGGCGGCCAGGAACTCGGCCCCCACCGCGCCGTCGACCACCCGGTGATCCACCGACAGGGTGCAGGTCATCACCGTGGCGATCCCTAAGGCA
>NZ_AONQ01000026.1 GCF_000342045.1 Paramagnetospirillum caucaseum | reverse complement strand
GCAATCCCATGATGGCCGGTCTGGCCGGCGGCCTGCTCGGCGCCGGCATCGGCTCCATGCTGTTCGGCCATTCGCCGGCCCTGGCCGCCGCCTCCGACGCTTCGCCGGGCGCCAGCATGATGGGACTGCTGCTCCAACTGGCGATCATCGGCGGGCTGGTCTGGCTGGCCATCCGGCTGTTCCGCGGCCGTGCCGCCGCCGCCGCCGGTCCGGCCGCCCAGGGCAACCCCTACATGGCCCGCACCATGCCCGACCAGCATGTGGAGCCCGTGCTGGCCGCCGCCCCGGCCCAGCCGCGCATCGAGCGGGAATTTGACCCCTCGGGCAACGACCAGGACGCCTTCACGGAAATCCTGCTCGGCGTGCAGCAGGCGTGGAGCGACGGCAACCTGATGCAGCTGAAGCGCTTCGCCACCCCCGAGGTGGTGTCGTTCCTGTCCGAGGATTTGAGCCGCAACGCCAGCGAGGGTCTGGCCAACAAGGTGGAGAACGTCACCCTGCTGAAGGGCGATGTCAGCGAGTCGTGGAGCGAGGGCGGTTTCGACTACCTGACCGCCATCCTGACCTTCTCGTGCAACGACTACATGGTGCGCCTGGACACCGGCGCGCTGGCCGACGGCAAGCCGGATTCCGTGGTGACCCACACCGAGGCCTGGACCTTCGTGCGCAGCTCCAACGGCGGCCGCTGGCTGCTGTCGGCGGTGCAGCAGGTGCAGTAGGTTCTGACGCGGGAATGAGAAAGCCCCCGGCCTCGCGGCCGGGGGCTTTTTTCGTTCCGGCTCAGTATCCGTAGCCGCGGCCGCAGCGGAAGGCCGCCACTTCCGGCGTGATCAGGCCGCATTTCATGGGCGACCAGCTCTGGCCCAGCAGGCCGCGCACTTCCATGCCGGCGCGGCGGCACTGGCGGTCGGCGATGGCGCGGACCTCTTCCGGCTCGGACAGCCAGGTGCTGTAGCAGACATAGCTGGCCGGTCCCTCGGGCGTGTCGGGCACCAGCGGCTTGGGCGTGCTGGAGCAGGCCCCCAGGGCCAGGGTCACGGTAACGGCCAGAACTGCCTTGCGCATGCTCGAAAATCCCCCTTTGGACAGCCACCGAGAGGTAGCGTCCCTTGGGACGGCTGGCAAGGGGTTTCGCTATCCGGCCGGGGCGAGGCGCCGGTAGCTGTCGCCGACACCCGCCAGGTAGGTCCGCACCAGTTCGGTGAAGACCGGCCCCAGGTCTGGCGGGGTCTGGGCGTGATAGACCCAGCGGCGCACTCCCACATAGGCGATGGCGCCGTGCAGCCCGGCCGCCATCTCGATCTCCTCGAGGCTGATCGGAGCGTCGGTCCCGATTCCCAGTTCGGCCCGCAATTCCCGGCACAGCGGCACGAACAGCTGGTCGCGCACATGCAGCATGTAGCGGCTGGCGATGGAGCCGTCCTTGAGGCCGGCGAACATGAACAGCCGCACCCGCTCGTAGCTGAAATTGGCCCTGGTATAGGCCAGGTAGAAATCGGTCAGCCGGTCCACCAGGGGGCGCGAGCGGTCCTGGAGCGTCTCCAGCCAGGCGGGCTCCCAGGCGTTGAGGAAGACTTCCTTGTAGACCCGCTCGATCAGGGCGTCCTTGTCGGGGAAATAGCGATAGAGCAGCGGCTGGGTGACTCCCAGGCGGTCGGCCAGGGCGCGGGTCTGCCCCTCGAACCCCACCTCGGCGAAAAAGCGGATGGCTTCCGCGATGATCAGCTTTTCCCGCTCCTTGCGGGGCAGGCGGCGGCGGACCCTGTCGTCGGAAGGGATTGGATGGGGGCGTTCCCGGTTAAAGGCCGGAGCAAGGCCGGCAGCGCTGCTATCCATCATCCCACCCCCCTCTACGTCAAGTCATGACGTATTGTGACAGAATGTATTACGTAGCGATCCCTACTCTGAACCGCAATCGGGTTGCGACCCGAGTTTAGTATTCAACCGCAAAAAAAACTCGTTGGCGGTCTTCACGGCGAAGCCATGCAGCAGCCTTCCCCCCACCGAGGCGAGCCGCCCGCCGATCTCGCCCGCCGCCTTCCAGCGCAGCAGGGTGGCCGTACCGTCGTCGTCCAGGAGAACATGGGCCGAGCCGGAGACGAAGCCGGCGATGCCGCCCTGTCCCTGGCCTTTCAGGGTATAGGACCGAGCCTCGACCACGTCGGCCAGGGTCAGGAGACCGGAAAAGCGGGCGGCCAGGGCGCCGACCTTGAACGCCACGGTGGCGGCGTAGAGTCCCGGCCCGGTGGCGTCCAGCTTCTCGCAGCCCGGAATGCAGGCGGCCAGCAGGGCCGGATCGTTGAGGGCCTGCCAGACCCGGGCGCGGGGCGCCTCGATGCGGTGCTCTCCATCGAAATCCACGGGCTTTCTCCTCTGGGGGTCGGAAGTGGTGGATCATGCCATGGACGGCGTGGCAAAGTCTGCGCCCGGAGAATTGGGTCCGGAAAACGGGTAGGACCGGAAGATGCGCGCGGCTATCCTGATGGTCCTGCTGGTTCTGGTATGGGGCGGCAACTGGCCGATCATGAAGATGGGGCTGACCCATATCCAGCCCCTGTGGTTCTGCACCTTCCGCCTTGCCCTGGGGCTGGCCTGCATGGTGGCCATCCTGGTGCCCATGGGCCGGCTGCGGCCGCCGCCCCGGGGGGATTGGCCGGTCCTCTTTTCGCTGGGCCTGCTCAGCATGGCGCTGTTCATGGTGCTGACCAACCTGGCCCTGCTGGTGGTGCCGGCCGGGCGCTCGGCCATCCTCGCCTATACCACGCCCCTGTGGGTGGCGCCGGGCGCCGCCCTGTTCCTGGGGGAGAGGCTGACGCGCGGGCGTCTGGCCGGGCTGCTGCTCGGCCTGGGCGGCATCGTGGTGCTGTTCAATCCGCTTTCCTTCGACTGGAGCGACCGCGAGGCGGTGACCGGCAACCTGATGCTGCTGGCGGCGGCCCTGATCTGGGCGGCGGCCATCCTGCACGTGCGCGGCCATCGCTGGTGCGCGCCGCCCCTGGAGCTCGCCCCCTGGCAGATGCTGATCGGACTGGTGCCGTTGGCGGCGGCGGCGGCGGTCTTCGAGGGGGCGCCCCGGCCCGACGGCAGTTTCGAACTGGCCTGGACCCTGGGCTATAACGGTATCCTGGCCACCGCCTTCGCCTTCTGGGCGGCGGTGACGGTCAACCGGCTCCTGCCGGCGCTGACGGTGTCCCTCGGCTTTCTCGGGGTGCCGGCCTTCGGGCTGGTGATTTCGGCACTGGTGCTGGGCGAGGGGATGTCGCCGGCCAATCTCGGCGGGCTGGCCCTGATCATCGGCGGGGTGGCGGTGGTCGCCGTGGCCGGGGCGCGGGAGCGTCGCCCCCCCAACTGAGGCGGACATGGCCTGAAACGGACAACCCCGCCCCGGCAGGGAGGGCGGGGCGGGGTCCGTATACTCCCGCCATCCAGAGGGGGAGGGCGGGAGCCTTGCCTTTTGTTCGTCCGAGGCGGGAGGGGGAGGCCTCTTCGCCGAGGGAGGAGTCCATCATGACTCAATTTCCGCCGAATGGATTCGCCGGTTCGGAATGGCCGCCATGCAGCCGGCGAAGACCGCCACAATCACGCCATGATCGGCTGCTTAGCTGTTCCGGTGAGCAGCGGCGGGGCGGTTTCCCGCCCCTTGATTTCAGCCGGGCCTTGTCGCCATAATGGTGACGGTGGAATCGGTCGGTGCCCGAATGGGGCCGAAGCGATCACCGGATCGGGGTGCTGTCGCCAGGACGGGCTCCGGGTCATGTTGCTCAGAGGAGGATATGACGATGCGTATCGAGATGCAGTGCTTCGACTAGCGGTCTTTTCCGGTTCTCGAACGTTTCCCGGCGCGTTGGACGCCAGGAAAACACCAACTGGAGGGATCAGATCATGTCGGTAGCCAAATTTCCGGTCGTCGCCGGTGACGACGGCCTTGCCAAATACCTCAGGGACATCAAGGAATTCCCCGTCCTCGCGCCCGAGGAGGAATTCATGCTGGCCAAGCGTCTGGCGGATTACGGCGACACGGACGCCGCCCACCGCCTGGTGACCAGCCATCTGCGCCTGGTCGCCAAGATCGCGCTGGGCTATCGCCATTACGGTCTGCCGGTGGCCGACCTGATCAGCGAGGGCAATATCGGCCTGATGCGGGCGGTCAAGAAATTCGAGCCCGACCGCGGCTTCCGTCTGGCCACCTACGCCATGTGGTGGATCAAGGCCTCGCTCAACGAGTTCGTGCTGAACTCGTGGTCCATGGTCAAGATCGGCACTCTGGCGGCCCAGAAGAAGCTGTTCTTCAACCTGCGGCGCATCAAGTCGCGGCTGCGGCTGCTGGAGGCGGGCGACCTGCCGCCCGAGCATGTGGCCGGCATCGCCCGCGAACTGGACGTGGACGAGCGCGACGTCATCGCCATGAACCGCCGCATGGCGGGGCGCGATTCCTCGCTCAACACCCCCGTCGGCGAGGGGGGAACCGAGATTCAGGACCTGATGGCCGACGAGGCCGACAATCAGGAAACCGCCCTGGCCAAGCACGAGGAACTGTCCAAGGGCCGGGTGCTGATCGCCCGGGCGCTGGATACGCTGACCGAGCGCGAGCGCGAGGTGTTCATCGAACGCCGCCTGCGCGACGAGCCGTTGACCCTGGAGGAACTGGGCGGCCGCTACGGCGTCTCGCGCGAGCGGATCCGCCAGATCGAGGTCAAGGCCTTCGAGAAGGTGCGCGATCTGGTGCAGGCCGGCTTCCTGCCGGCGCCGATGGCGGCGGTGCGGGCTTAATTCGCGGCGGGGGAGTCCGGTTTGGATTCCCCCAGCTTGCCGGCCATGGACCGGACGTTCTGGACCAGGATTCCCAGCAGCTTGATCACGAAGGGATCGACGCCCTTCAGCTTGGCGTCGACCATGGCGCGGGGGATGACGATCAGCGTCGTCTCGGTCCTGGCCCGCGCCGAGGCCATGCGCGGCGCCCCGTCGATCAGGGCCATTTCGCCGAAGATGGTGTTGGCGCTCAGTTCGGCGATCACCGTCTCGCCCCTCAGCAGTTCCACCGCGCCGGTCTGGATGATGAAGGCCTGGTCGCCGCTGTCGCCTTCCTTGAAGACGAAGCTGCCCGGGTGGACCACGCGGCGGTCGAGGAAGTTCATCATGGCGGCGGTTCCTGAATCTGGCCTACCGCCAGCCTGACATACTTACGACGAGGAGCGCCAGGGCGGAGATGACCAGGGCCGCCGCCGCCATCAGCAGGCGCCGGCGGGCGTCGGGGTGAAGATTGTCGTTGGCGGGGCGTGGAATCCTTTGGGGCGGCGCCTTGCTGCGCCGCCCCTCGGAATGTTTCGGCCCTGTCTCAGCCACGCTTGTGCAGCGGGATGAAATCCCGCTGCGGCGCGCCGATGTACAGCTGGCGCGGCCGGCCGATCTTCTGGTCGGGATCGGTCAGCATCTCGTTCCACTGGGCGATCCAGCCCACGGTACGGGCCAGGGCGAACAGGCAGGTGAACACCTGGGTGGGGATGCCCATGGCGCGGAAGATGATGCCCGAATAGAAGTCCACGTTCGGGAACAGCTTGCGGCTGACGAAGTAATCGTCCTCCAGGGCGATGCGCTCCAGCTCCATGGCCAGCTTCAGCAGCGGCTCGTCATGGACGCCCAGCTCGCTCAGCACCTCGTGGCAGGTCTTCTGCATGATCTTGGCGCGCGGGTCGTAGTTCTTGTAGACCCGGTGGCCGAAGCCCATCAGGCGGAAGGGATCGTCCTTGTCCTTGGCCTTCTTGATGAACTCGGGGATGCGGTCCACCGAGCCGATTTCGTGCAGCATCTGCAGCACGGCCTCGTTGGCGCCGCCATGGGCGGGACCCCACAGCGAGGCGATGCCGGCGGCGATGCAGGCGAAGGGGTTGGCGCCCGACGAACCGGCCAGACGGACGGTGGAGGTCGAGGCGTTCTGCTCGTGGTCGGCGTGCAGGATCAGGATGCGGTCCATGGCGCGGGCCAGGACCGGGCTGACCTTGTATTCCTCGCAGGGCGTCGCGTACATCATGTGCAGGAAGTTCTCGGCGTAGGAGAGCTTGTTCTGCGGGAACATGAAGGGCTGGCCCTGGGCGTACTTGTAGGCCCAGGCGACGATGGTCGGCATCTTGGCCACCAGGCGGTAGCTGGCCACCATGCGGTGGTGCGGATCGTTGATGTCGATGGAATCGTGGTAGAAGGCGGCCATGGCGCCGACCACGCCGCACAGCACGGCCATGGGGTGCGAGTCGCGGCGGAAGCCGCGGAAGAAGAAGTTGATCTGCTCGTGCACCATGGAATGGTGGGCGATGTCGAACTCGAACTTGGTCTTCTGCTCGGCGTTGGGCAGTTCGCCCTTGAGGATCAGATAGGCCACTTCCAGGAACGAGCAATTCTCGGCCAGATCGGCGATGGCGAAGCCGCGGTGCAGCAGCACGCCGGCGTCGCCGTCGATATAGGTGATGGCCGATTTGCACGAGCCGGTGGACATGTAGCCGGGGTCATAGGTGAAGATGTCCTGGCTGGCGTAAAGGGAGCGGATATCCGCCACCTTGGGGCCGATTGAGCCGGACAGCAGCGGGAATTCCGTGGTCTTGCCGGTGCTGTTGTTGATCAGCGTGACGGATTCCTTGGGAGCCTTGTTCTCGTTCGTCATGTCTTCATACCCCGTGGTCTACTTCACTGTTTAAACCTTCCGGCGACCTCAGGCCGCCGATGATTCCGTGGGCCGGGTCCCGCCGAGGGCGTCCTCGATGCGGCCCAGCGATTCCTCGCGGCCCAGCACCTCCATCACCTCGAAGATGGGCGGCGAGACCGAGGAACCGGCAAGCGCCGCCCGCAAGGGCTGGGCGATCTTGCCGAGCTTCTGCCCGCGCGCCTCGGCGAGGCGGCGCGCGGCGTCCTCGAGAGTGTCGCGCGTCCAGGATTCCAGTCCTTTGACTTCGGTCCTGTAGGCGGCGAGATCGGCGATCGCGGTTTCGTCCGCCATGGTCCTGGCGGCCTTCTCGTCCAGGGCAAGCGGGCGCCCGGCGACGTAGAACAGGGCCGAATCGGCCAGTTCCAGCATGGTCTTGGCCCGCTCCTTCAGCCCGGTCATGCCGGTGCGCAGGCGGGCGACGGCCTTGCCGCTCAGCACCGTGCCGGTCTTGGCCTCCAGCAGGGGGACCAGCAACCCGGTCAGGCGGCCGTCATCGGCGTCGCGCATATAATGGCCGTTGAGGTTGGTCAGCTTGACGAAGTCGAAGCGCGACGGCGAGCGGCCCACCGAGTCCAGGTTGAACCACTCGATGGCCTGCCCGGTGGAGATGATCTCGTCGTCGCCGTGGCTCCAGCCCAGGCGCAGCAGGTAGTTGCGCATGGCCTCGGGCAGGAAGCCCATGTCGCGGTAGGCGTCCACGCCCAGCGCGCCGTGGCGCTTGGACAGCTTGGCGCCGTCCGCGCCGTGGATCAGCGGGATGTGGGCGAAGGTGGGAACCTCCCAGCCGCAGGCCTTGTACAGCTGGTACTGGCGGAAGGCGTTGGTCAGGTGGTCGTCGCCGCGGATGACGTGGGTGATGCCCATGTCGTGGTCGTCCACCACCACCGACAGCATGTAGGTCGGCGTGCCGTCGGCGCGCAGCAGCACCATGTCGTCCAACTGGTCGTTGGCGACGCGCACGTCGCCCTGGACCAGGTCGGCGATGATGGTCTCGCCCTCGTTCGGGGCCTTGAGGCGCACCACGAAGGGGACGCCCTCGGGCGCCTCGGAGGCGGCGCGGTCGCGCCAGATGCCGGGATAGCGCATGGGCAGGCCCTTGGCGCGCTGGTCCTCGCGGATGGCGGTCAGTTCGTCCTGGCTGCAATAGCAGCGATAGGCCTTGCCCTCGTCCAGCAATCGCCGCGCCACCTCGGCGTGGCGGCCGGCGCGGGCGAACTGCATCACCGCCTCGCCGTCCCAGTCGAGACCCAGCCACCGGATGCCGTCGAAGATGGCTTCCACCGCCGCCTCGGTCGAGCGGGCGCGGTCGGTATCCTCGATGCGCAGCAGGAACTTGCCGCCGAAGTGACGGGCGAACAGCCAGTTGAACAGGGCGGTGCGCCCTCCGCCAATGTGGAGGAAGCCGGTGGGCGAGGGGGCGAAGCGGGTGACGACGGTCATGACGGTGCTTTCGGCGTCCTTTATGCCGAGGGGGACAAGGCTGCCTGTGTAGCATATCTTTATGCCCCTGACAGCCCGGTGTTGGGGGTGGATGGCAAAAAACCCGCCCGATTGGATAGGGGTTTTCCCGACCGTGCGCTCCGGATCGGACGCGGCGGCGGATTTCCTGCGCGCGATGGGAGAACGCCTGCTGGCCGAGCGCGGGCGCTGGCCCCTTTGGCTGCCGGTTTTCCTGGGAATGGGCATCGGCCTCTACTTCGCCCTCCCCGCCGAACCCCCGGTATTCTGGGGGGCGGGGGGCGTGGCGGCGGCCGGGGCGGGGCTGGTCCTGGCGCGGCGGCGTTCGCTGCCGTTGCTGATGGCCGCCGCGTGCCTGCTGGCCGTGGCCTTGGGCTTCGCCGTGACCCAGGGACGTTCGCTGCGTCTGGCCGCCCCGGTGGTGGAGCGGCCCACCGGCGCCCTGATGCTCGACGGCGTGGTGGTGGAGGTGGAAGCCCTGCCCGACGGCGGCAGCCGCCTGACACTGGACCGGGTGGCGCACGACCGCGACGACGTGGCGGTGCCGCTTAAGGCCCGCATCAAGGCCAGGGCCGGTCTTTCCTCGGCGAGTGTGGGCGACCGGGTGCGGGTGCGCGCCATGCTGATGCCGCCGCCCCAGCCCGCCATGCCCGGCGCCTTCGACTTCGCCCGCTTCGCCTGGTTCCGGCAATTGGGAGCCATGGGCACCGCCCTCGGCCCGGTGGCGGTGATCGAACCCGACGCGGCCGGCGGTTGGCGCTCGGGTCTTGCCGTCGCCATCAACGCGATCCGTCAGGCGCTGTCCTCGCGCATCCTCGAGGCTCTGCCGGGCGACCGGGGGGCGGTGGCGGCGGCGCTGGTCACCGGCGACCAGATGCCCATCTCGGCCCCCATGATGCAGGCCTACCGCGATTCCGGGCTGGCTCACATCCTGTCCATCTCCGGCCTGCACATCACCATGGCGGCCGGACTGGTCTTCGTCGGCCTGCGCGCCCTGCTGGCCCTGTTTCCGGCGGTGGCGCTGCGCTATCCCATCAAGAAGTGGGCGGCGGCCCTGGCCATCCTGTGCGCCGGCTTCTACACCCTGCTGGCCGGGGCGCCGGTGCCGGCCCAGCGCTCGTTCTTCATGACCGGGCTGGTGCTGGTGGCGGTGTTGCTGGACCGCATGGCGCTGTCCATGCGGCTGGTGGCCTGGGCGGCCCTGGTGATCATGCTGTGGGCGCCGGAAGAGGTGATCGGCCCCAGCTTCCAGATGTCCTTCGCCGCCGTGGTGGCCATGATCGCCGCCTACGAGACCCTGACGCCCAGGCAGGGGGCGTGGCGGGCCGAACATCCCGGCCCTCTCCCCGCCATCGGCCTCTATCTCCTGGGCGTGGTGCTGTCCACCCTGATCGCCGGCTTCGCCACGGCGGTCTACGGCATCTTCCACTTCAACCGCTTCGCCGTGTGGTCGGTGGCCGCCAACATGATCGCCGTGCCGCTGACCGGCTTCTGGGTGATGCCCTGGGCGCTGGCCATGTTCCTGCTGCTGCCCTTTGGCCTGGAGGCGCTGGCCCTGGTGCCCATGGGCTGGGGCGTCGAGGGCGTCAACCGGGTGGCGGCGTGGGTGGCGTCGTGGCCCAGTTCGGCGGTGACGCTGCCCATTCTGCCGCTGTGGGCCATGGTGGCGTTCACCCTGGGCGGGTGCTGGCTGTGCCTGTGGCGGGGGACGTGGCGGTGGTGGGGGGTACTGCCCATGGCGGTGGCCCTGGCCTCCATGGCTTTCGCCCGCCCGCCCGACCTGCTGGTGGACGGGCGCGGCGAGGGGATGGCGTTGCGTACGGCCGAGGGGGCGTTGCTGCTCAACGGCAAGGGCGGGCGGATTCTCAAGGACACCTGGAGCCGCCGCGCCGGGCCGGAGGCGGCGGAGCGCTGGCCGAAGAAAAGTTCGTCGCGGGACGGACGGCTGCGCTGCGATGAATCGGGGTGTTTGTGGCGGGCGGACGGAAGGGTGGTGGCCCTGGTCAGGGACGAGGACAACCCCGAGAAGGCCTGCGCCGGGGCCGACATCGTGGTGAGCAGCGTGCCGCTGCGCGGCACCTGCCGGGGGGCCAGGGTGCTGATCGACCGTTTCGACCTGTGGCGGCGCGGGCCGTATGTCCTGTGGCTGGAGCCGGGCGGGGTGCGGGTGGAGACCGTGGCCGGCTGGCAGGGCGACCGCCCCTGGTCCTGGCGTCCCCATCCCCGCAGGAAGGCCAAGGCCTTGCCGCAGACCGCCCCGCGCGGGCCGGAGGAACGGAAGGACGAGGAGGAGGATTAATCCCCGCTGGCGTCGCGGGCGGTGAAGAAGAAGGTGGAGCCTTCGCCCGGCTTGGATTCGACCCAGATGCGGCCGCCCAGGCGGGTGACGATGCGCTGGCAGAGCGCCAGGCCGATGCCGGTGCCCTCATAGGCGGAATCGGCGTGCAGGCGCTGGAAGATGACGAAGATGCGCTCGAAATGCTCGGGCTCGAGGCCGATGCCGTTGTCCTTGACCGCCATGCGCCAGATGGTGCCGGACAGCCGGACCGCCTCGATGCGGATATCCGGCTTGCGCTCGGGGTGGCGGTATTTGATCGCGTTGCCCAGCAGGTTCTGGAACAGGCTGGACAGCTGGCTCTCGTCGGCCAGGATGGTCGGCAGGCCGCCGACCGTGACGGTGGCGCCGCTTTCCTCGATCACCGCCTTGAGATTGCTGACGGCGATGTCGGCGGCGCGCGCCGCCGAAACCGGCTGCAGCGGCTTGGCCTGGCTGTTGATGCGCGAGTAGTGCAGCAGGTCGGTGATCAGCCGGTACATGCGCTTGGTGCCGGCGGTGAGGAAGGCAATGTACTCGTTGGCCTCCTCGTCCAGCTTGTCGCGGTAGCGGCGGTCCAGCATCTGGGCATAGCCGGTGATGACCCGCAGCGGCGTCTTCAGGTCGTGGGACGCCACATAGGCGAAACGCTCCAGGTCGGCATTGGAGCGTTCCAGCAGTTCGGCGGTGGCGCGGCTGGCCCGCTCGGCCTCGGCCAGGCGGCGGTTGCGCCCCTCCATCACCAGCACGAGAAAGGCGAAGGCCAGGGCGGTCAGGGTGAACAGGGTGGTTTCGACGATCTCGGAGCGCTTGGCGCCATCCAGCCCGGCGGCAAGGTCGGAATCGGCGAAACCGATCACCACCACCAGGGGGTGATCGGCCAGGCGCTTGTACAGGAAGGTGCGCTCGACGCCGTCCAGCAGCGAGCGCTTGCGGAACCGGCCTTCCGCCCGGGCCTCGGCGTCGCTCCAGATCTGCAGCGACCCCATGGGGGCCGCGTCGGCCACCGGTGGCGGCTGGCGGGCGATCAGCTTGCGGTCCAGGCTGAAGATGGCGGCGGACGAGTTCGGTCCCAGGGTCATGTCCCGGTAGAAGGCGGCGATCTGGCTGGAATGGACGTCGAGCATGACGATTCCGGCCAGTTCCTTGCCGTTCAGCAGCGGCCGGGCCACGTGGAAGTATTGCTGGTCGCCCACCGTGCTGTGATTGGCCGCGCCGATCAGGAGATCATCGCGGGCGGCATTGCGGAAGTGGAGGAACACCGGCTGGTCGGACAGATCGGCGCCCCGGATCAGGGCGGGATTGCTGCTGAACGTCACCCGCCCGCGCCGGTCGAGGACGGTCAGGGTGCTGGAATAGAGCCCCGACCGGGGCGGCGCGATCCGGTCGAGGAAGCGGCCGAGATGATCGCCGCCTTCCTGTTCGACGAAGTGGCGGGCCGAGCGCAGGTAAAGGTCGGCCAGGTCGAACAGGCGAATGGTGTGGGTCTCGAAGGACAGCAGGATCTTGCGCGCCTGCAATTCGGCGAAGTCGTGGCGCTCGCGCTCCAGTTCACT
This sequence comes from Paramagnetospirillum caucaseum, assembly GCF_000342045.1. GTDB lineage: Bacteria > Pseudomonadota > Alphaproteobacteria > Rhodospirillales > Magnetospirillaceae > Phaeospirillum > Phaeospirillum caucaseum. The sequence goes on along the minus strand of NZ_AONQ01000026.1, from coordinate 45,308 downwards.
GATATTGTTGAGGATCACGCCGGTATAGGCGCCGATCGCCGCCAGGGTGGCGACGACGATTCCCACCGGGCGCAACCTTATGCCGCGAGGCTTTTCCCCCTCGGCCTGCCCTGCCTCGTGATTGCCGCGGAAGATCTGGAACAACGATGGTCTGCCTGTGGCGATGGCGGGGGGTGACGCCACGGACGTGGCGGGGGCCTGAGCTTATCGCGGAATTCTTCCCCTGTCACGGGCGAGCCCGGGCCGGCTGGTGCGGCGGATGGTGTGGCATGTAGCGGCGCAGCATGACGTCGCTCTGGACCATGTGGTGCGACACCCAGTCCTTGATCAGCCCGGCCAGGTCCTGGAGCAGCTGCCCGTGATCGGCCTTGTGGGGCATGGCCTGATACTGGTTCTGGATGCCGGCCAGCCGGTCGAGCAGCACGCGGTGTTCACGGTGATGGGCGTCGAGGAAGGGGAACGAGGATTCGCGCTGGACCTTTTCCTCGCGGCTGAAATTGATGGCGGCCTGATCGTAGAGGCCGGTCAGGAACAGTCCGATGGCGGTGTCTGGCCCCGACTGGCGGAGCGCGGTCTCGAACTGGTTGATATGGGCGATGAACTGCTTCTGGGCCTTGTCGATCTCGGCATGCCCGGTACTCATCGCCTCGCGCCACACCAACATCACTGCCTCCGAGCGTGACGGTCACGCCCATGCCCTGGGTTAGAAATAGGATGCGAACCGTTCCATGCCCAGCCCATCCATACCGATGTCGGGTTGCAGCCCCGACACAAGGTCGGCGATGACCCGGCCCGAACCGCAGGACATGGTCCAGCCCAGGGTGCCGTGCCCGGTGTTCAGCCACAGGTTGCGGAACGGCGTGGCGCCCAGCAGCGGCACGCTGTCCGGGGTGACCGGGCGCAGGCCGGCCCAGGGTTCGGCCCGTTCGAAATCGCCGCCGTCGGGGAACAGCCGGCGGGCGTTGTCGAGGATCAGGCGGGCGCGGACCGGGTTGAGCGAGCGGTCGTAGCCGGTCATCTCGGCGGTGCCGGCGGCGCGCAGGCGGTCGCCCAGGCGGGAATAGACCATCTTGTGCTCGTCGTCGGTGATGGAGACGAAGGGGGCGCCGGCATGGTTGGCCACCGGCACGGTCACCGAATAGCCCTTGGCCGGGACGATGGGCAGCCTGAGTCCCAGGGGGCGGGCCAACAGCGGGCTGTCGCAGCCGGCGGCCAGGACGTAGGAATCGCCGGCGATGAGCCCCTGGGCCGTGGCGAGGCCGCTCACCCGGTCGCCGTCGCGGACCAGCCCCTCGATCGGCACGGACCAGCGGAACTCGACGCCCCTGGCCTCGGCCAGCGCCGCCAGCCCGCGGGTGAACTTGTGGGCGTCGCCGCTTTCGTCGTCGGGGGTGTGGATGCCGCCGGCCAGTTCCCCCCGCACGGCGGCCAGGGCGGGCTCGATGGTCACGCATTCGTCGGGAGTCCTGGGCTGGCGGCGCAGCCCGTGGCGGATCATCACCTCGGCGGCGCGGCAGGCGTGCTCGAACTCGGCGCCGTCGCGGTAGACGTGGAGGATGCCCCGGACCTGCTGGTCGTAGTCGATGCCGGTCTCGGCCCGCAATTCGCCCAGGCAGGCGCGGGAGTAAAGGGCGACCCGCAGGGTGCGTTCGGTGTTGATCTCGGCGTGCGAACGGGGACAGTTGGCCAGGAAGCGCAGCCCCCAGGCCCACAGCGCCGGGTCCCAGCGGTTCCAGCGGAACAGCAGCGGGGCGTCCTCGCGGCCCAGCCATTTCAGCACCTTGGGCAGGACGGAGGGGTTGGCCCACGGCTCGGCATGGCAGGGCGAGATCTGGCCGCCGTTGGCGAAGCTGGTTTCCAGCCCGGCGCCCTCGCGCCGGTCGACCACGGTCACCTCGTGACCGGCCTTGGCGAGATACCAGGCGCTGGCGGTGCCGACCACCCCGGCCCCGATGACGACGACCTTCACTTGCGTCCTCCCTGCGAGCCCTGAACACTTAATCCAGCCGCTCCGCGTTGGCAAATGGGCAGTTGCGCATTACCCTTGTGGAATGAACGACGAAATCCTCAGTGTCGAGCAGATGTACCGGGCCGACCGCCTCGCCATGGCGGCCGGAATCGGGGGCGAGCGGCTGATGGAGGCCGCCGGCCGGGCGGTGGCCGCCACGGCGCGGCGCCTGCTGCCGCGGGGCCGCATCGCCATCCTGTGCGGTCCGGGCAACAACGGCGGCGACGGCTTCGTGGCGGCGCGGCTGCTGCGCCGCCAGGGCTGGGCGGTGCGTCTCGGCCTGCTGGGTGGGGTGGACGTCCTCGGAGGCGATGCCGCCCGCATGGCCGGGCGGTGGACCGGGCCGGTCGAGCCCCTGGGCCCCGCCCTCCTCGACGGCTGCGTGGGGGTGATCGACGCCCTGTTCGGCGCCGGCCTGTCCCGGCCGCCGGAGGGCGCCGCCCGCGCGGTGATCGTGGAAATCGCCCGGCGCAACCTGCCGGTGGTGGCCGTCGATGTTCCCTCCGGCGTGCACGGCGACAGCGGCGCGGTGCAGGGCCTTGCGCCGGACTGCGTCGCCACCGTGACCTTCTTCCGCCCCAAGCCCGGTCATTGCCTGCTGCCCGGGCGGCTCAAATGCGGCGAACTGGTGGTGGCCGACATCGGCATTCCCGATTCGGTGCTGGACGACATCGCCCCCAGCCTCCGCCGCAACGGGCCGGGGGCCTGGGCGCTGCCCGGCATCGAGCCCGGCGGGTACAAGTATTCCCGTGGCCATGCCCTGATCCTGGGCGGGGCGGAGATGACCGGCGCCGCCCGGCTGGCGGCCCGCGCCGCCCGCCGGGCCGGGGCCGGGCTGGTCACCGTGGCGGCGCCGCCCGAGGCGCTGGGCATCTACCGCGCCGGCGACCCCGGCCTGCTGGTGGTTCCGTCCGAACCCTTCGCGGCCCTGCTGGCCGACGGACGGCGCAACGCCCTGCTGCTGGGGCCGGGCGGCGGGGTGGGCGAGGTCCTGGCGGGCAAGGTGCTGGCCGCCCTGGCCACCGGGCGTGCCTGCGTGCTGGACGCCGACGCCCTGACCAGCTTCGAGGGGCGGGGCGACGATCTGTTCCGGCATCTGTCGGACCGGGTGGTGCTCACCCCCCATGACGGCGAGTTCCGCCGGCTGTTCGGCGCGGTGGCGGGCAGCCGGCTGGAGCGGGCGCGGCACGCCGCGCGGGTTTCGGGGGCGGTGGTGCTGCTCAAGGGGCCGGACACCGTGGTGGCCCATCCCGACGGGCGGGCCGCCATCACCACCGACGCGCCGCCCACCCTGGCCACCGCCGGCTCGGGCGACGTGCTGGCCGGGCTGATCGCCGGGCTGCTGGCCCAAGGGATGGAGCCCTTCCAGGCGGCCTCGGCCGCCGCCTGGCTGCACGGGCGGGCGGCAACCATCATCGGCCCCGGACTGATCGCCGAGGATCTGCCCGAGGCGCTTCCTGCAATCCTGGCCGAGATGGGGAGACGCCCATGAATGAAGTCCAGACCACGGCCGCCACCCTGCTGTCCCGGCTGAAGGGAGTATGGCGCGACATCGCCGGATCGGACGGGGCGGGCAAGGTGCCGGCCCTGGCGCCCGGCCTGCCCGCTTCCGACCTGGAGCGGCTGCGCGCCCAGATGGAGGCCTGCCTGTCGGCCAAGGGCGGCGAGGTGTCGGCCCGCGCCCGGGCGGCGGCTCTCGGCCGCGCCTATCTGTCGCTGTCGGCCGAGGGGCGGGTGCGCTTCCTGGACTTGCTGGCCGGCGGGTTCGGGCCGGATCGCGGCGCGGTGGACGCGGCGGCGGTGGCCCTGGCCTCGGCGGAGGGCGACGCGGCCCGCAGCCGCGCCGAGATGGAGCTGCGCCAGGCGCTGGAACCGCCGCGGGTAAAGCTGCTGACCCAGTTCAACGCCCTGCCCGAGGGCGTCAAGTTCCTGGTGGACATGCGGGCCGAGCTGATGGGCCTGAGCCGCGAGCATCCCGGCCTGGGGCCGCTGGAGGCCGATCTGAAGGGGCTGCTGGCCTCGTGGTTCGACGTGGGTTTCCTGGTGCTGGAGCGCATCACCTGGCGCTCGCCGGCCGCCGTGCTGGAAAAGATCATGGAATACGAGGCGGTGCACGCCATCCAGGGCTGGGCCGATCTCAAGAACCGCCTGGATTCCGACCGGCGGCTCTATGCCTTCTTCCATCCGCGCATGCGCGACGAGCCGCTGATCTTCGTCGAGGTGGCCCTGGTCCGGGACATGGCCGGCAACGTCCAGGACCTGCTGGACCCCACCGCGCCGCTGGGCGACGTCGACAAGGCCGACACCGCCATCTTCTATTCCATCAACAACGCCCAGCGCGGCCTGGCGGGGATCAGTTTCGGCAACTTCCTGATCAAGCGGGTGGTGGACGACCTGTCGCGCGAGTTCAAGCAGATCAGGGCCTTCGCCACCCTGTCGCCCATCCCCGGCTTCCGCCGCTGGCTGGAGGGCCGTCTGACCGAGGGCGAGCCGGGGCTGCTGACGCCGGCCGAGCACAAGGCCCTGACCCGGGTGGGCGGCATGGGGGCCAAGGGCAGCCTCAAGGCCCTGCTGGCCGAGCCCGACTGGACGGCGGAGCCGCTGCTGGCCGAGGCGCTGGAGGGGCCGCTGACCCGTCTGGCCGCTCGCTACCTGACCCGCGAGAAGCGTCCCGACGGCGTGGCGGCGCTCGACCCGGTGGCCCATTTCCACCTGTCGAACGGAGCGCGGGTCGAACGGATCAACTGGATGGCCGACATGTCGGCCAACGGCCTCAACCAGTCGGCGGGGCTGATGGTCAACTATCTCTATGACTTGGGCGACATCGACGCCAACCACGAGGCCTATTCGGCCAGCGGCAAGGTGGCGGCGTCGGGACGGGTCAAGGCGCTGGCGAAGGGATAGGGGAGGGGGAGCGCAATAGGCTCCCCCTGATGTTTGTCAACCGGCCCTGATCTGCGAGACAAAGCGGTCCACCTGGGTCTCCAGCTGGGTGGAATCGCGCGACAGGGTCGAGGCGGCGTCCAGGACCAGACGGGCGGCCGTACCGGTTTCGGCGGCGGCGGTGTTGACCCGGGTGATGGTCTCGGTGACTTCCGAGGTGCCCTGGGCCGCCTGCTGGACGTTGCGGGCGATTTCGCCGGTGGCGGCGCCCTGTTCCTCCACCGCCGCGGCGATGGACCCCGAGATGTGGTTGATCTGGCCGATGGTGGTGGCGATGCCGCCGATGGCGGTCACCGCGTCGCGGGTGGCCGATTGCACCGCTGAGATCTGGGCGGCGATCTCCTCGGTGGCCTTGCCGGTCTGGTTGGCCAGGCTCTTCACCTCGTTGGCCACCACGGCGAAGCCCTTGCCGGCATCGCCGGCCCTGGCCGCCTCGATGGTGGCGTTCAAGGCCAGCAGGTTGGTCTGCGAGGCGATGTCGTTGATCAGCTTGACCACCTGGCCGATCTTGCTGGCCGCCTCGGCCAGGCTCTGCACCATCTGGTTGGTGCGGTCGGCCTCGACCATGGCGTTGGCGGCGATCTGGGCCGACTGGGCCACCTGCCGGCTGATCTCGGTGATGGAGGCGGAAAGCTCCTCGGCCGCCGCCGCCACGGTCTGGATGTTGACGGTGGCTTCCTCGGCCGCCGCCGCCACGGTGGTGGACTGGCGCGAGGTTTCCTCGGCGGTGGCGGTCATGGACTTGGCGGTGGTCTCCATCTGGCCGGCCGACGACGCCACCGAGGCCACCAGGCCCTTGACCTCACGCTCGAAGACGTCGGCCTTGGCGCCCAGCTCGCGGGCGATGATGGCGGCGGTATTGGTCTCGATATAGACCGAGGTGGCCAGGTCCATGTCGAGGAAGGCCGCCTTGTTGACGGCGTTCAGCACCTGGGTCAGGCGGCGCGGGTCCTTGCGGTAGTGCTCGACCGCCACCCCGGTGACCATGTTCAGCACGAAGCAATAGCCGGCGGTGTACCACTTGGGCTCCAGGCCGATGCGCTGGTGGACCTTGCCGATCTCGGTGACCTGGGCGAAGTAGCGGTCGTCGAACTGGCCGAGGAACACGCTTTCCATCCAATGCTTCTTCTGCATGGCCCGCGCATGGGCCATCCGCTCGGGAGTGGCGAACATCTTCGCCGTCGCCGGATTGTTGCTGACATGGCGGTAGAAGGTTTCGAGAATCCCGTCGATATGGCGGGCAAGGATATCGCGGAATTCACGCAATGCGCGCTTGGTGTCTTCGTCGATCTGCAGGAAGGCGATGCTTGAGGTGCGGTCGAGATCCATTTTGCCACCTGATCCCCAATAGTATGTCGGCGCCGAGTATGGGCCAGTACTGGAGTCGTTTCAAATCGAATTAGACCATGGCGCCACAATTGCCATTCGTGAAGTCATGGGGCAAAAGTTCCCTCGGACGGCCATGCGGCTTTTCCCTGTTTCCCTGGAAACGAACATGCTATAGACAGGACCCTCCCGACGGGGCGGCCCCAGGGTGCGCATGTTTGCGCGCGTGGGTTCGCCGGCGTGCACGGTCGAAAAGCGGGCGTGGTGGAATTGGTAGACACACTGGATTTAGGTTCCAGCGGCGCAAGCCATGGGGGTTCAAGTCCCTTCGCCCGCACCATTCACCAAAGCCGGCCCTGGACCCTGGCGCATGCCGACCGGCGGGAGCAGCGATTTCAACTCACTCGATTCGATTGGCGATAGACTGATGCAGGTAACCGAGATCAATGCCGAAGGCCTGAAGCACGAATTCAAGGTCGTCGTTCCCGCCCAGCAGCTGGAAACCCGGATGCAGGACAAGCTGGCGGAGATCGCCCGCACCGTGGCCATGCCCGGCTTCCGCCCCGGCAAGGTGCCCATGACCATCGTGCGCAAGAAGTACGGCGGCGCGGTGATGGGCGAGATCCTGGAGAACGCCGTGAACGACGGCGCCGGCAAGGCCATCACCGACGGCAGCCTGCGCCCGGCCATGCAGCCCAAGATCGAGATCACCAAGTACGAGGAAGGCTCGGACCTGGAATTCACCGTGGCGGTGGAAGTGCTGCCCGAGATCAAGACCATGGATTTCGGCACCGTCAATCTGGTGCGCGACAAGGCCGTGGTGCCGGATGCCGAGGTGGACGACGCCCTGGCCAAGATCGCCGAGCGCAACGAAAGCTCCGAGCCGGTCAAGCGCGCCGCCAAGTCGGGCGACGTGGTGGTCATCGACTTCGTGGGCAAGCTGGACGGCGTGGCCTTCCCCGGCGGCACCGCCGAGGGCTACTCGCTGAAGCTGGGCTCCAACACCTTCATCCCGGGCTTCGAGGACCAGTTGGTCGGCAAGAAGGCCGACACCGACGCCGAGGTCAACGTGACCTTCCCCGAGGGTTACGGCAACGAAGCCCTGGCCGGCAAGCCGGCGGTGTTCGAGGTCAAGGTCAAGGAAGTGCGCGCCCCCAAGGCCGCCGCAATCGATGACGAGCTGGCCAAGTCGGTCGGCCTGGAAAACCTCGACGCGCTCAAGACCGCCATCAAGGACGAGATCGCGCGCGAGCTGGACGGCGTGTCGCGCATGAAGCTGAAGCGCGCCCTGCTCGACGCCCTGTCGGCCGGTCACGACTTCCCGGTTCCCCCGGGCATGCTCGACGCCGAGTTCGAGGCCATCTGGAAGCAGGTGGAGACCGACAAGGAAGCCGGCCGTCTCGACCCCGCCGACGCGGCCAAGTCCGAAGACGAGTTGAAGGTCGAGTACCGCGCCCTGGCCGAGCGCCGCGTGCGCCTGGGCCTGCTGCTGGCCGAGGTCGGCCGGGTCAACGAGATCAACGTGACCCAGGAAGACCTGAACCGCGGCATCATGATGGAAGCCCGCCGCTACCCCGGCCAGGAGCACCTGGTGCTGCAGTACTACCAGAAGAACCAGGAAGCCCTGGAATCGCTGCGCGCTCCCCTCTACGAGGAGAAGGTGGTCGATTTCATCCTGGAGCTGGCCAAGATCACCGACAAGGAAGTGTCGGTCGAAGATCTGCGCAAGGACCCCGACGAGGCCGCTTCCGAAGGCGAGGCCGAGGCCAAGCCGAAGAAGAAGGCCGCCGCCAAGAAGAAGGCGGCCGAATAGGTCCTCGACGTGCAAAGCCCGCGATGTTCACCATATGAATGTCGCGGGCGGCCAATCCTCCTCGGCGTCCGCCCCCGCCGTTGTCAAATCCACAAAGGACGGAACATGCGCGAAAGAGATCCGATCGACCTCTACATGAACACCCTGGTTCCCATGGTGGTCGAGCAGACCAACCGGGGCGAGCGGTCCTACGACATCTATTCGCGCCTGCTGAAGGAGCGGATCATCTTCCTGACCGGACAGGTCTACGACGAGGTCGCCAGCCTGATCTGCGCCCAGCTGTTGTTCCTGGAATCCGAGAATCCCAGCAAGGACATCGCCTTCTACATCAACTCGCCGGGCGGCGTGGTGACGTCGGGCCTAGCCATCTACGACACCATGCAGTACGTCCGCCCCGCCGTCTCCACGGTGTGCATCGGCCAGGCGGCCTCCATGGGTTCGCTGCTGATGACCGCCGGCGAGAAGGGCAAGCGCTTCTCGCTGCCCAATTCCCGCATCATGGTGCACCAGCCCTCGGGCGGCGCCCAGGGCCAGGCCACCGACATCGAAATCCAGGCGCGCGAGATCCTTGCGCTCAGGGCGCGGCTCAACAACATCTATGTGGAGCATACCGGCCAGCCGCTGGAAGTGATCGAGAAGGTGATGGAGCGCGACAAGTTCATGACCGCCGAGGAGGCCAAGGAATTCGGCCTGATCGACGAGGTGGTGAACAAGCGTCCCGCCGCCGAGGGCGACAGCGCTTCGTAAAGTCTGTTCAGGCGCCAGCGGCCGGGCCGGTTCCCCAAAGGGGAATGGTCCGGCCGTTTGTGTATGCGCGCATGACAGAATTGTCGTTGTCTGGCGTGGCGGGCTGTGTCTAACATGACTTCGCGGGTGCGATGCGGCCGCCTTGATCCAATGGAGTTTCGATGACCAAGTCCTCTAGCGGCGATTCCAAGAATACTCTGTACTGCTCGTTCTGCGGAAAGAGCCAGCACGAGGTGAGGAAGCTTATCGCCGGGCCGACCGTGTTCATCTGTGATGAATGCGTCGAGCTGTGCATGGACATCATCCGCGAAGAGCACAAGACCCACCTGGTCCGCTCGCGCGATGGCGTGCCGACCCCCAAGGACATCTGCGCCGTGCTCGATGACTACGTCATCGGCCAGGGCCATGCCAAGAAGGTGCTGTCGGTCGCCGTCCACAACCACTACAAGCGGCTGCAGCACGGCGGCAAGAACAACGAAGTCGAGCTGGCCAAGTCCAACATCCTGCTGATCGGCCCCACCGGCTGCGGCAAGACCCTGCTGGCCCAGACGCTGGCCCGCATCCTCGACGTGCCGTTCACCATGGCCGACGCCACCACCCTGACCGAAGCCGGCTATGTGGGCGAGGATGTGGAGAACATCATCCTCAAGCTGCTGCAGGCCGCCGAGTACAATGTGGAGCGGGCCCAGCGCGGCATCGTCTACATCGACGAAGTGGACAAGATCAGCCGCAAGTCCGACAACCCCTCCATCACCCGCGACGTGTCGGGCGAGGGCGTGCAGCAGGCCCTGCTGAAGATCATGGAAGGCACCGTCGCCTCGGTGCCGCCCCAGGGCGGGCGCAAGCATCCGCAGCAGGAATTCCTGCAGGTGGACACCACCAACATCCTGTTCATCTGCGGCGGCGCCTTCGCCGGCCTGGAAAAGATCATCGGTTCGCGCGGGCGGGGCACCTCCATCGGCTTCGGCGCCGACGTGCGCGGTCCGGACGAGCGCCGCACCGGCGAAATCCTGCGCGAGGTCGAGCCCGAGGACCTGCTGAAGTTCGGCCTGATCCCCGAGTTCGTCGGCCGCCTGCCGGTGCTGGCGACCCTGGAGGACCTGGATGTCGACGCCCTGATCGACATCCTGTCCAAGCCGAAGAACGCCCTGGTCAAGCAGTATCAGCGCCTGTTCGAGATGGAGGACACCCGTCTGGCCTTCTCCGACGACGCGCTGAAGTCCATCGCCGAGAAGGCCATCGCGCGCAAGACCGGCGCGCGCGGCCTGCGCTCCATCATGGAATCCATCCTGCTCGACACCATGTTCGACCTGCCCGGCCTCGACGCCGTGGACGAGGTGGTGATCAACAAGGAAGTGGTGGAGGGCCGCGCCAAGCCGCTCTACATCTACTCCGAACGGCGTGAGGACGTGGGGTCCAGCGCTTAAGGGGCATCACGGGACGGGCTCCTTATGCGGGGCCCGTTCGTCCCTTTTCCCACAATTCCTAGTGTCCCGCTTCGGCCCAGGGCCAAAATCTGCATTGCGGACACACCCGACAACACACTAGAATCATTGGGCATGGCTTGACGACAGGGGGAATCCGCCCCAGCTTTGCTCAAGACAAGTCATCAAAGTCCAAGTCGGTGAGCCGTTTCGGCCACCGCCGGCGTGAATGAGGCAGCATGGTCGATACTCCTTCTGGCGACGTTTTCCCGGTCCTTCCGCTTCGGGACATCGTCGTCTTCCCCCACATGATCGTCCCGCTGTTCGTCGGCCGGGAGAAGTCGGTGCGGGCCCTGGAAGACGTGATGCGGGAAGACAAGCAGATCCTGCTGGTCGCCCAGAAGAACGCTGCCCAGGACGACCCCACCACCGAGGACATCTACGCGGTGGGCACCGTGTCGACCGTGCTGCAGCTGCTGAAGCTGCCCGACGGCACCGTCAAGGTGCTGGTCGAGGGCGGCAAGCGCGCCAGGATCACCGGCTTCACCGACAACGAGAATTTCTTCCAGGCCACCGCCGAGGTGGTGGACGAGCGCGAAGGCGACCAGCAGGAGCTGGAGGCGTTGTCGCGCTCGGTGGTCAGCCAGTTCGAGCAGTACATCAAGCTCAACAAGAAGATTCCGCCCGAGGTGCTGGTTTCGGTCAACCAGATCGAGGATTCGGCCAAGCTGGCCGACACCGTTGCCTCGCATCTGGCGCTGAAGATCGCCGAGAAGCAGGAGCTTCTGGAGATCGAGGTGGTCTCCGAGCGTCTGGAGCGGGTCTACTCCTACATGGAGGGCGAGATCGGCGTCCTGCAGGTGGAGAAGAAGATCCGCAACCGCGTCAAGCGGCAGATGGAGAAGACCCAGCGCGAGTACTATCTGAACGAGCAGCTGAAGGCCATCCAGAAGGAACTGGGCGAAGGCGACGACGGCAAGGACGAGACCGCCGAGCTGGAAGAGCGCATCGCCAAGACCAAGCTGACCGTCGAGGCGCGCGAGAAGGCCCTGGCCGAGCTGAAGAAGCTCAAGTCCATGAGCCCCATGTCGGCCGAGGCCACCGTGGTGCGCAATTATCTGGATTGGCTGCTGACCATTCCGTGGAAGAAGCGCACCAAGGTCAAGAAAGACGTCAAGCTGGCCGAGACGGTGCTCAATTCCGACCATTACGGCCTGGAGAAGGTCAAGGAACGCATCCTCGAGTATCTCGCCGTGCAGATCCGCACCGACAAGGTGCGCGGTCCCATCCTGTGCCTGGTGGGGCCGCCCGGCGTCGGCAAGACCTCGCTGGGCAAGTCCATCGCCAAGGCGACGGGCCGCAACTTCGTGCGCATGAGCCTGGGCGGAGTCCGCGACGAGGCCGAGGTGCGCGGCCACCGCCGCACCTATATCGGCTCCATGCCCGGCAAGATCGTCCAGGGCATGAAGAAGGCCAAGAGCTCCAATCCGCTGTTCCTGCTCGACGAGATCGACAAGCTGGGCGCCGACTGGCGCGGCGATCCCGCCTCGGCCCTGCTGGAGGTGCTGGACCCCGAGCAGAACGCCACCTTCAACGACCATTACCTGGAGGTGGATTACGACCTCTCCGACGTGATGTTCGTCACCACCGCCAACACCATGCGCATGCCCCAGCCGCTGCTGGACCGCATGGAGCTCATCCGCCTGTCCGGCTACACCGAGGACGAGAAGGTGGAAATCTCCAAGCGCCACCTGCTGCCCAAGGTGATCAAGGCCGCCGGCCTGAAGAAGGGCGAGTGGTCGATCAGCGACGAGGCGCTCCGCCATATCGTGCGCTACTACACCCGCGAGGCGGGGGTGCGCAACATGGAGCGCGAGCTGGCCAATCTGGCCCGCAAGGCGGTCAAGGAGATCGTCTCGACCAGTAAGGTCAAGGTCGCCGTCACCCCGCGCAACCTGGAAAAGTACGCCGGCATCCACCGCTATCGCTTCGGCGAGGTGGAGGAGCAGGATCTGGTCGGCGTGGTTACCGGTCTGGCCTGGACCGAGGTCGGCGGCGAGCTGCTGACCATCGAGGCGGTCAGCATGCCGGGCAAGGGCACCTTCAGCCATACCGGCAAGCTGGGCGACGTCATGCAGGAATCCGTGCAGGCGGCCCGCTCCTACGTGCGCTCGCGCTCGGTCAGCTTGGGGATCAAGCCGACGGTGTTCGAGAAGCGCGACATCCACGTCCACGTCCCCGAGGGCGCCACGCCCAAGGACGGCCCGTCGGCCGGCGTCGCCATGTGCACCACCATCGTCTCGGTGCTGACCGGCATTCCGGTGCGCAAGGACGTGGCCATGACCGGCGAGATCACGCTCCGCGGCCGGGTGCTGCCCATCGGCGGGCTGAAGGAAAAGCTGCTGGCGGCGCTCAGGGGCGGCATCAAGACCGTTCTCATCCCCAAGGAGAACGAGAAGGACCTGGCCGAGATCCCCGACAACGTCAAGAAGGGCCTGGACATCATCCCGGTCTCCACCGCCGATGAGGTGCTGGCCCTGGCGCTGACCCGCAAGCCGGTGGCCATCGAGTGGGAAGAGCCGGTGGACGTGGCCGAGGCCAAGCCGGCCAAGGACGGCGAGGCGGCGGCCGGCGGTCTGGTCACCCACTGAGGCGGGATAAGGGTATTTCCTTAGCTGAAATCGGCGGTTCCCCATGGGAGCCGCCGATTTTGCATTGGCGGACGGGCCGGAGAGAAGGGCGTGGATGCCAGCAAATCCGCCATTTCTTGCGGATTGCACATTGACGCTGTCCGACAGGCTGAATTAGACTGGCCCCGTCTAATTCGATAGGCGGTATCGTCGGCTATCAATGTCGGTATAACGAAGGGGGTCCTCAGGTGAACAAGAACGATCTCGTGACGGCCGTGGCTGGCGCCGCTGGTCTGTCCAAGGCCGATGCGGCTAAGGCCGTGGACGGTGTTTTCGAAGCCATTACCTCCGCGCTCAAGGGCGGCGACGAGGTTCGCCTGGTCGGTTTCGGCACTTTCGCCGTCGCGTCGCGCGCGGCGTCCGAGGGCCGCAATCCCCGCACCGGCGAGAAGATCAAGATTCCGGCCTCCAAGCAGCCGAAGTTCAAGGCCGGCAAGGGCCTGAAGGACGGCATCCAGTAAGGATGCCTCCCTCAAAGAGTGATGTGCCGGCCGCCCAATGGGCGGCCGGTTTTGTTTTGGGGGCTTGCCGAAAATGCGGCGGCATCCTAGAACCTGCCTACCGGGCGGTTAGCTCAGCCGGTAGAGCGCCTGCTTTACACGCAGGATGTCGGCGGTTCGAACCCGTCACCGCCCACCACGCCTTCACAGGGCCTTGGGCCGCCGGGGCGCTCTCTTGCAAAACTCTCCATCGATAAAGGCGGCTCGCGTTCCGGAGCCGGGCGACGGCCGCTGCGGGCGGCGCTCCGCGGCCCCCGCGGTTGCGCCCTTCCGGCGGGAGGAGGATTCGCGCCGTGGCCGGGATGCCTGATTCCCGGATCGGCGCAAGGGGCAAATTTCGCTGCGGCGCGGCCTTGTTTGCTTGACAGCCCATGGGGGGTGGATTACACCACGCCTACCCACGCGGGTGGCTGCGGAGGGGGTGTAGCTCAGTTGGTTAGAGCGCCGGCCTGTCACGCCGGAGGTCGCGGGTTCGAGCCCCGTCACTCCCGCCATCCCGCCTGATATCGATCGCCGAGCGAGGGGCTTGGCTGGTCGCGGGCGGGGTTGTCCGCAGTCTTTTGGTATGTTGCAGGAGGGGGTACCCGTTCGGCGCGTTCGCCAAAGTCGTCCATCCGTCCGATCCCTATAGGTCGATCTCTTCGCTTTGCAGCACAGACACCGGCCGGTGACGGACGTGCGACGACACGAAACGCCGGGGCTTCCTCCGATCGGACACCTCTTGGTAGGGCAGGGACGATGGAAGCTTGGCTGCTCGAATATCTGCCGATCCTGATTTTCCTCGGCATCGCCATCGTGATTTCGGCGATCTGCGTGGGGGCCTCATGGATCGTGGCGCGCCAGAAACCCGACACGGAAAAGGCCACGGCCTACGAATGCGGCTTTGACGCCTTCGGCGACGCCCGTTCCAAGTTCGAGGTCCGGTTCTACCTCGTCGCCATCCTGTTCATCATCTTCGACCTGGAAGTGGCCTTCCTGTTCCCGTGGGCGGTGACCCTGGGCAAGATCGGCATGTTCGGCTTCTGGTCCATGATGGTGTTCCTCGGCGTGCTGACCATCGGCTTCATCTACGAATGGCGAAAGGGAGCCCTGGAATGGGAGTGAACCCCGGAACCGGCGGCATCCTGTCGCCCGACCATGCGGCGGCGCTGCCCCCTGGCCCGGCCCAGGACGCGCTGCTCAAGGCCGTCACCACCGAGATTTCCGACAAGGGCTTCGTGCTGGCCAGCGTCGACGCCGTGGTCAACTGGGCCCGCACCGGCTCCTTGTGGCCCATGACCTTCGGTCTGGCCTGCTGCGCCGTGGAAATGATGCATGCCGGCTGTTCGCGCTACGACATGGACCGCTTCGGCGTGGTCTTCCGTCCCAGCCCGCGCCAGTCGGACCTGATGATCGTCGCCGGCACGCTGACCAACAAGATGGCCCCGGCGCTGCGCCGCGTCTACGACCAGATGGCCGAGCCGCGCTGGGTGATCTCCATGGGCTCGTGCGCCAATGGCGGCGGCTATTATCACTATTCCTACTCGGTGGTGCGCGGTTGCGACCGCATCGTGCCGGTGGACATCTATGTGCCGGGCTGCCCGCCCTCGGCGGAAGCGCTGATGTACGGCATCCTGCAGCTGCAGAAGAAGATCCGCCGCACCGGCTCCATCCTCCGATAGCGCCCTAGGGGAACCCTCAAGATGACGCAAGCGCTGAAGGATCTGGGTGAGTACATCGCCCAAGCCCTGCCCCAGGATGTGCTGGGAACCGAGGTCAACCGCGTGGGCGAGCTGTCGCTCACCGTCAAGGCCGCCTCCATCGTCAAGGTCCTGAGCTTCCTCAAGGACGATTCCGGCTGCCTGTTCAAGCAACTGGTGGATGTCTGCGGCGTGGACTGGCCGGGGCGCGAGCAGCGCTTCGACGTGGTCTATCACCTGCTGTCCATGAAGCATAACCAGCGGGTCCGCGTGAAGGTCGCCACCGACGAGGAGACCGCCGTTCCGTCCGTTACCGGCGTGTTCAATTCGGCCGGCTGGTTCGAGCGCGAGACCTGGGACATGTTCGGCGTGCTGTTCTCGGACCATCCCGATCTGCGCCGCATCCTCACCGATTACGGTTTCGAGGGCCATCCGCTCAGGAAGGACTTCCCGCTGACCGGCTATGTGGAGATGCGCTACGACGACGAGACCAAGCGCGTGATCTACGAGCCGGTGAAGCTGACCCAGGATTTCCGCAGCTTCGATTTCCTGTCGCCCTGGGAAGGGCCGGGGATGCTGCCCGGCGATGAGAAGGCGAACTGACATGGCCGAATCCCAGATCCAGAGCTACACCATCAACTTCGGCCCGCAGCATCCGGCGGCGCACGGCGTGCTGCGCCTGATCCTCGAGATGTCGGGCGAGGTCGTCGACCGCGCCGACCCCCATGTGGGCCTGCTGCATCGCGGCACCGAGAAGCTGATCGAGCACAAGACCTATCTCCAGGCGACGCCTTATTTCGACCGCCTGGACTATGTCGGCACCATGAACCAGGAACATGCCTTCGTGCTGGCCACGGAGAAGCTGCTGGGCATCGACATTCCGATCCGCGCCAAGTTCATCCGGACGCTCTACGATGAGATCGGCCGCATCCTGAACCATCTGCTCAATGTCACCGCGTTCATCTTCGACGTGGGCGGCATGACTCCGTTGCTCTACGGCTTCGAAGAGCGCGAGAAGCTGATGGAGTTCTACGAGCGCGTCTGCGGCGCCCGCCTGCACGCCAATTACTACCGCCCGGGCGGCGTCGCCGCCGACCTGCCGGCCGGCCTGCTGGAAGACATCGCCGCGTGGTGCGAGACCTTCCCCAAGGTCTTGGACGACATCGAGACCCTGGCCACCGACAACCGCATCTTCAAGCAGCGCGTCGTCGATATCGGCGTGGTGACGGCGGATCAGGCCCTGGATTGGGGCTTCACCGGTCCCAACCTGCGCGCCTCGGGCATCGCCTGGGATCTGCGCAAGGCCCAGCCCTACGACGTCTACGACCAGATGGATTTCGACATTCCGGTGGGCAAGAACGGCGACGGCTATGACCGTTATCTGGTCCGCGTGCTGGAAATGCGCGAATCCGTCAAGATCATGAAGCAGTGCATCGCCAAGATGCCCAATGGGCCGGTCAAGGTCGAGGATAACAAGATCACGCCGCCCCGGCGGTCCGAGATGAAGACCTCCATGGAATCGCTGATCCATCACTTCAAGCTGTTCACCGAGGGCTTCCGGGTCCCGGCCGGCGAAGTGTACGCGGCCATCGAGGCCCCCAAGGGAGAGTTCGCCGTCTACCTGATCGCCGACGGCACCGGCAAGCCCTACCGCTGCAAGATCCGTCCGCCGGGATACGTTCACCTGCAGGCGCTCGACATGATGTCCAAGGGACACATGCTGGCCGACGTGGTGTCCAATATCGGCTCCATCGACATCGTTTTCGGCGAGATCGACCGATGAGCAATCATTCCTACGAACCGGAAAGCTTCGCTTTCACCCCCGAATACCTGGAGAAGGCCAAGGCCTTCATCGCCAAGTATCCCGCCGGCCGCCAGCAGAGCGCGGTGATGCCGCTGCTCGACCTGGCCCAGCGCCAGGAAGGCTGGGTCAGCCGCGCCGCCATGGAAGTCATCGCCGAGATGCTCGACATGGCCCCCATCCGGGTGGAGGAGGTGGCGACCTTCTACACCATGTACAACCGCAAGCCGGTGGGCACTTTCCACGTCCAGGTCTGCACCAACCTGCCCTGCATGCTGCGCGGCTCGGACGACGTGGTGGCCGCCGCCAAGGCGACGCTGGGCGTCGAGTTCGGCGACATGACCGGCGACGGCAAGTTCACCCTGTCCGAGGTGGAATGTCTGGGCGCCTGCGTCAACGCGCCGATGATGCAGATCAACGACGATTACTACGAGGATCTGACCGCGGAGAGCACCAAGGCGGTACTGGAGGCCTTCAAGCGCGGCGAGACGCCGAAGCCCGGTCCCCAGAACGGTCGTCAGTTCTCGTGCCCGGCGGGCGGCCCGACCGCTCTCACCGAGTTGAAGTTCGAGGGGGGGAAGGCCTGATGCTGCGCGACTCCGACAGGATTTTCACCAACCTCTACGGTTTCCACGACTGGCACCTGAAGGGCGCCATGGCCCGTGGCGACTGGAACGGCACCAAGGATATTCTGGCCAAGGGCCGCGACTGGATCATCGAGGAGATGAAGAATTCCGGTCTGCGCGGCCGTGGCGGCGCCGGCTTCCCCACCGGCGTCAAGTGGTCGTTCATGCCCAAGACCGAGGGGCCGCGTCCCCACTATCTGGTCATCAACGCCGACGAAGGCGAGCCCGGCACCTGCAAGGACCGGGAAATGATGCGCTTTGATCCGCACAAGCTGATCGAGGGCGCGCTGATCGCCTGTTTCGCCATCGGGGCGCATGCCGCCTACATCTACATCCGCGGCGAGTTCGTGCGCGAGGCCGAGCATCTCAATATCGCCATCGACGAGGCGCGCGCCGCCGGCCTGCTCGGTCCCAACGCCTGCGGTTCGGGCTGGGATTGCGAGGTCTACGTCCATCGTGGCGCCGGTGCCTATATCTGCGGCGAGGAATCGGCGCTGATCGAAAGCCTGGAAGGCAAGAAGGGCCAGCCCCGCCTCAAGCCGCCGTTCCCGGCCGGCGTCGGCCTCTATGGCTGCCCGACCACGGTGAACAACGTGGAATCCATCGCCGTGGCGCCCACCATCCTGCGCCGCGGCGCCGCGTGGTTCGCCGGCCTGGGCAAGCCCAACAACACCGGCACCAAGGTGTTCTGCATCTCCGGCCACGTCAACACGCCGTGCAACGTGGAAGAGGAGATGGGCATTCCGCTGAAGGAACTCATCGAGAAGCATGCCGGCGGCGTGCGCGGCGGCTGGGACAACCTGCTGGCCGTCATCCCCGGCGGTTCGTCGGTTCCCATGCTGACCAAGCAGCAATGCGAGGAAGTCACCATGGACTTCGACGCCCTGCGCGCCATGCGCTCGGGCCTGGGGACCGCCGCCGTGATGGTCATGGACAAGTCCACCGATCTGGTGCGCGCCATCCACCGTCTGTCGCGCTTCTACTGGCACGAGAGCTGCGGCCAGTGCACGCCGTGCCGCGAAGGCACCGGCTGGATGAGCCGCATGATGGGCCGCATGGTCACCGGCGACGCCGAATTGTCGGAAATCGATCTGCTGGAAGAGATTTCCCGCCAGATCGAGGGCCACACCATCTGCGCCCTGGGCGATGCGGCCGCCTGGCCGATCCAGGGCCTGATCCGCGCCTTCCGTCCCGAGATGGAGCGGCGGATCCTGGATCGCCAAGCCAAGACCCAAGCGGCCTGAGAAGAGAGAAGACCCAATGCCCAAGCTGACCATTGACGGCAGGGAAATCGAAGTCGAGGCCGGGACGACCATCATCCAGGCCGCCGATCTGCTCGGTATCGAGATTCCCCGTTTCTGCTACCACGAGCGTCTGGCCATCGCCGGCAATTGCCGCATGTGCTTGGTCGAAGTGGAAAAGATGCCCAAGCCGGCGGCGTCGTGCGCCATGCCGGTGGGCGAAGGCATGGTGGTGAAGACCAATACCCCGGCGGTGCGCAAGGCGCGCCAGGGCGTGATGGAGTTCCTGCTGCTCAACCACCCGCTGGATTGTCCCATCTGCGACCAGGGCGGCGAGTGCGACCTGCAGGACCAGGCCATGGCCTACGGCTCCGACAAGAACCGCTGCCAGGAAGGCAAGCGCGCCGTGCCGGACAAGGATTACGGCCCGCTGGTCCAGACCATGATGACGCGCTGCATCCAGTGCACCCGCTGCGTCCGTTTCATCTCCGAGATCGCCGGCACCCCGGTGCTGGGCGGCCTGGGCCGGGGCGAACACCTGGAGATCAGCCGTTACGTCAACGCGGCGGTGTCGTCCGAGCTGTCGGGCAACCTGATCGATCTCTGCCCGGTGGGGGCGCTGACCAACAAGCCGGCCAGCTACACCTACCGCGCGTGGGAACTGAAGAAGACCGAGAGCGTCGACGCCATGGACGCGCTGGGCTCGGCCATCCGGGTCGACACCCGCGGCAACGAGGTCATCCGCATCCTGCCCCGCGTCGCCGAGGACGTGAACGAGGAATGGCTGTCCGACCGCTCGCGCTTCGCCTGCGACGGCCTGAAGCGCCAGCGCCTCGACAAGCCCTATGTCCGCAAGGACGGCAAGCTGGTCCCCGCCACCTGGAACGAGGCGTTCGCCGCCATCGCCGCCAAGGTGAAGGCCGCCGGGACCAAGGTCGCCGCCATCGCCGGCGATCAGGCCGATGCCGAGACCATGGTGGCCTACAAGGATCTGCTGGCCGCCCTGGGGTCGCAGGCCGTGGATTGCCGCCAGGACGGCGCCAAGCTGGACGCCTCGGTACGCGCCTCCTACCTGTTCAACAGTACCGCCGCCGGCATCGAAGAGGCCGACGCCCTGCTGATCGTCGGCTCCAATCCGCGCAAGGAAAATCCGGTCCTCAACGCCCGCATCCGCAAGCGCTGGCAGAAGGGCGGCTTCAAGGTGGCCCGCATCGGCCACAAGGGCGACCTGACCTACAAGTACGAGCATCTGGGCGACGACGCTTCCATCCTCAAGGCCGTGGCCGAGGGCAAGCATCCCTTCTTCGAGGTGCTGAAGAACGCCAAGAAGCCGGCCCTGATCATCGGCCAGGGGGCTCTGTCCCGCGCCGACGGCGCCGTGCTGCTGGGTCTGGCCCGCAAGCTGGCCGACGCCGCCGGTCTGGTGCGTGACGGCTGGAACGGCTTCAACGTGCTGCACACCGCCGCCGCCCGTGTCGGCGGCCTGGACCTGGGCTTCGTGCCGGGTCAGGGCTGGCGCGACGTGGACCACATCGTCGATGGCGCCCACAAGGGCGACATTCAGGTGCTGTTCCTGATCGGCGCCGACGAAGTGGACATGAAGGCCCTGGGCGAGGCCTTCGTGGTCTACCAGGGCAGCCACGGCGACGCCGGGGCGCACCGCGCCGACGTGATCCTGCCGGGCGCCGCCTACACGGAGAAGAGCGCCACCTTCGTCAACCTGGAGGGCCGCGCCCAGCAGACCCGTCTGGCGGTGTTCCCGCCCGGCGAGGCCAAGGAGGACTGGCGCATCGTCCGCGCCCTGTCCGAGGCGCTGGGCAAGCCGCTGCCCTATGACAGCCTGAAGGCGGTGCGCGAGCGCCTGGCCAAGGCCAGCCCGGTGTTCGCCGCCATCGGCCAGGTCGTTCCGGCCGCCTGGGGCGCCGCCTTCGGCGCCGAGGGCAGCCTGGGCGACGGCGCCCTGGTGAGCAACGTCGACAATTTCTATCAGACCGACCCGATCAGCCGCGCCTCCAAGACCATGGCGGAATGCACGGCAGCCTTCGGCGGTGGTTGCAACCACAAGCACAAGAAGACGGGGACCCATGGTTGACCTTCTGACCGGGCTGCTGCCCCCCTTCGTGTGGCGTCTGCTGATCATCGTTCTGCAGATCGTCGCCATCGTCCTGCCGCTGCTGATCGCGGTGGCCTACCTCACCTATGCCGAGCGCAAGGTGATCGGCGCCATGCAGATGCGCAAGGGACCCAACGTGGTCGGTCCCTTCGGCCTGCTGCAGCCCATGGCCGACGGCCTGAAGCTGTTCGTCAAGGAGACGGTGCTGCCGACCCGCGCCAACCGGGTGGTGTTCATCGGCGCGCCGATGCTGACCTTCTTCCTGGCCCTGGTGGCCTGGGCGGTGATCCCCTTCGACAAGGGCTGGGTGCTGGCCGACATCAATGTCGGCGTGCTGTACCTGTTCGCCATCTCGTCGCTCGGCGTCTACGGCATCATCATGGCGGGCTGGGCGTCCAACTCGAAATACGCCTTCCTGGGCGGCCTGCGCTCGGCGGCGCAGATGGTGTCCTATGAAGTCTCCATCGGCTTCATCCTGATCTCGGTGCTGCTGACCGTCGGTTCGCTGAACCTGTCGGACGTGGTGACGGCCCAGACCAAGCTCTGGTTCATCGTGCCGCACTTCCCCATGTTCATCCTGTTCATCATTTCCGGTCTGGCCGAGACCAACCGCGCCCCCTTCGACCTTCCCGAGGCGGAAGCGGAGCTGGTGGCCGGCTACAACGTCGAATACTCGGCCATGACCTTCGCCCTGTTCTTCCTGGGCGAGTATGCCAACATGCTGATGATGGGGGCGATGACCTCCATCCTGTTCCTGGGCGGCTGGATGGCTCCGCCGTTCCTGGGCTGGTTGCCCATCCCCGGCGTGATCTGGTTCGTCATCAAGATCTGCCTGGTGATGTTCGTCTTCCTGTGGGTGCGTGCCACCTTCCCGCGCTATCGCTACGACCAGCTGATGCGTCTGGGTTGGAAGGTGTTCCTGCCGTTCTCGCTGTTCTGGCTGGTGCTGACCGCAAGCGTTCTGACCGCTTTCGGCTGGCTGCCGAACCAGGGTTAAGGAGAGAAAAGCGATGTCGTTCCTCGACCGCACCGCGCGCGCCTTTCTGCTGACCGAACTCGTCCAGGGTTTGGCGCTGACGCTGCGCTACATGTTCAAGCCCAAGGTGACCATCAACTACCCCTATGAAAAGGGTCCGTTGTCGGTGCGCTTCCGCGGCGAGCACGCCCTTCGCCGTTATCCCAACGGGGAAGAGCGCTGCATCGCCTGCAAGCTGTGCGAGGCCATCTGCCCCGCCCAGGCGATCACCATCGAACCCGAGCCCCGCGACGACGGGTCGCGCCGGGCCCGGCGCTACGACCTCGACATGACCAAGTGCATCTATTGCGGCCTGTGCCAGGAGGCCTGCCCGGTGGACGCCATCGTCGAGGGTCCGAACTTCGAATACGCCACCGAGACCCGGGCGGAACTCATGTACAACAAGTCCAAGTTGCTCGCCAACGGCGACCGCTGGGAGGCCGAGCTGGCCTTCCGCATCGCCGCCGACGCGCCCTACCGGTGACGGGAGACCATCCATGTTCACGGCTCTGATCTTCTACATGTTCGCCGCCATCGCGGTGGCGAGCGGCGTGATGGTGATCTCATCGCGCAATCCGGTGCATTCGGTGCTCTGGCTGATCCTGGCGTTCTTCAA
The DNA here is from genome assembly GCF_000342045.1 of Paramagnetospirillum caucaseum. Classification (GTDB taxonomy): domain Bacteria; phylum Pseudomonadota; class Alphaproteobacteria; order Rhodospirillales; family Magnetospirillaceae; genus Phaeospirillum; species Phaeospirillum caucaseum. The sequence continues at coordinate 22,766 of NZ_AONQ01000026.1, read as the reverse complement.
CGCGGCGGGCCTGTTCCTGCTGCTGGGCGCCGAGTTCCTGGCCATGGTGCTGGTTGTGGTCTATGTGGGCGCCGTCGCGGTGCTGTTCCTGTTCGTCGTGATGATGCTCGACATCAACATGGTGGAGATGAAGGAAGGCTTCCTGCAGTACCTGCCCACCGGCGCCCTGATCGGCGTGGTGCTGCTGGTCGAACTGCTGGCCATGTTCGGCGGCTGGGCCTTCGCGCCCGACGTCGAGGCCATGGTCAAGGCGCCGACGCCGACGCTGGAGCAGGCGTCCAACACCGTGGCGCTGGGCAAGCTGATCTACACCAACTACGTCTACCTGTTCCAGGCGTCGGGTCTGGTGCTGCTGGTCGCCATGATCGGCACTATCCTGCTGACCCACCGCAAGCGGACCGGGGTCCGCAAGCAGGTGATCGCCGATCAGGTCGGCCGCTCGCGCGATTCGGTCGAACTCAAGAAGGTCCAGTCGGGGAGGGGCATCTGATGTTCGAGATCGGTCTGTCCCACTACCTGGCGGTGGCCGCCATCCTGTTCACGCTGGGCGTGATGGGCATCTTCCTGAACCGCAAGAACGTCATCATCATCATGATGTCCATCGAGCTGATGCTGCTGGCCGTCAACATCAACTTCGTGGCGTTCTCGTCCTATCTGAACGATCTGGTCGGACAGGTGTTCACCATGTTCATCCTGACCGTCGCCGCGGCGGAAGCCGCCATCGGCCTGGCCATCGTCGTCGTCTTCTTCCGTAACCGCGGGTCCATCGCGGTGGAAGAAATCAGCCAGCTCAAGGGGTAAGCGGGATGATCACTGCAACCGTATTCCTGCCGCTCCTTGGCGCCGTCGTCGCCGGCCTGTTCGGCCGCTTCATCGGCGACCGGGCCGCGCAGATCGTCACCTGCACCCTGCTGATCGCCTCCGCCGTGATGGCCGGGCTGATCTTCCAGAAGGTCGCGCTGGGCGGCGAGGCCCAGACCGTGGTGATCGCCGAGTGGATCCGCTCCGGCACCATGGCGGTCAACTGGTCGCTGAAGGTCGATACGCTGACCGCCGTGATGCTGATCGTCGTCACCTGGGTGTCGGCGGCCGTGCACGTCTATTCGGTCGGCTATATGAGCCATGACCCCTCCATCTGGCGCTTCCAGAGCTATCTGTCGCTGTTCACCTTCGCCATGCTGATGCTGGTGACCTCGGACAATCTGGTGCAGATGTTCTTCGGCTGGGAAGGCGTCGGCGTCGCCTCCTATCTGCTGATCGGCTTCTGGTACGAGAAGCCCTCGGCCTCGGCCGCCGCCATCAAGGCCTTCGTGGTCAACCGCGTCGGCGATTTCGGCTTCGCGCTCGGCATCTTCGGCGTCTACGTGCTGTTCGGTTCGGTGGGCTTCGACGCCATCTTCGCCGCCGCTCCGGACAAGGCCGCCGCCAGCATCAACTTCTTCGGCGTCGAGTGGCACGCCATCACCATCTGCTGCCTGCTGCTGTTCGTCGGCGCCATGGGCAAGTCGGCTCAGTTGGGTCTGCACACCTGGCTGCCCGACGCCATGGAGGGCCCGACCCCGGTGTCGGCCCTGATCCATGCCGCCACCATGGTCACCGCCGGCGTCTTCATGGTCGCCCGCATGAGCCCGCTGTTCGAATTCTCGGACACCGCGCTGACCGTGGTGACCGTGGTCGGCGCCGCCACCGCCATCTTCGCGGCGACGGTGGGCTGCGTGCAGAACGACATCAAGCGGGTGATCGCCTATTCCACCTGCTCGCAGCTGGGCTACATGTTCTTCGCCATCGGCGTGTCGGCCTACCAGGCCGCCATCTTCCACCTGATGACCCATGCCTTCTTCAAGGCCCTGCTGTTCCTGGGCGCCGGCTCGGTGATCCACGCCATGAGCGATGAGCAGGACATCCGCCGCATGGGCGGCATCTGGAAGCACGTCAAGGTCACCTGGGTCCTGATGTGGATCGGTTCGCTGGCGCTGGCCGGCATCCCGTTCTTCGCCGGCTACTACTCCAAGGATACCATCCTGGAGGCCGCCTGGGCGTCCCATACCCTGGCCGGCCAGGGTGCCTACTGGCTGGGCTGCACCGCCGCCTTCCTGACCGCCTTCTACTCGTGGCGCCTGCTGCTGCTCACCTTCCACGGCCGGCCGCGCGCCGACGAGCATGTGATGGCCCATGTCCACGAGAGCCCGGCGGTGATGCTGATTCCGCTGCTGTTCCTGGCCGGTGGCGCCCTGTTCGCCGGCTGGGCGGGCTACGAGGCGTTCGTCGGCCACCACAACCAGGATTTCTGGCGCAGCTCGATCCTGGTGACCGCGGCCCATCCGTCGCTGGAGAACGCCCATCACGTCCCCTCCTGGGTGGCCCTGCTGCCCACGGTGGTGGCGGTGTCGGGCATCGCCCTGGCCTATCTGTTCTATGTGTTCGCTCCGGGTCTTCCGGTGGCGCTGGCCAACACCTTCAAGGGTGTTCACCAGTTCCTGCTGAACAAGTGGTATTTCGACGAGCTGTACGACTGGCTCTTCGTGAAGCCCGCCTTCAAGCTCGGCCGCGGTCTGTGGCAGGGTGGCGACGGCGCGCTGATCGACGGCGTCGGTCCGGACGGCGTGGCGGCGGCGACCCGTGTGGTCGCCCAGAAGGTGGCCCGCATGCAGAGCGGCTACCTCTACCACTACGCCTACGCCATGCTGATCGGCGTGGCGGCGTTCGTCACCTGGTACATTTTCAACGCGCGCTGAGGACGAGGAAGACGCCCCATGAACGACTGGCCCCTTCTCTCGCTGACCACGTTCCTGCCTTTGCTGGGAGCGCTGTTCATCCTCACCATCCGCGGCGAAACCGAGGTGGTGGCGCGCAACGCCCGTAACGTGGCGCTGCTCACCTCCATCGCCACCTTCGTGGTGTCGCTGTTCATCCTGGCGAAGTTCAACGGCGCCTCGCCGGACTTCCAGCTCAAGGAAACCGCGCTGTGGTTCCCCGGGACCACCATCGCCTATTCCATGGGCGTCGACGGCATCTCGGTGTGGTTCGTGCTGCTGTCCACCTTCCTGTGCCCCATCTGCATCCTGGCCGCCTTCGGCAGCGTGGAGAAGCGGGTCAAGGAGTACATGGTGGCCTTCATGATCCTCGAGACCATGATGATCGGCATGTTCTGCGCGCTGGATCTGGTGCTGTTCTACATCTTCTTCGAGGCCGTCCTGATCCCGATGTTCATCATCATCGGCGTGTGGGGCGGGGCGCGCCGGGTGTACGCGGCATTCAAGTTCTTCCTGTACACCCTGCTGGGCTCGGTGCTGATGCTGGTCGCCATGCTGGCCATGTATTTCGATGCCCACACCACCGACATCCCGTCGCTGATGGCCCATTCGTTCCCCTTCAAGATGCAGTTGTGGCTGTGGCTGGCCTTCTTCGCCTCGTTCGCGGTGAAGGTCCCCATGTGGCCGGTGCACACCTGGCTGCCCGACGCCCACGTCGAGGCGCCCACCGGCGGTTCGGTGATCCTGGCCGGCGTGCTGCTGAAGATGGGCGCCTACGGCTTCATCCGCTTCTCCATCCCCATGCTGCCGGACGCCTCGGTGTACTTCACGCCGCTGATCTACACCCTGTCCATCGTCGCGGTGATCTACACCTCGCTGGTGGCCCTGGTGCAGGAGGACATGAAGAAGCTGATCGCCTATTCCTCGGTGGCGCATATGGGCTACGTCACCATCGGCATCTTCGCCATGACCACCCAGGGGGTCGAGGGCGCGCTGTTCCAGATGCTGTCCCACGGCATCGTGTCGGGCGCCCTGTTCCTGTGCGTCGGCGTGATCTACGACCGCATGCACACCCGCGAGATCTCCCGCTACGGCGGCCTCGCCACCCGCATGCCCAAGTATGCCGCGGTATTCATGCTGTTCACCATGGCCTCGGTCGGCCTGCCGGGCACCGCCGGCTTCGTCGGCGAGTTCCTGGTGCTGATGGGCGTGTTCCAGGTCAACACCTGGGTGGCGTTCTTCGCCGCCACCGGCCTGGTCCTGGGCGCCGCCTACATGCTGTACCTCTACCGCCGGGTGGTGTTCGGCCGCCTGACCCGTGAGGACTTGAAGGGCATCCTCGACATGAGCCCGCGCGAGATCGCGGTGTTCGCGCCGCTGGTGGTCATGACCATCTGGATGGGTGTCGCTCCCGGCACCTTCCTCGAGCCGATGCATGCGTCGGTATCCAAGCTGATCCAAAATTACGAGCTTGCCCGGGCCGCCCATGACGGCCTGACGCTGGCGGCCCGTTGAGGGGGACCCTGACGTGATCCAGACTTCCGACCTCGTCCCGGTGCTGCCGGAAATCTTCATCGCACTGGCCGGTCTGGCCCTGCTGATGCTCGGCGTGTTCCGCAAGGAGGACAGCACCAAGTCGGTGTCCGTCCTGGTGATCCTGGCCTTTGGCGCCGCCATGGTCCTGGTGTCGTCCCTGGGGGCCGAGCGGCTGACGGCCTTCAACGGCCTGTTCGTCGCCGACCGCTTCGCCGGCTTCGCCAAGGGGCTGGTGCTGGTGGCCTCGGCCATCGCCCTGGCCATGTCGCTGCCCTATCTGGAGCGCGAGAAGATCGGCCGCTTCGAATATCCGGTGCTGGTGCTGTTCGCCACGCTGGGCATGATGATGATGATCTCGGCCAACGACTTCATCGCGCTGTACCTGGGCCTCGAGCTGCAGAGCCTGTCGCTCTACGTGCTGGCCGCCTATAACCGCGACAACGCCAAGGCCACCGAAGCCGGCCTCAAGTACTTCGTGCTGGGTTCCCTGGCCTCGGGCCTGCTGCTCTACGGCATCTCGCTGCTGTACGGCTTCGCCGGCACCACCTCGTTCGAGGGCCTGGCCAACCTGTTCGCCGGCGGCCACGAGCACCCGGTGAAGCCCAACATGGGCGTCATCGCCGGTCTGGTCTTCGTGCTGGCCGGTCTGTCGTTCAAGGTTTCGGCGGTGCCGTTCCACATGTGGGCCCCCGACGTCTACGAGGGCGCCCCCACCCCGGTGACCTCGTTCTTCGCCGTGGCTCCCAAGATCGCCGCGCTCTGCCTGCTGACCCGCGTCATGACCGGCCCCTTCGCCGATCTGGTGGAGCAGTGGCGCCAAGTGGTGACCTTCATCGCCATCGGCTCCATGTTCGTCGGCGCCTTCGCCGCCGTGGTCCAGACCAACATCAAGCGCCTGATGGCCTATTCCTCCATCGGCCATGTGGGCTTCGTGCTGGTCGGCATCGCCGCCGGCTCGACGCTGGGCATCCAGGGCGTGCTGATCTATCTGGCCATCTACCTGTTCATGAATGTCGGCGTCTTCGCGGTGGTCCTGTCCATGCGGCAGAAGGGCCGCCTGGTGGAGGGCATCGACGATCTGGCCGGCCTGTCCAAGACCCATCCCATGATGGCCTTCGTCATGGCGGTGCTGATGTTCTCCATGGCGGGCGTGCCGCCGCTGGCCGGGTTCTGGGGCAAGTTCTACGTGTTCATGGCCGCCGTCGAGGCGGGCCAGTTCACCCTGGCCATTATCGGCCTGCTGTCCTCGGTGGTGAGCGCCTACTACTACCTGCGCATCATCAAGGTCATGTACTTCGACGAGCCGGTCGAGGCCTTCGATAAGCCGGTGGGCGCCTCCATGTCCCTGGTGATGGCGGTGTCCACCATCGTCATCCTGGCCTTCACCCTGATCCCGGCGCCGCTGGTCACCAGCGCCAAGGCGGCGGCCCAGGTGCTGTTCCCGGCGGCGGGATGACCTCCTTCGAACTGCCGGCGCCGTTCAGCCATCTGGGGCTGAACAGCGTCGGCAGCACCAACGACGAGGCGCGGCGGCGGGTCGAGGACGGCTCCGCCGCCGATCTTTTGGTGGTGACGGCGCGCCGCCAGACGGCGGGCCGCGGCCGCCGCGGCCGGGTGTGGGAAAGCCCCGAGGGCAATCTGCACGCCTCCTTCGTCCTTCGTATCGAGCGCCCGCTGGCCCAGGCGGCGCAGATCGGCTTCGTGGCGGCCCTGGCCCTGGCCGAGGCCCTTGACGAACTGGCCCCGGGTCACGATGTGCGCTGCAAGTGGCCCAACGATGTGCTGGCCGACGGGCGCAAGGTGGCGGGCATGCTGCTGGAGAGCGCCGGGGACGGCTGGCTGGTGCTGGGCATCGGCGTCGACGTGGAATGCCGCCCGGCTCCGGCGGAAGCCTTGTATGCGGCTATCGCGCTGGTGGAACTGGGCTATGGCGGCGATACTGCCGGGGTGCTGAATGCGCTCTGCCGGTCTTTCGGCCCCTGGCTGGCGCGCTGGCGGGACGAGGGTTTCGCGCCCATCCGCGCCGCCTGGCTGGGCCGGGCGCGGGGCCTGGGCGAGGCGGCGCTGGTCCGCCTCGAGGCCGAGACGCTGTCGGGGGTGTTCGCCGGCCTCGACGAGGAGGGCGGCCTGCTGCTCGACCAGGGCGCCGCCGGTATCCGCCGGATACTGGCCGGCGATGTGTTCTTTCCGGGATTGTGACGGAGCTTAGCCATGCTGTTGGCCATCGACTCGGGCAACACCAATATCGTCTTCGCCGTCTATGACGGCGACACCCTGCGCGGCGAGTGGCGCGCCTCGACGGATTCCGAGCGCACCGCCGACGAGCTGGGCGTGTGGCTCACCCAATTGCTGACCATCGAGGGGCTGAACCGCCTGGACATCTCGTCGGCGATCATCGCCAGCGTGGTGCCGGCCATGGTGTTCGGGCTGAAGACCCTGTGCCGCCGCTACTTCAAGTGCGAGCCGCTGGTGGTGGGCGACGAGGGCGTCGATCTCGGCCTCTCGATCCTGCTGGACCGCCCCGAGGAAGTGGGCGCCGACCGCCTGGTCAACGCCGTGGCGGCGCACAAATACTACAAGGGGCCGCTGATCGTCATCGATTTCGGCACCGCCACCACCTTCGACGTGGTGGACGCGGAGGGCAATTACTGCGGTGGGGCCATTTCGCCGGGTATCAACCTGTCGCTGGAGGCGCTGCACATGGCCGCCGCCAAGCTGCCGCGCGTCGCCATCGGCCGACCGCGCCAAGTGATCGGCCGGGCCACCGTGCCGGCCATGCAATCGGGGATCTTCTGGGGCTATGTCGGCCTGATCGAGGGATTGGTGAAGCGTATCAAGGAAGAGTTCGGCTCGGACATGCTGGTGGTGGCCACCGGCGGCCTGGCGCCGCTGTTCGCCGAGGCCACCAAGGTGATCAACGCGCTGGACGCCGATTTGACGCTGCGCGGCCTTTTGGAGATCAACCGCCGCAATACCGCCCCGGTGCGGGGATGAGCCAGGGCGAACTCATCTTCCTGCCGCTGGGGGGCGTCGGCGAGATCGGCATGAACCTGGCGCTGTACGGCTACGGCGGCCAGTGGCTGATGGTCGATTGCGGGGTATCCTTCGGCGACGAGACCATGCCCATGGTCGACGTGGTGATGGCCGATCCCGCCTGGATCGAGGAGCGCCGCGACAAACTGGCGGGCATCGTGGTGACCCACGGGCACGAGGACCATCTGGGCGCCATCCAGTATCTGTGGGACCGGTTGCGCTGCCCGGTGTGGGCGACGCCGTTCTCGGCCTCGATCCTCAAGGCCAAGCTGCACGAGACCGGCCTGCATGCCCAGGTGCCTCTCAACGTAGTTGAGTTGGGCTCGCGCTTCCCGGTGGGCCCGTTCGAGATCGAAATGATCTCCATGACTCATTCCATCCCCGAGCCGAACCTGCTGGCCATCCGCACGCCCTTGGGGACCATCGTCCATACCGGCGACTGGAAGTTCGATCCCGACCCGCTGCTCGGCCTGCCGGTGGATGCCGAGGCGCTGCGCCGGGTGGGCAAGGAAGGCGTCCTGGCCCTGATCGGCGATTCCACCAACGTCTTCACCAAGGGCCATTCCGGCTCGGAATCCCAGGTGCGCGGCAGCCTGATCGAGCTGCTGGGCCGCTTTCCGGGCCGCATCGCCGTGTCGTGCTTCGCCACCAACGTGGCGCGGCTGGAAAGCATCACCGTGGCGGCCATGGCCAACGACCGCAACGTCGCCCTGGTCGGCCGGAGCCTGTGGCGCATCGACAAGGCGGCGCGCGAGAACGGCTATCTCGCCGACCTGCCGCCCTTCCTCACCGAGCACGACGCCGCCTACCTGCCCAAGGACAAGGTGGTCTACATCTGCACCGGCAGCCAGGGCGAGCCGCGTGCCGCCCTGGCCCGCATCGCCTCGGGCGACCATCCCCACGTCAACTTGGGCAAGGGCGATGTCTGCATCTTCTCGTCGCGCATCATTCCCGGCAACGAGAAGGAAATCTTCAAGCTCCAGAACGATCTGGTCCGCCTGGGCGTCGAGGTGGTGACCGAGAAGGACGAGTTCGTCCACGTCTCCGGCCATCCGGCCCGCGAGGAGATGGAGGAACTGTACCGCCTGCTGCGGCCCCGCATCGCCGTGCCGGTGCACGGCGAGGCCCGCCACCTGCAGGAGCACGCCAGGCTGGCGCGGGCCTGCGGGGTGGAGGAGGCGGTGGAGACCGCCAACGGCGCCATGCTGCGCCTCGCTCCCGGCCCGGTGGAGGTAGTCGACCATGTACCGACCGGCAAGCTGTGCGTCGACGGGCCGCGCATCGTTCGCCTCGATTCCGAAATCCTGCGCAACCGCCGCCGCATGGTGTTCAACGGCTCGGCCGTGGTCACCGTGGTGCTCGACAAGGCCGGCAAGCTGCTGGGCGATCCGCAGTTGACGGCGCTCGGCCTGCTCGATTCCGGCCACGAGGCCGAGGAGCACGACACGGTGGTCGAGGCGGTTCGCGACGCCATCGAGGAATTGCCGCTCAAGGCGCGCCGCGACGACGGCGTGGTGCGTGAAGCCGCCCGGCTGGCGGTGCGCCGCTCGCTCAGGGACAGCCACGGCAAGAAGCCCATCACCGACGTGCATCTCGTCCGGGTCTGACGCGGACGGACGGTCAGCGCCGCTCGCGAGGAGCGGCCGTTGATCTGATGGCATTGCGACTGATTATCAATTGCGCTATCCTCTCCCGATTATGACAGGCCGGGAGCCGGGATATGAATGTGACCGTGATATTTGGTTCCGATTCGGGAGTCACCAAGGCGGTGGCCGCCACGATCGCCAAGAAGACGGGGGCGCGCCTCCTCGACGTCCAGGAGGCGCGGACCGCCGATTACGAGGGCTGCGACCTGCTGATCCTCGGCAGCCCGACCTATGGCATGGGGGAATTGCAGACTGACTGGGACCTCCATCTCAGCCAGTTGGAGGGAGCGGACCTTTCGGCCCGCAAGGTGGCCCTGTTCGGCACCGGTGACCAGATGACCTATCCCGACAGCTTCGTCGACGCCATGGGCATCCTGTACGACAAGGTGGTGTCCCAAGGCGCCGAGGTGGTCGGCTTCACCGACACGGTGGGCTATGACTTCACCGGTTCCACCGCCCTGAGAGGCGGCCGTTTCGTCGGCCTTGCCCTGGACGAGGACACCCAGTCCCATCTGACCAGCGCCCGTATCGACGACTGGCTGGGGCAATTGCGATGAAATCTCAGGTCATGGGCGACCTCGTCCACAGGCTTTACGAGTACCGCAAGGGCGTCCGCCAGCTGTTCATGATGACCATGACCGCCCAGGAGGCGGCCGCGGTCGTCACGCGGCTGCGGACGGAAACCATCGAACACCACGCCCAGCCGGTCAGTCCGCGGAAGGTCAACGTCTTCTTCGGCCGGGGGGCCTGCGTCGAACTGGTGCGCCACATGGTCACCAAGCCGCTGTGCCGCCTGACGCCCGAGGAGGATTTCATCCTGGGTACCCTGCTGGGCTATGACCGTGAACAGCAATGCCAGCGGTTCCTGTCCATGACGAAGGGGGGGCGGGGGATGGCCGAGGGGCGGGCGGCACGGGCCTGAGTCATCAAACCGTCATCGTGCTGACACGGAAGAGTCCCGCTTGGTCCTTATGATCCCGCCCGGGGGAAGGGGGATCACAGACCGAAGGACATGACCGTGAATCAGGATGCCGCGACCGTCGATACCCCGGGGATTGGTTTCCAGGTCCGGGGCGGGTTGAGGGAAGGCTGGGCCAGCGGGGAACTGCCCTTCCTGGCCGATCTGCCCATCCGGGGCCGTTTCGTCCTGCTGGTGATCCTGGCCCTGGTCGCCTCGGTGGTGTTCGGCAGCGTGTATCTGGCCGCCGGCCAGCGCATCGAGGCCATGTTGCAGGCTCAGGATTCCTACCGCCGCCTCAACGATCTGGCCGGCGACGTGCGGGCCCGTTCGGCGGCGGCCCAGAACCTGATGGAAATATTCAGCCGCGAGCACGAGGCCGGGGTGGCCGAGGCGCTCAACCGCGACCTGGGGCAGATCCGCGAGCGGCTGGACGCGGTGGCCGAATTGTCGGCGGGCGGTCCCATGGCCCAGGCGGTGGGCGAGGCCCAGGTGGGGGTCGAGGCCATCGCCCTGTCCTTCGCCCGGCTGGAAGGCGAGATGACCCATCTCGGCCTGTCGCCCCAGTCCGGGCTGCGGGCCCGCCTCGACGAATCGACACGTGCGGTGGAGCGGGAGCTGGCCATGTGGCCGGCCTCGGCGCCGCTGTCGCTGGCCATGACCAGGATGCGGCTTGCCGAGCGCGACTTCATGCTGGACGGCCAGGACGGCGCCCTGGGCCGCCACCGGGCCGCCGCCGGGCAGCTGGACATCGCCTTGGATTCCTCGGCGCTGCCCAATTCCACCCGCGACGACCTGCGCCGTCTGACCGCCGACTATGGCGACGAACTGGAGGCCTTCGCCACCGGGACCCAGGCGGTCCGGCGGGAACTGGCCGAAGTGCGCGCCGGGTTCCAGGCCCTGCAGCCGGTGATGCAGCGGGTGCTGGCCTTCGCCCGCGAGGGCATGGCCGAGGCCATCGCCGCCCAGGAGGCCGAGCGCCGCGCCACCGGACGGCAGGTGGCCCTGGTGGGCCTGCTGGCCGGGCTGTCGTTCCTGGCCGCCTGTCTGGTCATCGCCCATTCCATCACCCGGCCGGTGCGGCTGATCCAGACGGCCATGGAGCGCCTGTCCCACGGCGATCACGCGGTGGCGGTACCGGGCACCGGGCGCCGGGACGAGATCGGCGACATGGCGCGCGCCGTGGGGGTGTTCAAGGAAAACGCCATCGCCATGGTCCGGCTGCAGGCGGAGCAGCACTCCATCCGCGCCCAGGCCGATGCCGCCAACCGCGCCCATCTGCTGGCCCTGGCCGAGGGCTTCGAGCAGGCGGTGAAGAGCACCGCCGGTCTGGTTGCCTCCAACGCGGTGGGTATCCGCGACACCGCCGAGCGCATGACCTCGGGCTCCGGCAGTGGCCGCAACAGCGCCCTGGCGGTGGCCGAGGCGGCCCGCCAGTGCCGCGCCACGGTCCGCGCGGTGGCCGAGGCCACCGGCGAACTGGGCGGTTCGGTGCGCGAGATTTCCGCCGGCGCCGAGGGGGCGGCGGCCCTCGCCCAGGATGCGGTCGCCCGCCTGGCCTCCACCACCGGGCGGATCGGGAGCCTGTCCCAGGTGGCCGGGCAGATCGGTCGGGTGGTGACCATGATCGAGGAGATCGCCCAGCGCACCAACATGCTGGCGCTCAACGCCACCATCGAGGCCCAGCGGGCCGGCGAGGCGGGCAAGGGCTTCGCCGTGGTGGCGGGCGAGGTCAAGCATCTCGCCCACCAGACGGCCCGCTCGACCCGCGAGATCGCCTCCCAGGTGGCCGAGATCCAGGGCGCCACCGCCGACACCGCCTCGGCCATCGACGATATCGGCGAGGCCATCCTGAGCCTGGACCGCATCGCCGCCGAGATGGCGGACGCGGCGGCCCGCCAGCGCCAGCTGACCGGCCGGATCGAACGCTGCGTCGAGGAGATGGACGGCGATGCCGCCGTGGTGGGCGACGGCGTCGTCTCGGTGACCCAGGCGGCGGTGCGCTATTGCGGGGCGGCCGTCCGGGTGATCTGGGCGGCCAAGGACCTGTCCCGCCCGGCCACCGCCCTGAACCACGAGGTGGATGCCTTCCTGGCCACGGTCAGACGATAGACACTTGCCCATGGCGGCCGGTTTGATAGGCTGGCCGCCATGAAAGTCTTCGGAATCGCCGGCTGGAGCGGTAGCGGCAAGACCACCCTGCTGACCCGGCTGATCCCGGCGCTGGTCCAGGCCGGCATCAGGGTCGCCACGGTCAAGCACACCCATCACGACCCCGCCGTCGGTGACGAGGAATGCCGGGCGCTGGCCCGGGCCGGGGCGATGGAATGCGTGGTGGCCTCGCCTCGCCGCTTCGCCCTGGTCCACGAGATACACCTGGATGACGCCGAACCGCCCCTCGACTGGCTGATGGGACGCTTCGCCGGCATCGACCTGCTGCTCATCGAGGGCTACAAATGGGCGTCCCACCCCAAGCTGGAAGTGTGGAACCCGTCGCTGGGCAAGTCCATGCTGGCCCCCGCCGAATCCAGCATCGTCGCCCTGGCCTCCGACCAGCCGGTGGCCACCGTCGCGTTGCCGCAATTTCATCGCGACGATATCGCAGGCATTGCCGCCTATATTTGCCAGTATTGCCGGATTTGATCCGAGATCATCGGCCAAGGTCAAAGACCTAACCGTTAGCATAATAAGCTTATCTGAAGAAACTACCGGAAAAGATATGGCAACATCCTATTGCAATAGGGTGTCCGCCCGATGGCGGGCGCCTATGCATTCCGACAGATTCAACTTATGCTGATAAATATGATTTATGCCCAGGAGTGGTATTTTATATTGGCGAATATCTGTCATGCTCTTGCATATCCGCCGTTGCTCCCTGGATCAAAGCATGATTAAAGTATTACGGGTTTTGGGGTTTGCCGGTGGGCCGGGTTCGCCTTGGGGGCGGCACGGTGACCGGAGGGAAAATGTGGTTCGCGCCAACTGTGCGGCGCAACTCCCGCGTGGTTCGGCCGAGGGGTTCGGCTGAGCCGGGCGGCTGAATTTTTTGGGGATTTTGCGCAATGAAGGTTCTTCTTGCCGACGATCATGCGTTGTTCCGCGAAGGCGTGCGCATGGTTCTGGAAAGTCTGTCCAACGAGCCTCTCGACATCATCGAGGCCAGCGACTTCACCCAGGTGCTCAGCCTGGTGCGTGGCGGCGGCGATTTCGACGTGGCGCTGCTGGACCTCGCCATGCCGGGAATGGATGGCTTTTCCGCCATCGGTGCCGTACGGCGCTCGGCTCCCGACGTCTACCTGGTGGTGGTCTCCGCCTCGGAGGAGCCGCAGACGGTCAGAAAGGCGCTGGATAGCGGCGCCCACGGCTATATCTGCAAGTCGGCGGGCAGCGCCTCCATGATGGCCGGCATCCGCTCGGTGCTGGAGGGCGACACCTTCGTCAGCCCCCATATCGTGGTTCCCGATTCCCCCGCTCCGGCGGCCGGCGATATCAATGGCGAGCAGTTGCACTCCTTGTTGACGCCGCGTCAGCGCGATGTGCTGGCCATGCTGCGCCAGGGCAAGTCCAACAAGGAAATCGCCCGCGATCTCAATCTGGCCGAGATCACGGTGAAGCTGCACGTCACCGCCATCCTGCGGGCCTTGGGCTGCGAGAACCGCACCCAGGCGGCCATCCTCGCCGCCAAGATGGGGGTCTGACCCCTTTCTCGGCCGATAGCGGGCAGAAGGCCCGCTCACCCCGGACAGACCTAGCTAGAGCGCTGAGCCTCATATTTGAGGCGCGGTGCTCATGCGAGCATTGAGCGAGCGGCCAAGGGCGCGGAGGCGCCCGCCCGGCGAGGGCAAAACAAATAAAGCTAAAGCGTGATGCACATTTAAGGCATCACGCTTTAATCGACGATCCGCCCGTCCACCAGATGGATGCGGCGGTCGGCGGTCCGCGCCAGCTCCGCGTCGTGGGTGACGACCACCACGGTACGGTTCTGGCGGTGGGCGAGGTCGCGGAACAGCTCGAACACCAGATGGGCGGTGCGGGTGTCCAGATTGCCGGTGGGTTCGTCGGCCAGGACCAGCGGCGGGTCGTTGGCCAATGCCCGGGCGATGGCCACCCGCTGCCGCTGGCCGCCCGACAGCTGGTCGGGGTACTTGCGCCGGTGGTCGGCCAGTTCCAGCGAGTCCAGCAGTTCGGCGGCCCGCTTGCGTGCCTGTGAATCGCTCAAGGCTCCCAGGCGGCGGATGGGAATCTCCACATTGGCCTGGCAGGTGAATTCCGGCAGCAGGAAGTGGAACTGGAAGACGAAGCCGATGGAGGCCAGTCGCAGTTCCGCCATGGCGTCGGGCGACAGGCCGGCGGTATCCCGGCCCTGCAGCCATACCGAGCCGCAGGTCGGCACGTCGAGCAACCCCAGCAGATAGAGCAGCGACGACTTGCCCGAGCCCGACGGCCCGGTCACCGCCACGAACTCGCCCCGGTTGACGGTCAGGTCGATGTCGCGCACCAGGGTGACCGGCACCGGGCCGGGCAGTTCGCGGGTGACGTTGCGGGCCTGGATGGCCGTCTCCGTCATCCCGCCCCCCTGACGATGTCCACCGGATTGAGGCGCGAGGCGCGGCGCGCCGGCACCCAGGCGGCCAGGGTGGCCGAGGCGATGGCCATGGCGGCGCTGATGGCGTAGTGCTTGGGCGTGCGGTAGAGCACGAAGCCCTGGGCCTTGACGAAGCCTTCCATCTGGAAGTCCAGCGAGGCCATGAACTCGATCAGCCCCCAGCCCATCAGCCAGCCAATCACCGTGCCGATCATGCCGACGATGAGCCCTTCCATGACGAAGATGCGGCGGATGTCCTTGTCCCGGAAGCCCATGGATTTCAGGATGCCGATATCCCTGGTCTTCTCGAACACCACGGTGGAGATCACGTTGAAGATGCCGAAGCAGGCGACGATCAGGATGGCGCTGACCGTGGAATACATGATGGCGTTCTGGATGACGAAGATGCCGAGCACGTTGCGCGACTGCTCCATCCAGGGCTCGGAACGGTAGCCGAACTGGCGTTCGATGGCGGCGGCCAGGGGGCCGGCCTGCTCCACGTCGTCGAGCCGCACGTTGAGGCGGTTGATGACGTTGGGGCGGTTCTGCAGCACCTGCGCCTTCTTCAGCAGGGTATAGGTCTCGAAATTGTCCATCAGGGTGATGTTGCTGCGGAAGATTCCCACCACCTTCATCTTCAGCACCACGCCCACCGGCGAGACGGCGGAGATCAGGTCGTCCTTGCGGATGCCCGCCTTGCCGGCGATGCCCTCGCCGATGATGATGGCGTTGGACGTGGTGTAGAGCGCGTCCAGCGAACCCGACAGCAGGTCCTTTTCCAGATGGGTGACGTGGCGCTCGCGCTCGGGCTGGATGCCGGTGACGTTGACCGACACGTCCTTGCCGCCGAAGCGCAGCAGCAGGTTGCCCGAGAGCGCCGGGGCCACGTGGATTCCCGGCATTTCCTCCAGGGTGGCCAGCATGTTGCGGGCGCCCCTGATGCCGCGCACCTCCTCGCGGGGCTTGAGGCCGCGCAAGCTCACGGCACCAAAGGGATAGGCCCGCTCCACCGCCTGCCTGGGGGCGGCGCGCACCTCGTCCTTGACGATGACGTGGGGCTGCACGTCGATGATGCGCGCGATGAAGTCACGCTGGAAGCCCTGCATCATGGCCGAGATGCCGATGAAGAAGGCGACGCCCAGCGCGACGCCCAGCAGCGAGACCAGGGTCTGGCGCCGCCGGTGGCGCAGGTGCTGGAGCGCGATGGACAGGCCGAGCGGCAGCACCGGCGGACCCTCCCTATTTCGCCCGGACGCGGTCGCCGGCCTTCAGCCCGGCGGGGGGCGAGGCGATGATGGGCTGTCCCGGTTCCAGCCCGCCGGTGATCTCCACCTGGGTGCGGCCACGGATGCCGGTCTCGAGCGCCAGGGGGACGGCGCGCCCGTCCTTCACCGCCAGCACCGTGTTATCCCTGAGCGCGGTGACGGGGACCAGCAGGGCATCGGCATGCTCGGCGGTGATGATGTTGATCTCGGTGGTCATCCCCACCAGCAGCGGCGTGTCGTCGGGCAGCACCACCCGGACGCGGAAGGTCTTGTTGACCGGATCGCCCTTGGGCGTGATGCGGTCCACTTTGGCCTCCAGCACCTTCTGGGCGAAGGCGTCGGCCTTGATCAGCACCTTCTGGCCGGTTTTCACCCGGGCGATGTCCTCCTCGTCCACCTCGGCGGTGATACGCAAGGGACGCGGCGCGCCGACCCAGAACAGGGTATCCTTGACTTCGGCCAGTTCGCCGATTTCGCCGTCGCGCTTGAGAACCATGCCGTCCATGGGCGAGGCGACCAGCAGGTCGCTGCGTTTCTGCCGGGCGGCATCGATGGCGGCGGTGACCTGATTGTATTCGCTGCGGGCCTTCTGGGTGGCCTCGGTGGAGCGGTAGCCGCGTTCGGTCAGCGTGGCCGAGCGGTTCATCTCTTCCCGCCAATAGGCGGCCTTGGCCTCCAGTTCGCTGATTTTGGCCCGCGCCTCGCGGTCGTCCAGGCGGGCCAGGGGCTGGCCCTCCTTTACCATGTCGCCTTCGAAGGCCAGGATCTCGGCGATACGCCCCGGCACCACCGGGGCGATGCGGGCCCACTTCTCGGCCTCCACCGTGCCGGTGGCGTAGATGGCCTCCACCGCCGGGCCGCGCCGGGGCGGAATCAGGTCGACCTCGGGGGCGGCCATGCGCCACCACCACCAGCCGCCGCCGATGGCGAGACCGAGCAGGATCAGCAGCAGGGGGAGTTGGCGGATAAGGCGCTTCGGCATGGGACCGCCATCATACGCGAAGAGGGCTATTTGACCAATTGGCGCAGCACCTCGTCCACCGCATCCCAGGCCCGTCCCAGCTCGGCGTCGGTGATGCAGTAGGGCGGCAGCAGGTAGAGCACGTTGCCCAAGGGGCGCAGCAGCAGGCCGCGCTCCAGGAAGGCGGCCTTCATCTTGGGGCCGATGCCGGCCTCGTAGCCCTTGCCGCCTCCGATGACGTCCAGCGCCGCGACGGTGCCGGTCAGGCGGGCATGGGCGACGTTGGGCAGGGATTTGAGTCCGTCGAGGCGGCTGCGGTGGATGGCCTCGATGGCCTTGATGCGCTCCTGGCAGGCCGGGCCTTCCAGCAGGTCCAGCGAAGCCAGGCCGGCGGCGCAGCCGATGGGATTGGCGGTGTAGGAATGGCCGTGCAGGAAGGCGCGCGACAGGTCCTGGCCCAGGAAGGCCTCGAAGATGCCGTCGCGGGCCACGGTCATGGACAGCGGCAGGAAGCCGCCGGTCAACCCCTTGGACAGGCAGATCAGGTCCGGGGTGATCCCCGCCTTGGCGCAGGCGAAGATGTCGCCGGTGCGCCCGAAGCCGGTCATCACCTCGTCGAGGATCAGGAGCGAGCCGGCGTCGCGCACCTTGGCCTCCAGCATCCTCAGGAATTCGGGGCGGCACATGCGCATGCCGCTGGCGCCCTGGATCAGCGGTTCGATGATCACCGCCGAGACGCGGTCGGGATTGGTGGCGAACACCATGTCGATGGCGTCCAGCGCCGCCTGCTCCTTGTCCTCCACCCCGGTATCGCCGTCCCAGGTCTCGGGGAAGGGTACCGTCTGCACCGGGAACAGCATGTCCTTCCAGGCGCTGAAATAGCCCGAGGAATGCCCCGCCGACATGGCGCCCGCCGTGTCGCCGTGATAGCCGCCCTCGAAGGCGATGTAGGTGGAGCGGTGCTGGCCCTGGTTGCGCCAGTACTGGTGCGCCAGCTTCAGCGCTACCTCCACGGCGGTGGAGCCGTCGTCGGAATAGAACACCCGGTTGAGATCGCCGGGCAGGCGCTTGCACACCCGGTGGGCCAGGCGGGCGGCGGGCTCGTGGGTGAAGTCGGCGAAGATCACCTGTTCCAGCCGTCCGGTCTGGTCGGCCACCGCCTGGACGATGGCCGGGTGGGCGTGGCCGTGCAGGTTGACCCACCACGACGACACCATGTCCAGGTACTCGCGCCCGTCGGCGGCGAAGATGGTGGCGCCCCGGGCGCCCAGCGCCAGGATGGCCGGCCGGGCGGTGCCCGCCTGGGTGAAGGGATGCCAGACATGGCGGGCGTCGAGAGCCCGAAGATCGTCATAGGACAGGGTCATGGTTCACCCGGACAGCTGAAAGTGGGCGGGGGCAGGCCGGCGATGGCGGCGGCGGTGACGGCGGGCAGGGGCTGGATCGCGGCCAGGACCCGCACGCTGCCGAAATGCTCGATGGCCTGGCGGTTGGCGGGGTTCTCCTGGCCGTTCATCACCACGCCCAGGATGGAAATCTCGCGGCGGCGCAGCATCTCGAGCGTCATCAGGGTATGGTTGATGGTGCCCAGGCCGGACCGCGCCACCACCAGAACCGGCAAGGCGAGGCGCTCCATCAGGTCGATCATCAGCGCCGTCTCGTTGATGGGCACCATCACGCCGCCGGCCCCTTCGACCACCAGGGGGCGTCCGCTGGCCGGCGGCGGGAGGAGGGCGGAGAGATCGATGCGCGTCTTTTCGCGCTGCGCCGCCTCGTGGGGCGACAGCGGGGCGGGCAGCACCACCGCCGAGGGAAGGATGCGGGCGGCGGGGGCGAGGCGGGCCACGGAGTCGAAATCGGTGCCCTGCTCCGAACCGGTCTGGATTGGCTTCCAGTAATCGGCTCGCCAATGCTGGGCCAGCCAGGCCGACACCAGGGTCTTGCCCACGTCGGTATCGGTGCCGGTGACGAAGACGCCTCTCATGCCCCATCCTCGCGACGGTAATCCAGCAGCAGAATGTCCCAGGTGATGGCGCAGGGGCTCCCCATGTCCTTGATGATGCGCCGGACCTCGCCCGGTGACAACGGGGTATGGCCGGGTTTGGGGGTCTGGGCGCCCAGGGCCTGCAGGGACAGCAGGAAGGTGCGGGCGTCCCTGTAATGCAGGGTCAGGGGGCGGGCGTCTACCTCGGCGCCGGGCAGCAGGGCGGCCAGCGCTTCCGCCTCGGGATAATCGGGCACGCCGGATTCCAGGCCCAGCGCCCGATGGGCGTCCTTCCACTGGGCGAAGGTGGCGGCGCCCAGGGTGGTGAGCAGCAGCCGCCCGCCGGGAGCCAGCAATCCCGCCAGCCGGGCCAGGGTGCCGGGCAGGTCGGTGAACCATTGCGCCGCCAGCGACGAGGCGATCAGGTCGAACGGCCCCGCCACGTCCGGCGCTTCGGCGTCCATCACCGCGCAGGAGATGGCGGGCAGGGCGGCGCCGGCCGCCGCGACCATCGCCGGGCTGAGGTCGGTGGCGAGGATGGCGGACCCGGCGGGCAGGGCGGCGGCCAGCCGGCGGGTCAGCAGCCCGGTGCCGCAGCCCAGTTCCAGCACCCGCGGCGGAACGGCGACGGTTCCCAGCCGCTCCACCAGGCAATCGGCGGCCCAGACCTGGGCGCGGGCGGCGCTTTCATAGGTGGCGGCGGCGGCCGAGAAGGCGCCGGCGATGGTCTTCTTGCGGCTCATGCCTCCAGCCTCGCCGCGAACAGGCGCACCTGGGTCGCCAGCCAGTCGGGATGGGTGAGCGGCAGCAGATGCCCGGCGCCTTCCACCAGGGTCAGGGTCTCGGGGGCGAAACTGGCCAGGCTCATGGCCTGGGGCACGATGGGGTCGTTGGTCCCCGCCAGGGCGAGAACCGGGCAGGGCAGCATCCTCAGCGCGGTGCGTTCGTCGCACTTGGCCAGCCAGGCCAGTTCATCCTTCAGGGGCGCGGCATCGATGCCCGAGGTATCGGGGGATTCGACGCCGCAGCGCGCCAGGAAATCGGCGGCGACTTGCTGGGGAGCCTCGTCGCAGCGGGCCAGCATGCGTTCCACCAGACGGGGCGGCACGCCGTCCACGAAGGTGGGCGAGCGGGTGAAGCGGGGAAAGGCGTTGACCGCCAGCACTCCCGCCCAGGGCCGGGGAATGTTGGCCAGCGCCCAGGCCAGCCCCATGGAATGGGCGAGGACCAGCGGGCGCGGCACCTTGGGCCGCTTCGGCGTGCCGTAAAAGCCCATGTCGATGCAATCGCCGCGAAAATCGGGCAGGCGGTCCAGCACTGGCATCCAGAACCCGGCGTTGAAGCCCCAGCCGTGCACGGCCAGCAGCGGCGCCGTCACTTGGCGGCCTCCACGCTGTCCAGGATGGCGGCCAGCAGCCGCTCGATGTCGGCATCGGTATGGACCGCCGACAGGGCGAAGCGGATACGGCTGGTGCCGGGCGGCACGGTGGGCGGACGGATGGCGATGCCCAGCAGGCCCCGGTCCTCCAGCGCCTTGGCGAGGTCCAGGGTGCGCCGCTCGTCGCCGAGGATCAGCGGTACGATCTGGCAGGCCGAGGGGCCGGTATCCAGCCCCGCCGCCCGCATTCCGTCGCGCAGGTGGCGCGCCATCAGCTGCAGCCGGGTACGCTCGCCTTCCATGCGCGGCACCAGGTCCATGGCGGCGTCGATGGCGCCCAGCACGGCAGGTGGCAGGCCGGTGGCGTAGATCAGGCCCGAGGCGCGGTTGATCAGGTAGTGGCGCAGCCGGGCCGAGCAGGCCACATAGGCGCCGAAGCTGCCCATACCCTTGGAGAAGGTGCCCATGGCGATGTCGGCCCCCATGCCGGGCGACAGGCCGAAGCCCTGGGGCCCCAGCACGCCGGTGGCGTGGGCCTCGTCCACGTAGAGAAAGGCGTTCCAGCGCTGGGCCAGGGCGGCGAGGGCCTTCATGTCGCTGACGTCGCCGTCCATGGAGAACACCGTCTCGGTGACGATGAAGCGTGGTCCCGGCTTGCCGGCATGGGCCTTGAGCAGGCTTTCCAGGTGGCCGAGGTCGTCGTGGCGGTAGCGGTGGCGCCGCACCCCCGACAGTTCCAGTCCGGCATGCAGGCTGGCATGGACCAGCTTGTCGGCGAACACCACCGGCTCGGCGCCCCACAGGGCCTTGTCCAGCAGGGCGGGCAGGACCGAGGCGTTGCACTGCCAGCCGCTGGCCAGGATCAGGGCGGCCTCGGTCTGCTTGGCCCGCGCGATCTTGGCCTCCAGCGCCTCGACGGCGGCGAGGTGGCCGGTGACCAGGCGCGAGGCGCCCGAGCCGGCGCCGTATTCGTTCAGCCAGCGCCGCGAGCGCTCGACCACCTCGGGGTGGCGGGACAGGCCCAGATAGTCGTTGGACGAGAAGTTGATGAGTTCGCGCCCGCCCACCCGGACGCGTCCGGCCGGCAAAGGGTCCACCGGGCGCAGGACCCGCCGCCGCCCGGCCTGGTCCAGGCCGTCGAGGAAGGTTCCGATGCTGTCGTCCAAGCCCATCATCACCGCGACTTGATAGAGGGTTTTCGCTCCTGTTGCAAAGGGCGCATGCGGGGGACTACATTGCGGCCCCCGCGACGCATCATAAGAGGACACGGCGGTGACGGCTCAGGCAGCAGTGGAAATGACGGCGAAGGACGACGGGCTCCGGCACGACTGGAGCACCGAGGAGATCGAGGTGCTGTTCGCGCTTCCCTTCAACGACCTGATGTTCGAGGCGCAGAAGGTCCATCGCGCCCATTTCGACGCCAACCGCGTCCAGGTGTCGCGCCTGATCTCCATCAAGACCGGCGCCTGCCCCGAGGATTGCTCCTACTGTCCGCAGAGCGCCCATTACGCCACCGGCCTGGAAAAGGAAAAGCTGCTGGCCGTGGAGGAGGTGGTCGAATCCGCCCGCCAGGCCAAGGAGGAGGGCGCCTCGCGCTTCTGCATGGGTGCCGCCTGGCGCGGCCCCAAGGGCGATGATTTCGAGGTGGCGGTGGCCATGATCGAGGGCGTCAAGGCGCTGGGCATGGAAACCTGCGCCACCTTCGGCCTGCTGGACAAGTGGCAGGCCCAGCGCCTGAAGGAGGCCGGCCTCGACTACTACAACCACAACATCGACACCAGCCCCGAGCACTATTCCGAGGTGATCACCACCCGGACCTTCCAGGACCGTCTGGATACCTTGGACGTGGTTAGGGACGCCGGGCTGCACGTCTGCTCGGGCGGCATCGTCGGCCTGGGCGAGACGCGCACCGACCGCGCCCGCATGATCCAGACCCTGGCCAACATGCCCAGGCATCCCGACAGCGTGCCGATCAACCTGCTGATCCCCATCCAGGGCACCCCCCTGGCCGATGCCGCCCGTCCCGATTCCTTCGACTTCATCCGCACCATCGCCGTGGCGCGCATCACCATGCCGAAATCCTTCGTCCGCCTGTCGGCCGGCCGGGAAGGCATGAGCGAGGAGATGCAGTCCCTGTGCTTCCTGGCCGGGGCCAATTCGGTGTTCTGCGGCCAGAAGCTGCTGACCGCCAAGAACGCCGCGCCGGGTCAGGACAAGAGCCTGTTCGGCAAGCTGGGTCTCAAGCCCATGTAGGGATGGGGAGGACAGGGCAACTCCCTCCCCCGGCTTGCCGGGGGAGGGTTGGGGAGGGGGCAATTCCATGGCGAGATTGTCACCCGGCCTGCGCAAGCGGGCCCGCGTCTTGCGCTCCGAACCTACCGAGGCCGAGAAGCGTCTGTGGCGCCTGCTGCGGCGCGACGCCCTGGGAGGGTTCCGCTTCCGCCGCCAGCACCCGGTTGCGCCGTATATCCTGGATTTCGCCTGCGTGGCGGCCCGTCTGGTGGTGGAGGCCGATGGCGGCCAGCACTGCGGCAGTCTTCACGACCGCGAGCGTGATGCTTTTCTCGAATAGGCGGGATGGCGGGTGCTGCGTTTCTGGAACAACGAGATTTTCGAAAACGAAGAAGGTGTTCTCGGACGGATTCTCGAGGTATTGCGGGAGCGATG
>NZ_AONQ01000025.1 GCF_000342045.1 Paramagnetospirillum caucaseum | reverse complement strand
GCAGTGTAGTAGTAGGTGTTGTCGGTTCCCGCATGATCGCCATACAGCCGCAGGCTCCAGTTGTTCAGAGTCCCCGTGTAGCCTGACGCCAAATCTTCGACACGAAGTGTCCAGGTGCCGGAGCCCTGTTCGCCCCAATCGTGGGTCGTGGAGAAAGTGAACTTGAGTCCCTGTCCATAGGGGCCTTGCTGGATTCCGCGGGAATTGGAGTTGTTCGGGTCTTTACCCGGTCGGTCCGCCAGCACGCTCTCGGTTCCGTCCGGGGCGATCAGGGTGATCCGCAAATCACCGATCCAGGAATGATCGATATCGACAGTGACCTCGACCTCGTCGATGCTGAGATCAGAGGAAACGGTGACCGATTGCTCCACCCTTCCGCCATCGGGGATCGTGGCCGATTGCGACTTCGAGGCCGATACGCAAACCTCGTTGGCCATGGTGCTTTGGCGAGTCCAGGTCTCGGCCAGACGTACCGCAGCCCGCGCATCCACCAAGCCGAAACCGGAATTATGGCTGACATGCATGCCGCCGCCATTCCAATTCCCCGCACCGTTCCACGCCCAAGAACCATCCATCGGGGCATTCTGTCGAGAAGACAGAGCCAGGATTTCCTGGACATCACGATAACCGAGATTGGGATTGGCCTGGAGTATCAGCGCGACCACGCCTGAGACCAAGGGTGCCGATGCCGATGTGCCTGTGCCGTACACTGTCGCTGCAGAGTCGTGGCCTGCCCCGTAGGCATTCGCGATGCCGGACGGGTTATCCCCGATAACATTCTCACCCTGTGCAGAGACCAGGATCGATGCTCCGGGATTGGAGAACCACATCACCTTTTCATCCATCCCCGCAGCAGCGACAGTTATGCCAAAGCGGGAATTTTTCTCTGCGGAATAGTTTGTGTTTGCACCGCTATCGCGATTATTGCTTGCGCTCCAAACCCAGACCGTACCAAGTCCTCCACGGCCATTGAGAACGGAATTGCGGTAGGCCTCGATCTCACGAGCGGACCAAGTGTCCTGCGCGGGGTTATCGACAAAAAAACCGCCGGATCCGAACGAACAATTCACGACATCGAAAGCGGACTGCCGCGAAACTGCGCTGATAAAGTTCTGCCAGGTTTCTGTGGCCGGGAAATTGGGTCCCAGTGCCAGCCTCGTCCCGGCCAAGGTCGCGTCATAGGCGACACCGACGATACCGGTGGTGTTGCGGGCCGCCCCGATCACACTGGCGACATAGGTCCCGTGCCACTCCTGGGCATAATCAGGCTTGGCGTCGTAATCATTGAAGATCGAATCCCAATCCAGGCTTGTATTGTAGTTGGGATAGAGATCTGGATTCGTATAATCCACACCGACGTCGAAGATGCTGACCTTGACCCCCCGGCCTGTGTAGTCCTCCCAGACCGTGGAAACGCCCATTTTGTTGAGATAGGTATCTTGGTACCCGCGGAAATAGGTATCCGTTGGGCTTGGGCCCTGAACATTGACATAGGCGGTCGAAGTCGACTCAGCCCCATGCGAATCGCGAATGGTGAATTGGAATTGGGCGCGGCCGGTAAAACCCGCTTCGGATTGGTACCAGATGTCGCCATTGGCATCGGTCACCACTTGGCCATGGGATGCATTGCCCACGGCTGAGACGCTCATGCCATCGCCTTCAATATCCCCAGCTGAGGCCAGCAACTCGGCAGGTTTGATTTTTAGCCAAGTATTCGTAAACCCCTTGGCCCAGGCGAAACGGTCGGCGATGGGCGCGTTATTGCGGCCATCCACATAGATGGTGCGGTCGGCGAACACCAGACGCTCGACACTGGTCAGGGTATCGACACCCTCGTCACCCCACAGCTCCGGCTTCTGGTCGGAGACAGCGATGGAGCCGTTGGCGTTGCGGCTAACCTTGTAATCGGCGAACAGCCCGAGATAGACCGCCTGATCGTCGCCGCCCCCGCCGGTGATGAGGTCGTTGCCCAAGCCACCCACCAGGGTGTCGGCCCCGCCACCTCCCGAAAGCGTATCCGCTCCGGCCCCGCCGGCCAGCATCACCGCATCGGCGGAGGCATTGGACAACACATCGTTGCCCCCATTGCCGATCACCGCCTCCAACCCGGCACCGGAGAGTTCCAGCGTCACCGCCCGCTCATCGGCGACAAAGGCGGTGTCGTGGCCAGCGTCGCCTTGCACTACGGTATCTTCGGCATCGAAGAACAGGACGTCGTCGCCAGCCCCGCCGTCGAGCGTATCCGCCCCGGCCCCACCGGACAGCACGTCGCCGCCAACTCCACCAGTCAGGGTATCGTTGCCGGCGCCGCCCTCAAGGTTCACCCCGGTCGTACCGGTGGTGAACAGATGATCCGCACCGGCATTGCCGGTGACGGCCTCCAGGTTAGCGGCGCCCAGATCCAGCACCATGCCGCGCGCGTCAGCCACGAAGGCCACGTCGTAACCGTCACCGCCATCGATGACGGTGTCCTCGACATCGATGAACAACACGTCGTGCCCAGCGCCGCCGCGCAGGACGTCTGCCCCGGTACCGCCTACCAGCCAGTCCATTCCGGCGACGCCGGTCAGGGTATCATTCCCGGACCCGCCACCCAGCAATACATCCATGGCGGTTCCTGCACCGAGGGTGTCATTGCCGGAGGCGCCAATGGCTCCGTTCAGAGCATTGGCACCGAGATCGAGGGCATGGTCCTGCCCATCCGCCAACTGCCAGACCTTGCTGCCATCCTCGGCGTTGATCTCGAGATTACCCGATCCGTCGGTGCTCTGGCGCCAGCCATAGGTGGAATAGAGGAAGCCGACATCGCCCACCTGACCCGTGCTGCCATCGGCTCTGGTGAACTGGGCGATGCTGGAGACGATGTTGTCGTACGGACGCGTGGTCCCGGCATCGGCCGCTACCGGGATACCCGTGAGATTGATCTCGGTAATGCCAAGCTCGGCCAGGGTCTTCATCTCGCCCGGATCGGAGACGCCGTCCTGGTTGAGGTCCTGCCAGACCTTGAACTCCGACCAGCGGGTATCATTGGCGTCAAGCTTGCCATCGTGATTGCTGTCGAAGGCAATCCGCGCCGCCTCCAGATCGGAGGTCGACCCCGGCGCCCAGTTGGTAAGAATGAACTCGTCAGCACTGGTAACCTTGCCATCCATCCCCAGATCGATGACCAGGATGACATCATCCGGCTTGACCCAGCCGGTATTTTCCTTGAAGCCATCCTTGTCAATGTCGAAGAAGACATTCGACTGGTCCAGCGAGGTCAGGCTGATGCCGTCGCCGTTGAGATCGAGGACAAGAGGAGGGCCGGCGCTGACAAGATCGAAGTCACCGCTACCTTCGAATCTCGGGGCATGGAAGAACTGCCACGTCGCATTCGCGGTACCATCATAAAGAGATTCCCCCGCGCTCTGCCCTGCATAGAATGAAAAATATCCAACTCGTTGAGCTAAAATAGGATTTTCGGTGGCCGCCAGGGTTATGGCAGCTGCAGCAACTGCCGTCGCACCGCCTGCAAAATCAGCTGCCACCGACCGCAAAAATCCATTAAAATCACTAGAACTTAAATAATTCAGCCCCACCGAGGCCCCGTCACCAGCCCACCCAAGGCCCGCGCCAAGCAAACTAGCTGAAGTCTGAAGCGCAGAATAAAATGTGTTTAAGTTAGAGAATATTCCGCGCGTCGATTCGGCGACCTGATCATTTTGATATGACGAAGCTGATTGCAGATTGGCTGGGGACAAAACTGTCAAATATGGGTCATGCCCTGCGTATCCGCCCCCGACTTGAGAATAATTATACATCACCTTTCCTCCTGCGAGTGGTGAGAATTCTTAATGTGTCGAGTATTGCCTCAGATAAAAACATCATTATTGCGACGGAGACATAAAGCGAATTCATCCTCACGGAAATATTCGGCAGCAATGCAAACGCGCATATTGAGATAAAAATCATAAATAGCGCGTTGTTCATTGGATTGCCGCCATCAGACAGTCCTGATTTTCCAAATGCCATAATTATTGCGATGGCATATATTAAGCTTATGGCAAGTACAAATAGCAGCACAACGACCGCACACCCCGTTGCTATTCCATTGTCGTTGGCAACTCTTTGTATAGACCGCGATATGTACGCAATATCTATACTCAATGATTCACAGCCAAGGCAGCGCCCCCCTGCAAACATACCTACAGCCATGTATACGCATATCGATTGCAGCGCATACACTGCCAGGAATACGCCATTGAACCTGCCCATGCTTTATTTCCAATTTATATATTTTGCCTCACAAATTACTTCAGATTCTTTCATTCGTGACAAAGTTTAATTCATCTCTACCACTCCATCACAGCCAGCCCCTTGCCGTCCGGCGCAGGCTGCAAAGCCTTGACCTTACGGTCAGCAAAGGTGCGAGCCTTGACCTCCTTAAGCGCCACCTCGGCGCCGCCAAATGGGGCGACGACATCGATGATCCAGGCCTCGTCACCGCTCTTCCAATCGGCCGGGCGCAAGCGCAATTGCGGCTGGGTCATCCGCGCAGCCGCCTCAGACCCAAGAAAGGCCCAGGAGACGAAGGCAAAGGGCCGCCCTTCGCGCCGGACCAGACTGCACTGCCCCAGCATCAGTGGTGGCATTACCAGCCATTCCAGGTCCGTGAGGAACAGGTACTTATGCGGCGGCGATGCCGCCATCAATGCCACCACATCGGCGAATACCTGCGCTTGGATGGGAGAGGGACCGGCCAGAGGCCGGGGCGGCTCCGTGGCAGCGATGGAGGCGGCTTCGGGAGCGTCTTGACCCGCTGCGACGGCGCTCTCGCTGCTGGTTTCCACCTTGGCTTGGGCATTCTTCCGAGACATGGGCTAGCTCCTTCAAAAAGTTACGGTCATTTTGTCGGACCGGCCGCGACCGATTCAAAGGCTGTCGGCTCGCGATCAAGGGATACTTGCACATAACGCTCCCCATCGGCTCCGAACGAATCTTCGCGGTAACCTGTGTGCGCTCGCCGGACTCTCGGCAACTCCAACCCTTTCGGCGGCAGCCCGAGCCACCGACGTCGAATTCTTCCCGGCCATGAACTGCCCCCGCCTCCCCACTCAGGAAAACACCTGACGATAGAAATCAGGCCGAAACCTGTCAAGCCTAGCTATTCGGCATATAGTTGTAGAATGATTGTAAAATATACGCTTGAGAGTGGCCTGCTAATGCTCTTGCCGAATACGTGTTCCGCGCCTAAGGTGTGGATCACAGTCTATGAAATTGCCGATAGCTGTCGGAATTATGGGGTTTCGTGGCGGATAGAGCTGACATACCGGACGAAACCGAGCCGCCTCCCCCACCTGACACCGGCCTCGTCTGTCTCGCCCTTTTGGCAAAGCTGTTCGAGAAGGCGGCCGACTACGATTCCCTCCGTCATCGGCATGGCGATCCCGGTTTGGTTGTGGGCGAGATCGACCTGATCCGCTATGCCCGCGAGGTGGGGTTCAAGGCCAGCGGGGTGGATTCAGGCGTCGAGAAGCTGTCGGCCACGCCCCTGCCCGCCATGGCGCGGCGCCCCGATGGCGGCTGGTTCATCCTGGCCAAGGTCGAGGGCGGCCAGGCCATCATCCATGATCCCTTGGTGGGCCGGGCCGAGCAGGTGAGCGCCGCCGATCTGGCCGAGCGCTGGGACGGGCGCCTCGTGCTGCTGGCGACCCGGGCGCAGCTGGCGGCGCTGGGCACCCGGTTCGAAATGACCTGGTTCATCCCGGCGGTGGTCAAGTATCGCCGGCTGTTCGGCGAAGTCTTGCTGGCCTCGTTCTTCCTGCAGGTCTTCGGCTTGATCAGCCCGCTGTTCTTCCAGGTGGTGACCGACAAGGTTCTGGTGCACCGGGCGCTGACCTCGCTCGACGTGCTGGTCTTCGCCCTGATCGCCGTCAGTCTGTTCGAGGTGGTGCTGGGCTACCTGCGCACCTATGTCTTTTCCCACACCACCAACCGCATCGATGTCGAGCTGGGATCACGGCTGTTCAAGCATCTGATGAGCCTGCCCATCGCCTATCATGGTGCGCGCCGGGTGGGCGACACGGTGGCAAGGGTGCGCGAGCTGGAGAACATCCGCAGCTTCCTTACCGGCTCGGCGCTCACCCTGGTGATCGATCTGGTCTTCACCGTGGTGTTCTTTGCCGTCATGTTCTGGTACGCGCCGATCCTGGCCTGGATCGTGGTGGGCAGCCTGCCCTTCTATGTGGTCCTCTCGCTGATGGCCTCGCCGGTGCTGAAGACCCTCACCGAGGAGAAGTTCAAGCGGGGCGCCGAGAACCAGGCCCTGCTGGTGGAGGCCTGCAACGGGGTCGAAACCGTCAAGGCCCTGGCGGTCGAGCCCCAGATGCAGCGCAAATGGGACGAACAGCTGGCGGCCTATGTCCAGACCTCGTTCAAGGCGGCCAATTTCGGCTCGGCGGCCAGCCAGGGCGTCCAGACCATCCAGAAGATCACCACCGCTCTCACCTTGTGGTTCGGGGCCAAGCTGGTGATGGATGGCAGCCTCACCATCGGGCAGCTGGTGGCCTTCAACATGCTGGCGGGCCGGGTCAGCCAGCCGATCCTGCGCCTGGCCCAGCTGTTCCAGGACTTCCAGCAGGTCCGCATCAGCGTCGAGAGGCTGGGCGACATCCTCAACGCGGTGCCGGAAGGCAAGGCCACCAGCGGCAAGGCCGCGCTGCCCCCCATCCAGGGCGAGGTCGCCTTCCACGAGGTGGTGTTCCGCTATCGCCCCGACCGCCCGCCGGTCTTGAAGGGGATATCGCTGACCGTGGCGCCGGGTCAGGTGGTGGGCATCGTCGGGCCGTCCGGGTCGGGCAAGAGCACGCTGACCCGGCTGATCCAGCGGCTGTATCTGCCCGAAACCGGGCGGGTGCAGATCGACGGATTTGATCTGGCCGCCGTGGACCCGGCCTGGCTGCGCCGTCAGATCGGCGTCGTGCTGCAGGAGAACTGGCTGTTCAACCGGTCCATCAAGGACAATATCGCGCTGGCCGATCCCTCGATCCCGCTCGACCGGGTGATCGCCGCCGCCAGGACCGCCGGGGCGCATGAGTTCATCTCTGAGCTGGCCGAGGGCTATGACACGGTTTTGGGCGAGCGCGGATCAAGCCTGTCGGGCGGCCAGCGCCAGCGGGTCGCCATTGCGCGGGCCCTGGTCACCAATCCCCGTATCCTGATCTTCGACGAGGCGACCAGCGCTCTGGACTACGAATCGGAAAAGGCCATCCAGGACAATATGCGGTCCATCTGCTCTGGGAGGACCGTCTTCATCATCGCCCACCGGCTGTCCACCGTCAGGGATGCCGACCGCATCGTGGTGGTGGATAAGGGCGAAGTGGTCGAGGACGGCAGCCATGCCGAACTGCTGGAGATCGAAGGCGGCCGCTATGCCCGGCTGTGGCAGGCCCAGACCGGCACCTCGCCCTCGGTGGTGCTGCGCCCGGTGCCGCTGCGCATGGCCGAGGCGGCGGGGGAATAGAGTCATGGGACACCGATGAACACAGATAGACACAGATTAGAAAGATGAACGATTCTCCGCCATGCACTGCCGTGGACGCGCGCCTGCGACGTTATTGCGCGGGCGCAGCCCGCATCTGCGTTGATCTGTGTTCATCTGTGTCTGAAAAACTAGCGCTGGCCGACCACATAACCACGCTACGCCATCGCTACAGCGCCCTCGACAAGGCCGTCACCAAGGCCGAGTCCCTCAGGGACGGTGTCTCCCACCATCTCGACATCTGGCGCGAGGCCCTGGCCGCCGACAAACTCCGCCCCAAGCTCGGCCCCATGGGCGAGGCCGAGCTGGCCTTCCTGCCCGCCGCCCTGGAGATCAGCGAGCGCCCGGCCTCGGCCACGGCGCGCCTCATCGCCGTCGTCATCTGCGGCTTCTTCGCGGGCTCCATCGCCTGGGCCAGCCTGGGCGAGCTGGACATCATGGCCGTGGCCCAAGGCAAGATCATCCCCAGCGAACAGGTCAAGACCATCCAACCCTTGGAGACCTCGGTGGTCCGCGCCATCCATGTGGCCGAGGGCCAGACGGTCAAGAAGGGCGATCTGCTGATCGAGCTGGAGGTCACCGGCGGCAAGGCCGATCTGGAGCGGCTCAGCGCCGACCGCGACACGGCGCGCACCGACATGGCCCGCCTCGAAGCCCTGCTGGAGCCCGATCCCGAGCGGGCTTTCGCGCCCGCCCTCGACCTGCCGCCCGCCATGGTGGCGCTGGCGCGCTCCCAGATGGCGGCGCAACTGGCCGAGCATCGCGGCAAGCTGGCCTCGCTGGACTCCGAACTGGCCCGCAAGCGCGCCGAGCTGCGCACCATCGAGGCCGATATGGCGCGGCTGACCAACGTCATCGCCCAGGCCGAGGACCGCGCCAACCGCCGCCGGGTGCTGACCGAGCAGGGTCTCAACTCGCACCTGGATCTGTCGCGGGCTCAGCAAGAGGTGATGGAGGCCACCGGCAATCGCGAAGTGGGCAAGAGCAAGCTGTCCGAGACCCGCGCCGCCATCGATTCCCTGTCGTTCCAGCGCGAGCAGGCCCGGGCCGAGTTCCGCCGCGACGCCTCGACCCGGCTGGCCGAAGCCCGCGCCAAGGCCAATTCCGCCGAGAACGAACTGGCCAAGGCGGCCCAGCGCCAGAATGTGCTCTCGCTCACCGCCCCGGTGGACGGCACCGCCCAGCAATTGGAGGTCCACACCATCGGCGGCGTGGTCCAACCGGCCCAGAAGCTGCTGGTGATCGTGCCCGTCGGCTCCGCCCTGGAGGTGGAAGCGCGCCTGCCCAACAAGGACATCGCCTTCGTCGAGGCGGGCCAGGAGGCGGTGATCAAGGTCGACGCCTTCCCCTTCACCCGCTACGGCACCATCAGTGGCAAGATCACCACCATCAGCCTGGACGCGGTCCAAGATGAACAGAAGAAGGAATACTTCTTCCCCATCCGCGTCGCCCTGGACCGCGCCGCCATCGGGGTCGAGAACGGCAGGCAGATCCCGCTGACGCCGGGAATGACGGTCTCGGCCGAAGTCAGAACCGGCATGCGGCGCCCCATCGAATACGTCCTGGCACCCTTGCAGAAGTACAAGGATGAAAGCGGACGGGAGCGGTGAGGGGACGGCAATGGCCCCTTACCGCCACCTGCGGCGACCTGTCCTCGGAGTAGGCTCAATACAGTTGAGCATCGGGATCATGGGGCGGGACCCCGCTCGCCCCCCAGTTTCCTACCGTTTTGAAGGGCACAAACGCAAAATGCGACCGACCAGGGTTTCCCCCGGTCGGCCGCGTCAATGTGAAATCTGGTCTGTGCTATCTGTCAATGGGCGGTGCCCGCGCCAACATCTCTCGTGTCTGCTCGGAATCCGCCGAGCCGCCGAACTCGAAATCGAAGGCCGTGGCGAACTTGCCCGCCAGCAGCGTCACCACCGAGATGATGCAGCCGCCGACGGCGGTGTTCCCATCGACGTGGCCGAATACCATGAAGCCGATACCGCCGACGATGCCGAGTCCGGCGGTGATCAGCAGGACGTTGGCGCGGGTGTTGCTCCTGCCTGCTTTGATGAACTCGCTGTCACGGGCGCGGGCGTCCTGGCGGTCGGCCAGGGTGGCGGTCAGCGTGGTGATGGCCCCGGTCATCTGCTGCATCCGCTCCTCGTGGGCGAAAGCCTGGGCCTGGGAGCGCAGTTGGAACACCAGATTGGGGTCGGCCAGCACCTCGCGGGCCTGGGTGGGATCGTCGGTACCGGTGATGGCGCGGACGGTATCGGCCAGTTTTCCCACCGCCTTTTCGGCATCGTCGCCGAAGAGACTGGCGATGTCGGGGGCGACGTCCAGCGCTACCTTGGCCAGCCCTGCGATGGGATTGGCGGCGATGGCGGCGGCATCGCCGAGGAGTTCGAGCAGGGTCATGGTCAGGCGCTCCCCAGCCCCATGCCAACCCCGGCCAAAATCACCTCTCTGGCATAGGGCTGCTGGCCGTTTTCATGACGGATGATGGCTTCGATCAATCCCACCATGGTGTCGGCGTTGGTCAGGTCAATGGCCTGATCGCGCGCTACGCCCAGGCGGGATACGACATGGGTGATGTAGGAGCCGGTGTTATTTTCGCAGCCCGGCGCCCAACGGGTGATGATCCCCGTCACGGTATTGAGGCCATAGCGGCGTTGATAGCCGAGCAGGATGCGGGCCAGGGCACGGATACCGGCCTCGGGGCTGATGAATTCCTCGAACACCGGATCGTCGTCGGTGGCCCGCTCGCCCTGCCACTGAGTCTTGTCGCCGGGGGATTCCTTGATGTTGCCGGGATTGTTGAGGCGGATGCCGCGCGGCACGACACTGTCCTTGGTCATGGGGAACCTCCAATGGAAAAGCCGCCCTGAGGCGGCCATGGGGAATGAAAAAGGCGGGATTTGCTCAGTCCTTGGGATCAGAAATGCCGACCTTGCGTTCGGCCCAAATCTGGACGGCTTCGATGCTGCGGGGGCCGAGATAGCTGATGGCGGCGATGAAGCCGGCGGCGGCCATGCCGGAAAGCTGGAGGTATTCGGCGGCGCCTCCGGCCACCACGCCCATGCCGATGGCGATCATCAGTTCCCAGGCCAAAGTGAGCGACCAGAACCGCCGCCTCCCCTGGCGGACCAGATTGGCGTGATAGAGCGAGCGGCCGATCAACGCCCACCAACAGGCCCAGGCCAGTCCGGCCAGGGTGTGCTGCATCTCGGGCGGCAGGTTGCGCCAAACCATGGTGGTGCTCCTTTCATTTGGTTGTCCTCAATCGCCGGACGCTGCCTCCGGCAGCTTGGCTTTCGCCGCACGAGCGGCGCCGGGCCTTGCCCGCAACTCCTCGCCAGGAGGCTCGTCGGGTTCAATTGACGTGGACACGGTCGTCCTCGCAGATTCCGGAAATCTCGACCTGACGCGAGCGGGGCCGGAGCGAGCGGACCAGGACGCGCTGGGCCCAGGTGGTGCCGGGGCCGAGGGCGTAGTAGGTGCGTTCGCGGTCGCCGCCGGTGTCGGGGGTGATGGGCAGCGGGTCGAGGGCACGGATTTGGAAGGGATCACCGCCGGGGGCCGGTTCGATCTCCACCGGATCATCGAGGCGACCGTCACGACGGCGCAGCGCCATGAAGTGGGCCTGGCCGTCGCTCCAGCGCACCGGCTCAGACAGGGTGAGGATTCCGGCGGTCTCGTCCCACTCGACCAGTTCGCCGCCCTGGCCCCAGGCGGGCATGGGGTGAGAGACGGCCACCAGTTCGCCATAGGACAGGATCATGCCGTCCAGCTCGGTCTTCCAGGTGGGCAGGCGGCGGCGGTAGATGTTGCAGGCCACCAGGAAGCAGGCCTCGCGACCGGCATGGTCGCGATTGGTGATGCCGAACATCTGCACCCGGCCCGGCTTTTCCGGTGGGGCGTTGATCATCTCGGATGGCGTCAGCACCCGGATAGCACCGCCCCGTTGGGCGGCGGTGATCTCGGCGATCTTCCAGGTGATTTCGTCGAAGAACTCCACCGTCACCGCATCGGCGGTGTCCTCGCCGGGCATGACGTATTCGATGGCGAAGCTGCCGCGGACGATGTTGCGGCCGTTGAACAGGGCCGCCGGCAGGGTGCGGGGCTCGTCGCGGATATAGCGGACGATACCGCCCTGCTGATAGGGCGCGGCCCGCCCTGTCCGCAGCACCTTGACCAGGGCCTCCCAGGCGGTGGTGGTGGTGTCGAACACCCCGCTGAAGCGGTCGCCACGGGCCTCCCAGACGGAGTGCAGCCGCCACAGCATGTCGAGATCCTGGCGGGTATCGGCCAGTTGCGCCCCGTTGGCGGCGCGCATGATATAGGCCGCCACTGGGGCGATGGCCTGGGTGGGAACCGGCTCGGACCAGCCGGTGTCCGGCGACCAGATGGGGAGCTTGCGGGTGACGATGCCGTTGATCAGGCGGCTTGAGCGCTGGCTCAGATTGTCGGTGGCCCGCATCTTGATCGCCAGCAGGGTGACGTCGCCGTAATCGGGAGAACCCTCCAGATAGGATCGCATCTCGCCCCAGCGGATCTCATGGGCGGTGCGGCCATCCTGATCACGGTCATTGATGCGGCGGAGCCTCACCTCCCAGCGGGCCGAAGCGACGGCATATTTATAGGACAGCCGGATCTGGGTGTTGGTGGCCGCCGTATAGGTCTCGGCGGCCAGCAGGATGAAGTCCCCCAGCGCCGCCCCGAGATCATCGATCCGTCGGCCCCATACCTCCCAATTCACCGTCTTGGGATCGAGGGTGCCGGAATTGTTGGCGTAGTAGAGGCCGTTGGTGAACACCACGTCGATGCCGATGTGATGGGCGGTGGTGGCGGCGGGATTGGCGACGAAGGGACCGACCCAGCCGGTCTCGCCATTGGTCAGCTGGTTGGGGCCTTTCAACTCCTGGCCCGCGACTTCCACCGCGGTGACCACCCAGGCATCCATCAGGGTGACGGCGGCACCGGGCGGGACGACCTGATATTGCACCTCCTCGAACGAGGCCAACGGGGTGTCGTCGATCATCAGAGCATCGAGCCGGTATTGGCCCACCCCGATGCAATGAAGCTGGAACAGGTATTGCTCGCCAGCCACATATTCTTGGTAGGGGGTGGCGGCGAGGTCGAACACCACCTTGTGACGCCCGAAGATCTCGGGGATCGGCTGGCCCAGGCGGGCCTGATTGCCGGACGCGGTCAGGCTGTAGGTGGGAGACGGCGCCACCCCGCCACCGCCGCCCCAGTTGAGCGAGGGCGTGGCGGGGCTGGGGGCCGAGACCAGGGCGCCCACCGCCATCATGCCCACCGAGGCGATGGCCGCCGTCGAAATGGCCCCGACGGTAGCGATGCCGGCGGCGCTGGTGACGCCCAGGGACGAGGCCAGCATCGGCCCGACATAGTACTGGCCCAGCACCATGGCCACGACCATCACCGCCACCATCAGCACGGTGGTCAGCGGGTTCTTGCCGCCGCCGCCCCCACCGCCGCCCAGCGGCTGGGCGATGAAGGCGACGATATTGTCATGGTCGATAACGGTCCCGGCCCAATCCCGGCGCAGCAGCGGGCGGCCATTCCTCAGGCAGATGGTGGGAACCGGGAATTCCTTGATGCCGCGACCATCCAGGAAGGTGCGGATAGTCAGATGTTCGGAGACCTCCACCACCTGCATGGAGCGCAGCGGATTGAAGGCATCCGCCACCAGGGTGACGCGCGCCCTCATGATGTCGCTCCCCGATGGCGGTAAACCCCGTCGATCCGCCAGCCATTGGCTGCCAGATCGCGCCGGGATTGGCACACCACCCCCGATCCGGCGGCGCAGTGCAGCACCCTGCCGCCGTCCACCTCCAGCCACACCCCCACATGGATGGGGTAGCGGGCGGTGCGCATCATCACCCCGTCACCGTCTCGATACGCGGTCACCGGCTGCCAGTGCCCGCGCTCCTGGTGATCGCGAAACAGCCGCGCCAGCACCAGCAGATCGTCGGCATAGGGCACCATTGGGGTCTCGACCTCAAAATGGGCCTGCTGGACATGGCGGAAGAAGCTCCAGCAGTTCCAAGCTTCCGGCCCCTGGCCGTGCTTCGACCACGGCTGGCCGATATAGGGCGTGGCCCAGTGCATGGTGGAATGCTCCGCTTCGCGGTTGGGCTCCCGCCCAAACCGGGCACGGCTTTGAACCGGTGCCGAAGGCAGCCAAGTCTCCGGTGGAGACTTGGCTGGTGAAAAGACGAGAGACTGTGCCTCGAAGTTCGATGCTCCAGGCCTCATTTGATTTTCAGAAGGAATGGGGGGGGGCTCGTGCCTACAAGGCGGCGACGACGCCGAAGGCGGTCACGCAAAAATAACCGCAGCCCACAAGCGGGCATGGACGACAGACCGCGAATCTTCGGTTGGGGCGTCGGGGGGCTGAAAGCGGGGAAGAAATATGAAAAAGCCAACTCGGCGCGATGGATAGAAGGCGCGAGAAAACCGCAGACTATCTTGACGCACCAGATGGTCGGCCACCTGGGTGCGATGGGCGGCTATGCGCTGAAAACAGGCCTCGACTCTATCGTGCCGCCACAGTGAGGACACTGGATGATCGGCGCGGGAAGCGGCTTGGAGACGATGTAGCCGCGGCCATTGCGGATTTCCGCCACTCCGCGAACCGATAATGCCACGAGTGCTTCGCGAACCGGAGTGCGGGAAACCCCATATCGTTGAGCGATGGGGATTTCGCGCAGGCGTTCGCCCGGAGGGAAGATGCCCGCCGCGATATCACGGATCAGCCGGGAAATGACTTCGTCCGTCAGGCGCATTTCACTGGAACCTCGCTGAGTTCCCAGTATCCGGGGCTATCCCAGTTCCCTTCGGGCCGAACGATGACGTAATGGCCACTGTCGTGAGTGATCGCGTCGGATTTCGCCTCCGTCTCTCCGAACATGGGAACCACCATCTTACCGGAGCATTCGAACGGGGCTTCACCCGGCATGGGAAGCAGGAATCCACCAGATAGCTTATTCCAGAACGGAACCAGATCCTCCAGTGCGTGACCATAGAATCGCGTAAACCCTTTGCGGCGGCAAAAATCCAGCGCGAACTCACCCAAGGCCCAGGCGACACCACGCGCGCCATACCGGCTTTTCCGGTAATGGGGAAGAATGGCCAGTCGCTCGATCTTCACAAAATCAGCGAAGTATCGAATCCGCATGGTTCGGTCACGTCCCGCCGAGTGGTGTAGCAGCGTTTGCCTGGGGATGATGGCGTAGGGCGCGTAGCGCCCGGAGACGTCGTCCCCAGGCGGCCCCAATCTCGGGGTGGTCATCGTCGATCTTCGGTAGGGTTTGGTTGCGACACCGACAACCGAACCAAGGATGAAGACGATGACCGACGAGATGATGGCCCTTCGCGGGCTTCTGGAGAAGAGCGCTGATTCCGACCTGCTGCGCGAGATGATTGGCTTTGCTGCCGAGCGGCTGATGGCGCTTGAGGTCGAGGGACTGACCGGCGCCGGACACGGTGAGCGCAACCCGACCGTCCGACTGGCCCAGCGCAACGGCTACCGGGAGCGGGACTGGGAGACCCGGGCCGGGACGGTGGAACTGCGCATCCCGAAGCTGCGGAAGGGCAGCTACTTCCCCGGCTTCCTGGAGCCGCGCCGCATGGCGGAAAAGGCTTTGACCGCCGTCATCCAGGAGGCCTACGTCCAGGGCATCTCGACCCGCTCGGTGGACGATCTGGTCAAGGCCATGGGCATGAGCGGCATCTCCAAGAGCCAGGTCTCGCGCCTGTGCGCCGAGATCGATGGCAAGATCACCACCTTCCTGGAACGGCCCATCGAGGGCGACTGGCCCTATGTCTGGCTGGACGCCACCTATGTGAAGGTGCGCCAGGACGGGCGTATCGTCAGCGTGGCGGTGATCATCGCGGTGGGCGCCAACACCGCCGGGCGGCGCGAGGTGCTGGGCATGGCCATCGGCGCCTCGGAGGCCGAGATCTTCTGGAAGGACTTCCTGCGCAAGCTGGCCCGTCGCGGCCTGCGCGGCGTCAAGTTGGTGGTCTCCGACGCCCACGAGGGCATCAAGGCCGCCGTCTCCAAGGTCTTTAATGCGACCTGGCAGCGCTGCCGCGTCCACTTCATGCGCAACGTCCTGGCCCATGCCGGCAAGCAGGGCCGCCGGGTGGTCTCCGCCTTCATCGGCACCGCCTTTGCCCAGGAAACCAATGCCGCCGCCCACGCCCAATGGCGCCAGGTCGCCGATCAGCTTCGCCCCAGGGCGCACAAGCTGGCCGAGTTGATGGACCATGCCGAGATGGATGTCCTGGCCTACATGGACTTCCCGCAGGCGCACCGCACCAAGCTGCACTCGACCAATCCCATCGAGCGCCTCAACGGCGAGATCAAGCGCCGCACCGAGGTGGTCGGCATCTTCCCCAACGAAGACGCCATCACCCGCCTCATCGGCGCCATCCTCCTTGAACAGAACGACGAATGGGCCGTGCAGCGATCCCGCTACATGACCCTGGAAACCGTCGCTCCCCTGAGCGATGATCCCCTGGTGAGCCTGCCGCCCGTCGCGGCAGCTTGATCAACACGGCCAACCCGGCCGAGGATCAGACGGCGACACCGCTGTTACACCACGTCTTGGGACGCGATCCATGGTTCCGGCGGGATCCCCATTCACAGTCGCGATCAGATGGGTGGCAGTGAAATCATTCCCGTCCCATTCCTCCTTAAACGACCATCCCCGCTCCCCCACGTAAACAGCCGAGCGGATGGCGATGGCTTGAACCATCTCCTCAATACCACCAGCGATCTTTACCTGAATTTGATTATTTTTTCTGGTCTCGGACTGCATGGCGCACCTCGTGAAAACATGCGGCGGATCGTATGCAATCAATAGCGACGAGGTGTAATTCATAATCTGTGGCATGGTGATAAGCTGATTTATCACGGAGATGAGGCGTCCAATGCTGAGAAACTGGGAGCTTGTCTATATTTTCCTCGGGGTCGCGCGCGCCGGTTCGCTGCGGGCAGCGTCAAAAACATTGACGCTTACCCAGCCGACGTTGGGCAAGAGAATGAGTGATCTTGAAGCCGATGTTGGGGCGAAACTGTTCTTCCGGACCAGCGTCGGACTCACTCTGACCCAGGCTGGCAACCGTCTGTATCGGTTGGCGGAGCAAATGGAGCGATTGATGGCGTCGGCGGCGTTGGATATGGAGCGGAGCAGCGCCATTTCCGGTCGTCTACGCCTGGCCATGACCGATGGGATGGCAGGTTATTGGCTGGCTCCGAAGCTCCGGAGATTTCACCGGGAGCATCCCAATGTGACCCTTGACGTCCAGATTCTGGATGCTGGCCAGAGCGTCGATCTGACGAGGCGTGAAGCCGACATTACCGTGGTCTACGCCTACCCGACCGATCCGGATGTGGTGGTCCTTCAGAAATCCTCGCTGGTGCTGGTCCCGGTCTGCAGCAGATCATTCATCGACGACTGGGGGCGGCCAACCTCTCTTGAAGACGTCGTCAACTTCCCCGTCTGTGCCCATGTCATGCATTACCGGAAGGAAGGGGGAATGCGGCCATGGGCGGAAATGCTGGAGCGACACCCCATGGTGCCCTACAGAACCGGATCATCCATCGTATTGGGGAACGTGACACGGATGGGAATCGGCCTGTCGCTTCAGCCGGTCGGGCTGCTGGACCGGGAGCCCGACGCGGTGGCTCTCGATCTCGGTGTCCGAGCTGAGTTGCCTTTCTTTCTGGTCTGCCACAAAGATGTCAAGGACGACGCCACGGTCAGGACCATGATACGCCACCTTTCCGATACTCTGTTCCGAGACGAAGGACCGGGATCGCCATCGCGAAAATAGGATCACCACACCACCTTTCGTGAGCTTTCATCCCCCCAGCCCCGGAAAGCAGCGCTGGGTATAGGTGCGCCAGGGGAAGGCCTTGTTGCCGATCTGGGACATCTGGGCGCGGGCGGTGATCTGGGTGGCGGTGCAGTTAACGTGGACCAGGGTCATGGTCAGCGGCGGGTCCATCTGGGGACCGTCGAGATCGATGTCGAGATAGGGACGGTAGGTGACCTCGATACGGACCAGGGAGGTGGCGGCGGCTTCGAGCGGCTCCATCAGCTCGCGGCCGACATTGTCCATGGTGACGGTGAGTTCGGGCACCGGGGCGGAACTGACCTCGGGTAATTGGAAATCGAAGGCGAGCGCGATGAAGGGGACCATCTGGCCGGCATTGACCGGGGCGTCGGGCTCGAGGCGGGCCACCAGCCCGACCCGGCTGCGGGCCTCGGGGGTCATGACGTCCAGCACCGCTGCGACCTCGGCGCCGCCGCGTTCGCGCCAAGTGACCTCGTCTTCGTAATTGCGAACCACCCGGACAGCGGTGGGGTTGCCCAAGTCATCGACGAAGGCGGGATGGCGCAGTTCCATGGTGTGGAGCGGAATGGCGTTGGTGGGGCACGAGGCATAGGCCTCGCGGATCGCCTCTTCGAGAGCGGGATCGGGCATGATTACCGGAGAGTCTCGATGTCGGTGATCGCCATGCCGGTCAGGTGGACCATGGCGCCCGACATGATTGCCGCGTGGAAGGTGAAGCTGTTGCGGCAGGTGGCGTCCCAGTCGTCGCCCTCTGCGTACATGCAGGCCCCCTGGCACAGATGGACCACCGGGCAGGCCATGCATCCGGGCCGGTGACTGAAATGCGTCGCGGTGTCGAGACGAACATTGTCCATGGCGGAGACGTGGCCGATCCGCATTTCCCGGTCCGGGGTGTTCTGGCAGGTGAGCACGTTGCCCTTCAAATCCACCGCGATCTGGTGATGCCGGTCCATGCCGCACCGCTGCCCCACTGAGGACAGCGGTCGCCGACTGGCCAGCGACAGGTGGAAATCCCGGACCTTCTGGGCGATGGTGATGTTGCGCAAGCCCTCGCCGCTGATCATCTCGTCCAGCAGGGAGAGGCGGATGGCCTCGTGGTCCACATCCGACAGGGGGGAGGTCTGACCGCCATCGACCTGCACTAGGCCCTCGGTCGAGAGGGCGATCTCCTCCACGCCCAGGGCCTTTTCCAGGTGGTGGCGGATGCGGCCAAGACTGAGATTCCCCGGCGTAAGGACGCAGTTGAAGTTGACGTGATGGGGATGCTCGGCCACCAGCCACCGGATGGCCTCCAGCGCCGCCGGGATTTCCAGCGGATCGAGGCCGCGCATGGATCTCTGGCCCGGCCCATCATGGGAGATGGCCAGATGCAGCCCCATCTCCCGCGCCCACCGGGCGATCTCCAGGGTCAACAGGGTGCCGTTGGTGATGACCAACATGTTGGCCTTGGGGTGGCGAGCTCGTAGCCCGGTCACCAGAATCCGCAGCTTGGCCATATGCAGCAGCGGCTCGCCTCCCCAGATCTCGATGCGCAGGTTTTCATCCCTGTCCGGCCGCCACCAAGTGTCGAGGCCCGCGAGGAACACCTCGGCATCGAGGGTGCTGGTCTTCTCCTCCCGATGAGTCACCTGGAGGCAGTAGGAGCAGGCCATGTTGCAGGCCAGACCCATCTGGATCTTGAGGCGCTTGAACGGGCCGCCCTTGTATCCAGGCGTCGATGGCGAGACCAAAACGGACGGTGGGGTGGCGCAGTCCTTCTCGACCTCGGCGAAGGGCTGGCCGTCGATAATCAGGCCCGACGTCGTGGTGTCGTAGATGGCCGTCT
The DNA here is from genome assembly GCF_000342045.1 of Paramagnetospirillum caucaseum. Lineage (GTDB taxonomy): Bacteria > Pseudomonadota > Alphaproteobacteria > Rhodospirillales > Magnetospirillaceae > Phaeospirillum > Phaeospirillum caucaseum. The sequence goes on along the minus strand of NZ_AONQ01000025.1, from coordinate 43,530 downwards.
TCGACGCGCCGTCCGGCCCCATCAGATGCAGGCGGAAAAGCATGGTCGTTCCCCTTCAGAAATCGAAGCTGGTGATACCCAGATGGCGGATGCGCTGGCCTTCGATCCGCAGCAGTTTGGCCCCGGTCAGGGCGTAGAGCAGCGTCGCCAGATAGACCAGGCCATGGGAGAAGTTGTTGTCGCAGGACAGCACGCGCTCCCGGCCCTCCATCATCATGCAGGCCCCGCCGCAGCTCAGCAGCGCCGGGCAGGAACTGCATTCCGGCCGGTGGTGCCACGAGGTGCTATGGCCCAGCCGAATGGCGTCGAAATCATGGACACTGCCGATCTTGTGGGTGGCCGGGCTGGTGTTGTGGCAGACGATGACATCGCCGCTGAGCGTCACCGCCAGATGCTCGGGGTTGTCCATGTTGCAGCCCTGGCCACGGGCGCGGGCGGGAACCGATTTGGCGAACTGGTAGAGCAGATGGCGGAGCGGCGCTGCCACGATGGCGTTGGCGAAGACGTAAGGGGTGCGGAACTCCCTGGCCAAGTCGTGGCGCATCGCCGTGTATTCATCAGGATTGCCGGGCACCAGATGCAGCCCGGAATCCTTCGTGGGCGGGTATTTGAGCCCGCTGCTGGAGACCTGGATGTCGGTGGTGCCCAGCCGGTCGAAGAAGTAGTGCAGGAGGGCGATGGGGCTGTGATGGGGCAGCGACATCACCGCATGGAACTTGGCGAAGGTGCCGAGCCGGGCGAACAGGGAGCGGATGGCCTCCAGCGTCTCGAGGGTGTCCAGCGGGTCTTTCCCCCGCAGATGCTGTCCGGGGCCGTCATGGGAGACCGTCACCGAGACGTCCCCGAGGCTTACCAGCCAATCCACCTTGTCCATGTCCAGCAGCGAGCCGTTGGTGGTCAGCCGAAGCTTGACCTCCGGCCAACGGTGGCGCAGTCCTTCCACCAGGGGCTTGAGCTTGTGCCAGTAGAGCAAAGGCTCCCCGCCCCACAGTTCGACCACGGCCGGCGCACCGGATATCCAAGCATCAAGCCCGGCGATGAACGCCGCCACGTCGGAGGGTTTCTCGTCATGGGCTGGTCGTGCCCGGTCCTGGACGCAATAGGCGCAGGAGAAATTGCAGGCCAGCCCAAGCTGGATGCGCAGCACTTTGACGGACCTGGATTTCGGTTCGGCCCGCTCCCTGGTGGTACCGGGAGCGTCGCGCAGCGTCTCCCCCTCATTGTCGTAAACCACGCCCAGGGGCGAGATGTCGATCAGCCGCCCGGCCTCGTCGGTGAGGCGGCTGGTGCGGATGTCCAGGACGAGCCGGAAGGTGGAGCCGTCCGGTCGGCGCATGATCAGGGTGAACATCACACCTCCCCGACCGGAAGGGTGATGTCGGCCAGGCCGGTGTAGAAGCGAAACCCGGCCTTGACCCGCACGGTATCGCCACTGACCAGGCCGAGGGCGCCGACTCGGAACTGTCCGACGCCGTTGACCAGGTCAACCCGCCGCTTGGGCAGATAGCCGTTGACCTCTTCCAGGAATACCGTGCTGGACACGGTGTCCCGAATGCTGCCATCCGCATTGGTCGCCACCACCTGGATAAGGGCATACGCTTCCGGGCTGATCCCGGACGGGCCGGACAGCTTCAATCCCGGCATCGCCGAAGCCCTGATCTCGTCTGCGGTTCTGGCCACCATCTCCACGTTGGTGATCAGGGGATAGTCCGAGCCGATGAAGGCATGCAGGGCGCAGTCGGTGAAGCTGCATCCCTTCTCGGGCACGTAGAGGTGAAATGCAGTATGAACCCTGTTTTTGATGAACTCGTCGGCCCCAGACCGCTTCGACAGGTAGGTGTCGAGATCACGGTTGTATGGCGCTTCGACCTGACCCCGATAATGGAGGGGGAACACGATGCACGCGCGATCCGAAACCTCGGTCAACGTCTGGAAGCAGTCCCAGTCGAATGGTATCTCGGGACCAACAAATATGCTTTTCCCGGCCAGATCAGGGTGAAGAGTATCTCCGTCAACCGGCGCCACCGTTCCTGGGGAGCCGAAATGATAGGAATCCTCCGAATAGACCCGGCTCGTAAATCCCGAGGCGGAGACGCTGACGGCAAAGCCGACGCCGACCTTGCCGGTGACCGTATAGCTGATGGACATGGCGATTCCCCGGTTCAGCAGGAGCAGTCGCTGCACGCGCAGGTGCAGTACGAGCAGTAGGAGCAATAGCCGCCCGACAGCGTCAGCACGCCGTTGGTCAGGTTGCCGCTGAGGCTGCCGCCCAGCGACAGCTGGCGGGCGAAGATATTGGCGAGGTCGGTGCCGCTGGCGATTTTGAAGCCGGTAGCGGTGGAGGAGCTTCCCGATGTGGTGAAGCCCGGTGCCGTCAACGACCCGGTCATGGTATCCCCGGTCTTGGCCACCCGGCTGGAGACGTCCACCCCGGCCCGGATGGTCGCCACCGTGGTGGTGGCCGCGTCGGACAGGCCCAATGTGGTACGCTGAGCCGCAGCATCCACATCGTCGAGCAGGGCGCGGCCGGCGGCGGTCAGGTCCGCCAGGGCAGCGCTGCCCCCTCCGGTGAAATAGGGCAGCTTGTTGGCGGCGCTGACCAGACCGGCCAGGGCATCCAGTTCAGCATCATGGGCCTGAACATGGGTGCCGATCGCCAGGCCGAGATTGCTCCGGGCCGCCGCCTTGTCGGGCAAATCGGCGAGATTCTGGGCTGCCAGCATGTCGCCGGCTCCGATGCCGTCGAGACCCTTGGCGGCCAGAACCTGCCAATAGGCCACATCGGGCGGCGGCTGGTTGGTGCCGGGAGCAATGGCGACATAGGACGAGCCGCTTAAGGATACCGCGTCATGCACGGCATAGGCGGTGACGGCGGACCAGGGTCCTTTCCAGGTGACCTTGGCCACCTGGGCTGCGCTGGCCGAGGCGGCAGCAGCCAATTCGCTGGCCTGGGCAATGGCAGCGGACAAGGCAGCCGCCTCGGCATCGGCGGCGGTATCGGTGACCGCCTGATCGATGGAGCCGATCCGGCTGGTGATGTCGGCTTCCATATCGGCCATCGCCTTGGCCACCGTCTTGACCGAGCCAGTACCGGTGGCCACGGTGCTGCCTGCCCCCGTGGCGGGGCCATGGGCGACGTCGTGCAGAATCTGCGCCGCCCCGTCGGCCTTGGCGGTGGCGGCGAGAAGGTCGTCCTTGATGGTCATGGATCAGGCTCCGATGTGATCGGACAGGATGATATTGGCGAGGGAATCGAGGCCGGTGACCGCGCCGGACAGGTCGGTCCAAGAAGAATCCAGCAGGATGTCGAGTTCGGCCTCAGATAGGACCGGGCGGTCACGGACTTCCAGTTCCACCGTCACCAGCCAGAAACCGCCCGAGGACAGCGGCGCCTCGTACTGTTTGGTGAAGCGGGCGACATGGTCGATCACGCCAAGACCGCTGCGCAGCGGGATCACGAACCACTCTGCCCCGGCCTTGCCCTTCCACTGGTACCAGGCGTCGAACACCGCGTATTGGGCATCGGTGAAGCGCCATTTCACCGGAATTTTGGTCGGAACTTGGGTGAACTCGCGGCGCTGGCGGGCCGGTCCCTGCTCCATATCGGTGCGGACCACCCCGTCGGCGGGCTTGACCGCGTAGGGCTCCGCCAGCGGCATGGGCAGGGTGGCGGGAAAGCGGATCATCGATAAGCCCCGTTGGCGCGGTTGAGTCCGTACTGGCGCTCCAGCACCGGAGCAATGCCCTGGCCGCGGACGATGTCGCCGGACATGGCGTCGGTGATCTGCTCGACGATGATGTCGAGCGTCAGACCGCCGCCGGAATCGCGGCGCTGCGCAGTGCGTGCCTGGGTGCCCTGGGGCGTCTGGATATTGACCGAGACCGGCACACTGACCATCACCGGGGCATCGTCGCGGGGGCGCAGGTTGAAGCGATGACGAGGATCGCCCCGCGTCAGCACCTCCTCACCCTTCTGGGCGATGATCGGCACCTCACCGGGAACTAGGCCGCCCCGATGGAAGCGAGGCGCGCCGATGAACACCGCCGGATCGAACGACCGTGTCTCCAGCCGGTCGAGACCGATCAAGCCGCCGGTATGGGCGATGGCGAAAGCGCCGGTGTCCGGCACCGGGACGGAACCGCTGCTGGTGCCACCGCTGCCACCGGAGATCCAACCACCGAGGCCGCTGATCATGGAACCGAAGATGCCGCCGCCGGCTCCACCGAAGATGGGCGCCACCACCGACATGCGCCAGGCGGCGCGCAGGGCCTCCTCGGCCAGGCTGTTGAATAGATCCTGCCCGGCCAGCTTGCCGGTCATGGCCCATTTGACGAAGGCATCCTCGCTGGCCCGCAAGGCCCCCGACATGGCCCGCTCTGCTGAAGCCGCCGCGTTGCTGGCTTCGTCGGCATAGGCCCGCACCGCCCGGATGGCGCCGTCCTGCCAATCGCGGCTGGCGGCCAGTTTGTCCTGCTCCAATTCCCGATAACGGCGGGTATAGGCCTCTTCCGACAAAGCGCCGCTGGCCCGCTGCTCGTTGAGCTTGGCCAGTTCCTCGGCAAACCGCTGCGTGGCGTCATAGGCCAGCGTGGTTTGGCGGGCCTCGTCCTTGACCGCTTCGGCGTATTGCCGCGAGCGGGCCGCCCGGTACTCATCCACCTTGGGATCATCCTCGGCCAGCTTGTGGCCGCGGGCGAATTTGGCGACATCATTGTCGATGGTGACGTCGCGGACTTTGGTGCGTTCACTGCTGCGCACCGCCTCGGCCAGACGAACCTGGGCATTGATCTCGCGTTCCAGATCGGCGACGGCGCGGGCCGCTTCGCTGTTGGCGCGCGATTTCTGAACCTGGGCGTAGGAGGCTGCCAAGTCGCCATTGGCATCGGTCAGCCCCTTGGAAGCCTGCTCGGCCAGCCAGTTGGTCCGTTCCGCCAGAATGGTGTCGGCCACCGAGCCTTTGGCCGCATCGGCGAGGCGGTCATTGGCGGCGGCTTCCTGCCCCATGGTGCGGATCAGGCCGTTGGTCTGTTCCAGCAGCTTGGCGGCGTCGATGCGGCGCAGCGCCCGGTCGTATTCGGCCACCGCCGCGCCGTTATTCTTGAAGGCGAACTCCAGCACCTTGGCGGCTCTGGCCGCGTCGATCTGGGCCTGTCCGCCGGTGCGGGCGGCTTCAGCCAGACGTTCCTGGCCACGGGCCTGGAGGTTTAAGCCCAGCACCTCGGCCTGGGCCTGGGCGGACATCTCTCCCGCCCCCTTGGCTTCGGCCTCGCGGGCCAGCAGATCCTTGATCTCCTGTTCCTTGGGCTGGGTGCGATAGACGCCACCTTGCTGGAACAGCTCCTTCTCGATCTGGCGAAAGCCCTTGGCGGCCTCGTATTGGGCCTTGGTGCGGGAGAACTCGGCGTTACCGGCGGCGCGGGCCGTGTTGAGCCTCTCCTGCCATTCCACCTCGAATTTGAGGTCGGTCAGCTTCTCCAGATAGCTGGGCTCGCGCTGCTCGGCCCGGACCCGGTCGCGCTCCATCTTGGCATGGGCTTCCATGCCCGCCCGCTTGCGGGTGATCTCGTCGAGATCAGCGGCGACATCCTGGCGCTCGGCCAGCAGGCGGCGCAGTTCCTCGTTCTCCTCCCTGACCGCCTGCACCACCACCGAATGGGTGCCGGCGGGCAGCGGCTTGTCGAGCGCCTGCTCGCCCCCCAGGGCGGCGATGCGCCGATCCAGATCGGCCAGCCGCGACTTGACGGTGGATTCGCCCGGCGTCAGCGATTCCAGCGTCGCCGCCCCGGCATTGGCGCCGCCCGACAGAACCTTGCGCAGCCAGGGGGCGTTGGTGAAGCCCTGCCAGGCATTGGCCATGCGGGTGAAGGAGCGCTCGGCGGTGTCGGCGCTTTCCTTGGCCGCCTCGTCAAAGCCCCGCAGCGCCTTGATCAAGGTGTCGCGGAAGAAATCCGCCGTGACCTTGCCCTGGGTGACCATCTGGCGGAACCCGCCCGAGGGCAGAGCGGCGGCGCGGTCCAGGGCCTGCAACAGCCCCGGCATGGGCTCGACGATCTGGTTGAGTTCCTCGGCCCGCAGTGTCCCCGACGACAGCCCCTGGGCCAGACCGAACAGCGATTGCTCCAACTGTTCGGACGAGGCGCCCAGGGCAATGGCGGTGGACTGGAAGCCCTCCAGCAGGGCGCGGCTCTCGCCGGTGGTGATGATCCCGGCCTTCTGCAACGCCGCCAACCGGGAATAGGCCCCGACCACCGTCTCCAGCGCCGTGCCGGTCTTCTGGGCTTGGGCATAGAGATACGAGGTGGTTTCGGTCAAGGCGGCGGCGCCGACCAAACCCTTGAGCCGGGCCTCCAGGCTTTCTACCTTGATGGTGGACTCGACCATGGCCTTGCCGAAGAAGCCGATGGCCGCGCCCGCCGCCAGCCCGGCCGGGCCCAGCGCCATCATCACCGAGCCGATGGGGCCGAGGCGCGAGGCGAACCCCGCCATGCCGCCCTGGATATCCTGGCTGACGGCATTCATGGCTAGCAATGACTTCGACGCCGGTTGCGCCGCCGTCTCGATCCGGGCCAGCGCCTTCTGGCCGTCGTTACCCAGTTGGATCAGGCTACGCCGAACGGTTTCGCCGTCCTGCAGGGACAGGCGGATGGAGACGGATTTGGTGGCCATGGATCAGGTCTCGGTTTGCTGCTTTGCCGCTCCCACCACCATCCCCCGCTCGGCGAAGGGCAGCAGCCGAGCCAGCAGGGTTTCATCGTAGCCGAGTGCCTTCGCCTGGATCAGCAGGGCCGGAAGGTCGAGGCCGGTGATGCCGCCACGGGGGCCGATGCGAATAGCGCCGATGGCGCCGGTCAGCAATTCCCAGGCTTGCCAGCCTGCTTCGGTCAGGGGGGCGTTGCGGTCGTAGGGGCAGTCGCAGTTTCCGCCGCAGCCTCGGCAGTAGTCAGGCCCGCCGCCGAAGTGCCATTCGGCGCGGGCCTGGAGACGTTTCCCTCGGCGATGACCGCTTCGTGGGTTTCGGTGTACTGGACGACGAAGGACTCGGCCATGCGGGGAAGCTGCATCAACTCGGCGATGGCGGTGTCGGTGACTTCCGCCGGTTGATCGGCCTCGTCCAGCACGCCCTCCCATTTGGTGATGGCGGAACGAGCGAGGCCCTGCGCGAACAGCATCTGCGACAGTCCGGCCAGGGCGTCCTCGTCAGACAGATCCGGCAGGCCGGTAATATCGGCCCCGGCGGCTTTCAGATCGGCATGCTCGGCGGCGATGGCGCGGGCCATGCGCCAGCCCCGCGACCGGGCGGCCTCGTAGACAGCCGTATTGAGCGGGCGCACGAACACCCGCACCCCATGGGGCAGATCGAGCCAGTACGGCTCCTTAGGCAGGGAGAGTCGGATCATGGGAGCCGCCTTCAATAGGAGGAGACGTCGTTGACCAGGGTGACCCGCAGCAGATACCCGGCCACCGGACCGCGGGCCGCCCGCCAGTCGTAACTGGCCTGGATGCCGCCGGGACCTTTGATCTCCTGCTTCTTCTTGGGCAGAAAGACACGGGGCAGATGGAAGGTCAGCGCGAAGGGCGAGCCGGGGATGGTGAAACCGTATTCCATTTCCACCGGGCTCTCGGCGGCGATGGCGGACGTCAGCGTGGTGTCGGTACCGAAGCGGACATCCACCGAACCCTCGGCGGTAGCCTCGGTCTCATCAACACCGTCGATCAGCCCGTCGGCGCGGATGGTCTCGACCCGCTCCAGGTTGTTGGAAAACGACAGCTTGCCGCCCACCACGTTGGCCAGTTGGCCACCGCCGACCCGGATGGCACCGCTGCCCTGGCTGAACCGCTTCAGGGCGAAGGTGGTCGGGGTGGCATCAATGGTGGTGGCGGACTCGGCCTCGCCCTGGGCGATCACCGAGAGGGTGGCGTTGGCGGCACCGGAGCGGGCCATATCGAAGGACAGCTTGTCCAGCTTGGCCCCGCCATGGCGGAAGAATTTCGGTACCGCCAGTTGGGCATGGCCGACCTCGATGGCGAGGCTGGGCAGCGTGCCGCCCGAGGTGAATACATGGTCGAAGGTGCCGTCACCGTTATCGGCGGTGGCGGGGGTGCCAAACAGACCCTTCAGCCAGAAGCCGAGCGCCCGCACATCCAGCGGCACGCCGATTTCGCCTTCGTCCTTGATCGCCTCGTAGAACGGGTCCTGGGCGTCACGGCCCTGGCCCAGCAGCGGGTCGTAGCCCAGCGGACGCTCGGCCCCCAGGCTCGATTCCTTGAACGACAGCCGGGTATAGCCATCGGCAGGCAGGGTGCCATAAACCGTCTCGAAGGCGGCCAGCAGGATGCAATCGGCGCCATAGGCCCGAGTTTTCGCCATGGGGAACTCCCATATATAAGATGTGGCTCAGCCCAGCGGGTCGCTGGAGCCGTAATGGATGGTGATCGGTACCGTGGCGCCGCGCAGGGCAGCAGCTCCGTCGATGGCTAGGCCGGAAGTCTTGGGAGCGCCCCAGTCTAGCCATTCCGCCAGACCACCGAGGGAACGGTCGGCGGCCAGCGCCGCCCCTACCGCCGTCAGCAAGGTGTCCAAAGCAGCGCTTTCGTCGGAGGCACCACGCTGGATGATCACCTCGACCTCGGTCTGGTGTTCCCAGAGATAGGAGAGCGGTGATAGCAGCACCTCCGGGTCGCCGGGATCACCGTCACGCAGGATGATCAGGCCACCGGCGGGGACCGCTTCCGGCAAAGGCGCCTCCCGTTTGACCGTGGCACCGGGCACCGTTTCCAGCCGCACCAGCAGGGCGGCGAGGATCTGTTCGCGGACGGTTGGCATGGATCATCACCCTTGCATTTCGGCCATTTGCACGTACATACTGGGCATATCGCCAAGGAGAGCCGTTATGCCCACGCCAACCGCCATCATCGACGTCGTCGGAGGCCCTTCGGTCGTCGGTTCGCTGATCGTCAATCAGTTCGACCTGATTCGCGCCGTTCGGGCCGGACTGCCCGTCAACGCCGTCCATGCCCTGATGCAGTCGGGGCGGTTGTCCCGAGCGGAGACCGACCGGGTGGTGCTGCCGCGCAAGACTCTTGCCCATCGGGAGCGCATCGGCACCCTGACCGTGGATCAATCCGACCGTCTAATGCGGGTCGCCCGTGTCCTGGCTGTCGCCGAGGAAGTCTTTGGCACCCAGGACAAGGCGCATCGCTGGCTACGGCGGCCCACCAGCGCGCTGGCGAATGAGGTTCCCCTCGATCTGCTCGATACCGAGGAAGGGGCTCGTGAAGTCGAAATCATTTTGGGCCGCATAGCCCATGGGATCGCCGCCTGATGCGTCTGTGGCGACTGGCCCGTGAGGCCCATTCCGCCCTGGACGGCGAGGGTGCCCGCATGTTCGGGGGGCGCTGGAATTCACCAGGGCGGCCCGCCGTGTATTGCGCCGGGTCGGCCGCGCTGGCCGTTCTTGAGGTTCGCGTCCATATGGACCTGCCTCTCGACCTTCTGCCCGAGGATTACCGGCTATTCGCGGTAGAGACCGGCGACGCGGAATTCGAAGACGCCCCGCCCCAAGCGGTGGAGACGGCCAGGGCCTTTGGCGACGCGTGGCTCGCCTCGGGGAGATCGGCGATTCTGCGGGTGCCGTCGATCATCCTGCCCGAAGAATGGAACGTCTTGATCAATCCACTTCATGGCCACGCACAACACATTCAGGTCATATCGCGGCGGCCCTTTTTGTTCGATTCACGATTGTTCTGATCAGCGTTACGGCCAATTCCTGACGATCATCTCCGGCAGCGCCGAAGCCCACCGCTCGGCGACGCCGTCCACGTCGAGGCGCTTCTTCAAGGAGACCTGCGGCACCAGGATGAACATCACCACACTGGTCATCCCACGCCCGGAGCGGAGTGCCGAGGCGCTGCCCTTGGCGAAACCACCCCGCTTGCCGGTGCGGACCCGCATGTTCTCGGCCACCAGCAGCGAGGGGGCACCCCGGCGGTAGATAAACCGCAACCGGCTGCCGTGCATCTGTTCCCATAGGCCGGGCGTCATGCGCTTGCCGCGGGCGCCGGTTCCGGCGGCGGGTGTGGGAATGGCCAACCAGAAGCCGTGCTTGGATTTGATCACGGCACCCTGGTCGAAGGCGCGGATGATGGTGGGAGCCCTGGTGAAGACGAAGCCCGCCGCCTTGATGCTTTTGCGACCCTTGGGATAAAGCTCGGCCCGCCAAGTTTTGGCGAGGCGCTGGCCCATGCCCGCCTCGGTAACCTGGCGGCGGAGGTCGGCCTTCAACCCGTCGGCGGCTTGGCGCATGGCGGCGGTGACCGCGTCCTCGGCGGCCTTGATTTCCTCGGCCATGATCTTGCGCAGATCGCCGGAAATAGCCGCCGCCAGTTTCATGCCGGTCTCACGTCGATTGTCCAAACCAGCCGCTCGGCATCCAGACGGGGTTCGCCCTGGACGACGAAGCTGTCGCCATCGTGGACGATCACATCCCCCGCCTGGGGTGCCGGAACCTCCCGCCGCCGGATCTCGAACACCGCCGTGCTGGTATGCACGGTGACGTCCGAGAATTCGATATCGCGGTCGGGCCGCCGTACCAGGGCGCGGATGGACCGGCCCTGGTAGCTGACGGTAACCGCCATGTTCGGATCGGCGAACAGGTCGTCGATGGCGTCGGCAAAGGCGGTCATGGTCAGTTGCCCGAGAACAGACGCACCGCTAGACGCGGCCGCTTGTTGACCGGCAGGATCGACGCCTCGGTCTTGACGTCGATGGCGCTGCCATCCTGGCGGGCAAGCTGCCGGGCATACATGGGAACGCCCAGGGTGTTGACGGTTTCGATCAGATTGGCCGGGGCGCCATAGGTGACGAAGGTGTCCATGGTACCCAGCGGGAAGGCGATGCCCTCGCCGGCCGGGATCAGGGTTTCGGTCGCACCGGTGGAGAGGGTGACGGTGGCGCTGTATTCCTCGAACACCATGCCGGCGAAGGGGAAGCGGCGGCGGACGTCTTCCCGCAGCGGCTGAGCACCGGTCGAGGAATAGTACTGGTACGCCTGCTCGACCTTGGCATGGCTGATCAACTTGTCGAAGAATTCCGGGCTGACCAGGGCCAGCACGCTGGTCATGGTCTCGCCCTTCAGTTCGGTCTCCACCTTGCGCAAGGTCTCGCGGATCTTGGCCTGGACATTGGTGGTGGCGGTACCCAGGGTGAAATCCACCTGCTGGCGGCTCAGGGCGAACTCGCTGAAGTAGTCGTACAGGGTCGCACCGGAGCCGTCGCGAATGATGCCGCGGAGCGCATTGACCTCCATGAACTCCCGAGTCTGGGCGTGCTTGCTCCGCATGCGGGTCAGCTTGCGTTCCATCACCGTGGCCAGCGGATCGGCGGCATCGGCGACGCCAAAGCCACGCACGCCCTGGACGTCCTGAGGGGTGATGGAATCATCGTGCGGAATCCACGGCACGGTGAAGGAGCGCATGGACCGGGCATCACGATTGGCGACGGTGGCCGGGCCGCCCAGGGGAACGGTGGGCAGCAGGTTGAGGACACCCTCGGCCTGCTCGATGATGACGCTGCGCTGGGTGACGCCCTCGAAGCGGAACAGCCCCATCTGGCCCAACCGGGTGTACAGGTTGGGCAGGATGTTGATGGCCTGGGTCATCTCGGCGAGCGAGTAGCCGCCCACGTCGAAGGGATTGATGATCTGGGTCATGGGAAAGGCTCCGATCAGACGGTGGCGCGGGCGACCAGCCCCACGGTGGCAAGCTGGACAATCTTGGCGGCCCGTTCGGCAGGTTGGTCGACCGAGGCATCGAACGCCAGGGCACCATCGGCCAGAATGACGGGACCGCGGGCGGCGATGAGGCCGGTGACGGCGGCATCGGTGGCGTCCACCGCGTCCAGCAGCACGGCGACGGCCACCTCCGCCCCTTCGTCCCCCACCACCTCGGCGGCGGGGGACAGACGGTATTCATCGCTGGCGGAGATGCGGCCCAGCACGGAACCCAGGGGATAACTGGTCCCCGCCTTCAGGGTGACGGTCTCGCGGGTGTAGCTGGCGTTCAGTTCGAACTTCAGCAGATCGCCCAGGGTGGGCGGAGCAGTCAGCACAGGCATGGGGGCTGTTCCTTACTTACGGGCGGCGGCTTCACGGGCACGCCGGACGATGGGGCTTTCGGCTTCGGACTTGGGGGCGGCTCCCGCCGGAGCGGCGGCGACCACATCGGTGGCCTCGGAGCGCTCAGCCAGTTGCTCCAGCACGGTGCGCCGCAACGCCTCGGGGCGGATGCCCTTGGCCATGGCCTCGGCGGGATCGATGGTCACGCCCAGCCGGGCGGCCTGGGCGGCGATGGCGCTGATTTCGGAATATTCGGCGCGCAGGCGCTGTTCCACCTGGGCGGTTACTTCGCCGGGCACCGGAACAATGGCTCCCGGAGTGGGGCGCTCGGTTTCGATGACGGGGATGTCCCCCGTTTGCTCGGACATGGTGGTCTCCTTGGGTTTGGACAGGACGGGGGAACGGATAGACGGGCGCGCCAGCACGGCTCCGAGATCGGCCAGGGCAACGCGGAGCGTGCCGACCTTGTCGGCCAGACCGGCGGCCACCGCCTGGTCACCGCGATAGACCGCAGCCTCGGTGGCGCGGATCGCCTCCGGCGGCTGCTTGCGGCACCGGGCCACCAGAGCGATGAAGCGATCATAAAGGGCATCGACGTCAGCCTGCAGACCGGCACGGGCAGAGTCGGACAGCGGCTGGTGGGGATTGCCATCGACCTTGGCGGCACCGGCATGGACGAAGGTCCACGCCAGCCCAGCCTGGGCATCGGCTCCCGATTCGTCGCGGTGAACAGCCACGACGCCGATGGACCCGACCTCGCCGGTCTGGGTGACGTAGAGGCGGTCGGCGGTGCAGGCGATGGCATAGGCCGCCGACAGCGCCGCTTCATCGGCTACCGCCCAGATGGGCTTGCCACACTGGCTGCGGATGGCCTGGATGTGGTCGACCAGATCGAACAACCCGCCCACCTCGCCACCGGAGGAGTCCACATCCAGCAGAATGGCGCGAACGCCGGGATCGGTGGCTGCCGCCTCGATGGCATCGGCGATGTCGCCATAACCGGTCAAGCCGCTGGCGGCGCCGAGATAGCCGGAGCGGGCCACCAGGGTTCCCACCACCGGCACGATGGCGATGCCGTCGGGCGTCACCGCCACATCGGCGGATGGAGCCGTATCACCGTCGAAGGAGATGGACTGCCCAGCCAGCCGGGGGCCGAGAGCACCCAGGATCACATCCAGCTTACTGCGGGCGACCAGCAGCGGCGTCCCGTACAGACGAGCCGCGAGATGGGGCAAATCGTGCATGTCCGTCCTTACGATGTCGGTGGGGGCAACAAGAGCGGTGTCGGATCGGAACCGAAGGTCAGTCCCAGCCGCTGTTCGCGTTCCCGATCAGCGGCGATCTCGGCATCCACCTGCTCGGCGTCGTAGCCGCGTTCGGCCAGTGCCTGCGTCCTGCTTTTCAGACCCGCCCCGATCTGCTCGATCTCGGCCTTGGCGTCCTTCAGCGGATCGACCCAGTCCCATTTCGGCGGCAGCCAGGAACAGGCGATGAAGCTGGCGCGGTTGCGTTCATAGCCGGAAATGTCGAGCGCTCCGGACAGGACGGCCACATCCAACCAGCGCTGCCACACTTTCCTACACATTTGGTGGACCATCACCGAGTGCTGCCATGCCTCGACCCGGCGGCGGAATTCCAGCAGCGCCATGCGCGAGTTGGAGTAATTGGCCTTCAGCATGTCGTTGGACAAATAGGCGTAAGGGATGCCGGTGGCGGCCGAGATCTGCAGCAGCGTCCGATACTCGAATGGCTCATACGATCCGCCCACATCGGCGGGGGCCGAGGTCTGTATCTGCTCGCCCGGCTCCAAGGGCACCACCTGGCCGGGCTGGACCTCGACGATGCGGTCGCCGGAACCATCGTCGGCTGGGGTCACATCGATAATATCGGTTGGTGCCGGCGAGATGACGAACATCGCGTACATCGCCGCGATCTTCTTGCGCTCCAGTTCGGCGTCGTCGTACTGGTCGAGCAGGAACAGCTTGACGATGGCCGGGGCCAGACGGGAGACGCCGCGAAGCTGGCCGGATTCCACCGGGTCGATGACATGGATGATTTCGGCAGCCGGAACGCGCACCATTTCGCCGACCATGCCGGGGTCGGTGAGATCACCGGGATGACGGCGCAGGAACCAATATGCCACCCGCCGACCGATGCGGTCGAACTCAATGCCCTGACGGATGGTGTTGCCGTTGGGAAGAACCTCGGTTCGGGTCAGGGGTAGCATCTCGGAGGGCAGCATCTGCAATTGCAGCGGCACCGTCAGGCCGTCTTCCGGACGACGCGGGCGCAGGCGGAAGAACACTTCCCCGGCGATGAACACCTCGCGGGCGGCCCGGCGCTGCTGGCCATAGAAATCGGTCAGTTCCTCGGCATCGGATTCGTCGGTCCAGGCCAGCCAGAGCTGCTGCACCAGGGTCTTCAGATCCTTGTCGGCGATCAGGGATGACGGCTTGATGCCGGTGCCGACCGCGTTGCCGGTCCAGCTTTCGGCGGCATTGAGGGCATAGCCGTTGTTGCGGACCAGATATCGGGCTCGCGCCGTGATGTCGGAACCGGTGGCGGAGATCAAGGTGTTGACATGGGCGCGGCTGGGCTGGAAGCCCTTGAGCCGGCGGCTGCCCTGGGCGGCCTCGAAGCCACCGATCAGGGCACCGATCCTCCTGCGCAGTCCCGACAGCATGATCACAGCCCCTTGGTGGCGACGGCGAGAATTCGGCGGCGGGGCTTCTTGCCCTCCAGCACGGCGATGCGGCGGTCCAGATCGGTCAGGACATGGTTGGCCTGGGTCAGGTCGTATTGGACAGTGCGGTCGCCCACCGTGACACGGGCGACCAGCGAGTTGCGCCGCGCCAGCACTCGCTCGCGCTCAGCCTTCATCTCGTCGAGAGTCATGATCAGTGCATCCCGCTGAACTTGATGATCCGCCGGGGGCGACGGACGGTGCGGCGGATCTGCCCGGCCTCCGGGTCACTGGCGGGAAGCCGGTCGTTCATCGCCACCTGCTTCTCGAGATCCCGCCATTTGGCCTCTGACCAGCGGTCGGCGCCGACGATCCAGGCGGCGGCGCGGGCATAGACCCGGCAATCCAGCGCCTCGTTGCGCTCGCGCAGCTTCTGCCATTCCAGCTTGGTGAAGCCGCGCCGGTTTTTGACCGTCACCAACTGCTCGGCGACGAACTGCTTGCACCACTCCGAGTCCGCCCACGATGGCAGATGCACCGTTCCGGCCGGGTAACGGATTCCCTCGGCCAATTCCTCGTCGGTGGGGCGCTCCAGGCGCAGGAAGCGGTAGGTTTCGGTTTTGAAGGTGGACACCGCCACCGTCCACAGCCGGGCACCGCGGCGGATCTTCTTGCCGCCCTCGGTGGCGTCCACCAAGGTGGGACCGGACACCGGGCTGGAGCGGTTGAAGCCCTCGACGCCCTTGATCGGCGAGACCTGGCCGACGCCCATCCGGCGAGCCCAGGTGTAGACCGCCGAGGATTCGTAGCCGGAATCGATGGCCAGACGGGCGATCTTCAGGGCCGCGCCGCTGGCATGGGTCCAGGTTTGCCCCAGCACCCGCTCCAGCGCCGCCCAGGTTTCGGCATGTTCCGGCCCGCCGTCGATGACGATGTGGTCGATCAGCCAGCTTTCCAGGTTGCGCCCCCAGGCCCAGACATCGATCTCGACACGGTCCTTCTGGACGTCGGCCCCGGCGGTGAGAAACAACCCGCCCGCCGGGACGGTGCCGTTGCTCCAGGTCTCGCGACGATCGTAGAGCCGCTGCCAATCGGGAGCCTCGCCGGATTCGGTCCAGGTTTCGCCCAGCACGGTGTTCTTGAACACCCGGAGCGCATCGTCATTTCCTTGCGCCGCTTCCCACAGGCGGACGATGTCCCGCCACGACTGCCAGCCCGGCGGCGAATACAGCGCCGAGATGTGAAAGCCGATGGTACCGGGATCAGTGCCCGTGGCCGTCGCCCGCCAAACGCCTGCCGCCAGCATCGCGCCTTTGTGGTGCTCGGCGATCTCCTGGTCACAGGATTCGCAGTGATAGCGCACCGTCTCGGGGCGGCCCTTGTCCCAGCGCAGCCGCTCGAATTTCAGCCACTGCATACTCCCGCAATGGGGACACGGCACGAAGAACCGGCGCTGGTCGCTGGCCTCGTATTCCCGCTCGATGCGCGACATGCCCCGGATGGTCGGGGTCGAGGCCAGGAACACTTTTCGGCGATGGGCGAAGGTCAGCGAGCGGGCCTCGGCCAGCCCGACCGGATCACCTTCCTCGTCGGCGGAAGCCGGGTAGGCATCGACCTCGTCGAGAAACAGGTAACGGGCCGGCATGGAGCGCAGGCCGACAGCGCTGTTGGCCCCGGTCAGCACCAGGGTGCCGCCGGGGAAATCCTTCGACAGCATGGTATTGCCCGCGTCACGCGACCGGGCCGGTTTGACCCGATCGCGGATCGCCGGGCTTTCCTCGATCAGAGGGTCGATGCGCTGGCGCGACGCCCGCTTCGCCATCTCCACCGTGGGCTGGACGCAGAGCATCGGCCCCGGCGCATGGTGGATGACAAAGCCGATGAAGCAGCAACCCGCTTCAGTCGCCCCCACCTGGGCCGCCTTCATGAACACCACCCGCTGTACCGGATTGGTAGGCGACAGCGCGTCCATGATGTCGCGCATGTAAGGGGTACGGGCCGTGCGGTACCGGCCCGGTTCCGCCGAGGCCCGGCTCGACAGCATGCGGTGCTGATCGGCCCATTGGGATACGGTCAGGCGGGGATCAGGACGCATCCCGTCCTGCCATGCCAGCAGCACAGCATCGGCCCCACGGAACCCAAGCGCGTCATCGGAAGTTCGGTTCGATGGCGGCGAGTTCGTCGAGATGGGCGTGGACATGGGCTTCCAGCAGGGTCTGCATCACATGCGGGTCGATGCCGATCTCCGCGGCCATCTGCCCGGCGACCCGCGCCGGCCAGGTGATCCAGGAATCGCGCTCCTGCCGGGCCAGCTTGAACACCAGGGCGGTGGCCCGCGCCCGATCGACCACCTCTTCCTTGAGGCGATCCACCTGGATGCGGGCTTTCTGGGCCTTGGCGACTTCATGGGCCGTGCGGGCTTGGTTGAAGGTGGCGCCGGAGGTGCTGGGCAATGGCGGAACGGTCTCGCGCTGGAGTGATGGCGACGAGGATGGCTTCGGGGTGGGGGATGGCATTGAGGGCGGCGGTGCTGCCGCCCGTCGGGCCGGGTCGGTCTGGGAATCCCAGGCGGCGTCGGCCTTTACCGGGTCGATGGTGCCATCGGGCTCCTGTGGAATCCGGCCCGTCTGAACCGCCTTGCGCACGGCGGTATGGCTGACACCACGCCTGCGGGCATATTCGCGAACGGACACCCCCATGATCGAAGCCTTAAAACGAAAGGAAATGATCCGCTATTCCAGTTGATGTGCCGGGCCGACAGAGCGATGGATGGTTCCACGAACAGAGGAGACCAGCATGACGATCCTGCCGACTAACAACACCGAATGGGGCTTCTTCGGTACCATGGCCGATCATGCCGACCCGGCCGAAGCCTGGAAACTGGCGATGCCCGCGATCCAGACCGCCACCGGCTGCCCGGACACGGCGGTGCGCGATTTCCTCGACAGCACCCAGGGCCGCCACTTCGCCGACGACGTCGCCAACGGATTGTTTCGCTGTCTCGGGCTGGCGGCGGCAATTGACGCGGCGGTGGCCCGCTGGATGGCCTGGACCATCAGCCGCCACACGGCGCGGGAAACCGGCATCCCGCACGGGCTGCCCTACCTCACCGGCTTCGTTACCCATTTCGAAATCATGGCCGACGCGGCAGCCTGACGTCCGACCTCGCCGGCAGCACCGTCAAGAAAGGAGACATGGATGACCGACTCCGCCGAACTCGACCGCCTGCGCACTGATAATGCCGCCATGCTGGAAACGCTGCGGGCCATCGACCGCGCTGCCACCGAGATCGAAACAACCGACGGGCCCGCCGATGACCGCGCCATGTGGACGGCGATTTACGAAGCCCGCCGTCTCCTGGCCAACATGGCCGCCTGACGCCCTTGGTTCCCGCATCGCCCGACCGGGTCCGCCCGGTTGGGCTCGAGGTGGTAGGGCGCGGATTGACCGCGCCGCACCCGAGAGGAACCACCATGACCACGATTCAGCTTTCCGACACCCAATCCGTCATCCTCGCCACCGCCTGCGCCCGCGAGGGCGGGCTGGTCCTGCCGATCAGCACATCTTTGAAGGGCGGTGCGATCGACATGGTGCTGACCAGCATGATCAAGAAGGGCCTGATCGAGGCGATTCCGGTTGAAGCCGGTGCCCCGGTCTGGCGCGAAGACGAGGACGGAACCCCGCTAACGCTAGTTGCCACGGCCGCCGCCTACACGGCGTTGGGCATTGTCGCCGACACGGGCGCGGACACGGCGCCGGAAGAAGAACCGGCGACTGATATGGCCGACGAGGCAGAATCCCCGCCCACGGACGCCCACGTCGCGAAACCGGCCCGCAAGTCCCGCGAAGGCACCAAGCAGGAGGCGCTGATCGCCATGCTGAAGCGGCCCGAGGGCAGCAGCATCGCCGAGATCACCGCCGAGTTCGGCTGGTTGCCACACACCGCGAGGGGAGCCATTGCCGGGGCCTTGAAGAAGAAGCTCGGCCTGGACGTCACCAGCGAGAAGATCGAAGGCCGGGGCCGGGTTTACAAATTGGATTCTGTAGTCTGACGGCGCTCGATTTCGCTCAGCACCATCAGCGCCAGATCGAGGGCCGGCATATCACCGGCCCTCGACGCACGTTCAACCTGCTGGCGGGCCACTTCGAGAGCGGTTTGACCGTAGTGATCGATCAGATCGTCCGCGCTGCGCGCCACCTGCTCGGGATCAACCGCCATTGGCTACAGGGTCTTCTTCAGTGCCGCCGAGGTGCTGAACTTGATCGAGGTCGAGGCGGCAATGTCGATGGTCTTGCCGGTCCGCGGATTGCGACCCTGACGGGCCGGCCGCTCGGACTTGGAGAAGGAGCCGAAACCGATAAGGCTGAAACGGCCCTCGGTCTTGACGCCTTCGACGATGGTGGCCAGCACCGCTTCGACGGCGGCATCAGCCTGGGCGACAGTGCAGCCAGCGGCTTGGCGGATGGCCTTGGACATGGCGGATTTACTCATGATGCTCTCCCCTCGGAAATCAAGGCCGGAAGAGTAGATTCAGAGGCGGACGAATCCAAGCCCGCAATATCATCCTCATAGCAGCCGTTCAAAGACCCGCCTCAGCATGTAGCTCCTGATCAGAGAGACCAGCAAAAACACCAAGCCGATCGCCAGATCATCGGCCAGGGTGATGTGAATGCCGAAGATCGGGAACACCACCACCTGGGTGGCGACGGCGATGCCATAGCCGATCACCACGTTGGCGACGGCCTCGACCATAGACATGCGGTGGGATTGGCCCAATCGATCACCTTATTGAAATTGCACGCTTAATCGACTTGATCTGTCGGCGACATAGAGCGGTACTGGCCCCACCACAACGGAGGCCAAGAGCATGAAAGCCCGAGACCAAGCCCTGACCGAGATCGCCACCCAGATCCTCGACCTCGAAACCCTGGACACCCGCAACAGCGACCGCCTCGACTTCCACGAGTTGTCGGTTTGGCAGATCAAGAAGGCCCTGGAAGCCGCATTTACCGCTGGCCAGGAGGCGAAGTGACCATGGCGGCCCGGTTGACCGTTCGCCCAAGCGCCTTGCTAAAGGCACATCCGCAATGGTCGCAGACCGACTTCGAGTACTTCCGGGGCCGGGACTATTCCAACCAGCAGATCCTGGAATTCTGGAACCGTGATCTGCGGCTCGGTTGCAAGCCGCTGAAATGGAAGCCCACCGACGCCAAGTACCAGCATTCCCTGCGCCGGATCACCCGGCGCTGACCGCTTTCCCGGCAGCAATCTCCTCGAAGCACCGACCGTCGCCATCCAGAATGGCCTTCTGTCCGGTCATCTTCTGCCAGCGGCCGACGGTCACATCGGCATAGGCGGGGTTCAATTCCATGGCGAAGCAGACCCGCCCGGTGGTCTCGGCGGCAATCACCGTGGTACCGCTGCCGGCGAAGGGTTCGTAGACCCCGTCACCCTCGGCGCTGTTGTTGATCATCGGCCGACGCATGCATTCCACCGGCTTCTGGGTACCGTGGACTGTGGCCTCGTCTTCGTCCCCGCCCGAGCCGATGGCCCACACGGTGGCCTGATCCCGCGCTCCCTGCCAATGGCCGGTGGCGGTCTTGCGCACCGCGTACCAGCAGGGCTCGTGCTGCCAGTGGTAATGGCCCCGGCTGAGGACGAAACGCGGCTTCGACCAGATGATCTGCGACCGGATCTCGAAGTCACAGGCCCGCAGCGACTCGGCCACCACGCCGGCATGGATACCGGCATGCCAGACATAGGCAACTTCGCCGGGAAACAGCGCCCAGGCTTCGCGCCAGTCGGCACGATCATCGTTGGCGACCTTGCCTGTGCGGGTAGTGGTCGAAACTCCAGCCTCATTGCGCCATTCCGGGGCATATTCGACCCCATAGGGCGGATCGCTGACCAGAAGATGGGGTTTTGCCCCGCCCAGCAGGCGATCCACATCGGTCACCACGGTGGAATCGCCGCAAAGCAGGCGATGCTGGCCCAAAATCCACAGATCACCCGGCCGCGTCACCGGATCGGCGGGCGGTTCCGGCGCCTCATCCTCGCCCGCGCCGTCGCCCTGGCCCGTATCCTCGTCATCAAGAGGGGCCATCAGCGCCTCCAACTCCTCGTCGGAGAAGCCGATGATGCCCAGATCGTAGCCGTCGCCGTTCAGCGCGTGCAGTTCGGCCGCCAGGGTCTCCTCATCCCAGCCAGCATTGAGCGCCAGTTTGTTGTCGGCCAGGATATAGGCCCGCCGTTGGGCCTCGGTGAGGTGATCGAGCAGCACCACCGGCACGGTGTCCAGGCCCAGCGACTTGGCGGCGGCCAGCCGGCCATGCCCGGCGATGACGTTGCCCTGGCTGTCGGCCAGAACCGGGTTGGTCCAGCCGAATTCAACGATGCTGGCGGCGATCTGGGCCACCTGGCCATCCGAATGGGTCCGCGCATTGCGGCCATAGGGGATCAGCCGGTCGATGGGCCAAGCCTCGACCGTTTCGGGAAACGGATGGGTCATGATCAGTCCGTGCAGTCGCAGGGCAGGCAGTCATCGGATGGGCCGCCCTCGAAATCCCGCTGGCGGCGGACGAAATTGAGCAGTTCGCGGTAGCTGGGCCGGTCGGCGCGGAACAGCGCCATTTCCGGTTTGGTCAGGGTGCCGAGCGCCGGAGCATTACGCTCCTGGTCGATCCACCATTTGGCCCGGTCGGGGAACAGCCGCATGATCCCCTTGATGGTCACGGCCCCTTTCATGAAGCAGAGGTCGCAATTGCCCAGCGGCGTCTTGCCGTTGTTGTCGGGCAAGCCGAGATCGAAGGGCTGGCGCTTCCAGAACGCCGACACGTCGCGGCGATTCACCTTGGCGGCGTCGAGCGGCAGCACCGTCTCGAAGCGTTCCTTGTCGGCTTCGTTCATGGCCTTCTGGCGGGCAACCCGGCGCGGTTCGTCATGGCGCAGGCCGACCACATTGACCCATTCCTCGTAGCCCATGATGTCGCGCATGAAGGCGATGCCGCGCTTGACCTTGAGGTAATGGGTGCAGAGCCGCATGGTCGGATTGGGCAGAAAGCCCCGGACCCGGATCACCTTGGCGAAGGGCTCGCCATCACGCGACGCGCTGTTGTAGCCCACCACGCTGGTGTCAAACGGCTCGGCGGGATCGAATTCCAGCCAGGTTATGGCGACCTGCCAGCGCACCGAGCATTCGTGGACGAAGCGCAGCGTCTGCTCGAACTCGCGGCCGGTGTTGAAGAACACCACATGGATGTCGGCGGGCAGTTGGCCGTCATAGGCGTCCAGGATCTGGCGCAGCATGAACCCCGAAGTCCGCCCGCCCGAGAACGACACCAGCGCCGGGCCGTCGAGGCGATAGGGATTGCGGGCCATCATCGAGTCCCGGCGGCCTGGATGCGGCGCCCCAGCCAATTCATGACGGTGGTGGCCATGGAATTCCCCAGGCCCCGATACCGGGGGCCATCGGGGCACCGATCCGCCGGCTTACCGCGCCAAGGGATGCCGGTGTAATCGTCGGGAAAGCCTTGCAGCCGCTCGCATTCGCGGGGAGTCAGGCGGCGCACCGCCATGTCGTGCTGGATCGCCAACTGGCCACCGGCATTCTCCCTGCCTTGGGCATTCATCGCCCGGAGCGTCGGGGTGACGCCATCGGCCTCGACCGTCTGGAACCCAGTGCCGGCCTTGCAGTCGAAAGCGACATAGGTCTGCTGCTTGGTTCCCGGCTCGGCGGCCAGGGCACCGGCAATTGTCAGGTGACGGATCTCGTTCCGTTGATTCTGGGTGAACGCCACGGCGTGCTGCTTGCCCGCCTGCAAGGTGAACATGGGATCGCCATCACAGCCGATGCCGATTCCGGCACGGGGATCGGTGGTGCTGACGCCCGTGCGGGCACCGGCTTCCTGGATCGGAATGGCGATGGTGACCGGCACCAGCGGCGTGCCGCGTCCGGTGCCGTCTTCCGAGGCGTCGAAGCCCTCGCCGCGAAGCGAATGGGCGATCAGCGTGTCGGTGCAATCGCTATCGACGCCACGGGACATATCGCGAGCGCGCAATGTGGTGGCAACGAAGGTCTCGGACTCGAAATCCATCCGGCCACTGGCGGAATGGCAGGCATTGAGCGCGGTGGCCACCTCGATGGGACCGGAGGTGTTGTTGCCGCCGAAGGCCTCGGCGATTAGTCCGCCGTCGATGTCGAAATCGGTACCGAGCCCGCCACCGCCGCGAGTGCGTGCGCTAATTGTCGGGGCAATGCCTTGCCCCGCTTCTCGGCTCGGCGGATGATCCCGGCGCACGCCTTGGCGCTCAAAAAGTACCGCGACGGGATCGGCCCGGTCTCGAGGACCTGCCACAACGAACACACGGCGGCGGCGTTGGGCCAAGCCGAAATATTGGGCGTCGAGCACCCGCCACGCGACTGTGCGCGTGGGTCCAAAGACAACACCAGCGTCCGTCCATTTGCCCCCTGGCGGGACAACCGGACCATCTTCGCCGGCCAGTCCGCCCAGAAGGCATCCGAAGGCGTTGTCGCGGGTGGACAGGACGCCGGGGACGTTCTCCCAAACAATCCAAGCTGGGTCGATGGCATCGGCGAGTTCCACGAATGTGAGGGCAAGGTTGCCGCGCGCATCGTCGAGCGACTTGCGCAGGCCCGCCACCGAGAACGCCTGACAGGGCGTGCCGCCCACCAGCACGTCGATCTTGCCCCGCCAGGCCCGACCGTCGATGGCGGTCATGTCGCCCAGGTTGGGAACATAGGGGTAATGGTGGGCCAGCACGGCGGACGGGAAGGGTTCGATCTCGGCGAAGAAGGCAGGCCGCCAGCCCAGCGGCTCCCACGCCACCGTCGCCGCCTCGATCCCGCTGCACACGCTGCCATAGACCAGCCCTTCGGCGGCCAAGGCGCACGACATCGCGCCGATGGCCGGTGGGACCGGCTCGGGAAGAGCAAGCTGCATGGAGGTGGAAACCTGGGCTGGTGGAAACTGGAAACCGACAGGTGGAAACCCGGTCAGGTTTCCAGGGTGGTTTCCGCCCCGGCTTCCAGGTCGCCCGGAAACGCGAAAGGCGCGCTGGCCATGGCCTTGCGCGCCTCACGGGGTGGAAACTGGAAACCTAAGTGGAAACCCAGAATTTTCGGCTGTCGCTAGCGATATTCGGCGCTGATGCCCCCCGCATAGCGAAAGGTGCCGGGGAGGAACCAATTCTCCACGGTACGGTGTTCTAATCTTTCGCCCGCTCTGGGCGGCGGATCATTTAGTGATCGTCGCCGCCGCCCGTTCCGCGAGCCTGGACTTACATCTATCCCAAACTGGCCATCACTGTCGCGCCCTGCGATGTATCGATACACTTTTCGCTTTCCTCCGCCGCCTTGGTGCGGGCGATCAGATCGACCTTGGAAATGTGACGAGGGATGCGCTTGCCGTTCAGCTTCCAGGCCATGACGCACAGCGCGAACAGCCAGTGCCGGTGAGCGGTCGCCCGCGTCATGCCGACCTGCCAGCAGATCACTTTCCATGGCGCGTTGGTGGCCCGCAGCCAGATGATCTTGGCGTCGGTGGGATCGAGGTGGCGTAACCAGGGCAAGGCTTCGTCCATGCGGGTGATGGCGGCGGCGGAGGGTGGCGGACGGCGCAGCTTCACCTCGGTGGATTCCAAGCATTCCTGCACATAGGGTGGCCAGGTGCTGGCGTGCCCCTGGATTCTGGTTTCGGGAAGTCGACGCAGGGTGTCGGCGGCTTCGGCAAGGCGGTCTTCGACCAGGGAAGGCGTCCAATGGATCTCAGCCATAGGACACCTCCGGGCGCGGACCATACAGCTTGGCGCCCAACTGGCGGATCAGTTCCCGCTCGGGCCAGGACAGGCGCTGGTCGTCTTCGGCAATGACCAGGACGCCACGTTCCTGCCAGCCGTCCCGCTTGACCTGCTCAGGATCGCGGCGGGTGCCACCGTAACCGGGAGGGTGCCAGTTCATCGCACTCCTCCATCGGTGTCGATGGCCCAGGTCAGGATGGCCAGGGCGTCGGCCTCGTTGTCGTCCTCGGGATTGAAGCCGCGCGCCTGCATGGCGGAGATCACCATGTCCTTGCTGGCATTGCCCTTGCCGGTGGCGTGGCGCTTGATGGTGCCGACCGGAACGCCCTGATAGGGGATGTGCTTGAGTTCGCACCAAGCGGTGAGATGGGCGAGGAATCCGCCATAGATGTGTGCGGCGTCGGTGCCGGCGTGGCGGCGTACTTCTTCGAAATAGACCGTGCCGATGCCCTTGGCACCGGCTTCGAGGTGGTCCAGCCAGGATCGGAAGCGCAGGAAGCGTATTCCTCCGCCCTCGAATCGGCCGGGGCGGAACTCCATGGTGCCGGAGACAATGACACCGTCGGCAAGGCGTATGGCCCATCCGGCGGTCGATCCCAAATCAAGGGCAAGAATGGTGGTCATGGTGAAGGCTCACAAGATCGGTGGGCCTTCGGCTTTGGTCAGGGCGGAGTCTACGAGGGGCGATTCTCAGGCGCAATCGGAATCGTTCTCGGGTTATGGATGCCAGATGATTGCGCTTATTGCGAGTGGGCCACCCAGTGGGCCACCAATTTTCCAAGGTGGCCCACAGTTTTGTTATTTAAAAACAATAGATTGAAAGAGAGTGGGCCACTGTGGGCCACCTTTTCTCCAAAAACATAAGCTCGCCACGCGACTTCGAAAATTTTTTCTGAGCCATCGTGCCGCTGAATTTTTTTATCCCGATCCCTCTACATCGTGCTGAACAGGTGGCCCAAGTGGCCCACAGTGGCCCACAACCAGATCATTGCATTGATTTTCCTGGAGAAATTAGTGGGCCACCGGGTGCTTTTCAGGTGGCCCACTGATCGACAAAAGTGGCCACTGGTGGCCCAACGGCGGTGCCTGTGGCCCAGGTCGCACACAGCCAATGAGAACTTTCGGGGAACACGGAGATTGATCGCGGTATCGGACACGATTATCGTGGGCCACCTGATCATGTACAGGTGGCCCATGACGTTCCGGGAATACATCGCGCAAAGACGCTGCGGGGATAATCCCCAGGGCGATTTCGTCGGAGATGCTCGGCGCGACCGAAATTTCCCCGACGTGCAGTCGTGGCCGGGCCTGAAGCTCTATCTGGTGAGGAGGGGTGCCTGCGAGGAGGCCATCGCTGCAGCGCAGATCGTCTGGCAGGGATATCGTGCCGCCCTGCGACGGCAGGCAGGGGCCTGAGCCTTATAGGTCGTCGTCTTCGCCGACCCAACGAGGGCTGCGACCGAGTTCGGAACGTTTCAGCGCATAGGCGTCGAGGCGACCGATGCCCGGCACGAAGCGGACGATGGCCCGCTTATCGTTGTGGCGGCGCGACAGCATGTCGCGGTCGGCCAGGATTTTACTGATCTGCACCGCTTTGAGAGTCTCGCCCGCTGCCTCACGCAGACGGTGAGCGGGGATGTAAATGGCGTCGTGGTCATACCATGCCACGGCTTCGCGGTTATTGGCCTTGCGGTCGAAGCTGAGTTCGCCCGCATCGACCGCCTTGATGGTAACGTCCCAGCGTTCGGCGATCCAGGCCCGCAGCATTGAGACGACCTGTTCCCCAGGCTCCAGCGCCTCGGCATCCGAGGATTTCTGGAAGCGGCTCCATGCCCAGCGCACAGGGGTTTCGATGTCGATGAAGGTCGGCAGCAACCCGAATTCCTGGGCCAGTTGACCCGCGACCAGTGGCAGGGCCAGACAGGTGGCGGCACGGATGCGGGCGGAATCGGTGGTGTCGCCCGCCAACTTGCGGGCCTCGGCCAGAATGCGGTCCCGCAGCGTGTCGGGGGACTGGTGCAGACCGGTGGCGATGAGCCGCTCGACGAAAGCCGGTCCCGCGTGGCCATGGTTTTCGTCGATCCCGGCAATTGCTCGCAGCGTGGTGGCTGGAACGGCGCGATCCACGTCAGTGACGTCCACGTCGACAATGCGCACCGCCATGCCGGCGATCCAGGCACCGCCATCGGCCCGCACCTTTTCCTCCAGGGAGCATTCGCTGGACAGCAGGGCATAGGTCGACCAGGCATAGCGTTGCTTGAGCATGGCGCCTGCCGTCATGCGCGCCTTACCCTGGCCGCCGGCAATGGCATAGATCAGCTTGGCGATGGTGCGGCCATCGACATGGGCCAGTTCGTCCAGAGCGAGGACGGTGCCGCTGGCTCCTTGCGCGATGACTTCCACGGCATTCTCGGTCGATCGCATGGATTGCAGCAGCCCGGCACCGATTCCGGTGGAGGTCCAGGCGGAGACCGCCAACTTCTGCGCCGTCGTCTTGCCGCTGGACGACAGGCCGCTGAGATTGAGGCCGCAACTGTCCAGACCGGCCAGCGACTGCACCACGCCCGAGAACCCAGCCAGGACGCCGAGCAGGAAATGCGGACAGCCCTGGACTAAAGCAGCTGCCGCCACCGCCGCCTTCCAGCCGTCGAGGCTGCCGCGGACGGATTCGGTGCGGGCATTGGCTGCCAATTCCAATGCCGAGGCATCGCCGATGGCCTTTCCTGCCGGAGTAACAAACACTGGATGATCGCGGCCTTCCAGCCGATGCCAGCCAGGACGGCTGACCACCAGGGTCTCTGCCTGGGGATTGACGGCCTTCAGCAGCATGACGGCGACCTGATCGCCGTCGGCACAGGTGCGCAGACCGGCGGCATAAAGGGCGGAGCGGATTTCCTGCGCCCCTTGCTGGGCGATGGCCGAACGGGGAAAGTCCACCACCCGAGAAGTTCCATGCATATCGCGGATGACCATCCGCAAACCGTAGGCGTCGTCCTGGTCGAGATAGCGCAGCCGGAAGGGAATGCCGAACGGGCTGGCAACCGGCTGCCACACGGTTCGGCCATCCTTGCCGCTGCCCATGTTGCGATGGACCATGATCTCGCCGGAACGGGACGCGCGGCACAGACGCAGATCGACACCCTCGGTTCGGGGCAGTGGATAGAGGGTGGCCATCTGCCGTACTTCGTCGTCGAAGCTGACATCGTCGGCCTCGTGATCCGCCGCCGCAGCATCCAGCGTCTTCCGCAGGGCGGCCACCTGTCGCCGCGAGGTGGGGATACCGATGCCGGCCTGCTTTCTGATGGCGGCGAACAGCTTGTCCTGCTGGAAAATCTCCAGGTTGCCGCTGGCGATCTGGGCATAGAGGCGGCCCAGGGCGATGGCATCGCCGTCTTGCAGGCATTCCACCTGCGCCATCAGACTCTCGAAGGTGGGCGGGGCCTCCTCGACAGCGGGCTGCACATTATAATGCGCAACCGCCGCGCCCTTCCCGAGATCGTCGTTGACGTCGTCGCCATGCAGGGGCGCGACGATGGTGGACGGGATGCCGGCCGCGTTGAGCCGCTCGGCCAGGGTGGCGGCAGCTTGCATGCCAGCATCACCGGCATCGGCGAAGATGGTGACGCGCCGGATGCCCTCGGGCCACTGCCAGTCGCGCAGATTGCCCGCCGACAGTGCCGCCCAGGTGGGGATGCCGAAGATGGCCCAGGCCGACAGCGCGGTCTCGATGCCCTCGCCGATGCCGAGATGGCCGTCGGCGGGAATGGGTGACAAGCGGACAGAACCGCCGGCCACCGATCCCAGCATCTTTTTGCCGGGTGGCGCTTTGCCGCTGCCATCGTCGAGCAGGAAGGTGCGGTGGATACCGCCGATGGGGTTGCCGGCACCGTCACGGACAATCCCCACCAGCCCTGGCCAGCCTCGCCGTCCGTCGAAGTCGGGAAGGTCGTCGTGGTACAGCAGATCGGGCGACCGCGGATCGCCGACACCACGGTGGCGGAGATAGATCTCGCCGATGGTGCCGACCAGCGGCCGGACACCGCCGAGGATGCGGGCGATTTCCAGGTCATGCGTCGGCTTGGGCGTCATGGCTCGTTGCGGGGCGGGCAGATCCATGCGGGCCAGCCGGGCGGCTTCCTCGAACAGGTCGCGGTCGGCAAGACCGGTGGCGTGGTGGATTAGATCGATGGGACCGGCGCTCTCGCCGGTGGCATGGTCGAAGCCCCAACCGGCATGGTGACCGCCAAGATGGATGATGCACGAGCCGTCCTTGCGCGGCGAACGCCCCGACAAATCGGCACAGCGCAGCGTCCGGCGATCCGGGGACAGCCGACCTTGAGGAAACAGCCCCGGCAGCCAGTCCGGTGCCGTGGCGGCCAGGCGACCACGAATTTCGGGCAGGTCAAAACGGGCAGGCGGTTGCCAGACGTCATTGAGGTCGATCATGCGAGTATCACCAGCCCCCTTTCTGCACGAGTAATGGCGGTGTATAGCCAGCGGCGGCGGTCCTGCTCTGTGCGGCCCAGGCCATCGTCCCAGACGATGACGTTCTCCCATTGGGAGCCCTGCGCCTTGTGGCAGGTGATCGCCCAACCAAAAGTGGCCTCGGTCAGCTTCTTCTTGTCCCGCCAGTCTCGGTCATGGCGGTGGGGATCAAGGGCGACATGATCCTCGAAGTGCCCCTTGTAGAGCATCAGTCGCCCCGGCTTGCCATCCTTGGCTGGCGGGCCAATGGGAGTGCCGGCCTCGTCGGTAACGGTGGCGGAGAAATAAACGCTGCCCTCGTCGACAATGTCAGCAAGAGTCAGGAACATGCCGTTGATAAGGCCCAGATCATTCTGATTTTTGAGGCAGATCACCTTCTCGTCGGCGCCAGTGGGCAGATACGATCCGCCGAATCCGGCAGCGCGACGGAGCGCGTTGTTCAACTGGAACCGGGTGGTATTGCGGCCGCAGATCACCTGACCACCGCGCAGGGCTTGCTGCGGGGTGACGTCGGCCATCCGCATCTTCCAGGCATGGTCGTCATATTGGCCGAAGCCGATGGGCTGGCCTTCGCGGGCCATGGTGGCGAGACGGATGATTGCGCTCTCGGCGGCCTGGCGGTGGATCTCGGTCAGCATGATGTCGGGGGCCGCCTGGGTAAACGCACCCTCGCCCTTGATCGGCGGCAACTGGCCGGGATCGCCCAGCACCAGGATGGGGCGATCGAAGCTCATCAGGTCGCGGGCCATCTCGTCTCCGACCATGGACACCTCGTCCAAGACGATCAGCTTGGCGCTGGCGGCAGGGCTGTCGGGATTAAGGGCGAAGCGCGGTTTCTTCATGTCGCGTAGCGTCTGGCGCATGGCCTCGATGGCGGCCTCGGCGGCGGTGCGGTCGAAACCGATCAACCCACGGGCATTCAATTCCGCCTGAGTGATGCGCTTTCCTGCTTCCTCGATCTCCTCGTCGGTGGCCTCGATGACGCTGTAGATCAGGCTGTGGATGGTCCGCGCCGGAGTTCCCTTGCGCCGCAGCACCAAGGCGGCCTTGCCGGTGAAGGTGGCGGTGACCACGCCGGGCCTATCCTCGGCATGGGGGCTGAGGCCCAGATCGTCGAGGGCGAATTTCAGCACGGTGGACTTGCCGGTGCCGGCAAAGCCGAACAGCCGGAACACCGGCTGCTCATCGCTGCGATTCTGGAACCAGTCGCGGATGGCAACGATGGCGCGGGCCTGATTATCCGAAGGCGTGATGTCGGTCATCGCGGGCAGGCTCCCGGTTATCTGGGCTGGAAACGCTTCTCGACCTCGGCCAGCCGGTTGGCCAGGGCGCTGGCCTGGGAAACCAGGGAAGTGATGTCGGTCCGCAGTTGCTCGATCTCGGGATCGGTGCGGATCGGGCCATAGGCGGCTTCGCGGATCTGCTCGATCATCTTGCGCGGCAGCTTCAGTTCCTCGGCCACGCGCTGGTCGCTGTAGCCATCCAAGTACATGCCCTTGGCATCGTCGAACACCCCGTCCAGCTTGTGGCGGATGCGCATGCGCTCGTCGGGGGTGGCGGGGCGGACGGCAGGGGTGATGGCGGTCATCGGTGGCTCCATATTGATGATTGGGACAGCGGATTTCGCCGCAGTGGCGGATCGGCAGGCTTTCGGTGCGACGGGCATGGCCGGCTTAATTCTCGCGGGAGGAGCCGCCTTGCAGTCGGGGCAGATGGTGCGGCTGGCGCGGTTCTTGTCGCAGTCCCACCCCTTGGCCTTGGCCCGCCGCTCGACGTTGTCGGCGTGACGATTCGCGGTGAGGGTGAGATCGAGGGTGTCGCCGCATGCGGCGCACCAGATCCGGGCGATGGTGCGGGGGCCGCCAGTCTCGCGAATTTGGAGGATCTCGTAGCTCAAGGGGCGATGTTGCGTCGTCATCGTGCATCTCCCCAGCAGCGGTCCTGCCACGAGCAGGATGAATGCCAGCCGCCTGCCGTCTTGCCGCCGCGGCAGACCACCGAGGTCCGTTCGGCAGCAGCGCGCGGCAGAAATTCCTGGGCGTCGCTGGATTGCACCACCTGGACGGCGCGATCGCTCATGATCTGGGCCAGGGCCGCATCGAACGGCACCAGCTCGCAGTGGATTTCCCAGGTATCCCGGTTGAGCGCGGTGAACAGCGCCGGGGCCGGCAGATCCATATAGGCCTGGTAGAGGGCAAGCTGGGCGGCGTAGACCGGCTTGGACAGCACCACGCCGCGTTTCACCACGTCCTTCCAGGAGGACACGCCCAGCGCCTTGTTCTCCCACAGGGCGGGATAGGCCATGGCCACCGGGCCGCCGACCAGACAGCCATCGATGTGGCCCTTGAAGCGTCCACCCAGCGCCGAGAACCCGAACTGCCGCCCGTCACGGCGTTCCGTGCGCAGATCGAATTCGGCCGCGCGCAGCCACGCCGCCACCACGTCTTCACCGCGGTGTCCGGCTTCGAAGATGCGGAGCGTCTTGGGTTCGAAATCGCGCCCGTCGTCCTTGGGCACGGCGAGATAGTCGTACTGGATCTGGCGCAGGCATTCGCGGCCGATGCCCGACGTGCTGACATACTGGCGGGCGGCCTGCTCTCGATTGCGCACCACCAGCGCCGCATCAATGGCGGCGTTGACCGCCACGGTGATACCGGGATCGCGGTCGGGTTTCTGGTACTGGCAGCCGGAGCCGGTGTTGAGATCGAGCATGGCGGGCCTCAAAATGGAATTTCGTCGTCGAACGGCAGGCCAGAACGTTCCTTGACACCGGCTTGGCGCTGCATGGACTCGACATAGCCGGTCACGGCGGCTTCGATCAGGCGGTCGATATCCTCGGCAGTGCGGTGGTAGAACGGCTCCATCAGGGCCAGCGCCGTCAGTGCCTCGGCGAAGGGACGGCGGGCATCTCGGATGGCCTGGTTTTCTCGGGCGGTCTTGTCGATCATGCCGTTATGGTCCCTTGCGATCTTGGCGCCGGCCTGCTGGCAGCGCATTGAGCAGAAGCGGTGGAACGGGTATTCGTCATGGCGCAGCCGGTGGACATAGCCGAACCCCCTGGCCTCGCGACCGCAGATGGCGCAAAGGTTCAGCCCAGCAAGAGCCGGGTCAGCTCCGGGTGCTGATCGGGCTCCGCCTTGATCCGCTGCGAGGCAAGCACGATGAAGTTGCCGATGGCGTTGGAGGCCATGGCCTCCAACTCCCACATGGCCAGCGCCCTTATGGGCTGGTGCAGTTTTCCTCGGGCTTCGAGCCATTCGCCGATCGCCTTTGCCGCTTGGCGCGTCGTATGCGCCTGCCATTCATCATCGGTCATGGTGGGGCCGCCCGCCCGAGGACGAGCGGCATCTCCCTCAGCCATTGAGCCAAGCCGGGCCGTTGGCCGCCGGCTGCGGTGAGGCCTGCGGCGGGGCCGCCGCCGGGGGCTGCTGAGTCCACGACGCACCACCCTGCTGTTGCGCGCCAGCCGAGGATGAAGGCGCCGGAGCCGCATCGGCCGCCCAGGCGGGGGCGTTCTGCGCCACCGTGCCCGAAGCCGACTTCTGCGGCTTGGCATCAACCGGATCGGGTTCGACCTCTTCGCCCCGCATCACCGCGTCGAATTGCGGCTCTCCTGGCAGCACTACATTAGCCAGCTTGTTCCTGGCGCGGAATTTGGGATCGGAGGGAGGCTCAACCATGATGCGGGCGACGAAGACGATGCCGTCCAATTGTTTCAAGCCCTGGATCACCCGCTTGGCCTTGGCCGCCTCGCTCATATCCTTGGGGTTGAGGCCCAGGGCGCTATCGACCATGGCGCGGAACGATGCCTTCGAGATGTTCCAGCCCTTGCTCTGGCCCTTGTCGTCCAGCTTGCCGCCAGAGACGGTGAAGTTCTGCCAGAACTTGCGGCGCACGAACCGCCCCTCGACCACGGTGAATTCGCAGTCGAGCATTTTGGCGTCGCTGTCGGCCGAGGCCTTGAGCAGGCCGGCATCCATGGGGGCCGAGCCGTTGGTGCCGCCGGGGCGGATGGTCATGCGGATCTTGGCGAAGGTGCCGTCTGGGATCACTTCGCCCTGGGGCATCATCTGGGGTTGGGCGTCGTTGAAGTCGTAGGACATGGGAAATCTCCTCTCGGTCAGGCGGGGATACGGTTGATCTTGGCCAGCAGGGCACCCAGATCGGGCGGCTCGGTCACCTCCAGGCGGCCGGAGCGGTCCTTGGCAGGCAGGCCGTAGGAATTGCCGGAGCGGCAAACGAGGCGGCGCTCGGCGGCCTTCTCGTTCAGTTCCCAGTTGCCGTCGGCGTCGTGGGAGAACAGGTGCATTGAGATGACCTGATCGACGATGCCGGGCAGTTCGCGCCCCGCCTTCGATCCCTCCATCTGCGGCTGCCAGCTGATGGCGTTGAATTCATCGGTGACCTTCTCCAGCACGCCGACGAAGATCACCGTCTTGCCCGGCGCGTGCTGCAGGTGCTTCAGCGCCTGGATGACTTCCCGGCCCAGCAGGCCATAGGCGCCGCGGATATCAGGCTTGCCGGTGCGATCGGAGAAGGCTTCCGGCTGCTGCTTGGCGAAGGCCATGGCCTGGCGAGTTAGGTCGGTGATGGAATCGACGAAGATCACCGGCATGGAGGCGAGGAATTCTTCGACGCCCGATCCGGCATAGAGTGAACGCACATGCTGGTGATGCTGGGCGCTGTAATAGGCGTTGGGATCGGCCGCCGGATCGGGGCCACCGATCAGCACCACCAAGTCCCGGAAGTCGCCGAAGCTGCGCACCGGGATGCTGGCGCCGGACCAGTCCTGGACCGACTTCATGCCCGCCTCCAAGTCGAGGCAGACGGTGTGGGCGGGCGGCAGGGTCTTCAGCAGCGAGGTTTTGCCGACTCCAGGTGGGCCGAAAATGGCCACCGAGGTCTTGTTGGCGGCGGACGACAGGCGCTCGTCGGCGGTGATGATGCGAACGGCCATGGGGAGATTCTCCAATTCAGAGCGGGGACGACGGGGCTTTGACCGGGCGCCGAAGGGATACCTGCCCGCCCTTGCGGTACGGGCTGCCCCGTCGTTGTCTCAGGGGGTGATGGGTTTCAGCACGAAGCTGGGCTTGCCGGTCTTCACCGTGCGGGCGGCCTGGAAGGCAGTTCGGATGTGGGCTGGCCAGGCGGCGTATTTGCGCTCCGGCACCTTGAAGGCGAGATCGACGTATTCGGCCGGATCGTCACCGGCGACGCGGATGCGCTCGACGGTGGCCGCCAGTTGCTCCTGATCCCAGTCCACCTTCTTGGGCAGATCAACCGCCACGGTGACGGCGCCATCATCGAAACGCACCGTGCCGGTGTCCTTGCCCTCCCGACTCCGCAACTCGGCGGCGATGGTGCCGTATTTCCTGTCCAGCGCTCCATCGAGCCGGTCCTTGACGGCCTTGGCACGACGCAGGGACTCGTCGACCTCTTCCTGGAGCATGGCCAGCATATCGGCCGGCAGGGCGGCGACATCACCGACCGGCATGCCGATCAGATCGCCGAGGCTGGGGCGGTTGGGGATTGTCATTGGGCGACCCTCCCGCAACCGGCACTGTCAATGTTGTGCTTTTGTTCGGAAAGGTAATCGCGTAGGCGGACAGCCATGGCGAAGGTCAGGCGGCGGCGCCCCTGCTCGATATGGCGCAGCAGATTGGGATCGTTGACCGCTGCCTTGCAGAACATGGTCGGTGCCGTCCCGGTTGCCGCCAGATAGGAATCCACCTCCTGCTGGACATCGGCGATGAACGAGCTGACGTGGTTGGCGATATTGTCTTTGCTGGTGCCCATGTGGCCCCCCTTCGTATCGGATGGCCGGAGCGTATCAAGCTTGACACAGTTAGGACGAATCCTATTTTATGGAGAAGTACAAATTCGAGGAGCCCCCATGACCGAGACCCTGGCCGACCGCATGCGCGCCCGCATGAAGGAACTTCACATGAAGGCGCTGCACGTCGCCGAGGCTGCCGGCGTCGGACGGTCATTCGTTTACGACATCTTGCGTGGGAGGTCGGCCGACCCATCCAGCGAGAAATTGTCCCGCGTCGCCGCCGTACTGAAAATGTCGGTGGAGGCCCTGGTTTATGGTGAAGGAGCGAGCAATGCCCCCGACGACGACGCCATGCCGGAGCGCGATTACGCAGCGGTGCCGTTCGTCAATGTCGAGGCCGATATGGGCGGCGGCGCTGCCGTCGATGACGAGCCGGAGGGAGCGCCCTGGTACTTTCCACGACATTGGCTGCGCGACATCTTAAGCCTCAAGCCCGCCGGTTTGAGACTGATCCGGGTGCGCGGCGACAGTATGGAGCCGACCTTGATGAGCGGCGACGTGGTGATGATCGACACCACCCAGACCAATCCAAGGCCCACCGGCATCTTCGTCCTGTATGACGGATTTGGTCTGGTGGCCAAGCGGCTGGAGCGCCTCTCCGGCGGCGAATCGCCGACCCTGCGGATCATCTCCGACAATTCCCGCTACAGCCCCTATGAGCGTATAGCCGAGGAAATCCGCATTGCCGGTCGAATCGTCTGGGTCTCGCGACGCCTGTTTGACAATTAGGAATAGTCCGAATACATATCGGCGAGTCATAAGGGAATGATCACTAATCGTTCCTCATTCCCGGTATGCCCCATGTCCATCGCCCTCCATCCCGACCACATGACCGCCGCCGAACGCCTCGACGAAATCGCCGAGATTCTGGCGACCGGGGCCATGCGCCTGATGGCGCGGAAGTCCACTCGTTTATCTGCTGACGCCGGAGACTGTTCCGTCGACTTCACCGCCAACCAGAGCGTCCATGGGTCTGACCGCAATTGCAGGAGACCCCGTAAATGACAACCGCGATCCTTTCCCAGGTGGCCGAATTGCCGACCCTGCCGACGCCCAAGTTGAAGGCGATGTGGCGGGAGCTGACCGGCACCGAGCCGCCGCCCTACAACCGCACCTTCCTGGTCAAGCGACTGGCCTACCGGATCCAGGAACTGGCTTTTGGCGGGTTGTCGGCCCAGGCCGAACGCCGCCTCGACGATCTGGTCGATGAGTTGGACGGCAAGAAGAAGCCCAAACCCAAGGACATGACAGCCCCCATCGTCGGCACCAAGCTGATCCGGGAATGGCAAGGCGTGCTGCAGGAGGTGACCGCACTGGCCGATGGCTTCGAATGGCAGGGCCGCCGCTACCAGAGCCTGTCGGCGGTGGCCCGCGCCATTACCGGCACCCGCTGGAACGGGCCGTTGTTTTTCGGACTTCGGAAACACGGCAAGCTGGAGGCCAGCCGATGAACCCGCCCAAGCCTATCCGCAAGGTCCGCTGCGCCATCTACACCCGCAAGTCCTCGGAAGAGGGGCTGGAGATGGAATTCAACAGCCTCGACGCCCAGCGGGAATCCTGTGATGCCTACATCACCAGCCAGAAGGCCGAGGGCTGGGTCCCGGTTCCCGATCACTATGATGATGGAGGCTTCTCCGGCGGTAACCTGGAACGTCCCGCCCTGAAGCGTCTGCTGGCCGACATCGAGTCCGGGCTGATCGACGTGGTGGTGGTCTACAAGATCGACCGCCTGTCGCGCTCGCTGATGGATTTCTCCAAGCTGGTCGAGGTGTTCGACCGAAACGCCGTCACCTTCGTGTCGGTAACGCAGTCGTTCAACACCACCACGTCCATGGGGCGGTTGACGCTGAACATCCTGCTCAGCTTCGCCCAGTTCGAGCGCGAGGTGATCGGCGAGCGCATCCGCGATAAATTCGCCGCCTCCCGCCGCAAGGGCATGTGGATGGGTGGGGTGCCGCCGCTCGGCTACGACGTCGTCGCCCGCAAGCTGGTGGTCAACCCGCCAGAGGCCGATCTGGTCCGCCACATCTTCGACCGCTTCCTCAAGGTCGGCTCCGCCACCCTGCTGGTGAAGGAACTCAACGCCGCCGGTCACCATACCAAGTCCTGGACCACCCAGGACGGCAAGCACCGCGACGGCGCGCCCATCACCAAGAACTTCCTCTACAAGCTGCTCGACAACCGGGTCTATCTCGGCGAGGCCGTCCACAAGGGCGAAGTCCATGCCGGTGAGCATCCTGCCATCATCGATCGGGCCACCTGGGACAAGGTGATGGCGGTGAAGACCGATAATGCTCCCCGCAAGCGGGCCAACGCGGTGCGATCTTCGACCCCGGCTCCGCTGAAGGGGCTGATCCAATGCGCCCATTGTGGCCGGGCCATGACGCCGAGCCATACCCGCAAGAAGGGGCGGCTGTACCGGTACTATACCTGCATGAAGGCGATCCATTCCGGCCACGAGTCCTGCCCGGTCCGCAGCATTGCCGCCGGTGAGATCGAGGCGGCCGTCATCGGACAGGTCCGGGCATTGTTGCGCGCCCCCGAGATCCGGGCGCGGGCCGAACGGATGGCACCAACCATGGCCCCGGCCGATCTGCACGCCGCCCTCGACCGCTTCGAGGCACTCTGGGACGAGTTGTTCCCGGCCGAGCAGGCCCGCATCCTCCAGCTTCTGGTCGAGAAAGTGTCCATCACCCCCGACGGCGCCGAGGTCCGCCTCCGCGCCGAGGGGTTGGCCAGCGTCATCGCCGACATCACCGCCCAGACTGGCGACAGGAGCGCGGCATGACCGCCGACATCCGGATCGACACCCTGACCATCCGTGTGCCGCTGACTCTGCGGCGATATGGCGGCCGCAAGCTGGTGATCGTGCCTGAGGGCGACGGCGTGCCGGTGCGCGCCAAACCCACCCCCGACGACACGCTGCTGAAGGCGCTGGCCCGTGCCCACCGCTGGAAGCGCATGCTTGAATCCGGGAAGGTGGCATCCCTGAACGAATTGTCCGAAGCCGAGAAGATCAATCCGTCTTACCTGACCCGCATCTACCGCCTGACCTTGCTGGCCCCCGACATCGTCGAAACCATCCTCGATGGACGCCAGCCGCGGACAATCCAGCTTGCCAACCTGATGGACGACATGCCGGTGGAATGGGACCGGCAGCGGGAAAGGTACGGGATCACGGCGCGGTGACCGGGGGCGCGAATCCCGGCGCGACCATGCATATTGACAAAAGAACGAAATAGAAACACCCTGCGGTAGTCGCCCTTGCCGCAGGAATACCGCCATGGCCCTCGAAACCTTGTTCATCTGCCAGCCGTACATCCTCGGCAAAAGGGGTGGACTGAAACCTCAGCCCCCCATTTCCTACAAGACCGAGCCACAGGCCCTGCAACGCGCCAGCCGCATGATGGAGGGTGGCAGCGTTGCCGGCGTGGATGTCGTCCGTCAGACCGCCGACCCTGAAATGGGCGATTACGACGAGCCTGAATTTCTGCAGCGTCTGGGGTCCGTGCCGAAGGCCGAAAACTGAATTGTGCTTGGCCATCCTGGCTTTGTCGGCTGGGTAGTAATTGTGTGCAAATGTTCACGGACGAGCGGGCGGATGCGGTGTAGACATCAGCCGTCGTCAAGAATAGCAGACCTTGGGAGGGGCAAATGCGGGCGCAAGACTTCGGGCTTGATCGGTGGATATGGGAGCCGTCGCTGGACGATCTCCTCGACGATCCAACCATGCATGCCTTTCTGCGGCGGGATCGCCTTTCCGTCGATCATGTGCGGACCCTCGTCAGGGAGGTCAGGCAGCGTCTCGCCCGCGCGGCGTGAAGGCGGCCGGGGTGTAAGCCATGCCCGGCGACCGGCAGATGCGGGCCGTGCAACTGGCCGACCTGATGGACGACATGCCGGTGGAATGGAACCAGCAGCGGGAGATGTTCGGGGTGGCACGTTGAGCTTCTTCCTGGCGTCGGTCTCGAAGTGCCGGACATGATCCACAGTCGGCATGGCAGACGTTGCCGATGACTGGCGGCTGCCGGGGGCACAGCGGCCACCCACCGCGCCCCACCCAACCGGCCCTTTGTGACCCACATAAGACATTTGGCCTCTGCCCAACCGCTCCCCCGATCAGTGAACGTATGGCAGGGCGGTGAGTTGTGTTGCACACCGCCCCACCGCCCGCCTAACTCTGGATTAGGCGAGGATAAGTACGACGTCGATGTTACCGCGAGTGGCGTTGGAATAGGGGCAGACTTGGTGAGCCGCCTCCAACAGTTCCTGGGCGACTTGGCGGTCCATGCCTGGCAGGCTGATAACCAACTGCGCGGAGATGCCGAACCCTTGTGGAATGGGACCGATGGACACGCTGGCGTCGATGGCAGCGTCGGTGGGCACGGGGATCTTCTTACCGCCGGCGACGAACTTGAGCGCCCCCATAAAGCAGGCGGAATAACCGGCGGCGAATAGTTGCTCGGGATTGGTGGCGTCACCGGCGCCGCCCATAGCCTTGGGGGGGCTTAGCTTGACGTTGAGCAGACCGTCATCGCTGACCGAGCGGCCGTCACGGCCGCCGGTTGTGTGGGCCTTCGCGGTATAGAGAATCTTTTCCAACTTCGTCACCATGCTTAGTTCTCCTGGGTTGTGCGGCACATGAGACGTCACCGACAAGGTGACTCTTGCCCTTTAGAGGTATAACAATGAGGGCAGCCGAAAAGATTGTTACATTTTGTTTATATGCCTCCACACCAAAGTATGGCACCTCCTCAAGCGCAAGTGCTGCCTGAGCTATGGGCGGTAGCGGCCATGGGGTGAAAAAATGCGGCTTCTGTCTTTGGCGCAGGTGCGGAAACTCTCCATACTGATGCTTGCAACCGCAATTGGAATTCATGCAGAACCGGTAAAGGCAGACCGAATTTCTGATTTGGAAGATCAGGTTCGGTTGTTGCAGGAATCCCTATCCCGCATCCAGGTACAGCTGCAGGCAGAACGCGGCCAACCTGCCCCTCGCTCCCCGAATACAACAGTCTCCACCGCGACTTCGTCAGCCGCCCAGTCCACCCATCCTACAAACACCGCCGCTCCGGCGTCCCCCGAAGCACAGGAGCAGCCAGCCTGGCCGAAAGGCTACATCCCGGTCCCTGGGACCAGCACCGCCGTCAAGTTTGGAGGAGCTATCCGTGCCGAGGTTTGGGATGACGTTCAATCGACCCAGGGAGGACGAACGGACGACGCCACCGCCATCCCGGCCCGCGGCACTGCGAAAGCAAACCGCAATGGCGCTCTGAACGGATCCATTTCGGGTTCGCGGTTTAATTTCGGGACGTTGAGCCACACCGAAATCGGTGACATGAAATCGTTCCTTGAATTCGATCTGGGGACAGATGCTTCGCCCACATTCAGGCTTCGTCATGCGTATATCGCCAATGCCGATTGGCTGGCCGGGCAGACCTGGTCAACTTTCATGGACATGGACAGCCTGCCGGACCTGCTATCGGCGGGGGGATCGGTCGGTTACAGCTGGCTGCGCCGTCCCCAGGTTCGATATTCCATTCAGACCGGCGATCGGGACAAATTGGACATGGCCGCCGAAGTGCCGACGTCCGACTATTCCGCCCCTTCGGCGATCAATACCGCTCCGGATCTTGTGCTCAAATACACGGCCGGGCAATCTTGGGGGCATTATGCGCTTGGCGGCATGGTCCGCTATCTGCGGTCAGACACCGGGACTGGCGACAAGGCCGACCAGATCGTCTGGGGCTTTCTCGGCGGCGTGAGTATCAAGACCTTCGGTGACGACATCCTGACCCTTCAGACGGTGGATGGAACCGGCGTGGGAGGCGCCCTCAACCAGGGGACCGGGCTTTCCGCAGCCGTAGTCAACAGGTCGTTTCAGACCTTCGATGCCTTTGGCGGTTCCTTGGCTTACAAGCATTATTGGAATCCGAAGCTGCGCTCGACCCTAGCGGTCGGCTATGACCAATTTGCCAACGCCAGCCGGAATATCGGCACCAATGGCTTGGGCATTCGCAGCCTGGCTTCGGTCCATGGCAATATCGTCTACAGCCCAATCGCCCCCATGGATGTCGGCATCGAATATGGCTACGAGGCATTCACCGCCAGCCCAACCGGAACCGGAACCGCCTCGCGGGTGCTGGGCGTGGTGAAATACGGATACTGACGCCCATGCGCTCGCTCTCGTCCATCACCTGGCTTGTGGTCTGGCTGCTTTGCACGGCAGCGTGGTCGGCGGGGGCTGCCGAGTTGACCGATAGCGACCGCGCCTATGCGGCTTCGCTGGGAAAGGTGAGTTTTTGCGTTGATCCGGACTGGGAGCCATTCGAGATTATTTCACCGGCAGGGCAGCATCAAGGCATCGCTGCCGACCTACTTCGACTGGTGACCGGCCGGGCGGGGTTGAGCCTGGAGTTGGTGCCGACCACGGATTGGGATGAAAGCATCGCCACCTCCAAAGCCGGTCAGTGCACCTTGCTGAGTTTTCTCAACCAGACTCCGAAGCGGGACGAGTGGCTCTTGTTCACCGATCCCCTGTTCACCGACAGCAACGTCTTCATCACCCGCGAGGAACATCCTTTCATCATTGATCCGGCGATCCTGAGCGGGGAAAGCATCGCCCTGCCTAGCGGCACCTCGATGGAAGAACGTATCCGTCGGGACTATCCAAATCTGCGCGTAATCATCACTGACAGTGAGAAGTCGGCCATCGATATGGTCTCGACGAGGCAGGCATCGATGACCCTGCGCTCGCTGATTGTCGCGGCCTACACCATCCGGAAGGAAGGGCTATTCAATCTCAAAATTGCCGGCCAGATGCCAAATTACTCAAACAATCTGCGTATCGGCGTCCTCCGCGACCAGCCGAGGCTGCGCGATATCCTGAACAAGGCCATCGCCACGATCACCCCCACCGAACGGGGCCAGATCATCAACCAGCACGTCGCAATTCAAGTCCAGACCGGCATTGACTATGCCCTGACCATCAAGATTGCACTGGGCCTGATCGCCGTCCTGGCAATAGTGGCCTATTGGGGATGGCGGATGCGCAAGCTGAGCCAGGAACTGGACCGGCTCTCCCAGACCGACAACCTGACCAACCTGCCCAACCGGACCCGATTGAACCTGCAGTTTCCCATCGAATTAGCCAGGGCCCGCCGCCTGGGGCAGGGGCTGTCGCTGATCATGATCGACGTCGATCATTTCAAACGGATAAACGATGAATTCGGGCATCTGGTCGGAGACAAGGTCCTGATCGCCATGTCGGATCTCGTTCGCCGCTCGGTGCGAGCCATCGACCTGCCTGCCCGCTGGGGTGGCGAGGAACTTGTGGTACTATGCCCAGATTCCCACCTAGATCAGGCCCTGATCCTTGCTGAACGTATCCGCCAGGCGGTGCGCGATCATGAC
This sequence comes from Paramagnetospirillum caucaseum, assembly GCF_000342045.1. Taxonomy (GTDB): domain Bacteria; phylum Pseudomonadota; class Alphaproteobacteria; order Rhodospirillales; family Magnetospirillaceae; genus Phaeospirillum; species Phaeospirillum caucaseum. The sequence goes on along the minus strand of NZ_AONQ01000025.1, from coordinate 1,182 downwards.
TTCGACACTGGCCGGCGACAGACTGTCAGCATAGGTGTCGCTACCCTCGGACCATCTGACGATATCGACCAATTGCTGAACCGCGCGGATCAGGCCCTCTACATAGGCAAGAGCAGCGGTCGCGACCGGGTCTGCTCGGAAGCTGACCTGACAGGCACCTGATCCGCCGTCGCTGGAACAAGAGACCGCTCATGGCACAACGGGAGCGCAGAAACCGTTCTCGCCGAATGGCGGGTATATGGGGGCAAGCGGTCAGCCTCAGCACCGGGGCCAACCTGCCGAGGCTGAGCCAATTCTGTCAATGGGCGGGACAGGAATACTCAGAGGCTGGCGCCCGCAGCCGTCGCGTTGCTGAACCCGCCTCGTCCATTAGCCTTTGCGGCGTACATTGCCTTGTCCGCCTGTTGGATCAAGGTGTCGGGATCGGTGCCGTCGCCTGGAAATACCGCCACGCCGATGCTGGCGCCAATTTCGATTTGTTGATCCTCGATCGTGTAGGGCAGGCCGATAGCGGTAATGATGTTGTCGGCGACCATGGCGGTGGACTCCGGGGATGAGACTGCTTCAAGCACCACCAGAAACTAGTCGCCGCCAAGCCGGGCGACAACATCCGAACCTCTAACACAAGATTTCAGGCGGACGGCGACCTCAACCAGGAGCCGATCGCCGATTTGGTGCCCAAGAGTGTCGTTGACGGGTTTGAAGTGGTCCAAATCGACGAACAACACTGCCAGCTGCCGCCGCTCCTCCGAGGCTTTCTCAATTATCCGTTCAAGTTTGTGAATGAGGTGGCGGCGGTTGGGCAGGTCTGTCAGCGGATCAAAATTGGCCTCGCGGCTAATGCCCAGATGAGAGAACTGATCCATATGGTTTTAGGGGCTCTCGGCATTACGGAGATCGTCTCGGCTGCCAATGGTGCCGAGGCCATTTCCGCCCTCCAGGCTGGCGGGGCAGACATCGTCTTCATGGACTGGCAGATGGATGTAATGGACGGACTGGAATGCACCCGTCGAATCCGAGCAGGTGTAGACGGGATCGATCCGAAAACGGTTATCGTTCTGGTAACTGGGATGGTCGGTGAGAAGAATGCCGAGACGGCTTATGCTGCGGGAGTCGATCTATTTCTCGAGAAGCCAGTCTCCGTGAAAATTCTGCACACTGGCGTGGAGAAGGTGCTTGGCT
>NZ_AONQ01000024.1 GCF_000342045.1 Paramagnetospirillum caucaseum | reverse complement strand
GTCAGAAGACGGTTACGACACGCCGCGCCAACGCCCGCCCTGGGATTTGTTGACGTGGCGTTGACATGACTTCTCGGCCATCGCGACCCAAGAATCAAAAAGCCCGTAACTTATTGAAGTTACGGGCTAATTTGGTTGCGGGGGCAGGATTTGAACCTGCGACCTTCAGGTTATGAGTCGTCTTCATTACTTTGCGCGCCACTACGCCACAGCTCATTTTTCTTTGTATTTTCTGCTAGTTAGTTGACTACGCTCGGCACCATCGGCACGCTCGACTTCGACCTGATTCGCAGCCACTTGCCCCCTCCTGCTGCCACTGTGCTACCTGGGAGTGGGCAAAATGCTTATCAGGTAGCAGATCTAATCGCAGGGTGAAGCCGATGAGCAAATTGACGAAACGGGTGGTCGAAAGCGCCGCTGTCGCCGACGCGGAATATACGATCTGGGACAGCGAAATCCCAGGATATGGGCTGCGTGTGCTGCCCAGCGGCAAGAAAAGTTACCTCATTCTGTACCGTGTTGGAACCCGGTCTCGCAAGATGACCATTGGGCCCCACGGCATTCTGACCGCCGAGCAGGCCCGCACGATGGCCATCACCGCACTGGCGGCGGCGCGCAATGGAGGCGATCCGGCGGGGGATCGGAAGGCTCGCCGTGACGCAATCACGGTCAAGGAGTTGTCGGAGCGATTCGACAAGGAGCATGTATCAATCAGGATCAAGGCCAGCACGGCTAAGGAATATCGTCGCAACCTCACGCGATTTATACTTCCGGCGCTGGGGCGGCTGCGGGTCGAGGAAGTGACGCGAGCCGACATCGCCAAATTTCATCATAGCCTCCGCCACATCCCCTATCAGGCCAATCGGTGCCTGGAGGTCATCTCCAAGATGTTCAATCTGGCCGAAATGTGGGGCCTGCGCGCCGACGGCAGCAATCCGCGGCGGCACATCCGCAAATACCCCGAGGAAAAACGCGAGCGCTTCCTGAGCGTCGCCGAGATCAAGCGGGTCGGCGAGGTGCTGGTCGAGATGGAAACCGAAAACGTCGAATTGCCCTCGGCCATCGCGGCAATACGGCTGCTGATGCTCACCGGCTGTCGGCTGGGGGAAATCATGACGCTGAAATGGGCCTATGTCGATGCCGACGCCCCTGCCCTGCGCCTCCCCGATTCCAAGACCGGTGCCAAGATCGTCCATCTCGGCAAGGCCGCCCTCAACATATTGGTGGTCATCCCGAAGCTCGACGGCAATCCCTGGGTCATCACCGGAAACAAGGATGGGGGCCGACTCACCGACCTCCAACCCTTCTGGCAGCGGCTGCGGAACCGCGCCGGCATCAAGGATGTCCGCATCCATGACCTCCGCCATTCCTTCGCCTCGACGGCGGTTGCCGCCGGCCAGAGCCTGCCGATGATCGGCAAATTGCTGGGCCACACCCAGGTGCAGACCACGGCTCGCTACGCCCATCTCGCCGCCGATCCGGTGCGAGCGGCGGCGGATCAAATATCTTCGGGCATCGCGCTGGCGCTTGGGGTGGCGAAACCGGAAACCGATAATGCGGCGGCGGCTTGACAGTCCATAGCCACGTATCGCTGGCAGGGGATTTATTCTCACCTGCCAGCCGCTTTTCGTACCACAGCCCAAACTAAATCAGAATGCCGCATCAAAACCACGAGATGCTCGCCATTCGGAACAACCTTTCCAGTCAGCCATTTCTTGACGGCCCGGTCACTGACGCCGGTCCAGCGCGCCACCGTCTTGGCAACGGAGCGACTGCCCAGTTCAGTGCGCAATGCATCCGCGATAGCGGCGGCGAGATCAGGAGATTCGGCACTGTCAAGTGCCGCGAAGGGAACTTTAGTTCCCTTTATCGACCGGGACATGAATTCGCTCCATCCATAGAATGAAGCGGAAAGCATGGCCACAGGCGGGGCCAATAAAAGCCAGGGGGCATCTGTGGCGGCAAGAAGAAGCAATAATGGCGGCAAATCCGGTAGCCGGGATGGCCCCTTGCGAGCGGCCCAGTATCTGCGCATGTCCACCGAGCATCAGCAGTATTCCACCGAGAACCAGGCCGATGCCATCGCCCATTACGCCGAACGCCACGGACTGGAGATTGTCCGCACCTACGCCGACGAAGGAATAAGCGGGCTGCAACTGGATAGGCGCGAGGCGCTGCAAAGGCTGATCGCCGATGCGACCCAGGGTCGCGCCGATTTCGAGATGCTGCTGGTCTACGACGTCAGCCGCTTCGGTCGCTTCCAGGACACCGACGAGAGCGCCTACTACGAATACCTGTGCAAGAAGGCCGGCATTCGGGTTGAGTACTGCGCCGAGCAGTTCGTCAATGACGGCAGCATGCAATCCTCCCTGCTTAAGATGATGAGGCGAAGTCAGGCGGGGGACTACAGCCGCGACCTGTCGGTCAAGGTGTTCGCCGGGCAGTGTCGTCTGATCCGGATGGGCTATCGCCAGGGCGGCCCGGCGGGCTATGGCCTGCGCCGGATGCGGATCGACCAGACCGGAGCCGAGCTTGGCGTTCTGGAAAGAGGACAGCACAAATGCCTGCAGACCGACCGGGTGATCCTCAAACCCGGCCCCGAGACCGAGATCGAAACCGTGCGGCGCATCTACCGTCTGTTCGTGACCGAAGGCCGCCGCGAGGGTGAGATCGCCGCCCTGTTAAACGCAGACGGGATTATGACCGACCTCGGGCGCCCCTGGCGGGCATCAGTCGTGCATCAGGTTCTGACCAATGAGAAGTATATCGGCAACAATGTCTTCAACCGCCGCTCCTTCAAGCTGAAGGCTCAGCGGGTTAGAAACCCGCCAGAAGAGTGGATCCGGGCCGAAGGCGTCTTCACTCCCATCGTCGATATCCAGGACTACCGGGCGGCCCAGACGATCATCGTCGAGCGGTCACGGTGGTTTTCCGATGAGGAGATCCTGGACCATCTCAAGGCACTCCATGCCCGGCACGGAGCCCTGTCCGCCATCGTCATCGACGAGGCGGCTGCCGGTCCCTCCAGCGGGGCGATCCGCCACCGCTTCGGCAGTCTGCTGCGGGCCTATGCCCTGGTCGGCTATGACCCCGGCCGCGATTACGCCTATATCGAGGACAACCGCCACCTGCGCCGGATGTTCCCCACCGTGGTGGAGGACACGCTACGCCGTATCCGAGACCTGGGCGGCTCGGTGCGGCGCGAGTTGGAAAGCGGCATGGTGGTGATCAATGACGAATTCACCGTTTCGTTGGTCATTTCCCGCTGCGAGTCCACCAAGGCTGGGGCGCATCGTTGGACCATCCGGCTGGAGACCGGCCTACTGCCCGACATCACGGTGGCGGTGCGGATGGCGCCCGGCAACCGCGACATCCTGGACTATTACCTATTGCCTGCCATCGACATGACGGTGGCGCGGCTGCGTCTGGCCGAGGACAACGGCATCGGCCTCGACGCCTACCGCTTCACCGCACTGGAACGCCTGTTCGATCTCGCCCGCCGCGTCCCCTTGCGCGAGGTGGCGTGATGGACGGCGGGAAAGGCGACGAAGCCATCCACCTGATCCCGGTGGAGCGTATCCGCATCGCCAATCCCCGCAGCCGGAATCGCGAGATGTTCGCCGCCATGATCGACAGCATCGCCTCGGTCGGCCTCAAGCGACCTATCACGGTCAGGGAATGCGGCCGAGATCAGGATGGGCCAAGATACGACCTGGTGTGCGGCCAGGGGCGTCTGGAAGCAGTCATGGCGCTGGGGGAGAAGACCATTCCCGCCCTGATCGAGAATACCACCGAGGCCGACGCCTATCTGCGCGGCCTGATCGAGAACATGGCGCGGCGCAAGCATACCAACCGGGACCTGCTGACCGCCATCCGCATCCTGGAGGATCGCGGCTACAGTTCCCCCGAGATCGGCGCCAAGACCGGTCTCGATCCGTCCTATATCTCGGAAATCCTGATCCTTCTGCGCGAAGGCGAGGAGCGGCTGATCGCCGCGGTGGAACGGGGCTGGATGCCCATCTATCTGGCCAGCCAGATCGCTCACAGCGACGATTCCGCCATGCAGCACAGCCTGATGGACGCCTACCAGGATGGAACCCTGAAAGGACCGCAATTGCTCAAGGTGCGGCGCCTGATCGAGCGCCGCAAGCTGATTGGGAAGGCCTATGGCCACAAATTTCCGGGCAAGGACCAGCCTCCTTCACCTCGGCGGCTTGCCCAGGTCTACCAGGAAGAGGTTCACCGCCAGCAGATGCTGATCCGCAAGGCCGACATCGGCGAGCAACGGCTGATCCTGCTGACCTCGGCGCTGCGCCGCCTGTTTGCCGACGAGCATTTCCGCACCCTGTTGCGGGCGGAGGGGCTGCTCGATCTGCCCAAGCCGCTGGCGGATCGCCTGAAGGGAGAGACGCCATGACCGGTATCCGGCTCGGCTTCGAGGCGAAAACCATCACACTGCCGCTGGAGCGCATCCTGCCGACCAAGGTGGTGGGAAAGGAAGTTCTCAAGACCCCGAAATTCCGCACCATCCTGGCTTCCATCCGCCAAGTGGGGTTGGTCGAACCCTTGGCTGTCCACCCCGAGAAGGCGAAGGAGCGATCCGGCCCCTACATCCTGCTGGACGGCCATCTCCGCCTGGCGGCCCTGCGGGAGATCGGAGCAACCGAAGCACGATGCCTGGTTTCCACCGATGACGAGGGTTTCACCTATAACCGACGGATCGCCCGGATGACGGCGATCCAGGAACACCGGATGCTGTTGCAGGCCATCGAGAAGGGAGTGTCGGCCAAGGCCATCGCCGAAGGACTGGCGGTGGATGTGAAGCGGATTCAAGAGCGGCAGTACATGCTGGTCGGCATCGCTCCCGAGGTGGTCGACATGCTGAAGGATCGCATGGTGGTTCCGGCGATCTTTCCGATCCTGCGACGGATGAAGCCGCTGCGCCAGATCGATGCAGTGGAAATGATGATCTCGGCCAACCGCTTCACCCTCTCCTATGCCAAGGTTCTGCTGGCCGCGACCCGGCCTGAGCACCTGATCGATCCGGCAAGACCCAAGAAGGTGGAGGGCATGTCGGCGACCGATATCGCCCGCATGGAACACGAGATGGAGCGCCTGCGGCGCGACTATCGCTCGGTCGAGGACAGCCTGGGCGACATCATGCTCAGTCTGGTGGTGACCAAGGGGTATGTAGCCAAGCTGTTCCGCAATGAGGCGGTGGCCGACTATATCGACCGCCACCATGCTGAAATGGCGGTTGAGATGCGCGGCATTCTCGATGCGGTCGGCAGCGACGCCAGAACCATGGGGCGATAAGGGCCTCGACGGGGACCCGGACCCGAAAGCGCGGGGACCACCGGAGACGCCATCGCGGGGGATGGATCAATGGTGGCGGTGGGAATGGCGGCGACCCCGTTCAGAGCCCATCAGCAGTCTGCCACATACGCAGGCTAGAAACACAAAAAGAGCCGACCGGGGGATTGCTCCCCCGGTCGGCCATGTCGTGCAAAAAGTGGATTGTGCTACTTGCCAATGGGTGGCGCCTGCGCCAGCAAGGTGCGGGTCTGCTCCGAATCCGCCGATCCGCCGAATTCGAAGTCGAAGGCGGTGGCGAACTTGCCGGCCAGCAGGGTCACCACCGAGATGATGCAGCCACCGACGGCGGTGTTGCCGTCGACATGGCCGAACACCATGAAGCCGATACCCCCGACAATGCCGAGTCCAGCGGTCACCAGCAGGACGTTGGCGCGAGTGTTGCTCCTGCCTGCTTTGGTGAACTCGCTGTCCCTGGCACGGGCGTTCTGACGGTCGGCCAGGGTCGCGGTCAGCGTGGTGATGGCCCCGGCCATCTGCTGCATGCGTTCGGCATGGGCGAATCCTTGCGCCTGGGAGCGAAGCTGAAACACCAGATTGGGATCGGCCAGCGCCTCGCGGGCCTTGTCGGGATCATCGGTGCCGGTGATGGTGCGGACGGTGTCGGCCAGTTTGCCGACGGCCTTCTCGGCATCGTCGCCGAACAGGCTGGCGATGTCCGGCGCCACGTCCAGCGCCACCTTGGCCAGCCCCGCGATGGGATTGGCGGCGATGGCGGCGGCATCGCCGAGGAGATCGAGCAGGTTCATGGTCAGGCGCTCCCCAGCCCCATAGCGATTCCGACCATGATCACCTCACGGGCATAGGGCTGCTGGCCGTTTTCATGGCGGATGATGGCTTCAACCAACCCCACCATGGTGTCGGCCTTGGTCAGGTCGATAGCCTGATCGGGCGTGACACCGAGGCGGGAGGCGACATGGGCGATATAGGAGCCGGTGTCGTTCTCGCAGCCCGGCGCCCAGCGGGTGATGATCCCCGTCACGGTGTTGAGGCCATAGCGGCGTTGATAGCCGAGCAGAATGCGGGCCAGCGCCCGAATGCCCGCTTCAGGACTGACGAATTCCTCGAACACCGGATCGTCATCGGTGGCGCGCTCGCCCTGCCACTGGGTCTTGTCGCCGGGGGATTCCTTGATGTTGCCGGGGTTGTTGAGGCGAATGCCACGCGGCACGACAGCGTCCTTGGTCATGGGGAACCTCCAATGAAAAAGCCGCCCGAAGGCGGCTGGTGGGAACGGTGATATCGAAAGCGGCTAATTCACATGCACCCGCGCATCCTCGGCGACGGCGGTAATCTCCACCTGCTCGGCGCGGGGGCGGATGGCGAGGATGCGGGCGGTCTGCGCCCAAGCCTGGCCGGGGCCGAAGCTGAAATACGTCCGCTCCTCCGAGCCGCCGGTATAAGGCGTGACGGTCAGCGACTCGGCGAGACGCACCAGGGTGGGCGCATCGGCCACCGGCTCGACCCGGAACGGCCCGGCAAGGCTGCCGTCGCGGCGGCGCAGCGCCAGATAATGGCTGGCGCCCTCGGTCCAGGTCAGCGGTTCGGACAGCACCAGAACCGCCCCAGTCCAGGGCGGCTTGGCGGATTCAGCCTGCCAATCGATCACCTCGCCGCCCTGGCCCCAGCGGGGCATGTCGTGAGTGATGGCGACCAGATCGCCATAGGTGGGGATCATGCCCTCCAGCTCGGTGCGGAAGGTGACCATGCGGCGGCGATAGCGGTTGTTGGCGGCGATGTAGAGACCCTCCCGCTGGGCATGGTCCTTGGCGGTGCAGCCGAACAAATTGACCTTGGCGGGATTGTCGCCAGCACTGTCCGCCAGCTTGGCTGTGGTCTCGTCGGGCTTCCAGGTGCGCGACGAGAAATACTCCACCGTCACGGCGTCGGCGGTGTCGTCGCCGGGCATGACGTACTTGATCTTGAACGAGCCCTTGACGATATTGCGCGGCCCGAACATGGCCACCGGCATGGTCTGGGGTGCATCGCGGATGATGCGGACGATGCCGCCCTGCTGGATGGGCACGGCCCGGCCACAGCGGGCGATACGGGTCAGCGCTTCCCACACCGTCATGCTGGTGTCGAACACCGCGTCGAAGAAATCGCCACGCGCGGTCCAAACGGCATCCAGGATGGCCAGCGTCTTGAGGTCGATGCGGCTATCGGCCAGCTTGGCGCCATAGTCCGCCTTACAGGCATCGGCGAAGGCCCAGGCGATGGACCGGGTCGGCTGCGGCGCCGACCAACCGCCCGCCGCCGACCACACCGGCAGCTTGCGGGTGGCGATGACGTTGATCATGCGCGAGGAGCGCTGCGACAGATTGTCGGTGGCCCGCATCTTGACCGCCAGCAGGGTGACGGCGCCGAAATCGGGTTGGCCGGTCAAATAGGCGCGCAGAGCGCCCCAGCGGATTTCATGACCGGTACGTTCGGCGGTGTCCTTGGTGTCGAGACGCTTGAGGCGGACCTCGTAACGGCCCGGACTGACCGAATAGCGGAAGGACAGACGGATGGTGCTGTTGGTGGCGGCGGTATGCGACGGCTGCGCCAGAACCGCCCAGCCGCCAATGGCTCCACCCTCGGCATCGATGGCGCGCGCCTCGACCTGCCACTGGACGGTGCGGCTATCGAGGCTGCCGCCGTCATTGGCATAGTAGAGGCCACGCGGCATGACCACGTCGATGCCCAGCGCCCCGGCCGAGGTGTCGACCGGATTGGCGGTGAACGGGCCGATATATCCGTCGTCGCCGGAGGCCACCAGATTGGGGGCCACCAGTTCCTGGCCGGCAATCTCGGCGGCGGTGACCACGTCCGGTTCAAACAGGGTGACCCGGCTGCCGGGAGAAACAGTTTCGGTCTGGACCTCCTCGAAGGAAGAGATGGGGGTGTCCTCGACGCGGATCTGCTCGACCGCATACTCGCCCTGGCCAATGACGTGGAGCTGATAGAGGTACTGCTCGCCGCCGACGTAATCCTGGTAGGGCTCGGAGGCGAGGTCGGGATAGATCAGGTGGCGGCCATAGATCACCGGGATCGGCTGGCCCAATCGGCCCTGGTTGCCCTGAGCCTGGATTGAATAGGTCGGACTGGGGGCCGGCGCGCTGCCGCTGCCGCCCCAGTTGAGCGACGGCATGGAGGGCTTAGGGGCCGGGATCACCGTGTTGATCAGCATCGAGCCGGCCAGGGCGATGCCGGCGGTGGCCATGGCGGCGGCACTGCCAGCGGCGGTATAGCCCATGGCCACCGCCGCCATGGGGCCCAGATAGATGGCGGCCACCATCACCGCGATGGTCAGCACGATCCGCATGGGGTTCTTGCCGCCCCCACCACCGCCCCCGCCGCCCTGGGGCCAGCGAATCACGGTGGCGACCTCGCCGTCCACGATGGCCCGGACGGCATAAATGCCGACCGGCACCGTCATGCCGCCGATCAGGATTTCCGGCCCGTCGGACCAGCAATCCTCGGCAATGCCGCAAGCCTGCAACAGGCCGCCCAGCGTGATGCCGGATTCCACCGCGTGAACCGAGCGGCTGGCCACCGGTTCGAACGGATTGGTGACGATGACGATGGAGGCGGTCATGCCGAGTTTCCGATGAACCGGTAGAAGCCTTCGATGGCCCAGCCGTTGAGCGCGAGCGCGTCCGAACGCTGGAACACCACTCCGGCGCCCTCGGCGCAATGCAGGACGCCGCCGCCATCCACATCGAGCCAGACGCCCACATGGATGGGATGGCGAGACCGGCGCAACAGCACGCAATCGCCCTCCGCTGGCGGGTCAACCTTGGCCCAGCGCCGACGCTCGGGGTGGTCGCGGAAGGTTCGGCCCATGACCAGCATGTCTTCGGGATTGCCGATCTCGGGCAGCAGGCGGCCGAAATGCTCGGCCTGCACCATGCGGACGAATTCCCAGCAATTGAACGAGTCCGGCCCACTGCCGTGGACGGACCACGGCAGGCCGATCAAGGCGATTGCCCAATGGGGGCCACCAACCGGCGACTGGCATTCGCGGGTCATTGTCGCTATCCTCATCTGGTCAGAATGGTCAGGAGACACCCATGCACGCGTGGCAGGTTCAGGACGCCAAGGCCCGGTTCAGCGAGCTGCTGCGCAGCGCCGCGGCCGAGGGTCCGCAGGCGATCACCGTTCGGGGCCGTACCACGGCGGTGGTGATGTCCCAGGACGAGTACGAACGGCTGAAGGGGCGTAAGCCCTCGCTGGTGGAATTCCTGCGGGCGTCGCCGCTGTCCGGCGTCGATCTCGACGTCGAGCGCGACCGCTCGCCGTCACGGGACATCGAGTTGTGAGCTATCTGGTCGATACCTGCGCCCTGTCCGAGCTGATCCGGCCCGTCCCGGCCCCGCAGGTGGTGGAGTGGTTCGAGACGGTGCCGCAGGAGGCGCTGTTCCTCAGCGCTCTGACCCTGGGGGAAATCCGCCGGGGCGCTGAGAAGCTACCCGACGGGCGACGGCGTGGCCGGATCATCGCCTGGCTGGAGATCGAATTACCCGACTGGTTCGAGAGCCGCGTGCTGCCGGTCGATGCCGCCGTCGCCGACGAATGGGGCCGCCTGACCGCCCGGATCAAGCAGCCGCTGCCGGCCATCGACAGCCTGATCGCCGCCACCGCCCTGAAGCACCGGCTTACCGTAGTGACCCGCAACGTCGCCGACTTCGCGGCGGCTGGCGTCGATATCCTCAATCCCTGGGAAACCTGATCCCCGTTACCGCGCCAGACCGGGAAAGCGCCGGGCGGTATAGGTGATGGACGGAAACGACTTGTTCCCCGCATCCAGCATGCGGGCGCGCCCCGTCACCCTCATGGTGTCGGCCTCGACCTCGGTCAGGGTCATGGTGATGGGCGGGTCCATATGGGGGCCGTTGAGATCGGTGGAGAGATAGGGCCGCCAGGTGATCTCGATCACCTGCTGGCTGACGGCGGCCCCTTCCAGGGCGTTGGTGATGTCGCTGCCCACATTGTCGAGGGTGACGGTGATTTCCGGCACCGGAGCGGTATCCACCGGCGGCGGCGAGAACTCGAAGGCAAGTGCTGCGAAGGTCACCCGCTTGCCGCCGTCACGGGGAGCACCGGCCTCCAGCCGGGCGGTGAGGTCGGCATGATCCCGCACCACCCGGATCGGCTCGTCAAAGGTCGGATGCCAGATCTCCAACGTATCGAGAATCACCGTTCCGGCCGGGGCTGAAGCAAACGCCTCCTTCAGCGCCTGCGACAACGCCGGATCAGGCATCGCGCCGCTCCTCGCCATAGGGACACAAGGTGCGGGCCTCCAGCAGCAGGCGGATCTGGTGAACGATCTCGGACAGGCCCTCGACCGCCGAGCGCAGCGCCTCGGTCTGGCGGGCCTGCTCCTCCACCACATGGGCGAAGGCCTCGATGGGAACACCGGATGGATCCGGCGCCCCCTGCTTCCGCGACCATGCCCAGGCGACGATGGCGATGATGACCACCGTGGCGGCGATGGCGGCGATCTGGACCATGGGGGCGGCTTGCCCCCACGCGCCCACATACTGGGTGGCGACGCCCGCCCAGATGTCCGGGGATTGTTCTGTCATGGCGAGTTATTCCGAATCGGGGGAGGCGGCTACCAGGAGAAGGACTGGATCTCTTCCTGGGAGGCGAGTTTGGCGATTGCGGCTTCGGCCTGGTTGCTCGCCAGCCGAATGACCTCGCGCTCGGCATAGACCTCCTGGAGGGTCTTGGAGCCGTTTAGGACGTCCCGTTCACGGGCGCGTTCGACCTTCCAGTCGAGATTGGCGATGCGCTGCGCCGCTTCGGCCTTGACCCGGCGAACCAGGGCGGTTCTGGCCGCCTGGAGTTCCTCGGCCTGCCGCTCGACGACGCGCGCGGCATCAATCTCGCGGACCTCGTCGTCGGTGGCGCCGTCGTAGCGGTCGACAACCTCGCCATCGACGAGTTGGAAGCGGTGACCCAGGGTCGACTCCACCGGCAGATCGTGGTCGCCCTCGGGGCCGATGACGCCCCAGTCATTGCCGTGGGGGAAGCTGATTTTGCCGGCCATGATCAGATGCCTCCGATGATCGGGACGATGTAGGGGTAGTTGGTCGAGTGATAGGCGCTGTCGAAGATGTAGACGTTGAAGCCCGGCACCTTGGAACTCATGTCGCCCTTGTCGGCGATGGCCTGAAACACCGTCCGGGTGTCGATGTGCGACATGTAGATGCCGTAACCGCTGTCGGAATTCGGGCTGTAGGAGATCATGAAGTCGCTGTCGCGGATGGGCGCGAACGACCGGCCATAGCTGGAATCCTGGTATTGTAGAAAGGCGTACTTCCCGTCCGCCACCCGGATCAGGAATACCTCGGCCCCGGCCCCATAGTAGTAATAGGGCTGGTAGCAGATGACGTATTTGCCGTCGTTGGAGATCTGGAAGCGGATGCCGTTGCGGTCGGCGGATTCCATGCCGTAGGTGGTGGTCGTGCTCAGGGTGTGGGTGGCTTCCTTGGTGTAGCCTCCGGCGCCGTTCGGCGTGAACCGGTCCAGCATGCAGTAATTGCTGGGCTCCATCCGCACGATGATGATCTTGCCGTCATCGCAGGGAATGACGATGCCGCGATAGAGGCTCTCGGCATACCCGGCCGAATTGGCCGTCCAGTCGTAGAAGATGTGCTTGGTCTCATCGAGATTGTTGAACCAGGCGCGGCGGTTGCTGGCGGAAATGTCGAACGGCGGGACGTTGGAATAGACGTGCAGCCGCATGGAGGTGCCGCCGTTCTTGTTCTCATTGATGACCAGCGTGCCGGTCTTCTCGTTGTAGCCAATCATCCCGTACTTGTTGTACGTCCCGAAATTGTTCTGGGCGTAGAACTTGGTGTTGGTCCAGGCCAGATGCCAACCCTCGGTGCCGGTCAGGCGGCCGGGGGCGATGGCGCGGGGCGCCACGCCCGCATACTGATTCTCCATGAACAGGGCGAGGTTCTTGTTGGTCTTGTTGTTGACCCAGACACCGACATTGCGGAGTGCCGTGCCGGCATAGGGGCTGGGGCGGCCGATCATCGAGCCGTCGGGGCCGATGCCAAGGGCGATATGGCCGAGATGCCCGCACCGCGCCGTGCCGTCGCCATAGGAGGTGTCGGTCGACGAGATGTTCGAGTTCGTCTGGCCGTAGGAATACCAGTTGTTGAAGAATTCGGTGCCCAGGCTGCTGGTGCTGCCCTGCATGTAGCCGCTGTCATTGTAGTGCTGGCGGCAAAGCTCCTGGAGATAGTGGTTGTAGACCACCGTGCCCCAGGGCGCCGAACTGCTCATGGTGACCACGGCGAAGGCCGGGCGCTTCCAGGGATCGAGCAGATCGCTGTCAATACGGCGCTGGTACTGTTTCAGCGCGTTGAATGTCAGGATATCCATCGTCAAACCTCCGTGATGGCGGCGATCTGCCCGTCGGGCGTATAGGTGAAGCTGTAGGCGCGGGTATAGGTGATGCCGCCGAGGGTCAGCTTCTCGGCATAGCCCGCCATGGTTCCGTCGTCGTTGTAGGTGATGCCGTTGATCAGACGCGGCCCCTGGCGGATGGAAGCCGCTCTTCCCGCAACGTCGTAGACGACGTCACCCGCGACGATGCCCCCCGTGAACAGGGCAGCATTGGCGGCACTGACCGAATACCCGGCATTGGTTCCGAGGTAATTGGCGAGATTGACCTGGAACTCGGCCATCTGATTGTTGATGCGGGTTTCGATCCCGTTGGAGAAGGTCTCGATCTTGGCAAGGGCGGCGTTGAGACCGGCGATCACCGTGCCGTTGATGAAGCTGGTGGCCGTGCCCAGCCAGAGCGTGTTGATGTGATCCTTCAGCGCCTGGGCAATGGCATTGAGCCGGGCCGGGATTTCGCGGGCCTTGGAATTGCTGAAGATGCCGACATTGTCGGAGAACGCCACGAAGGGAGCAGCGTTGGGGATCGGGGGGATGGTCAGGGGCATGGGATCAGGTCTCCGCGTAGAAGGTTTCGAGGACGCAATCGCCGAACGATTCCAGGGTGCGCTCGCCGACCATCACGGCGCCGGTGACATCCATGTTCCGGTCATCGCGATTGAGCAGCATCCACCGCTCTTCCCCGCCATGGGGGATGTCGCCCAGCCTGGAAGCCCGGGTCAGCATGAGGATGTCCTCGCCGCTTAAGTCCGGGGCGTAGAGCCCGGCGGCCTTGGCCGCCACCTTGCGCAGCAGGGCGTCGTAGGAATCGGTGTCCTGGACGGTCTCGATCAGTTCGATGGCCTTCACCATCAGGGCGAAATCGTCCATCCGCAGGTTGGGATCGTCGAGTTTGGCCGAGATGGTGGCGAAGGCGTTGTCCTGGGCGGATTTGAGCGTCAGGTAATGGGCAAGGGTGGTCATGGGGCTTCCCTTCAGAACAACTCGATGCCGAGCGTCCGGTAGTCCGAGCCCCTGCGGGCGGAAACGATCAGGGTTTGCAGATCAAGCCCGGTGGCATCGGCGACGATGGTTGCCGCCGCTTCGGCGGCCACGGCGAAGCTCTCGGCTTGTCCGGCCCAGAAGGCGCCGTCGGTTTCGGCCTGGGCTGCTGCCGTGGCGGAACCGGCAGAGGCGGTTTCCGATGCACGGGCCTGGGCGGCCGACGCGGTGGCGCTGGCCTCGGCATGGACCGCCAAGGCCGAGGAGGTCGCCGCCTGCTGTTCCGACAGGGCCGCCGCCTCCGCGCTCGCCTGGGCGGCGACTTCGCTGGTATTAGCCGCTATGGCGGAGGCATCGGCCGCCGATGCCGAGGCGGCCGCATCGATTGCTGCCTGCGTGGTGACGGCTTTCGCCGCCACTGATGCGGTCCTGGACTGTTCCGCCTGGGCGGCAGCGTTTTCCGAGGCTTGCCGGGATGCCTGCGCCGCGACCGCGCTGGCATTGGCCGCAGCGGCATTGCCGGACGCGGATGATGCGCTGGCGGCGGCATGCGTTTCCGACAGGCGCGCGGCCTGGGCATTTGCCGCGATAGCTGCCTCGCTCGTCTCCACCGCATCGGCGCTTTGAACAGCAATCGTCGCGCTGGCCGCCGCCGCGGCAACCTTCTGATCCAGGGTTTCCAGACCGGACTGAAGCCGGGTGTCGATATCGGCGATGGCCTTGGCCACCGTCTTGACCGGCCCACCTTCGGTGACGACCTGACACTCGGTCCCGCTGGCGGGGCCATGCACCACCTTGTGCAGCAGGGTGCTGTCCGCGGTCACCTTGGCGACGGCAGCAGCGAGATCGGTTTGCAGAGTCATGGATGGTCACCAGCGAATGCTGACGGGCAAGCCGACATGCAGGGTGGAATGGAGGGTCTGGATGTTGGCAAAGAGAACGACCACGTCCTCGGCCAGCAGGATGTCCAACGCCCCCGCGTCGAGCATGGGGCGCTCACGAACTTCCAACACCGAGGTGACGATCCAAGCCCCGCCCCGGCTGGGCACCGCCTTGTAGGGGGTGTTGCCCTGGCCGACGAAACGGGCTTCGTGGGCGACAATGCCGCTTCCGCCCAGCAGGGAGATGGCGAACCAGTCGGCGCCATCGTCCAGCTTCAGGCGGAACCACGCCTCAAAGGTGGCGAAATCCACCGCCGACATGCGCCAGCGCACCGGGATACGGGTTGGCGTTTGGGTGAACCGCCGCCGCTGCCGGGCTGGGCCGGATTCCATGTCGGTGCGGGTGACGGCGGATTCCGGTTCCAGGGCATAGCCGTCATAGGTCGGCAGCGGCAGCCGGGCGGGCCAGGAGATGGTGGTGGTCATGACGGTCTCCGGGTACAGGCTCCTTGCATCCGGTGGACGGCCACCTCATCTCTGGGCTACACTGTGGCCCAAGTACAGGAGGTGCCCACCATGAACACTGTTGTCCGTGCCCGCATCGACGAGCACCTGAAGGAGGAAGCCGCAATCGTGCTGTCGTCGATCGGGCTGACCGTGTCCGACGCCTTCCGCATGATGATGGTGCGGATTGCCACCGAGAAGCGGCTGCCGTTCGAGCCGCTGGTTCCCAATGCCGAAACCATCGCCGCGATGGAAGCAGCCCGGCGCGGCGACGTGGTACGGGTCGGCAGCGTCAAGGATCTGATGGCGGATCTGAATGCGGACGATTAGCCGCACCGGTCAGTTCAAGCGAGACTACAAGCGTGAAAAGAAGGGGCGACATCGGGAAGCCCTCGATGCCGACCTTGTCGAGGTGGTCTCGAAGCTGGTGGCCGACGAGCCCCTGGAGGAGCGACATCACGACCACGCCCTGACCGGGAACTGGAAGGATCACCGCGACTGCCATATTAAGCCCGATTTGGTCCTGATCTACCGCCTCTCCGACGAAGAGACGCTCGATCTGGTGCGTCTCGGCTCGCACAGCGAACTCGGCTTGTAGCCTTACCGATATGTCCCTGCCGCCGGGTTCAGCCCATAGCGATGCTCCAGCATCGGGGCCATGCCCTCGCCGCGACCGATGCGGCGGCTCATGCGGCCCTCGATCTCCTCAACGATGATGTCGAGATGGATGCGGCCATCCGCCCCCTGGGATTGCTCGGCGCGGGCCTGGGTGCCCGACGCATGATTATTGACCGTGACCACCACGCCCACCACCATCGGCTGCGACAAGGCGGCATTCAGGATGCGGTCGGCA
The DNA here is from genome assembly GCF_000342045.1 of Paramagnetospirillum caucaseum. Classification (GTDB taxonomy): domain Bacteria; phylum Pseudomonadota; class Alphaproteobacteria; order Rhodospirillales; family Magnetospirillaceae; genus Phaeospirillum; species Phaeospirillum caucaseum. Next base: position 47,044 of record NZ_AONQ01000024.1, on the reverse strand, counting down.
TTGTCCATCTGCCGGGGCGTGAAAACGCCCTCACCGACGCGGGCAACGATGGGGCGCTCCCCCGCCACCAGACCGCCACCATGGTATTTCGGTGCATTGGCGAAGACCGAGGAGCTGAACGAACGAGTGTCCAGCCGGTCGAGACCGATCAAGCCGCCGGAATGGGCGATGGCGAAATTACCGGTATCGGGCACCGGCGCCGCGCCGCCGGAACTGGCGCCGCCAGAAGCGGTCCCGGAAAAGAAACTGCCGATCCCGGCGATCATGCCGCCGAAGATGCCGCCACCGGCTCCGCCGAACAGCGGCGCTACCACCGACATGCGCCAAGCGGCGCGCAAAGCCTCCTCGGCCAGACTGTTGAACAGATCCTGCCCGGCCAGCTTGCCGGTCATGGCCCATTTGACGAAAGCATCCTCGCTGGCCCGCAGCGCCCCGGACATGGCCCGCTCTGCCGAAGCCGCGGCATTGCTGGCTTCGTCGGCATAGGCCCGTACCGCCCGGATGGCGCCGTCCTGCCAGTCGCGGCTGGCGGCCAGCTTGTCCTGCTCCAATTCCCGATAGCGGCGGGTATAGGCTTCCTCCGACAAGGCACCGCTGGCCCGCTGCTCGTTGAGCTTGGCCAGTTCCTCGGCAAACCGCAGGGTGGCGTCGTAGGCCAGGGTAGTCTGGCGGGCCTCATCCTTGACCGCCTCGGCATATTGCCGCGAGCGGGCCGCCCGGTACTCATCGAGTTTGGGATCGTCCTCGGCCAGCTTGTGGCTGCGGGCGAATTTGGCCACGTCATTGTCGATGGTGACTGTGCGAACGCGGTTGCGATCACTACTGCGCACCGCCTCGGCCAGACGCACCTGGGCATCGATCTCGCGCTCCAGATCGGCGACGGCGCGAGTGGCCTCGCTGTTGGCGCGGGACTTCTGCACCAGGGCGTAGGAAGCCGCCAGTTCGCCATTGGCATCACTCAGCCCCTTGGATGCCTGTTCGGCCAGCCAATTGGTCCGCTCCGCCAGGATGGTGTCGGCCACCGAGCCCTTGGCGGAATCGGCGAGACGGTCATTGGCTGCGGCTTCCTGCCCCATGGTGCGGATCAGGCCGTTGGTCTGTTCCAGCAGCTTGGCGGCATCGATGCGGCGCAGCGCCCGATCGTATTCGGCCACCGCCGCGCCGTTATTCTTGAAGGCGAACTCCAGCACCTTGGCGGCCCGCGCCGCATCGATCTGGGCTTGCCCGCCGGTGCGGGCGGCTTCGGCCAGACGCTCCTGGCCACGGGCTTGGAGGTTCAGCCCCAGCACCTCGGCCTGGGCCTGGGCCGACATCTCTCCCGCCCCCTTGGCCTCGGCCTCACGGGCCAGCAGATCCTTGATCTCCTGTTCCTTGGGCTGGGTGCGATAGACGCCGCCTTGCTGGAACAGCTCCTTCTCAATTTGGCGAAAGCCCTTGGCCGCTTCGTATTGGGCCTTGGTGCGGGAGAACACCGCGTTGCCGGCGGCGCGGGCCGTGTTGAGCTTCTCCTGCCATTCCACCTCAAATTTGAGGTCGGTCAGCTTTTCGAGATAGCTGGGCTCGCGCTGCTCGGCCCTTACCCGATCGCGCTCCATCTTGGCCTGGGCTTCCATGCCCGCCCGCTTGCGGGTGATCTCGTCGAGGTCGGCGGCGACATCCTGGCGTTCGGCCAGCAGGCGGCGCAGTTCCTCGTTCTCCTCCCTGACCGCCATCACCACCACGGAATGGGTGCCGGCGGGCAACGGCTTGTCGAGGGCCTGCTCGCCCCCCAGGGCGGCAATGCGGCGGTCCAGATCGGCCAGCCGCGACTTGACCGTGGATTCGCCCGGCGTCAGCGATTCCAGCGTCGCCGCCCCGGCATTGGCGCCGCCCGACAGAACCTTGCGCAGCCAGGGGGCGTTGGTGAAGCCCTGCCAGGCATTGGCCATGCGGGTAAACGACCGCTCGGCGGTATCGGCGCTTTCCTTGGCGGCTTCGTCGAAACCCCGCAGCGCCTTGATCAGGGTGTCGCGGAAGAAATCCGCCGTGACCTTGCCCTGGGTGACCATCTGGCGGAAGCCGCCCGAGGGCAGAGCGGCGGCCCGGTCGAGAGCCTGCAGCAGCCCCGGCATGGGCTCGACAATCTGGTTGAGTTCCTCGGCGCGCAACGTGCCCGACGACAGCCCCTGGGCCAGACCGAACAGCGATTGCTCCAACTGCTCGGACGAGGCCCCCAGCGCGATGGCGGTGGACTGGAAGCCCTCCAGCAAGGCGCGGCTTTCGCCGGTGGTGATGATCCCGGCCTTCTGCAACGCCGCCAGCCGGGAATAGGCCCCGACCACGGTCTCCAAGGCGGTGCCGGTCTTCTGGGCCTGGGCATAGAGATAGCTGGTGGTTTCGGTCAGGGCGGCGGCGCCGACCAGCCCCTTCAGCCGGGCCTCCAGGCTTTCCACCTTGATGGTGGACTCCACCATGGCCTTGCCGAAGAAGCCAATAGCCGCGCCCGCCGCCAATCCCGCCGGACCCAGCGCCATCATCACCGAGCCGATGGGGCCAAGCCGGGAAGCAAACCCCGCCATGCCGCCCTGGATATCCTGGCTGGCGGCATTCATGGCCAGCAGCGACTTCGACGCCGGTTGCGCCGCTCCCTCGATCCGGGCCAGCGCCTTCTGGCCGTCGTTACCCAGTTGGATCAGGGTACGGCGCACGGTTTCGCCATCCTGCAGGGACAGGCGAATGGAGACGGATTTGGTGGCCATCGGTCAGGTCTCGGTTTGAACCTTGGCGGAACCGGCCACCATTCCCCGCTCAGCGAATGGCAGCAGCCGGGCCAGCAAGGGTTGGTCGTAACCCAGCGTCTGGGCCTGGATCAGCAGGGCGGGAAGGTCGAAGCCGGTGATGCCACCACGAGGACTGATGCGGAGGGCGCCGATGGCTCCGGTCAGGAGTTCCCAGGCTTGCCAGCCTGCTTCGGTCAGGGGGGCGTTGCGGTCATAGGGGCAGTCACAGTTTCCGCCGCAGCCTCGGCAGTAGTCAGGCCCGCCGCCGAAATGCCATTCGGCGCGGGCCTGGAGGCGTTTCCCTCGGCGATGACCGCTTCGTGGGTTTCGGTGTACTGGACGACGAAGCCCTCGGCCATGCGGGGAAGCTGCATCAACTCGGCGATGCTCGTGTCTGAGACCTCCGCAGGCTCGTCGGCCTCATCCAGCACGCCCTCCCATTTGGTGATGGCGGAGCGGGCCAGCCCTTGGGCGAACAGCATCTGCGACAGTCCGGCCAGGGCGTCCTCGTCGGATAGGTCCGGCAGGCCGGTAATATCGGCCCCGGCGGCTTTCAGATCGGCATGCTCGGCGGCGATGGCACGGGCCATGCGCCAGCCTCGGGCACGGGCGGCCTCATAGACCGCCGTGGTCAGGGGGCGGACGAACACCCGCACACCATGGGGGAGATCGATCCAGTAGGGTTCCTTGGGGATAGTCAGGCGGATCATGATCAATACCCCGTCACGTCGTTGACCAGGGTGACGCGGAGCAGATACCCCGCCACCGGATCGCGGGCGGCGCGCCAGTCGTAGCTGGCCTGGATGCCGCCGGGTCCTTTGATCTCCTGCTTCTTCTTGGGCAGGAACACGCGGGGTAGATGGAAGGTCAGCGCGAAGGACGAACCGGGGATGGTGAAGCCGTAATCCATCGCCACCGGGCTTTCGGCGGCGATGGCTGAGGTCAGGGTGGTATCGGTGCCGAAGCGGATGTCCACCGAACCTTCGGCGGTGGCTTCGGTTTCGTCCACGCCGTCGATCAACCCGTCGGCGCGGATGGTCTCGACCCGCTCCAGATTGTTGGAAAAGGACAACTTGCCGCCGGTGACGTTGGCGAGTTGGCCACCGCCGACCCGGATGGTGCCGCTGCCCTGGCTGAACCGCTTCAGGGCGAAGGTCGTCGGGGTGGCATCAATGGTAGCGGCGGCTTCGGTCTCGCCCTGAGCGATCACACCGATGCTGGCATTGGCGGCGCCGGAGCGGGCCATGTCGAAGGACAGCTTGTCGAGCTTGGCGCCGCCGTGACGGAAGAACTTCAGCACCGCCAACTGGGCATGACCGATCTCGATGGCAAGGCTGGGCAGCGTGCCGCCCGAGGTGAAGACATGGTCGAAGGTCCCGTCACCGTTATCGGCGGTGGCGGGCGCCCCGAACAGGCCCTTCAGCCAGAAGCCGAGCGCCCTAACATCCAGCGGCACGCCGATATCGCCCTCGTCCTTGATCGCCTCGTAGAACGGGTCCTGGGCGTCGCGACCCTGGCCCAGCAGCGGGTCGTAACCCAGCGGTCGCTCGGCCCCCAGGCTGGATTCCTTGAACGACAGCCGCCCATAACCGTCAGCAGGCAGGGTGCCGTAAACCGTCTCGAAGGCGGCCAGCAGCATGCAATCGGCGCCATAGGCCCGAGTCTTTGCCATGATCAGAATCCTTGATGGATTGGAAATCAGCCCAGCGGATCGTCGCTGGCGTAATGGATGGTGATCGGCACCGTGGCGCCGCGCAGGGCAGCAGCTCCGTCGATGGCTAGGCCGGAAGTCTTGGGAGCGCCCCATTCCAGCCATTCGGCCAGACCGCCGAGGGAGCGGTCTCCAGCCAGGGCGTTTCCCACCGCCATCAGCAGGGTTTCGAGGGCGGCGCTGTCGTCATCCTGGCCGCGCTGGAGGATCACCTCGATTTCGGTCTGGTGTTCCCAGAGATAGGTGACCGGCGACAGGATCACCTCGGGGTCGCCAGGATCACCGTCGCGCAGGATGATCAATCCACCGGAGGGGACCGTTTCCGGAAGCGGCACTTCCCGTTTGGCCGCGGCATCGGGCACGGCCTCGAGCCGCGCCAACAGGGCGGCAAGGACCTGTTCGCGGACGCTGGGCATGGGCAATCCTTGAAACGTGCGCCAATAAGGCGTACATATTTGAAGCATCAATTGGAGCCGCCACCATGCCCAGGACCGCCCAACGCCAGGAGCGCATCAGCATTCGCCTCAGCCCGCAATCGAAGCGGAAGCTGGAACGGGCTGCCGCCTATGCGGATAAGACGCTCACCGACTTCGTGGTCGATGTCGCCTTGCAAAAGGCGGATGCGGTGGTGCGCGAGCACGAGGTCATTTCGCTCGACGCCGAGGAATGGGAGCGTTTTCAGGAACTGCTGCTCAATCCACCCGAGCCGAACGAGAAGCTTCAAAAGGCGCTTGAAGAGCATGCTCGGATCGTGCGCCGGTGAGTTTCGCTGCCGATTCGATCCAGATCGAGCCACTTGATGCCCATCATGACCGCTCGTCTTTCTCCTGCGGCAATGTGTCCCTCGACCGCTATATCCACGAGCAGGCCAGCCAGGATGTCCGGCGGAATACCGCACGGGTGTTCGTGGCCGTCATGCCGGATCGGCCCGAGCATATCCTCGGCTTCTTCACCCTCAGCGCCGCGACGGTGGTCGCCGCTGACCTGCCGCTAGCAATGGAGAAGCGCCTACCGCGACATCCCATTCCGGCGGCTCTGATCGGGCGCCTCGCCGTTGATCTGGCCGCTGCTGGTCAGGGTCTGGGCAGTGTTCTGCTGGCTGATGCCGTCAAGAAGACCAAGGTGGCGGCGGAGACGGTCGCCATGTCGGTGATCGTCGTTGACCCCATCGACGATGGTGCCCAAGGATTCTACGCGGCGTTCGGGTTCCAGTCCCTGCGGGGACCACAGAGACGGATGTTCATGGCTATCCATGGCGGTGCGGCCAAATCGGTGCAGTGATCAGAATGATCACCGCCAATTCCTGACGATCAGCTCCGGCAGCGCCGAAGCCCACCGCTCGGCAGCGCCGTCGACGTCGAGGCGCTTCTTCAAGCTCACCTGCGGCACCAGGATGAACATCACCACGCTGGTCATCCCACGCCCGGAGCGGAGCGCCGAGGCGCTGCCCTTGGCGAAACCACCCCGCTTGCCGGTGCGGACCCGCATGTTCTCGGCCACCAGCAGCGATGGGGCGCCCCGGCGGTAGATGAAGCGCAGCCGGCTGCCGTGCATCTGTTCCCACAGGCTCGGCGTCATGCGTTTGCCTCGGGCACCGGTGCCGGCGGCAGGCGTTGGAATCGCCAACCAGAAGCCGTGCTTGGATTTGATCACCGCGCCCTGGTCAAAGGCGCGGATGATGGTCGGCGCCCTGGTGAAAACGAACCCCGCCGCCTTGATGCTTTTGCGCCCCTTGGGATAAAGCTCGGCCCGCCAGGTATTGGCGAGGCGCTGGCCCATGCCCGCTTCGCTGACCTGGCGGCGAAGATCCGCCTTCAGCCCGTCGGCGGCCTGGCGCATGGCGGCGGTGACCGCATCCTCGGCTTCCTTGACCTCCTCGGCCATGATCTTGCGCAGATCGCCGGAAATAGCCGCCGCCAGTTTCATGCCGGTCTCACGTCGATTGTCCAAACCAGCCGCTCGGCATCCAGACGGGGTTCGCCCTGGACGACGAAGCTGTCGCCATCGTGGACGATCACATCCCCCGCCTGGGGTGCCGCAACCTCCCGCCGCCGGATCTCGAACACCGCCGTGCTGGTCTGCACGGTGATGTCCGAAAACTCGATATCGCGGTCGGGCCGCCGTACCAGGGCGCGGATGGACCGGCCCTGGTAGCTGACGGTGACGGCGAGGTTGGGATCGGCGAACAGGTCGTCGATGGCGTCGGCAAAGGCGGTCACGCTCAGTTGCCCGAGAACAACCGCACAGCCAGACGCGGCCGCTTGTTGACCGGCAGGATGGACGCCTCGGTCTTGACGTCGATGGCGCTGCCGTCCTGGCGGGCAAGCTGCCGGGCGTACATGGGCACGCCCAGGGTGTTGACGGTCTCGATCAGATTGGCGGGGGCGCCGTAGGTGACGAAGGTGTCCATGGTGCCGAGCGGGAAGGCGATGCCCTCGCCGGCCGGGATCAGGGTCTCGGTGCCGCCGGTGGAAAGAGTGACGGTGGCGCTGTATTCCTCGAACACCAGCCCGGCGAAGGGGAAGCGGCGGCGCACGTCTTCCCTGAGCGGCTGGGCGCCCACGGTCGTATAGTACTGGTAGGCCTGCTCGACCTTGGCGTGGCCGATCAGCTTGTCGAAGAAATCGGGGCTGACCAGGGCGGTGACCGACGACATGGTCTCGCCCTTGAGTTCGGTTTCCACCTTGCGCAATACGTCGCGTACCTTGGCCTGGACATTGGTGGTGGCGGTTCCCAGGGCAAAATCCACCTGCTGGCGGGCCAGGCCGAATTCGCTGAAGTAGTCGTAGAGGGTGGACCCGGCGCCGTCGCGGACGATGCCGCGCAGCGCGTTGACCTCCATGAACTCGCGGGTCTGGGCGTGCTTGGAGCGCATGCGGGTCAGCTTGCGCTCCATGATGGTGGTCAGGGGATCGGCGGCATCGGCGCTGCCAAAGCCGCGCACTCCCTGGATATCCTGAGGCAAGATGGTGTCGTCATGGGGAATCCACGGGAGCGAGAAGGCGCGCATGGCGCGGTTGTCCCGGTTGGCGACGGTAGCCGGGCCGCCCAGCGGCACTGTGGGCAGCAGGTTGAGGACGCCCTCGGCCTGCTCGATGATCACCGAGCGCTGGGTGACGCCCTCGAAGCGGAACAGCCCCATCTGGCCGAGCCGGGTGTAGAGGTTGGGCAGGATGTTGATAGCCTGGGTCATTTCGGCCAGCGAATAGCCGCCCGCGTCGAAGGGATTGATAATTTCAACCATGGTTTCCTCGGGGGTCAGGACGTGGCGCGGGCGACGAGGCCCAATGCGGCAAGCTGGGTGATCTTGGCGGTGCGTTCGGCGGGGAGATCGACGGAGGCGTCGAAGGTCAGGACAAGCTGGGACAAGATCACCGGACCACGTGCCAGCACCACGCCGATGGCGTCGCCGGCACTGGCATCAACGGCTTCGGTCAACACGGCACTGGCGATTTCCGCCCCATCGTCGCCGGCCACCAGTGCGGCGGGAGCCAGCCGGTAATGGCCAGAAGCGGTAATGCGCCCCAGCACGGCGCCCAGGGGGTAATTGGTGCCGGCCTTCAGCGTCACCACCTCGCGACAGTAGCTGGGATTGCACTCGAATTTGAGGAGGTCGCCCAGGGTGGGCGCCATGGTCAGCACGGACATGGGGATTGCTCCTTACTTGCGGGCGGCGGCCTCGCGGGCGCGCCGAACGATGGGGCTTTCGGTTTCGGCCTTGGGCGTGGCCCCAGTCGGGGCAGCTGCCACCAAATCGGCGGCATCGGAACGCTCGGCCAGCTGATCCAGCACCGTGCGGCGCAGCGCCTCGGGGCGGATGCCCTTGGCCAGGGCGTCGGCGGCGTCGATGGTGACGCCGAGGCGGGCGGCCTGGGCGGCGATGGCGCTGATCTCGGAATATTCGGTGCGCAGACGCTGCTCGATCTCGGCGGTCGCTTCGGCGGCGGACGGCACAGCCGCCAGAACGGGGACATCCCCCGTTTGCTCGGACATGGTGGTCTCCTTGGGTTTGGACAGAACGGGGGAACGGACGGAGGAGCGCGCCAGGGTGGCGCCGAGATCGGCGAGGGCGACGCGGAGCGTGCCGACCTTGTCAGCCAGACCGGCGGCGACCGCTTGGTCACCGCGATAGACCGCTGCTTCCGTGGCCCGCACGGCGTCGGGAGATATCCGCCGCCGCTCGGCCACCAGGGCGGTGAATTTCCCGTACAGGGCATCAACGTCAGCCTGCAGCGTGGCGCGGGCGGAATCCGACAGCGGCTGATGGGGATTGCCATCCACCTTCGCCGCCCCGGCATGGATGAAGCTCCAGGCTCGCCCGGCCTGGGCATCGGCAGCGGATTCGTCCACATGGATGGCGACCACACCGACCGAGCCGACCTCACCGGTCTGGGTGAGGTAGAGGCGGTCGGCAGTGCAGGCGATGGCGTAGGCCGCCGACAGGGCGGCTTCGTCGGCTATCGCCCAAATCGGCTTGCCGCACTGGGCGCGGATGGCCTGGATGTGGTCGACCAGATCGAACAGGCCGCCCACCTCGCCGCCAGAGGAATCCACGTCCAGCAGGATGGCGCGGATGCCGGGATCGGTGGCCGCCGCCTCGATGGCATCGGCGATGTCGGAATAAGCCGTCAGGCCGCTGGCGGTGCCGAGATAGCCGGAGCGGGCCACCAGGGTGCCGATCACCGGCACGATGGCGATGCCGTCGGGCGTCACCGCCATTTCGGTGGAGGGGGCGGCATCCGCGTCAAAGGACAGTGCCTGTCCGGCCAGCCGGGGACCGAGGGCGCCCAGGATCACGTCCAGTTTGGCGCGGGCAACCAGCAGCGGCGTTCCGTACAGACGGGCCGCGATATGGGGCAGATCGTGCATGTCGGTCCTTATTGTGTCGGTGCGGACGGCATCGGCGTGGTACCGAGAACCAGCCCCAACCGCTGTTCGCGGGCCTTATCGGCGGCGATTTCGGCATCCACCTGTTCGGCGTCGAAGCCTCGCTCGGCCAGGGCCTGGGTGCGGCTCTTGAGACCGGCGTCGATCTGCTCGATCTCGGCGCGGGCATCCTTGAGCGGATCGACCCAGTCCCATTTGGGCGGCAGCCAGGAACAGGCGATGAAACCGGCCCGGTTGGGCTCATAGCCCTTGAGGACCAGGGCACCGGCCATTACGGCGGTATCCATCCAGCGCTGCCAGACGGCGCGGCAAAGCTGGTAGACCATGACGGCATGCTGCCAGGCGTCGATGCGGCGGCGGAATTCCAGCAGGGCGAGGCGCGAGTTGGAGTAATTGGCCTTCAGCATGTCGTTGGACAGGTAGGCGTAGGGCACCCCCAAGGCGGCGGCGATCTGCAGCAAGGTGCGGTATTGGAACGCCTCGTAGGAGCCGCCCACATCGGCGGGGGCCGAGGTCTGGATTTCCTCGCCCGGTTCCAGCATCACCACTTGGCCGGGCTGGACGTCCATCACCCGGTCGCCGGTGCCGCCGTCCTCGGCGATATCGAACGGCTCGCCCGGACTCGGCGTGGTGACGAACAACGCGTACATGGCCGCCACCTTCTTGCGGTCCAGTTCGGCATCGTCGTACTGGTCGAGCAGGAACAGCTTGACGATGGCCGGGGCAAACCGCGACACCCCGCGCAATTGCCCGGCATCCACAGGGTCCATCACATGAATGATCTCGGACGCCGGCACCCGTACTGTTTCACCGGCCATGCCGGGATCGGTACAATCGCCGGGATGGCGGCGCAGGAAGTGATAGGCGACGCGGCGGCCGATGCGATCGAACTCGATGCCCTGGCGGATGACATTGCCGCCGGGCAGGGTCTGGTTCCGGGTCAGCGGCAACATTTCCGAGGGCAGCATCTGCAATTGCAGCGGCACCGACAGGCCGTCCTCGGACCGACGCGGGCGGAAGCGGAAGAACACCTCACCGGCGATGAACACCTCGCGCGCAGCCCGGCGCTGCTGGCCGTAGAAATCGGTCAGCCCCTCGGCATCGGATTCGTCGGTCCAGGCCAGCCACAGCCTCTGCACCTGGGTCTTCAGGGTGGCGTCGGCGATCAGCGAGGACGGCTTGATGCCGGCGCCGACCACATTGCCAGCCCAGCTTTCGATGGCGTTGGCGGCATAACCGTTGTTGCGGACCAGATGGCGGGCGCGTGCCGTGATGTCAGACCCGGCAGCGGCGATCAGAGTGTTGAGATGGGCGCGGCTGGGCTGGAAGCCCTTGAGACGGCGGTTGCTCATGCCCGCCTCGAAGCCACCGATAAAGGCGCCCACCTTGCGGCGCAGGGCCGACAACATGGTCACAGCCCCTTGCTGGCCACGGTCAGGATACGGCGACGACGGCCCTTGCCCTCGGCCAGGGCGATACGGCGGTCGAGATCGGCCAGCACCTGATTGGCCTGGGTCAGGTCGTACTGGACCGTGCGGTCGCCCACGGTGACGCGGGCGACCAGCGAGTTGCGCCGCGCCATCACGCGCTCGCGCTCGGCCTTCATCTCGTCGAGGGTCATCGGGATCAGCCCATATAGCTGGAATGAAAAACCCGCCGGGAGCGGCGGGTCTGGGGTCGGCGGATCTGGCCCGCCTGGGGTTCTTCGGTTTGGGCCTGCTCGGATATGGCCAGTTGCGCTTCCAGATCCCGCCACTTGGCCTCGGGCCAGCGGTCGGCCCCGACGATCCAGGCGGCGGCGCGGGCATAGACCCGGCAATCCAGGGCTTCGTTGCGCTCGCGCAGCTTCTGCCATTCCAGCTTGGTGAAGCCGCGGCGGTTCTTGACCGTCACCAGTTGCTCGGCGACGAACTGCTTGCACCACTCGGACTCGGCCCACGATGGCAGATGCACCGTTCCGGCCGGGAAACGGACGCCTGAAGCCAGGTCCTCGTCGGTAGGACGTTCCAGCCGCAGGAAGCGGTAGGTCTCCGACTTGAAGGTGGAGACCGCCACGATCCACAGCCGGGCACCCCGGCGGATCTTCTTGCCGCCCTCGGTGGCGTCCACGTAGGTGGGCCCCGACACCGGGCTGGAGCGGTTGAAGCCCTCGACGCCCTTGACCGGCGACACGCTGGCGACGCCCATTTTGCGGCCCCAGGTGTAGACCGCCGAAGCCTCGTAACCGGTGTCGATGGCGAGGCGGGCAATGCGCAAGGCGGCGCCGTTGGCGTGGGTCCAGGTTTGGCCCAACACCCGCTCCAGCGCCGTCCAGGTTTCGGCATGTTCCGGCCCGCCCTCGATGACGATGTGGTCGATCAGCCAGCTTTCGAGGTTTCGGCCCCAGGCCCAGACGTCAATCTCGACCCGGTCCTTCTGGACGTCGGCCCCGGCGGTGAGGAACAACCCGCCCGCCGGGACCGTACCGTTGCTCCAGGTTTCCCTGCGGTCGTAGAGCCGCTGCCAATCGGGGGCCTCGCCGGATTCGGTCCAGGTTTCGCCCAGCACGGTGTTCTTGAACACCCGCAGCGCGTCATCATTGCCCTGGGCCGCTTCCCATAGCCGGGCGATGTCCCGCCACGACTGCCAGCCCGGCGGAGAATACAGCGCCGAGATATGGAAGCCGATGGTGCCGGGATCACTGGCAATGGCGGTGGCTCGCCACTCGCCCGCCGCCAGCATGGTGCCCTTGTGGTGCTCGGCGATGTCCTGGTCGCAGGATTCGCAGACGTAACGGACGCTGCCCGGCTGGCCCTTGTCCCACTTGAGGCGCTCGAATTTCAGCCACTGCATGGTCCCGCAATGGGGGCACGGCACGAAGAAGCGGCGCTGGTCGGACGCCTCGTATTCCCGCTCGATCCGCGACATCCCTCGGATGGTGGGCGTCGAGGCCAGGAACGCTTTCCGCCGGTGGGCGAAGGTCAACGAGCGGGCCTCGGCCAAGCCGACCGGGTCGCCTTCCTCGTCGGCCGAGGCCGGATAGGCATCCACCTCGTCCAGAAACAGGTAGCGGGCCGGCATGGAGCGCAGGCCCACCGCACTGTTGGCCCCGGTCAGCACCAAGGTGCCGCCGGGAAAGTCCTTCGACAGCATGGTGTTGCCAGCATCGCGCGACCGGGCCGGTTTGACCCGTTCCCGGATGGCCGGGCTTTCATCGATCAGCGGGTCGATGCGCTGGCGGGACGCCCGTTTCGCCATCTCCACCGTGGGCTGGACGCAGAGCATCGGCCCCGGCGCGTGATGGATGACGAAGCCGATGAAGCAACAGCCCGCCTCGGTGGCCCCCACCTGCGCCGCCTTCATGAACACCACCCGCTGCACCGGGCTGGTGGGCGACAACGCATCCATGATGTCGCGCATATAGGGCGTGCGGGCCGTCCGATAGCGGCCCGGTTCCGCCGAGGCGCGGCTCGACAGCATGCGGTGCTGATCGGCCCATTGGGATACGGTCAGGCGCGGATCGGGGCGCATCCCGTCGCACCAAGCCGCCAGGATCTGCTCCGCCCCATCGAACTCAGCGAAACTCCGGTTTGACATCGGCAAGCTCATTGAGGTGCGCCCGGACATAGGTTTCCAGCAAGGTCTGCATGGTGTGCGGGTCGATCCCGATTTCGGCCGCCATCTGACCGGCGACCCGCGCCGGCCAAGTCACCCAGGAATCACGTTCCTGCCGGGCCAACTTGAACACCATGGCCAGGGCATTGGCGCGGTCGATGACCTCGTCCTTGAGGCGCTGCACCTGGATGCGGGCCTTCTGCGCCTTGGCCACCTCGTGCATGGTCCGCGCCTGGGCGAAATTGGCCCCGGCGGCTTTGCCGCCATCGAACGAGCTACCGCCACCGGCGGCGGCCGGAGCCGGGGCGGTCACCGCCTCACGCTGGAGCGGAGCCGGGGCCGTCGCGGTCACCGACATGGCCGGTGCGGATGGTGCCGCGGGCGGAGCCTTGACCGTGGCGGGGCGCTTGGCCGGGTCGGTCTGGGCGTCCCAGGCGGCATCGGCCCTGGCCGGGTCGATGGTGCCATCCACCTCCTGCGGGATGCGCCCGGCGCGGACGGCCTTCATCACCGCCACATGGCTCACCCCGCGATGACGCGCATAGGCGCGAACCGATAAGCCCATGATCGAACGCCTACGAAATACGCAATTAAATCATCTAGTTATCGAGTTGATGTGCTTGGCTGTAAGAGCGATTGATGGTCCCACGAACAACGGAGACCACCATGCCCGACACCATCCTGCCCACCACCAACACCGATTGGGGCTTCTTCGGCACCATGGCCGACCACGCCGACCCGGCCGAAGCCTGGAAGATGGCGATGCTCGCGATCCAGACCGCCACCGGCTGTCCCGACACGGCGGTGCGCGATTTCCTCGACAGCACCTTTGGGCGCCACTTCGCCGACGACGTTGCCAACGGATTGTTCGCCGGCAAGATCCTGATGGTGGCGGTCGACGCGACGGTGGCCCGCTGGATGGCCTGGACCATCAGCCGCCGCACGGCGCGAGAAACCGGCATCCCGCACGGACTGCCCTACCTCACCGGTTTCGCCACCCACTTCGAGATTCTGGCCGACGCCAGTTGATCGGCGAATTCCCCCTCCCCGCCCCCCGCTTTCGCGGGGGCAGGCCCCGACCGGGTCCGCCCGGCGGGGCTTGGGGTGGTACAGGCGCATCCCCGCGCCAGCACCCCGGAGGGAACCATCATGACCCAGCAGATTCAGCTTTCCGAGACCCAGACTACCATTCTCGCCGCCGCCTGCTCCCGCGACGACCGGCTGGTCTTCCCGGTCACCGCCAAACTGAAGGGTGGCGCGGTCGGCAACGTGCTCAAGAGTCTCTTGAAGAAGGGGCTGATCGAGGAGATCGCCTCCAAGGACGACGCCACCGTCTGGCGGGTCGGCGAAGACGGCACGCCCCTCACCCTGCGCGCCACCGCAACCGCCGATGCCGCCCTCGGCATCGAGACCGCCGACGACGCCCAGCTCGAGGAAGCCGCGACTCCGGCCGCTCCCCGCCGCCAGCGCGAGGGCAGCAAGCAGGAGGCCCTGATCGCAATGCTGAAGCGGCCCGAGGGCACCAGCATCGCCGAGATCACCGCCGAATTCGGCTGGCAGCCCCACACGGTGCGCGGCGCCATCGCCGGAGCTTTGAAGAAGAAGCTGGGCCTGGAGGTCACCAGCGAGAAGATCGAAGGCCGCGGCCGTATTTACAAAATCCAGGACTGAGGCAAACGGCCATGCCCCGCTACAGCGTCATCATCACCCGCGACGTCACCGAAAGCACCAGGGTCGAGGTCGAGGCCGAAACACCCGAGCAGGCCGAGACGAGAGCATTCGAGAAACTGTTCAACAGCGCCGACACCGAATGGGAATTGGACGAAGGGTCCTGGAACAAGGCCGACGCCTACGTCACCGGTGTGGACGAAATCTCCTGATGGCGCTCGATTTCGGTCAGAACCATCAGGGCTTGATCGAGGGCCGGCATATCACCGGCCCTCGACGCGCGTTCAGCTTGCGTTTTGGCCACATCGAGAGCGGCCTGACCATAGTGGTCCATCAGATCATTCGCGGCGCGGGCCACATGCTCAGGGTCAACGGCCATGACTTACAGCGACTTCTTCAGTGCCGCCGAGGTGCTGAACTTGATCGAGGTCGAGGCGGCGATGTCGATGGCCTCGCCGGTTTTCGGATTGCGGCCCTGACGGGCCGGACGCTCCGACTTGGAGAAGGAGCCAAAACCGATGAGGCTGAAGCGGCCCTCGGTCTTAACGCCTTCGACGATGGTGGCCAGTACCGCTTCGACGGCGGCATCGGCCTGGGCGACGCTGCAACCGGCGGCTTGGCGGATGGCCTTGGACATGGCGGATTTACTCATGATGCTCTTCCCCTCGGAAAATGTAGCCCGAAAGAGTAGCCGCCCGCCGCCTCGATTCCAAGTCGGCCAGATCAGCGGCGGCAAACCTCGAACAGTCGCCGCAGAGCGTAGGACCGGAGAATCGAGACCACGGCAAAGACCAGACCGATGGTCAGATCGTCGGCCAGGGTGATGCGGATGCCGAAGAAAGGAAACACTACTACCTGGGTGGCAACCGCGATGCCGTAGCCGATCACCACGTTGGCGGCAGCCTCGACCAGGGACATGCGGCGGGATTGACGCATCACGTTACAGCATTGAAATTGCACGATTAACCAGCTTGATAAGCAGCCGAAACAGAGCGTTACTGGCTTCACCAAAACGGAGGCCAACACCATGCAGACCCGAGACCAAGCCCTGACCGAGATCGCCACCCAGATCCTCGACCTGGAGACCCTGGACACCCGCAAGAGCGACCGCCTGGACTTCCACGAACTGGCGGTTTGGCAGATCAAGAAAGCCCTGGAAGCGGCCTACGCCGCCGGCCAGAAGGCGAAGTGACCATGGCGGCCCGGTTGAACGTCCGCCCCACCGCCGCCCTGAAGGCCCATCCGCAGTGGTCGCAAAGCGACTTCGAATACTTCCGGGGCAAGGGCTATTCCAACCAGCAGATCCTTGAATTCTGGGAGCGCGACCTGCGCCTCGGCTGCAAGCCGCTGGACTGGAAGCCCACCGACGCCAAGTACCAGCATTCCCTACGTCGGATCACCCGGCGCTGACCGCCTTCCCGGCGGCGATTTCCTCGAAGCAGCGGCCATCGCCATCCAGGATGGCCTTGCCCCCGGTCAGCTTCTGCCAGCGACCGACGATCACGTCGGCATAGGCCGGGTTCAGCTCCATGGCGAAGCAAATCCGCCCGGTGGTCTCGGCGGCGACCACCGTGGTGCCGCTGCCCGCGAACGGCTCATAGACCGCCTCACCCTCGGCGCTGTTGTTGAGAATCGGGCGACGCATGCATTCCACCGGCTTTTGGGTGCCGTGAACCGTGGCCTCGTCCTCATCGCCGTTGTTGCCGATGGCCCAAACGGTGGCCTGATCCCGAGCGCCTTGCCAATGGCCGGTGCCGTTCTTGCGCACAGCATAAATGCAGGGCTCATGCTGCCAGTGGTAATCGCCGCGTCCCAGGACGAAGCGGCTCTTGGACCAGATGATCTGGGCGCGGATCTTGAAGTCGTTGGCTTCCAGGCTGTCCGCCACAATCTTGGCGAATATCGCCGCGTGCCAGACATAGGCCACCTCGCCGGGGAACAGCGCCCAGGCTTCCCGCCAGTCGGCGCGGTCGTCGTTGGCGACCTTGCCGGTGCGGGCCGAGGACGACACCCCGGCTTCGTTGCGCCAGGTGGGATCGTATTCCACCCCGTAAGGCGGATCTGTGACCATCAGGTGCGGCGTGGCCCCGGCCAGCAGGCCCTCCACGTCGGTGGCGACAGTGCTGTCGCCGCACAGAAGGCGGTGTCGGCCCAGGATCCACAGATCACCGGGCCGCGTCACCGGATCGGCGGGCGGTTCCGGGATCTCGTCTTCGTCTCCATCGCCCTGGCCGTCACCCTCGTCGTCGAGGGGGGCCATCAGGGCATCCAACTCCTCTTCCGAGAAGCCGATCAGATCGAGGTCGTAGCCCTCGGCGTTGAGCGCGTGCAGCTCCGCCGCCAGGGTTTCGTCGTCCCAGCCAGCATTCAGCGCCAGCTTGTTGTCGGCCAGGATGTAGGCGCGGCGCTGGGCCTCGCTCAGATGGTCAAGGATCACCACCGGCACCGCGTCCAGCCCCAGGGACTTGGCGGCGGCCAGACGGCCATGCCCGGCGATGACATTGCCCTTGCTGTCGGCTAGCACCGGATTGGTCCAGCCGAACTCGACCATGCTGGCGGCGATCTGGGCGACTTGGGCATCCGAATGGGTCCGCGCATTGCGGCCATAGGGGATCAGCCGGTCGATGGGCCAAGGCTCGACCGTGTCGGGAAGCGGATGAGTCATGATCAGTCCGTGCAATCGCAGGGCAGGCAGTCATCGGACGGGCCGCCCTCGAAATCCCGCTGGCGGCGGACGAAATTGAGCAATTCGCGGTAGCTGGGCCGGTCGGCGCGGAACAGGGCCATCTCCGGCTTGGTCAGGGTGCCAAGGGCCGGGGCGTTGCGCTCCATGTCGATCCACCATCTGGCCCGTTCGGGGAACAGGCGCATGATCCCCTTGATGGTCGCCGCGCCCTTCATGAAGCAGAGGTCGCAATTGCCCAGTGGGGTCTTGCCATTGTTGTCGGGCAGGCCAAGATCGAAGGGCTGGCGCTTCCAGAAGGCCGAGACGTCCTGGCGGCTGACGCGGGCCTGATCCAGCGGCAGGACGGTCTCGAAGCGTTCCTTGCCAGCTTCATTCATGGCCTTCTGGCGGGCGACCCGGCGGGGTTCGTCATGGCGCAGGCCGACGACGTTGACCCATTCCCCGTAGCCCAGCATGTCGCGCATGAACGCGATGCCGCGCTTGACCTTGAGGTAATGGGTGCAGAGCCGCATGGTCGGGTTGGGCAGGAAGCCCCGCACCTTGATGATCTTCTCGAAGGGCTCGCCATCGCGCGACGCGCTGTTGTAGCCCACCACGCTGGTGTCGAACGGCTCGGCCGGATCGTATTCCAGCCAAGTGATGGCGACCTGCCAGCGCACCGAGCATTCGTGGACGAAGCGCAGGGTCTGCTCGAACTCCCGCCCGGTATTGAAGAACACCACATGGACGTCGGAGGGTAGCTGGCCGTTATGGGCGTCCAGGATCTGGTGCAGCATGTAGCCGGACGTGCGCCCGCCCGAGAACGACACCAGGGCGGGGCCGTCCATGCGATAGGGATTGCGGGGCATCATCGCCTCCCGGCGGCCTGGATGCGGCGCCCGATCCAGCGCATCACCGGCACGGCCATGGAGTTGCCCAGTGCCCGATAACGCGGCCCGTCGGGACAATCCTCGGCGGCCTTCTTGCGCCACAGGATCTGGGTGTAATCGTCGGAGAAACCCTGGAGGCGCTCGCATTCGCGTGGCGTCAGGCGCCGCACAGCCATGTCGTGCTGGACCGCCAATTGGCCGCCGCCATTGTCGCGGCCTAGGGCATTCATCGCTCGGAGCGTCGGGGTGACGCCGTCGGCATTGATCGTCTGGAACCCGGTGCCTGCCTTGCAGTCGAACGCCACATAGGTCTGCTGCTTGGTCCCCGGCTCAGCGGCCAGAGCGCCCGCAATTGTCAGGGGGCGGACCTCGTCCCGCTGATTCTGGGCGAAGGCGACATAGCTGCGGCTGGAGCCGCCGCTGGCCGCCCGCAGGCTGGCGAGGTTGTCGGCATCAATCTCGGCCTGCGCCCCACCATCGCGGCCGCGCAGATTGAACGCCACGGCGTGTTGCTTGCCCGCCTGCAACGTGAACATCGGATCGCCATCACTGCCGACACCGATTCCGGCACGCACGTCCGTGGTGCTGATGCCGGTGCGGGCACCGGCCTCCTGGATCGGGATAGCCACCGGCACCAACGGAGTGCCGCGTCCGGTGCCGTCTTCCGAGGCGTCGAAGCCCTCACCGCGTAGGGAATGGGTGACCAGGGTGTCGATATCGGGCCGATGGGCGAGGTTCGACTTGGCCCGCAGGGTGTGGGCGATCAGCGTATCGGTGCAGTCGCTGTCCACGCCACGGGACAGGTCGCGTGCCCGCAAGGTGGTGGCGACGAAGGTCTCGCTCTCGAAATCCATCCGGCCACTGGCCGAGGCGCAGGCATTGAGCGCGGTGGCGACATCAATGGGGCCGGAGGTGTTGTTGCCGCCGAACGCCTCGGCAATCAGTCCGCCGCTGGTGGCGAATGACGTTTCGCCGCTTCGGCCAGCGCGAGCATCAAGCGTGGGGGCAACACCTTGTTCCGCTTCTCGGCGCGGCGGATGATCCCGGCGCACGCCTTCGCGCTCAAGAAGTACTTGGACGGGATCGGCCCGGTCTCCAGCACCTGCGACAACGAACACACGGCGGCGGCGTTGGGCCAGGCCGAAATATTGGGCGTCGAGCACCCGCCACGCGACTGTGCGCGCGGGTCCAACGACAACACCAGCGTCCGACCATTTTCCCCCTGGCGGGACGACCGGACCATCTTCTCCGGCCAGTCCGCCCAGAAGACATCCGAAGGCGTTGTCGCGGGTGGACAGGACTCCGGGGACGTTTTCCCAAACAACCCAAGCTGGATCGATGGCATCGGCGAGTTCCACGAATTTGAGGGCAAGGTTGCCGCGGGAATCGTCCAACGACTTGCGCAGGCCCGCCACCGAGAACGCTTGGCAGGGCGTGCCGCCCACCAGCACATCGATCTCGCCTCGCCATGCCCGACCGTCGATAGCGGTCATGTCGCCCAGGTTGGGAACATGGGGGTAATGGTGGGCCAGCACGGCGGATGGGAACGGTTCGATCTCGGCGAAGAAAGCGGGCCGCCAACCCAACGGCTCCCAAGCCACCGTCGCGGCCTCGATCCCGCTGCATACGCTGCCATAGACCAGCCCTTCGGCGGCCAAGGCGCACGACATCGCGCCGATGGCCGGTGGGACCGGCTCGGAATGAGCAAGCTGCATGGGGATGGTAACCGGGCTGTGGGTGGTAACTACCGGCTGGTAACCGGCGAGGTGGTAACCTGGGGCGTGGTAACCGGGCGGTTACCAGGGTTGGTTACCACCCCGCCAGAAACACGAAAGGCGCGCCGTCCTTGGACTTGCGCGCCTCATGGGGTGGTAACTGGTAACCGGGTGGTAACCCAGAAATTCAGGCTGTCGCTAGCGATATTCTGCGCTGTTGCCCCCCGCATAGCGCAGTAGCCAGGGAGGACCCGCTTTATTTCGCGCCGCCCCTCCGCAATCTTTCTCTTGACTGCGATTGGCGCTTGACTTGATGGCGTCGCCGCCGTCCATCCGCGCCTCTCGCAAGCATGACTGGATATTTACCCCAAACCGCCCCACTTGGTCTCAGCGAAAAGTGTCCGCCTCGGCGTTTCTTTCCGACAATCAGGAATCAGGGACCAGGACGGCCTGAATATCGCTCTGGGAGAAGTCGTTGCCCTTGAACAGCAGCGGCAGCCCACGCCCGGCCGCAAGGGCGTAGGCGGCACAGTCGCCGAAGTTGAGGGCGGCGGGGTGACGCCCCTTGCCGAACCGCAGGAAGGCATCGCGGGCAAGCTCGGACTGGCGGCGATCAAACGGCACCACCTCGATGCCGACCCGCTCGATCAGGGCGTCGAGATCCTCGGCGGCGCCGGCTCCCGACCGGCCGGTCAGCACCATGGCGGCTTCCAGATGGCTGACCGCCGACAGGATGCAGCCATCGGCGTCGGCGATGGCCCGCGCCATGTGCGGTGCGTCGTCCTCGCCCCGCAGCAGCGCCACCACGGCGGAGGTGTCGAGAACGATCACGACGGCAGACCGTCGTCGCCGTAGAGGTCGGCCTCGGAGAAGCCGGGATTGATCACCGGGCGGGCCGCGCCGTGACGGGCGATCGCCATGATGTCGGCGAACAGTTCATCCGCCCTGGCGCGATCCCGTGCCGGGCGGCGGCGAACACCGTCGTCGATGAATTCCGCCCCCGCCTCCTCCAGCGCCCGCTGAACTTCCTTCACCGTGCCGGGAGATACCCGCTGAACGCCATTGAACGCCTCCAGCCGCCGAATGGTGGCGGCGGAGATGTGGGCGCGACGCGCCAGATCATCCTGCTCGATGCGGAGAAGCGCCCTGGCGGCGCGAACCTGTTCGGACGTAATCATGAGCGATATATAGCACCTTGCGCTGTTTGGTGCAATTGAGCAGGAGCGGTGGTGAACCGCCCCTGCTCCGACCGTCACCGCGACACCGCCTGCATCCGATCGATCAGGAACTGGCGCGATCGTTTGACGGGCACCGCTTGCCCCCGCAGCCTCCAGGCGATGACGCAAAGGCCGTACAGCCAGTGCTGATGGACGGCGGAACGCTGCATGCCCACCGACCAGCAAATGACCTTCCAGCGGTCGCCATTGGCCCGCAACCAGACGATCTTGGCATCGGTGGGATCAAGCCAGGTCAGCCACGGCAATGCCTCGTCCATGCGGGTGATGGCGGCAGCCGAGGGTGGCGGGCGGCGCAGCTTGACCTCGGCGACGCCGTAGGATTCCCAGTATTCCCGCACATAGGGCGGCCAAGCGCTGGCATGGCCCTGCACCCTGGATTCCGGAAGACGACGCAGGATATCGGCGGCTTCGGCGAGACGCTCCTCGACCTCGGCCGGAGTCAGCGTGGCTTCAGCCATGATCAACCTCCTTGGCCGGACGGGTGCCGTAGAGCTTTTGCCCAAGCTGGCGGATCAGTTCGCGCTCGGGCCAAGTGAGGCGCTGGTCATCCTCGGCGATGACCAGGACACCGCTTTCCCGCCAGCCGTCGCGCTTGACCCGCTCGGCATCGCGACGCTCGCCGCCGAAGCCTTTGGGGAAATACGTCATCGCGCACCTCCCTGGGCATCGACGGCCCAGGCCGGTAGCGCCGGAATGCTTGCAATGTCGCCCTGAACGGGCAGAGTCGGGACTGCCATGAGGATCTCCTTCCATGGGATTGTCGTGGTGTGGGCGGCGGCGGGGTGTTCTTGGTGGGACGACCCGCCGCCGTTCGGCTCAGAATGGGATCGGGTCGCCCTCCTTCCAGTCGATGGTGGCCAGGCCGATGCGGGTGATCTCGGTGCCGGGAAAGGCCTGCTTGACGCCCAGCACGGTGTCACCCAGCGCGGCGATCAGCCGGGCGATCTCGGCCAGGGTGAACACTCTGCCGTGACGGCAGACGGCACTGGCCTCGGCCTCGGTGCGGACGATGGCGACGATCTCGCCGGTCTCGGGCAGGACGCATTCCCACACCTGGGGCGACAGCGGCTGGCCGCCGGTTTCGGTCGCCGCCTTGTCCAGCGCCGCCCAGGCCTTGCGCATGCCCTCGGCCTGGACCCGGACATAGGTCTCCCGCCCGCTGGCGATGGCGGCTTCGAGCTTGCCGCGCTGGGCATCGAACTTGGCCCGCAGCAGGTCGGACACCAGCAGCCGCAAGCGGCCGATGCCCCATTTGCGCTCCATATCGGCCGCGATCAGGTCCAGGCCCTCGACCATGGACTGGATGACGGCATTGGACGGCGCCCACGGGTCGGAGGCGAGGTCATGGGACGGGCGTGCCGGATGGGTCATGACGGTCTCCCGCTGGTCTGAGGTGTGGACGGCGCGGATGGGCGCGAGATCCTCGCGCGCGCATACGCGCAGAGGGGGGTATGGGGGGAGGAACTTCCGCCGCAAACCTCCGCATGCAAAATCAATGGGTTAGCGGTCAACCTCCGTGACTTCCGCACTGGACTTCCGCAAGCGGGATAAGCCCTGTGTTTCCAATTGGTTATCCCGTTCTGATCTGTCGATTTGCGGAGGTTGCGGAAGTTAACCTCCGCGGACTTCCGTAAACTTCCGCAGTCGGCGCGGAGGTTGCGGAGAAGGAACTTCCGCAAGACTTCCGCAACTTCCGCAAATTCTGTGGTTTCAATCTGTTGCGTCATTGGGGACCTCCGCAGCACCGGATACCGGCCGCAAGCCCTTGCGCTTGGAATTGCGGTCGACCACATCGACCTTGAGCCGGCGCAGATCGCACAGCCGGAGATAGGCGGCGCGGACCAGTTCGGTCGGCAGACCGAGCCGGGGCGGCAGCGCCTTGAGCAGATGACGGTCGCGGGCCTGGGGGGCATCGCTGTAGGGATCGCCGCAGTCCCAGGCGCGGCCGATCTCGGCCAGTACGGTATCGAGAACGTCGGGGGCCACCTGGGCGGTCATCGTGGCGGCGATGTCGGCCAGATCCTCCGGCACCAGAACCCCGACCTCGTCGCCATTGGCGATGGTGACGCCTTCGCGCCGGAACCAGCGGGCATCGGCCGAGATCAGGCCGAGATTGGCCTTGGCGTCGTCGAGGCGGATGTAGCGATGGCGGTTCTCAGCCGGAACGTTGAGTTTCTCGGCATCGGACGGACTCATGGAGAACAGGGTCTGCACCACGCGGGCGATGCCCGGCAAGGCGCTGGCGCCACGCGCGGTGTTCATGTTGCCGGCATGGCCGTCGCTGGAGCCTTGCGGCGGCTTGGCGGTATGATGCACCAGCAGCACGGAGCAATCGCCCTTCTGGGCGATGTCGCGGAACATGGCCGCCACCGCCTTCATCTGGTCATTGCTGTTTTCGTCGGCGGCATGGGTCTCGACGAAGGGATCGACCACCAGCACGCCGATGGCATGGCGGCGAACATGCTCGATGCAGGCATCGACGTCGGGGCGGCGCACCACATTGCCGGCGCTGTCTCGCGTCGCCACCAGCAGGGGATGGTCGGCGCCGCTGTTCAAAGCCACGCGGCCCCGGATCTCGGCGAAGGGGATGCGCCAGAATTCCAGCACGGCGGCAAGACGGCGCTTGAGTTCGTCGAGATCATCCTCGTTGTTGTAGAGCCACACCCTGGCCGATTCGTGGACGGCGAGATTGGTGATCTCGCGGCCGGTGGCGACGGCGACCGCCTGCTCGATGCTGAGGGTTGATTTGCCGACGCCGGGTGGCGCCACCATCACCGTCACCGCCCGGCGCAGCAGCATGCGGCCCAGTATCCAGCGGCGACGGGGGATCAGGCCGGGCGCGAAGGCGTCGAGAAAGCCCGGCTCCAGCGGCGGCCCCGAGCTGAAATCCTCCTCGAGAGCATGATCGGGATTGGGGATGGCCCATTTGGCGCGGCCCCCGGCGATCATGGCCGCCACCTCGACGTGGGTCTGAGCGGCGGTCCAGCCCGGCAGGGTCAGGGATTCGGCGGCGGCGATGATTTCGGCATCGGACCAGCCCCGCGCGATCCAATGGCCAACGAGGCGAAC
The DNA here is from genome assembly GCF_000342045.1 of Paramagnetospirillum caucaseum. Taxonomy (GTDB): domain Bacteria; phylum Pseudomonadota; class Alphaproteobacteria; order Rhodospirillales; family Magnetospirillaceae; genus Phaeospirillum; species Phaeospirillum caucaseum. The sequence continues at coordinate 22,848 of NZ_AONQ01000024.1, read as the reverse complement.
CATGTTGTCGTGCCAGTGATCACCGGCCCGCACCGCCGCCATCACCCCGCCGGCGCTGACGCCCTGGGCGGCATTGCCGATGGCGAGGCCGGATTGGGGGATATCGGGGGTCGGGGCAAGTTCGACCACCTCCACCGGCGGAAATACCTTCGCCAGTTGACCGGGCAGATACAGCACCGGCCGGCCATCGGCGAAGGTGTGCAACTCGGTGCGCTCCAGCACCCGGCCCGGCTTCGACGGCCACGCCACCGATCCGGCAAGACGCATGACGCGGGACGGATTGACCACCTTGATGTCACCGCCGAAAGCCAGGGCCAGCGCCCGGTTCTGACGGCGGCAGAGACCTGGATCACGCTCAGGCGATTCGTGCCGCCACCACAATTGCACCCGCAAATGGGGATGGCGGCCGGTGACCACTGCGGCGGTGGGCGGGCAATGCCGATAGCGGGATTTGGCGGCATCGGCGGCGCCGGCATCGTCGAGATCCACATAGAAGGCCGGCAGCGCCAGGACATCGCTGTCATCGGCCCGCCCGAACGGCGACGTCCCGGATTGGCGCAGGGCGGCGCCGACATAGATGTTCTGGCCGGGAATGCGGTTGGCGGCGGCGGCGAATTCGGCCGCCTCGTCCAAATCGTCGGTGCCGACCAGCCTAGCGTGCTGAAGGCGACCGCTGGCACCGTCGGTCCAAGCGATTTCGACCAGCCCGTCCTGGCAGCCATCCAGATCGCCGCCGAATAGATGCTCCAGGTGGCGGAGCATGATGGCTGCGTCCGGTTCAAGCAAAGGGGTGACGTTGGTCATGATCGACGGCTGATCCAGGGAAGGTGCTGGGGGCGCTCTCCAAGGACCCCGCCGGAACGACGGGGCCAAGGGGCAGCGTCCGTCAGAACTCGGACGACATCATGGGATCGGCTTGGGGCGGGCTTTGGCTGGGCGGTGCCACCGGCTTCTGCCCACCGGACGGGGCAGATGTCCGCGCACCGGGAGCCTGGACATTGGATTCCACCGCCACCACCTCGACCAGATCGGCGGGGCGCTCCACCCATTTGGTGATGCGGAACACCGGGCGGTAATTGGTGCCGTAGCGGTCCTTCATGGGCTGCACCGAGTCCAACACCACCACCGGCACCTGACCGCGATGCTCGTCCCGGCCCGCTTCCCAATCGGCATAGAGGGCGTTGACGGCATTGCACAGATGCAGGCTGTTGCCCGACATCTCGCGCACGCCGCCCAGGGCGTTGCGGCTGTAGACCTGCAGCACGAAGCCGCGCTTGAAGCCCTCGCCCTCGGGCCGGGGAGCACTGCCGCCATTGGGATGGTCGAGCAGGCGCTCGGGGGCCTGGCCTTCGCGGAAGCGCAGCCAGCCGGTGACGATACGCTCCAGATCGAAGATGGCGGTCAGGTTGGCGATCTCGATCTGGTCGCCTTCGGCGTCATTGATGGCCAGCCGGCCCGACTTGGCGTTGAACTTGAGGTAATTGGCGGCCTCGCCGCTCGATCCGATGTTAAGAGGCATGATGCGTTTCCTTCGCGATTGGCGTTATCAGATGCCGTAGAGGTCGCGCCCGGCGGCACGGGTTTCCGCCGACCAGCGGAATTGCGAGTAATCGGGCACCAGCAGGCCGGCGATCTCTGCGGCATCGGCGCTGAGCGCCAGCAACCGCGACATGGCGAGCGCGATGCGCCGGGCCTGGGCCAAAGCCTCGTGCGGCTCCTCCAGCCGGTACACCGTGCACTTGGCCTTGGTGGCGTAGCAGAACCGCTGCTCGCGGTTGCCCGAGGCCGAGAAGTAAATGGCGCCCTGGACCCGGTGCTCCTGGCTCATCTGCGAGGGCAGACGGGCCGAGGTCTTGAGGTCCACATCAAGGCCGTGGGCGTCGAAACTGAAATCCTTGAAGCCGATCACCGGCACCGCCACACCGTCGAGATGCACCTCGATGCGCTGCTGGGTGGCCGAGGGTACGCCGTAGGGCCTGAGCGCCTCCAGGGCATGGCCGACCATGCCGGGGATTTCGGCGCCCTTATCGTCGCGCTTGGCATCGCCCGACAGCAGGGTCAGCTCGCGGTAGCGCTTCTGGGCCATGGCGGTGCAATCCTCCACCGCCATGGCCGGATCGAGCAGACCGGCGGCAACGCCCGCCTCCACCGAGGTGCCGCAATGGGCGGCGACACCGACACTGCCGCGCACCTTCAACAGGTATTCCACCACCCACAGGGCCGGGCTGGCGCGGTACAGGTTGAGCTGGCTGGCCGACAGATGGGCGAGGCCGTGGCGCTCGAACGGATTGGCGGTCATGCCCGGCCTCCTTTGGCTTTCGGTGGGGTCGCCTTGATAGCGAGATAGGCCACCCGGTCCTCGCCGACCCGGCGCTGGGCCAATACCACCCGCCCCTGCCCGGCCAGATCCATGGCGCAGACGGCGACGCGATTGATCTCGGCCCGCACCGGCTCCGGCAGGTGCGATATCCGGAAAGCACGGTCGCAGCCGAGATGGCCCTCGTGATAGGCGATCCGCTCGCCGGGGGCGGCGCGGTCGAGCCAGGCGAGGAAGGCGCCCTCGCCCAACACCGGCATGGCGGTGGCGGCGATCATTTGACACCTCCCGCCGCCGGAGCGGTGGCCGAGGTGCTTTCGCGCACCTGCTCCGCCTCATAGGCGTCGATGTCTTCCTGGCGATAGCGCACCCGGCCACGGATCTTGAGGTAACGCGGGCCGATCCCCAGCCAGCGCCACCGCTCCAGCGTGCGTGGGCTGATCGCCCACCGCGTGGCGATGTCCTCCTGGGTCAAATACGGCAACGGCCGGATATCACCGGTCACCACCTTGGGCTGGTCAGACTTGATCTGTGACATGGCACCTCACTACGAATTGCGCCCCCGACCGCGTCGGAACGAGAGCAATAGATTGAATTCGCAGTGATTTTCAGGGTTTCGCGCCGAGAGAGATATGGATGGTCACAAACAAAGTTGTGACATATTCGAGCCTGTCGCCCGAGAATTGCTGCGGCTTTGCGGGAAAAGCTGTGACATCGGGCCGGAAAGTCGTGACATCGGGTCAGTCGGACCCGATGTCACCGAGTTGCCCAGGCTGGATCTGGAGCAGGTAGGGATTGAGGCGATAGCCACGCCAATTGACGTTCTGGATAACGGCATCGTCGGCAATCTGAACATCCAGCTTGTCCAGGAACTGCTTCTCGATGGCGTTACGGGTCCGCACGACTCGCTTGCGCAACGTCGGTTCCTCGATTCCCAAACGCTCGGCAAGAGCATCGCTTTTAATCAGGCGATGCTCTTCGTGCGGAAGACCGGCCGTCACATCTGCGGCGAAATCAGCCACCAGAGCCCGCAAGAGCTTGAATCCTGCTCCGGCGAGTTCGACACCACCACGGAAAAGAATGCGCTCCTTTTCCTCATCCACGGCGAAAAACAGTCCGTTGGCGGATCGCCGGGAGACATCAGCTGCGGCCTGCTCGGAGGCGGGCGGCTCGACCTCAGCCGGGTCCACCGTTTCCATCGATCGCATGGACGTGGATTTCAGCAACATCAACAGCGATGTATCCGGCAGGCCCAGCGTATGCGTCAAACTGGCGTTGTTGCCCAATTCCCAATCAACGACACGGGCCACCGTCTGGCCGTGACGTCGGAGCAGATCATAGATCTTCGCCGCCGCCTCGTCTGGCGGCCCCGGCAGATATGGTAGCACCCGAAATGCCTGCCCGAACGTGCTGAAGAATCCTTGCTCGGACATGCCTGCCAATTTCATGGCGTTCAGCACATAGGATTCAGCCATCACCACGTCCGTACCGGGCTTGCGCTCGCCCTTGAACAGATCGACGGAATAAGCTTCGGCCGATTCGTATTCACCGAGGCCCGCCCCCAGGATGCCGAAGTGACGATCGAGACATTGAGAGCAGACACCGCAATGGCGCTTGCGCTTGGTCGCCTCGCGCACGCGTGTGCAACTGAATGTCTCGGCAATAAGATCGGCACAGCCATGTTTGGCGATGACACCGACCACGTCGCTCTTGGTCAACCACAGATAGGGATTTTCGACCAAGACCGCCTCACCCAACAGCAGCGAGAACAGCGAGGTGAAATCGGCCAATACATGGGGATGGGTGGTACGAGTGGCCCGTGCGCCCAGCACATGTTCGGCCAGTGGTAGATTGATGCTGACGACACCATTCTCGTAAAACCGGATCGTGCGTTGCCCGAACAGATGCGCCACCACCAGTCCCAGGCTCGCGAACAAAAATGACCGCGTCCGCTGGGTGAACTCGACGGCCTCTTCCTGACCTTTATTGACACTGACATAGACGTGAAAAAGCTGACTGGCCCGAGTCCGATTACGCAAGGCAATCAATAGCGCCGATTGTCGCGATGTCACCATGGACGAGCCCCGATGGCTAACCAACGCCACCTTGCGACCGTTGCCAATCAGACTATCCACCGCCCCGGCAAAGGAATCGAGGCCGCCGGAGAACAGCATCACCTCATCGGGAACAAACCCACGATCCGCCGAATGGCCGAGATCAAGGTAGGGCTGCAATCCCGTGGCCGGTGAACCATGCTCGACGAATTCAAGGGCGTAGGCATCCTCAGACAGAAAGCCCAACGTCTCGCATAATGCCTCGATCACATCCCGACGATTCCAGAGGTCGGGGCGACGCACAGGAATGATGAAGCGGAACTGGCGTCGCCATTCCGCTCCCATACTCCGCATTCCATCCCGGCCGCGCCGAGTGAACTGGTCGGCGCAATAAACATAGGACGCCACCTCCAGCAAGTCCGCCAACACGGCCGGAACATCCTGCACCATGCGGGCGCAGAGATCTCCGAGCCGGAGATTGACTTTCTGCGGCGTGCCCTCCGGCGCATTGACGTCCATTTCCAGAACGTTCCTGGCGCCCGGCACACCCGTTACGCCACCGCAGATGACCAGCCGCTCAGCCATCAGCATCTCTCCGTTTGCGCAGTTCCCTGCGTATCTTGTCGAATGCGACATGCCCGAAACGGGCCGCCTTGTCCTGGTCGATGCCGCCCTCATAATTGCTCTTCGAGAACCAGTCCCGTGAGAATTTCTTGACGATTCTGGCCGTCTCACGGGTGTGGGTATCGAGTGCTCCCTCGAATTCCTTATGCTCGCGCGCGGTCTGGAAGCGCTTGCCGACACCGACATGGTTTGGCAGTTCACGACTGAGGTAGTAACCCAGGTGCCGTCGGGTCAGGCGGGCGAAAAAATCCCGCGACAGCACGCTGAACTGATCGGGTGTTCCCAAGCCAGCCAACGCGCCTCGGACATCCTCGAAAGAGGTCCCGAACAGCCCAGGGAGCTCACGACTGGCGACGGCATTAAGACTTTCCGCCGCCGACAATTGTGCCATCTCGCCCAGATCCGTCCGCCCGCCCGCTGTTCGGACATGGCGATCAACAGCATCGGTAAGCGCGGTGACGATCTCTACCAGGGATGGCCGATCACTCAGCTTGAGCCCGAGCATTCGGAGTTCCGGAATGAAATGCTCGCCCATGCGCGCGGCCAATGGGATCTGGGTCAACAGCCAGAATGCGTGCCGGAGCGCTTCATCCTTTCCGGCATCGATCATATCCCGCTCGGCAGCGGCGGAAGTAGCCTCGGCAATGTCCCGCATATCAGCACCGCCGCCGATCATCTCGACGACGCGCTGCCACTTCTTTGTGCGAGGAAGCGTGCCGAGACGCTGGTGGCCCAAGACAGTCCCTTTCATTATGCTTACATTGGCCGCTCGCCTCATGTTTTATGGGGCCAAACGCCATGCTGTGCCTGAAGATCGAGTTGCCCGTGTACCCATCACACTAGGAGATGTGCAACTTTCTTCAGCCCAATACCGAACAGCCTAGCGTCACGCTCTATCCCATAGATATTTCCCGGCAAACGTGTCCCATCCCTTCTTGCCAGCGGGTCACTCAACTTCTGTTCATGATGCCGTGCAACAGGGTTGCCCGAAGGGTGTTCGCGAGGTTCTTGCCTGTCAGTTCCTTGGGCCGACGGTACCACTCAACCAGCACACCATCATGGCCTGCCATGACGATGGCGGTAAGGTCGTGGGCAGAGAGATCCGTGCGGAAGACTCCTTCCGATTGACCTTGGACGATGACCCCCTCGATAGCCGTATACATGCGACGGTAGATGGACTTCACCTTGTCCTCTATCTCGTTGCTGGCACCGCTGAATTCGATGGAAACCAAGATGAGCAACAGCACATGCTCAGGCCGCGTCAGACCGAGAATCGACTGGCTGTGAATGAATTTCACAAGCTTAGCATCTGCCCCCGGCCCAGCCTCGGCGATATGGCTGGCGATAGGACTTACCACGTACTCTTCAGCCTGCTCCAGGAGGCGAAGCATGATGGCGTCCTTGGCCTTAAAGTAGAAGTAGACAGCCCCCTTGGTCAGCCTCGCCTTAGCCGCAATATGATCAATGGTAGTGGCGCGGTAGCCATTCTTCACGAACAAGTTCAAGGCACAAGCAAGGATATTCTCCAGGCTGGCGGCTCGCTGCTCTTCTTTCTTGTTCGGCTTTTTCGTCGTCACATCCATGGCTCGCGGTTCCATCGTGCTTCATAGGCCGTCAAAACAGTCTGACCAGTTAGTATCAATGTCCGCCCAGGTCAATTCGAAAGCGCCCCCCCTGGAACCCCATCGCCGGAAAAGGGTTAAAGCTCGCCGTTGACCTTTACAAACCGACTGTATAGTATGTATGCGAGGCTGTGAAGATAGGATTGCAAACACTATGGGGCCCTTGGCGGATCTGAAGGTTGTCGAACTTGCCGGACTTGGTGCCGCCCCGTTCTGTGCCATGTTGCTGGCCGACCTGGGGGCGGATGTGATTCGTGTCGATCGCTCTGATGCCAGAGGAAAGGGATCGAGCTTCGACATCTTGAATCGAGGTCGCCGCTCGGTCGCCTTGGATTTAAAAAAGCCGGCGGGCATCGCGGCGACTATGCGATTGGTCGGACAAGCCGATATCTTACTCGAAGGCTTCCGGCCCGGGGTGATGGAGCGGTTAGGACTTGGCCCGGAGCACTGCCTGACCGCCAATCCCCGGCTGGTTTACGGCCGAATGACTGGCTGGGGGCAGGAAGGTCCCTTGGCCAAAGCTGCCGGCCACGACATCAATTACATCTCGCTCACGGGTGTCCTGGAAGCCATCGGCACCAACAGCGCAAAGCCCGTTCCCCCACTCAATCTGGTGGGAGACTATGGCGGCGCCATGTTGATGGCTTTTGGCTTAGTTTCGGCCGTTCTGGAGGCAAAAAGCAGCGGTCTGGGCCAAGTGGTGGACGGTGCCATGCTGGATGCCGCCGCACTTACCATGAACCGCTTCCTCGGCCTCCACGCCGAAGGTAAATGGCGCCTTTCCCGCCAGTCAAACTACCTGGATGGCGGCGCCCATTTTTACGACACCTATGCCTGCGCCGATGGCCGCCATGTGGCCGTCGGCCCAATCGAGCCGCAATTCTACCGCCAACTGCTGGAGCGCCTCGGGGTGGAGCTTGACCCATCCCACCAATTGGACGCTCAAACATGGCCAGAGCAGAAGCAGATCCTGGCTCACGCCTTCATGGGGAAAACCCGTGATGAATGGACGGACTTGCTCGAAGGAACCGACGCCTGCGTTTCCCCCATTCTTGATCTGGTCGAAGCCCCGGAGCATCCACATAACGCCGCACGGCAAACCTTCCGCTCCCTGGACGGCGTCATTCAGGCCGCCCCTGCGCCTCGGTTCAGCCGCACCCACGCCGAACTGGACCTGCCGCCACCACAGGCCGGCCAGCACGATGAACAAGCCCTGTCCCGCTGGGGCGTCTCCACCGAGGAAATCGCGAGCTTCCGCCACGGCGGGGCCTTTGGCGCCGATCAACCTTAAAACCTTCAACACTGCGAAGAGGACCGTCATGGCCATCGACTTCCACTGCAATTTGTTCACTCCCGAGGCCATCGAGCGGCACTGGTACGGCCAACCCGAAATGTACCGGCTGATTAAGTGGTGGAAGATGGAGGAGCGTGTGAAAGGCGTCACCGTGGATGACTTCGTCGCCATGATGGACGCCGCCGGGCTGGAAAAAGCGCTGATCCCCGCCATCCGCATGATGTCTTATCAGAAGAAGACCATGGTCTGGGACATCACCGAGGAAGAGGTCCACGCCGCTGTCAGTCGCCACCCCGACCGGCTGGTGGGCCTGTGCGGCTTCAATCCCCTGCAGAAACTAGACAGTGTCCGCAACGTGGAACGGGCAGTGAAGGATTACGGATTCAAGGGCGTCTACATCCACACCTACGGCTTCGGCATTCCGCTCGACCACCGGCTGTACTACCCGCTTTACGCCAAGTGCGTCGAACTGGGCATCCCGGTCTCCATGCAGGTCGGCCACTCCGCCGAGCACATGCCCAACGAACTCGGCCGCCCCATCCACCTCGACAACATCGCCCTCGACTTCCCCGAGTTGAAGCTGATCGGCGCCCATACCGGCTGGCCGTGGACCGAGGAGATGATCTCGTTAGCCTGGAAGCACGAGAACGTCTATCTCGGCATCGACGCCCACAATCCGAAATACCTGGAACCCACCCTGGTCCATTTCATGAAGACCCGGGGCCAGAACAAGGTGATCTACGGCACAAACTACCCGGCCATCACCCATGCCGAGTCCATCGCCAGCATCCGGAACGAGCTAGGACTGACCGAAAAGGTGGCCGACAAGATCCTGCGCGGCAACGCCGCCCGCGTTTACGGGCTCTGATCATGGCAAACGCAAACGACATCGTCGCCATCAGCGCCGTCCGCACCCCCATGGGAGCCTTCGGCGGCAGCTTCAAAGACATCCCCGCCTACGACTTGGGCGCCGTCGCCATCCGCACCGCGCTGGAGCGGGCCGGCATCACCGGCGAACAGGTGGATCAGGCGATCTACGCCAATTGCCGGCAGGCGGGCAACGGCCCCAATCCGTCGCGAACCGCCGCCGTGCGCGGCGGCATCGCCCTCGACCGGCCGGTCTTCACCGTCAACATGGCCTGCCCGTCGGGCATGAAGGCGATGATGCTGGCCGGGTTGGAGCTCGCCAGCGGCGGCTCCAAGATCATCGTCGCCGGCGGCATGGAATCCATGAGCACCATGCCCTATCTGCTGAAGAACGTCCGCTGGGAAGGCTTCAAGCTGGGCGACAAGACCCTGTCCGACAGTTGGAGCGACACCCTCGACCCCCTGTGCGGCTACGGCATGGGCATGACCGCCGAGAATCTGGTGGCCAAATATTCCATCGGCCGCCAGGAGCAGGACGACTTCGCCCTGGCCTCGCAGAAGAAGGCGGCGGAGGCCCAGGCGGCGGGAATGTTCGACAGCGAGATCGCGCCGGTGACCCTTGCCGCCAGCCGCGACCGCGACGAGACCGTCGTGGCGCGTGACGAATCCATCCGGCCCGACACCTCGCTGGAGCGCCTGGCCAAGCTGAAGCCGGTGTTCAAGAAGGATGGTTCGATCACCGCCGGTAATTCCTGCGGTATGGGCGACGCCGCCGCCGCCTTGGTCCTGACCACCCGGGGACATGCAAAATCTATTGGTAAGGCGCCGCTGTTCTCGGTGGTGGCCTCGGCTCAGATCGCGGTCGAACCCGCCACCATGGGCGACGGCCCGGGCTGGTCCATCCCCCTGGCCCTGACGAGGGCGGGGATGACCCTGCCCGACATGGACTTCATCGAGGTCAACGAGGCCTTCGCCGCCCAGATGATCGCCAACGAACGGGTGTTGGGCTGGGACCGCGCCCGGGTTAACGCCTTCGGCGGCGCCATCGCGCTGGGCCATCCCACCGGCAGCACCGGCGCCCGCCTCATGGTGACCTTGGACAACATCCTGCGCAAGCGGGACAAGGAACTGGGGATCGCCTCCATCTGCGGTGGTGGCGGCGTCACCACCGCCATGATCATCCGGCGGGAGAGTTGAGCATGGCCGCCGAAATCCTGCTGGAAAAGCGCGCCGACCGAATCGCCGTGCTGACCCTCAACCGCCCCAACGCCCTGAACGCCATCGACCGCGCCATGGTGCAGGCCTTGCGTTCTGCCATCCGAGACATCGAGGCCGACGATACCATCGACGTGGTGATCATGGCGGCGGCGGGCGAAAAGGCGTTCTGCGTCGGGGTCGATCTCAAGGAGCGCCAGACCCTGAGCGACGACGAAGCCTACACCTTCCGCCTAGGCGAGCTGTTCCCCATGTACGAGGAACTGGAGAAGCAGACCAAGCCGGCCATCGCCGCCGTCAACGGCCATTGCCTGGCCGGCGGATTCGAGCTGGCGTTGTCCTGCGACATGATCCTGGCGACCGAGCGTTCCACCTTCGCCCTGCCCGAGGTCAAGTGGGGATTGATCCCGGCGGCCGGCGGCTGCCGCAAGCTTCCCAAGCTGATCGGGACGGCGCGGGCCAAGGAACTGATCCTCACCGCCGCCACCATCGACGCATCCAGGGCGGAACACCTCGGCCTGATCAACCGCATCGTCCCGGACGAAAGCCTGACGGACGAGGCGCTGGCCCTGGCCAGGCGGGTCCAGGCCAATGTCCAGGTGGCGGTTAGGGGGGCCAAGCGCTGCATCGATCACGCCATGGACATGGAGCACTCCATCCTCTTCGACATCGAGGTCTCCACCGGCTGTTACGCCGCCAAGGATCGCAAGGACGGCATCGCCAAATTCGCCGAGCGCAAGCTGTCATAAAAGGGAACATCACAGATGAAAAAGATCGCCGTCATCGGCGCCGGTGCCATGGGGCGCCAGATCGCCCTGCAATGCGCCCTGTCCGGCTTCAAGACCAGCCTAAACGACTCGCGTCCCGAAGGCCTGGCCGAGGCGGAAAGCTTCGCTCGTCAGTATCTGGATGACCGGGTGGCCAAGGGCCGGCTGAGCGAGCCGCAAAAGACGTCGGCGCTGGCCAATCTTCACTTCACCGCCGATCTGGCCGAGGCGGCTGCCGACGCCGATCTGGTGATCGAGGCCATCATCGAGAAGTTCGAGCCCAAGGCCGAGTTGTTCAAGGCCCTGGACCGGCTATGTCCGGCCAAGACCATATTCGGCAGCAACAGCTCGAATATGCGGGGATCAAGGCTGGCCGAAACCACCAGTCGCCCGGACCGGGTGCTGAACATCCATTTCTTCAATCCGGCCCTGGTGATGGAACTGGTGGAGGTGGTGGTCCACCACAAGGTTCCGGACGAAGTGACCGATGCAGTGGTGGACTTCTGCAAGCGTATCGGCAAGGCCCCGGTGGTCATGCGCAAGGAAATTCCCGGCTTCATCGTCAACCGGATCTTCCGTGCCCTGACCCGCGAGGCGGTCAGCCTCTACGAGGAGGGCTACGCCAGCGCCGAGGACATCGATCTGGCGGTGACCAAGGGCCTCGGCCACCCCATGGGGCCGCTGCGCCTGCTGGACACCACCGGCATCGATGTCTCCTACCTGGCACGCCAGGACGAGTACGAGGAAACCGGGGTCGAGGCCGCCAAGCCCAACCGGATCCTCAAGGACATGTACGAAAATGGCGAGTGGGGCAAGAAGACCGGCAAGGGTTTCTATACCTACCCCAAGGATTGAAGGAGCATTTGATGTCCAAGCAAGCTTACCGCTGGGTGATGACGGGTGTCGGCCAACCCATGGAGAGGCAGGCGTTCGATCCTTTCCCGCCCAGCCCCGGCGAAGTGGTGATCGAGATCTCCGGTTGCGGCGTCTGTCACACCGACCTTGGCTACTACTACGACGGCGTTCGCACCAACCATGCCCTTCCGCTGACGCTAGGCCACGAAATCAGCGGCCGCGTGGTTGCCGTCGGAGCCGGGGCGCAAAACTGGCTGAACAAGGCGGTGATCGTGCCGGCGGTGTTCCATTGCGGCGAGTGCGATCCCTGCAAACGCGGCAAGGGAACCCTGTGCATCAACGAGAAGATGCCCGGCAACGACATCCATGGCGGCTTCGCGTCCCACATCAAGACGCCCACCCATGGCCTGCTGGCGGTGGATGAAGCCCGCTTGGCCAAGGCCGGTCTCAACTTGGCCTCGGTCTCGGTGGTGGCCGACGCAGTCACCACCCCCTTCCAGGCGGTAAGCCAGTCTGGGATCGGCCCGGGCGACCTCGCCATCGTCAATGGGGTCGGCGGGGTCGGTGGCTATTGCGTCCAGATCGCCAAGGCCTTCGGCGCAACGGTGATCGCCATCGACGTGGACCCGGTCAAGCTGGACATGATCGGTCAATATGGCGCCGACCTGATCCTGAATGCCCGCGAGATGGATGGCCGCGAGTTGAAGAAGCGCGTTGCCGCCTTCGCCAAGGAACGGGGCCTGCGCCCCATCGAGTGGTTCGTGTTCGAATGCTCGGGCACCAAGGTTGGCCAGGAAACTGCCTTCGGCCTGATGGTCAAGGGATCGACCCTGGCGGTGGTGGGCTTCACCATGGACAAGGTCGAGATTCGCCTCTCCAACCTGATGGCGCTGCACGGCCGCGCCCTGGGCAACTGGGGCTGCGTCCTATCCAACTACGGGCCGACCCTGGACATGGTCCTGGCGGGTAAGGTGCAGATTCTGCCCTTCGTCGAGGAACACCCGCTGGACCAGATCAACGAGGTGTTCGATGCCGTCCATCATCGCCGGATCGCCCGGCGCGTCGTATTGGTTCCCTGATCATGATCAAAGATATCGTCACCAAAACCGCGCCTTCGCAGCTGGTGGATCATTCCGCCTGCCCAGCGCCGTCGTCCCCAGGCATCCTCTATGAGAAACACCCGACGGCGGCGGAAGGACTCTTCAACGTCTGGGTCACCATCGACAACCCCAGGCAGTTCAACAGCTATTCCATCGACATGCTGAAGGCGTTGCAGCAAGCCTTCCGAACCGCCGGCGAGGCCCGCGATGTGGTAGCGGTGGTGCTGACCGGCGCCGGCAGCAAAGCCTTCTGCACCGGCGGCGACGCCATGGAATTCGCCACCTATTACGCCGGCAATCCCCAGGAATTCCGCAGGTTCATGCGGCTGTTCGACGACACCATCTCGGCCATCCTCGCCTGCGACAAACCGGTGATCTGCCGGGTCAACGGGCTGCGTAGCGGCGGCGGCCAGGAGTTGGGCCTAGCGTGCGATTTATCGGTCGCCCAGGATCTAGCGGTGTTCGGCCAGGCCGGCCCCAAGCATGGCGGCGCCATGGTCGGCGGTGCCACCGACTTCCTGCCGGTGATGATCGGAGCGGAGGAGGCCATGGCCGCCGGTATCCTGTGCGATCCCATCTCGGCCCACAAGGCGCGGCGGTTGGGCATGATCAGTGCGGTGGTTCCGGCGCTGAAGGTCGACAGCCGCTTCATCCCCAACCCGTCCGTCGTCACTGACCGAGTGGTGGACGAGTTCGGCGAATTCATCCTGGGCGAACCCAAAGCCGGTGGGGAGATCAAGGCGGCCAAGGAGATCGTGGCCAAGGGCGAGATCGACCTGTCGCGTCTCGACGCCAAGGTTGAGGAGCTGTGCTCCAAATTCCTCCATATGTCGCCCGAGGCCCTGACCAAGACCTTGGAGGAATTGCGCAAGCCCAAGCTCGACGCCTGGAACCGCAGCAAGGAGGGCAACCGCGCCTGGGCCGCCATCAACATGACCACCGAGGCCCATGCCGGATTCAAGGCCTTCGCCGTGGGCAACAAGGAGGTCGGCCGCGAGGTCAACTTCGTGGCTCTGCGCCAGGCCCAGGCCATAGGCGCGCCCTGGACACCTGACCTGATCGAGGCGTTGATGCCCGGGAGGATTTCATGACCGATACCCCCCTGCAGACTTGGCTTGACCGCGACGGCAGGCTGCTACGCCTGCGGCTAAATCGGCCCAAGGCCAATATCGTCGATGCCGCCATGATCAAGGCCCTGGACGCCGCCCTGGCTGCGCAGAAGGGCAACAAGAACCTATCCGCCGTCCTGCTGGACCATGCCGGGCCGCATTTCAGCTTCGGCGCCAGCATCGAGGAGCATTTCCCCGACCAGATGGCCGACATGCTGGCGGTCCTGCACGGACTGCTGAAGCGCATGCTGTTCTATCCTTGCCCCATCCTGGTGGCGGTTCGCGGCCAATGCCTGGGTGGTGGCCTGGAGGTCGCCCTGGCCGGCAGCATGATTCTGTGCTCTCCCGACGCCAAGCTGGGCCAACCCGAGATCAAGCTGGGAGTCTTCGCCCCCGCCGCCAGTTGCCTGCTGCCCGAGCGGATCGGCCCCGCGGCGGCGGAAGACTTGCTTTACACCGGCCGCAGCGTCGGTGCCGACGAAGCGCTACGCATGGGAGTGGTCGACCGCGTTTCTGAAGACCCGGAGGCAGCCGCACTGGCTTGGTTCGACGAACATTATGCCCCGTTGAGCGCCTGCGCGTTGCGGTTTGCCGTCAAGGCGGCTCGTGGGGCTTTGGCCCACCGGGTATCACTGCGCCTCGACGAGGTCGAGCGGCTGTGCGGCGTCGATCTCATCAAGACGAAAGACATGATGGAAGGACTCGTGGCATTCCAGGAAAAGCGCCCTCCCGAATGGAGCAATTGCTAGAGCAATGGCCATCCTTATCACCTATCGAGGGACCACCTATCCGTGGCAATGCGACCATATGGGCCATGTCAACGTCATGTGGCACGTCTCCAAGTTCGACGAAGCGACATGGCCATTCTTCTCGGCCATGGGGCTGACGCCTTCCTATCTGCGGGGACGTTACGCCATGGCGGCAGTGCAGCAAAACATTACCTACAGGGCAGAGTTACTAGCGGGCGACATCATCGAAGTCCGCTCCCGGGTTCTGGAGGTGCGCGATAAGGTCATCCGCTATGTCCACGAGCTTTATCGGATCGAGCCCGAGGCCCTTTGCACAGTCTGCGAGTTGACGACGGTCCATTTCGACCGCGAAACACGCCGTTCCTGTCCTCTCCCGCCGGAGATTCGAGCTCAGGCGACGCGGTTGATGGATCACGACGCATGATCCCGGTTTCGCCATGAAAGGATAGGGGTTTGTCCATCACCAACCTGACCCATCTGCTCGCTCCCCGCACCATCGCCGTGATCGGCGCCTCCGACCAGCCGGGCTCCCTCGGTGCCACGGTGATGCACAATCTTGTGGACGGGCGCTTCGGTGGCCCGGTGATGCCGGTGGCGGCGGGACGGAGGGCGGTGGCCGGGATACTGGCCTATCCGAATATCGCCTCCCTGCCGGTCGCTCCCGACCTCGCTGTGATCTGCACGGCGGGAAGCGACGCCCCGGCCTTGATCGAGCAGCTTGGGCAACGCGGCTGCCGAGCAGCAATCATGATGGAAGCTCCTGGCGACCGTACCACCTTCATGGCCGCCTCAAAGTCATGCGGGCTACGCGTTCTGGGCCCCGACAGCCTGGGCCTCATGGTTCCATCCGCCCGGCTGAATGCCAGCCTGGGACACGTCCCCGTCCTGCCGGGTCAGATCGCCTTCGTGTCCCAGTCCGGGGCCATGTTCTCCACCATTCTCGACTGGGCCAACACCCGTGGCATCGGCTTTTCCCATTTCATCAGTCTGGGCGGCGGCGAAGACGTGGATTTCGGCGACATCCTTGACTATTTGGCCAATGACGAAGCAGCCAGGGCCATCCTGCTCTATGTGGAGGACATCCCCAACCGTCGGGATTTCGTGCCAGCGGCGCGTGCGGCGGCGCGCAACAAGCCGCTGCTGCTGATCAAAGCCAACCGAGCCGGCAACAACCGCCCGATCGGAGCGTTCCTGTCGGAGACCCTCGCCGCGCCGGACGAGGTGTTCGACGCGGTTGCCCGCCGAGCTGGCGCGCTGCGGGTCGATCACATGGATGAGCTGTTCGCGGCGGTCGAGACCTTGGCGCGCAACCGCCATATGAAGGGCGAGCGTCTGGGTATCGTGTGCAACGGCGCCGATCTCGCCCTGATGGCGGCGGACGAAATGGCTCTGATCGGGGCTGGAGAGCCGGCCCGGTTGATAAATCTGGAGACGGCAGCCCAACCCGATCGTTATGGCACGGCCCTGACCGAACTGGTCGAAACGTCGAACCTGGACGCGACCTTGGTCATCCATGCCCCCACCGCATTGTCGAACGGCGGCGCTTGCGCCAGGGCGGTCGCGGCCGCTCACCAGCGGGTCGGAGGTGCATTGCTGACCTGCTGGCTCGGCGGCGAGTCATCAATGACCGCGCGCTCATTGTTCGCCGAGGCGGGATTGCCCAATTACGAGACGATCGGCGACGCCATCCGTGGATTCCGGCATCTAGTGGACTTTCACCGCAATCAGGAAATGCTGCTGGAAACGCCGCCGTCCGACATTTTGGAACTGCACTCCGCCAGACGGAGTGCCCGCGCGATCATCGACCGGGCACTCGATCGCGCCGACGGATTCCTCACCGACCCGGAAACCCGTGAATTGCTGTCCTTCTACGGCGTCGCCACGGTGGAGAGCGTCCTGGCCGCCACACCAGAGGACGCGGCGCAGGCGGCCACCCGCATGGGCTTTCCCGTCGCCTTGACCTATTCCTCGCCCGATGTGCCCCGCAAGTGGGATGTGGGCGGCGTGGCGCTCAACCTTGAGAACGCTGAGGCGGTTCGGACCGCCGCCGAGGCCATCTTCCACCGGGTGGCCTCAACCTCGCCGGAACTGCGCTTCGACGGCTTCGGAGTGCAGAAAATGGCGCTGCGGCCCCATGCACGCCAGTTGATGATCGGCATCGCTTGCGACCCTCTGTTTGGGCCGGTGCTGGTATTCGGCGAAGGTGGGCGGGCGGTGGAGGTCATTCGCGACCACGCCCTGGCCTTGCCCCCGCTTAATCGCCCCCTGGCGCGGCGCCTGATCGCGCAGACCCGTGTTTCGTGGCGCCTGGAGGCCCAAGGCGGCCGTCCGGCGGCCGATCTGGACGCCATAGCCGACGCCCTGGTAAGGGTGTCGGCTATGCTGACCGATAATCCAGAGATCATCGCCTGCGACATCAATCCGCTGTTCGCCGATGATCGCGGCGTTCTGGCGGTGGATGCGAGAATCCGGACGGCCCCTCCGGATCAGTCCGATCTCCGTAGCTTCTCCATCCTGCCTTACCCGGCCGAACTGGAGGAACCTGCGACACTCCGTGATGGCTCGGCCGTGGTGCTTCGGCCTGTTCGCCCCGAGGATGAACAGGCCCATGCAGATCTCGTGAACCGGATGAATGAAACAGATCTTCGTTACCGGTTCTTCGGTACCCCGCAGAGATTTGGCCACCACCAACTCGCCCGGCTGACCCAGATCGACTATGACCGGGAGATGGCCTTCATTGCCAGCCGGCCAGTTCCCGGGCAGGGGTGGGAAACCTTGGGCGTTGTGCGGACGGTCGCCGACCCAGACAACCGCAAGGCTGAGCTTGCGATTTTGGTTCGCTCCGACCTTAAGGGAACTGGGCTGGGCAGCACCTTGATGACCAAGATCATCCGCCATCACCAGACCCGGAAAACCCACGAGATCGGCGCGCAAATTCTGTCGGATAACACCGCCATGCTGGCGCTGGCGAGAAAGTGCGGTTTCATTTTGACGTCAAGCGAGGACCCGGAGGTGACGGAATGCCTCCTGGTCCTCGGCGACTGATAGACTTTAGGTGAGCTCTCGGGCGAAGGAGAGCGCCTCAGTAGGCTGAAAGCCGTTCCGTTCCAGGAACGACAGAAGGCCGTACCCATTCCATGGAACCACGGTTCGGACACGCTCGATACGGAGCGAAACCAAATTCTGGAACAGTTGGGCCATTAATGCGGCACCAACGCCATGGCCATCAAATCCAGGGCGGACACCAATGGTGTCAAGAACAGCGGCCGGACTGGTTTGACCGAATTCGCCGTAATCCACCCTCGCCATAACAAATCCAACGGCGATTCCATCCTGCTCGGCCACCATCGACACCCGAACCCCGGACTGCTCTAGAACCTCGGCAAATTTGCGCTTGTAGAAGGCTGATCGATCCAGCCCCATAGCCTTGCGGTCGATGGCGGTCACGGCATTGAAATCGGCCTCGTTCATACTACGGACAACGATGGTCGCGTCATCTTCCCGAGCCTCCAGCGATGTAAGGGGGCGCTCCAGCACCACCTGAGGCGAGATGGAGAACTTCGATGCGGCTAACAGACGTACCAGCCCAAGCTGTTCCCAGTGAGCCTGACTGATTATTCGCCGGGCACCGTGCGCCTTGGCCAATGAAGCTATGTCTTCAAGCAACTTAAGGCCGATTCCCTGGTGTCTGGCATCGGATTCTACGCCCAGGGCGTCGAGGACGGCGACAATCTCTCCACCCCCGAATTCACCTTCAAGAATATGAGCGGAGGCGAACCCGGCCAGTTTTCCATGGGTCCACGCCCCGATCTGGATGAACCCATCGGATGCCGACTCCTGGGCGCCAAACCGTTTCTCGAAGAAACCACGCCGGGAACGGCCGCTAATCAGACGGTCACACTCGACAACCTTCTCAAGGTCCTTTGCCGTCAATGCGGCGATCGTGACTTTACTCATGATATGCCTCCTACGCCGCTTGCCCGAGGCGGGCCAGCTTTTCGTGACGGAAGGCGCCCCACAGTGCGGCGCCGATGGCGCCGGCATAGATCGAGTCCGGATGGGACACGGCCTTGAGGTTGACCTTCTCCTGCTCGGCGGCTTCGTTCAGGGCGGCGACCAGACCGGCGTCGAGCGCCAGACCGCCGGTGACCTGGACGATGCCGTCGACGGCGCCGATGGACTTCAGCAGCTTGGCCAGGCGCACCGCCATGGACACATGGATGCCCTTGAGGATGTTGGAGGCCGAGATGCCGCGCGACACCATGTTGATGACGTCGGTCTCCGCCAGCACGGCGCAGATGGACGACACCTTCTCGGGGTCATCGGCCTTCATGGACAGGGTGCCGATCTCGTCCTGGGCGATGCCCAGATAGCGGGCGATGTTCTCGAGGAACTGGCCCGAGCCCGAGGCGCACTGGCTGGTCATCTTGTAGGACAGCACCTTGCCGACGCCGTCCATGCGGATGGCGCGGCCGTTCAGGGCCCCGATATCCAGCACGGCGCGGGCTTCGGGGTTGAGGTACAGGCCGCCACGACCATGGGTGGTCATGGAGTAGAAGTGGCCGGTGGCGAAGCTGAGATTCTCGGCGTCGCCGGTGGAGGCCACATAGGAGACGTCCGAGCGGCTGACGCCGGCCGTCTTCAGCATGTGGTCATAGGCTTCGTTGGTCAGCTGGAAGGGGTCGCGGTTGCGGATACGCGCGGTTTCCTTGCCCAGCCATTCGACCTTGTCGCCGTTGACCTTGAACACGACGGTCTTGATGCAGCCCGAACCGATGTCGACACCGGTAGTGATAAGTTCAGACATGGGTTGTCTCCTCCCCTCCCAATCAGTTCACGACCGCGCGGACGGCGAAGGTGGCCCCGCCGAGAGCGCCGGTGTAGATCGAGTCCGGATCGATGTTGATGGTCACGTCGCCGTAGTTTTCCTTGATCAGCTTGCGCAGCTCGCGCACCGCCGCCTCGTTCTTGGCGACGCCACCAGTGAAGGTAAACTGGTCCTTGACGCCGCCGGCACGCGACAGGATGGACATGGCGCGCAGGATGATGGCGCGGTGCAGACCGGCCAGGATGTCCTCACGCTTTTCGCCCAGAGCCAGACGGTCACGCAGCTCGGCACCCGCGAACACGGTGCAGGTGGAGTTGATGCGGACCTGCTTGTTGGACTTCATGGCCAGCGGCCCGAGTTCGTGCAGGCCCATGTTCATCTCGTCGGCGATATAGCCCAGATAACGGCCGCAGCCCGCGGCGCAACGGTCGTTCATCTGGAAGTTCTCGACGATGCCCACCGGGTCCACCTGGATGCCCTTGGTGTCCTGGCCGCCGATGTCGAGCACCGTGCGGGTTTCCGGGTACATCATATGGGCGCCCAGGCCGTGGCACAGGATCTCGGAGCGGATGTGCTCCTTGGGGAAGGGCAGGCGGACGCGGCCATAGCCGGTGCCGACCACATAGGTCTCTTCCAGCGGAATGGCGAGCGCCGACTGCACCGGGGCCAGGATCGAGGCGCCGGTCATGGTGCCCTTTTCCAGGGCGCGGACGAACTTGCCCTCCATGTCGCCCGACGGCGGACGGTTTTCCACTTCGATGATCGACTTGTCATAGACGTTGAGGATCAGGTCGAAGCCGAGACCGGCCTCCTTGCACACCGCCTCGCCGTGGCTCATGAACTCGGCGCCGGCCAGATCGCGGAAGAAGTCCGACTTGCGCTTGACGCCCGGGGCGTACTGGGCGGCCGAGCTCTCGCGCAGGCGCGAGAAGGTGCCTTCCAGGGCCTCGATCACCACCTTCTCGCGGCCGGCGAAGCGCGGCCCCTTGATGTTGGCGATGCAGGTCTGCTGGAGGTCTTCCAGCTGCTCGAGGAACTGGACGTGACGGAAGTTGCGTTCCAGGTCGGACAGGATGTCGTCGACCTTGCCCGACACTTCCGGAACCGAGCCGAGCGCCCGGCGGAACAGGGTCAGACGGGTGTCGATCAGCGCTTCCTGCTTGGAAACCGCCGCCGCCGTGTCGTAGTTCGAACGCGAATTGGTGATGCCACGTCCCAGGATCTGGAGGTTCTCATCCATCACCACGGCTTTGGTGGTGGTGGAGCCCAGATCGATGCCAATGAAACAACGCATGATGTCAGCTCCACAGCTTGATGGAATCGGCGAACGTGCCAGCTTGCTCGCGGATCGGCTGCATCTGGCCCGAATTTTCGGCGTATTTGAAGGCGATGTAGGGGATGCCTGCTTCGGTGAGGGCGTGGCAGACCATTGGACGGTCCAGCAGGGCGGGGTCGCAAAAGGATGGGGTGGCGTAGATCACACCCTCGGCACCGCAGGCCTTGACCGCATCCACATGGAACTTGCCCTTGACCTTACCGTCGGGCACGTACTTGCACGAGGTTTCCACCGAGTTTTCAATATAGGTGGTGGCCAGTGCCTTCAGTGGATCACCCTCGGTGAGGACGTCGACCATGAGGAAACGGTTGACCAGAGCGTAGTCGTCATCGACCACATAGCAGCCAGCCATCTCGATTGACTTGATCAGGTTGAGCGGCGGCTGCTCGCAGAACGAGCCAAAGATTGCGACCCGCACGTTGTCGCGCTTGGGCCGATCCTCGGCGGCGGCGGCGGTAATGTAGTCGCGCAGCATCTGGTTGTGCTCTTCCACATCCATCATCAGGCCGGCCCGCATCAGCAGGTAGACCTCTGAGGTCGGGGCCAGCCAGGGCTGATTGGCGCGGAAGGCGTAGACCTCGCGCACCAGGCGGCGGTTCTCGTTGTAGAGCCGGATCGAGTTGCGGATGTCGTCGTCGCTGATCGTGCGGCCGGTGAGATGCTCCAGGCCCTCGCGTAGCTCGACCAGTTCCTGGGTGTAATAGGTGCCGCCCAGCGAGGCGTCGAAATTCTGCGGGGTGTCAAAGAACTTGGTCCACACATTGGGGAACATCATCTTCCAGATGCCCGACAGGTTGCGGATAACGTCGCAGACGAACGGGAAGATCATGCCTTCGACGAAGTCGAGGCGGTTGGTCACCCCCAGTTCGATGGTCGAGCGCGGAATGCGGCAGATGTAGCTCTGGTAATAAGCATCGCCGTGGATGACTTCCATCTGGTCGCCGCCGCCGAAGATCCCCAGCGGCAAGCAACCGGCAGCATGGATCATTTCGAGCGGAGCGTAGACGGGCAGGAAGCCGACCACCTTGCGGCTGGGCTTGGCGGCCTTCCACTTGCGGGCATAGTTGAAATCCAGATCCTCAATCATCCGTTCACAACGGCTGACGATATCGGCGACTGACATTCCTCACCCCTCTCATGGCAGTAGAATCCCGAGATCGCCTCGGGTCCGCAGAATACATACTAGGTGGTCGGTATGTATTCTGTTTGATCACGGGAGTCAACCAGCTTTTTGACAGCCGCCGACATCCTCTCTTCGGTCAGTTGGACAACAACGTTGGGATGGTCATATGGCGCAGTATGTAGGCCGCACCACCCGCATGCCACGGCACCAACGCAGAATGGGAGTGAGCCCCCATCACCAGCAGATCGGCCCCCAGGTCGCACAGCCGGGACAGAAGAACATCCATCTTATCAAGGCCATCGACTGGCATCCGCTCCAAACGGGCATCGATCCCCCAACGCGAAAGATGATCGACGACGTCCACATGGGGAACATCGCCCATGCTGGCGCCTCCCTCGTCGGTGGTAGCATGCAGCGACAAGACAGTCACCCCCCCGGTGGCAACCATCAGCGGCTTGGCGTCATTCAAGGCCCGCACCGCTTCCCGATCGGCATTCCACGCCACCACCATATGCTCTCCCAAGGTTGGAAAAGAACCGGAATGGGGCACCACCAGCACCGGCCGACCACAATGCAGGACCACATGTTCGACAAGATCCTCGGGGACCTGCTTGGTCTTTGATTCGAATTGGCCCATCACCACCAGATCAGCGTAGCGGGCACAGAACATGGTCTCAGACAGGACATGACCAGGTTCGCCATGCGATAGCTGCCACCAACGCGAGGCAATACCAGCCTCCTTCACGGCGGCGTCAAAGACCGCTTTAGCCCCGTTGCGAACCTTGACCAGGACATCGCTGGCATGACGCGCCACGGCACTGGGCTTAAAACTGTCGATCCGGGCAAATAACCCCGTCAGTACGGCGCCGTGACGCTTCGCCAGACCGATGGCCATGTCGAGACGAACCGAATCACGCTCACCACCATCAAGATGGACGAGAATATCCTTCACATTAAATCTCCCCCTGTTGCGCCAGTACTCTGGAGC
>NZ_AONQ01000023.1:0-57500 GCF_000342045.1 Paramagnetospirillum caucaseum | reverse complement strand
GAGGACCGTTCGCGGCGCCCCATCGACCATATATTGCAGGTGAATTCGGGCGAGACGCTGATGAGCCTGCTGGGCCGGGCCGGAATCGCCTCGGCCGAGGCCTCCCAGGTGATCGACGCCCTGATCAAGGTGTTCGACCCCCGCGACCTCAAGGCCGGGCAGAAGGTCACCGTCACCTTCGATCCGGCGCCCTGGGGCTTCGGCCAGGGCAGCTTCGCCCAGGTGGGGCTGGCCGCCGACCCGATCCGCGAGATCCAGGTGCGGCGCAATCCCAAGGGTGGCTTCGCCGGCCGCGAGGAGAAACGTCAGGTCAGCCGGCAGGTGGCCCATTACTCGGGCAAGATCAAGTCGAGCCTGTTCGAGAGCGCCACCAGCGCCGGGGTGCCGGCCCAGGTGATCATCAACATGATCCGGGTGCTCAGTTACGACGTGGACTTCCAGCGCGACATCCAGCCGGGCGACAGCTTCGAGGTGCTGTTCGAGGGCTGGTACGACACCAAGGGCAAGCTGGTGAAGAGCGGCGAGGTGCTCTATGCCGGACTCGACCTGTCGGGGGCCGAGGTCACCCTCTACCGCTTCGAGGACGGTTCGGGCGCCTCGGACTTCTTCAACGGCAAGGGCGAAAGCGCCAAGAAGGCCCTGCTGAAGACTCCGGTGGACGGCGCCAAGATCACCTCGGGCTTCGGCCTGCGCCACCATCCCATCCTCGGCTTCTCCAAGATGCACAAGGGCGTCGATTTCGGCGTGCCGCCCGGCACCCCCATCATGGCGGCCGGCGATGGCTCGGTGGAGATGGCCGGCCCCAACGGCGCCTATGGCAATTACGTGCGCATCCGCCACGGCAACGGCTTCGCCACCGCCTATGCCCACATGCAGCGCATCGCCCAGGGCATCCACACCGGACGGCGCGTCATGCAGGGCCAGATCATCGGCTTCGTCGGCTCGACCGGGCGCTCCACCGGCCCGCACCTGCATTACGAGGTGATGCAGGGCAACAACCAGGTCAACCCGCTGTCCATCAAGGTGCCGACCGGCATCAAGCTGGCCGGGCGCGACCTGGACCGCTATCAGGCCCACAAGCGCAGCACCGATCTGCTGATGGCCCAGATCCCGTCGGGCTCGCACATCGCGCTTTCCCCCGGCAAGCCGATCCAGACCCGGGCCAATTAGGGGATTTGGGCGGAACCATGCGGGCAAGATGCCCGCACTCCAACAATCTGCACACTCATGGAGCGCGGCCGCCTCGGCCGCATCCCACCCTCACCCCGCCCAGTCGGGATCGGGCAACTGGGTGAACAGCTTGCGCAATCCCTCGCCCCAGCCCCGGCGCAGCGCCAGGAAATAGGGATCGTTGTCGGCGACGCGATAGCGTACCGAGGCGCGGCAACCGTCGGCGGGAACCAGGGTCACGTCCAGCGGCGGCGCCACCGAGATGTTGCTCTTGATGGTCGAGTCGAAGGAGACCAGGGCGCATTTGACCGCCTCCTCCAGCGAAGTGTCGGCGGTGATCACCCGTTCGATGATCGGCTTGCCGTACTTGGTCTCGCCGATCTGGAAATAGGGCGTCTCGTCAGAGGCCTCGATGAAGTTGCCGGCGGCGTAGACGTTGAACAGCCGCATGCGCCGCCCGCGGACCTGCCCGCCGACGATCAGCGAGGCGACGAAATCGGCGCCGTGGGATTTCAGATGCGCCCCGTCGATGGCGTGAACCTCGCGCAGGGCATCGCCCACCAGGCGGGCCACCTCGTACATGGACTTGACGCCGTAGAGCGAGCGCGAGCGGTCGGGGCTGTTCAGCCGCTCCTCCAGCAGGCTGATCACCGATTGGGTGATGGCCAGGTTGCCGGCGGTAAGGATGACCACCACCCGGTCCTCGGCCCCGTCGAACACGAAGGATTTCCTGAAGGTGGCGACGCTGTCCACCCCGGCATTGGTGCGTGAATCAGAGACGAACACCAGACCGGCCTTCAGCCGCATGCCCAGACAATAGCTCACCTGTCCGCCCTCCCCTTGTTTCCCCATCGGCGGGGCGCCCGTCGCAAAAGGCGGGCCACCGCGCCCGGCGGGATTTCCTTGTCGTAAATCATCCCGGCGCCCATTTCATGGGCAGGGGCTGCCCAGTCCACAAGCATCCCCTATACATTCGGACCGGAGCGTATATCGTACAACCATGACGGAACACTTCACCGACCGTGAAGCCTTCGAAACTATCGTCCGCGCCATGCTGGAGCGCGGCGGCCAGGGCAGTTTCGGCCGCATCCATCTGGTCAGCGTGCTGCCCGACGCCGAGGGCGCCTCGCTCGGGGCGACCCTGCCCAAGGCGCTGTCCATCGCCGAGCATATCATCCAGCGCCGCCTGTCGCCCGAGGATGCCTGCGTGCCCCTGGAGCAGGGCAAGTACATGCTGGTCTTTCCCGGCCTGAGCGACACCGAGGGCATGATCAAGGCCACCGCCATCTCGCGCGAGATCAAGGAGCGCCTGTTCGGCCAGTCCGCCGGACATATCCACGTCTCCGTTCAGGTCCTGCCGCTGGAACGGCTGAAACACCGCCCGGCGGCGGCGGCGCTGCCCGCCATGGACAGCGTGCTGGAAACCCACGAGCGCCACACCGCCGTCAATCTCCAGGTGGT
The DNA here is from genome assembly GCF_000342045.1 of Paramagnetospirillum caucaseum. Taxonomy (GTDB): domain Bacteria; phylum Pseudomonadota; class Alphaproteobacteria; order Rhodospirillales; family Magnetospirillaceae; genus Phaeospirillum; species Phaeospirillum caucaseum. Next base: position 54,869 of record NZ_AONQ01000023.1, on the reverse strand, counting down.
CTTCCAGCCGGTCTGGGACGTCACCCGCCAGGCGGTGATCGGCAACCGGGCCATGACCCGGCGCCATTTCCAGGGCCACGAACTGCTGGACGACGCCGTCCAGCTGGCCGGCGAGCAGGACCCGCTGGCCCGTGAGCGCAACGCCCATCTGCTGCGCGCCGTGGCGGCGTCGCCGGGCAATCACGGGCTGGTGATCATGCCCCAGGCGCTGAACGACCACACCATGACCAATTGCCGCGAGATCACCACCGGCATCCACCATCTGATGACCTTTTGCCCCGACGGGCTGATGGTCGAGCTGACCGGCGCGGTGAATTCCGCCAGCCGGGGCCGGCTGCGCGACGTCATCCACGCCATCATGGCCGGGGGAGCCTCGGTGGGCGTGCGCATCTTCCCCGAACCGGAGATGGCGAAATTCCTCAAGGATTGCGGCGTCAGCCATCTGTGCTTCAACGAGGCCCAGGCCAAGCAGGCGGCCTTCACCCACTCGGCCCTCTATGCCCTGCTGGCGGTGGTGGCCCACGAGGTCCGGGGTGCCGGCCTGGGGCTCGCCCTGTGGAACACCAGCTCGGGCCAGGACATCAAGCGGGCGGTATCGCTCGGCTTCAGCCTGTTCTCAGGCGCCTCCTTCGGCGCCAGCCGGCCGGGCATGGTCCAGCCGGCGGGCTGGCCGGTCGACAAGGTCTTCCTGTAGCGCCGGCAATGCTGCTGTGCTTCGCGGGAGCCTCCCATGCAGGGACGGCGCATTCCCCTCATCAGCTGTTGCGCTACAATCTCTCAGCTCTGATTGAAGAGAGGAGCGCAAGATGTTGGAAAACCCGAACGTCGCCGCCCTGGTGGTCGGCAGCCATCTCGCCAAGGACATCCTGGAGGTGATCGCGCCTTCCAAGGCTCCCGATGCCCGTCACGGCCCCGCCGAGGCTCCGCACCCGGACCGCCCCATTTGCCTGGATGATGCGGGCCTGTGCGACCATTATGGCCATCGTCACCACGATGTGGACGTGGAGCGGCTCTGACTCAACACCCTCCCCTCCACCCCTCCCGCAAGTGCCGCCACCATGTTGGCGGCACTTTATATTTGACGGGTCTGCTGCACTGCGCAATCCGCATGTCTCGGAACGAAAGCCCGGGGCTATGATGCCCTTTTCGGGCAGGACGGCCTGAACGGCCTTCCGCCGGCTTCCGAAGGGAGCGGGCCATGAATGAGCTTCATGCCAATCCGAAAGTGGCGTCCCCGGCCCCCCTGGCCCATGTCCGCCTCGACGCGCCGGCGACGGCGCCGTTCCCCATCTTCACCGAAAGCGCCGACCGGCTGGTCCATGCCATGCAGGGCCGCTTGACCAACGGCGTCTCTCCGGCCTCGATGGTTCTCGCCTATCTCGATTGGCTGGTGCATCTGGCGAACTCGCCCGGCAAGATGGGCGAACTGGTCCAGAACGCCGCCGCCAAGAGCCTGCCGCTGCTCCGCTATGCCCAATCCTCGGCCCTCGGCTTGCGCGGCATCGATCCCTTCATCGAGCCCCTGGCCCACGATTCCCGCTTCGCCAGCCCCCAATGGCAGACCTTCCCCTTCGATGTCCTGCACCAGTCCTTCCTCTATGCCGAGCAGTGGTGGCACTACGCCACCACCGGCGTCAGGGGCGTGTCGCGCCACCACGAGGCGGTGGTGGAGTTCGCCGCCCGCCAGTTGCTCGACATGATGTCGCCCAGCAATTTCTTAGGCACCAATCCCGACGTGCTGAAGGCCACCGTGGAGCAGGGCGGCCAGAATCTGGCGCGCGGCATGGAGAACTTCCTCGACCTCCTCCATCGCCAGATGGGCGGCCCGGAGGCCAAGCCGTCGGCCGACGGCTTCGTGGTCGGCCGCGACGTGGCCTGCACCCCCGGCAAGGTGGTGCTGCGCAACCGCCTGATCGAGCTGATCCAGTACGCGCCCGCCACCGGCGCCGTCCACCCCGAGCCGGTCCTGATCGTGCCGGCCTGGATCATGAAGTACTATATTCTGGACCTGTCGCCCTGTAACTCCCTGGTCCGCTGGCTGGTGGAGCGGGGCCACACCGTCTTCATGATCTCGTGGAAGAATCCGGACGCCGAGGACCGCGACCTCGGCATGTCCGATTATCGCCGCCTGGGGGTGATGGCCGCGCTCGACGCCATCTCGGCCATCGTCCCCGGCGTGGGCATCCACGCCGCCGGCTATTGCCTGGGCGGAACCTTGCTGTCCATCGCCGCCGCCGGCATGGCCAAGGACGGCGACCACCGCCTGGCCAGCCTCACCCTGCTGGCCGCCCAGACCGATTTCGAGGATGCCGGCGAGATCCTGCTGTTCATCGACGAAAGCCAGGTCACCTATCTGGAAGACATGATGTGGAACCAGGGTTATCTGGATACCAAGCAGATGGCCGGGGCCTTCCAACTGCTGCGCTCCAACGACCTGATCTGGTCCCAGATGGTCCGCCGCTTCCTGCTGGGCGAGACCCCCCACGGCAACGACCTGATGGCCTGGAACGCCGATGCCACCCGCATGCCCTATCGCATGCATACCGAGTACCTGCAACGCCTGTTCCTGCGCAATGAACTGGCCAAGGGACGCTATACCGTGGACGGAAGGCCGGTGGCCCTGACCGATATCCGCGCCCCCATCTGCGCCGTCGGCACCACCAAGGACCACGTGGCGCCGTGGCGGTCAGTCTACAAGATCGGCCTGCTGACCGATACCGACGTCACCTTCATCCTGGCCAAGGGCGGCCACAACGCCGGCATCATCTCCGAACCGGGGCATGCGGGGCGGTCCTATCAGATCTCGACCCACAAGGACCTCGACCACTATGTGGACGCCGACAGCTGGGAGCAGGTCACGCCCCGCCGCGAAGGATCGTGGTGGGAGGCGTGGCAGGCGTGGCTGGCCGAACGCTCCGGCCCCCGGATGCCGCCGCCGCCCATGGGCGGCGAAGCAGCCGCCCCCCTGATGGATGCCCCCGGCCTGTACGTGCTGATGCGCTGAAACCGGCGGAATTTCGGCCGTTTCTATGGCGATCGTTCCTGGGCATGTATTTCTTCCGATCTAAATTACCCGCGATCCGACATTGATTCGCGCCATAGGATCGACATAAAGTGCAAAATTAATTTACTCATTGCAGGGGGAAGCCGAAATGGCTGCTTGGTCGTGGACGTCGCGTTTCGCGGGACTTTTCATCGCTTGCGCCGGCCTTGCCGCTGGCGAGGCCCTGGCCGCGAGCAGTGATGTCGCCAACCGCGGCACGGCCGAAGGCTTCGGTGACGCCATGGGCAGCAGCGCCCGCTCCGCGTCGGAAAAGACCATCACCAAGGCCGGCGCCCCCGGCGCCGCTCCGATCCAGTACGAAGCCTGGCTTTCGGGCAGCTACTCCAAGAACAGGTTCTCCGACCGCGCCGAACGAATGGATCAGAACATGAGTCTGGCCATCCTCGGCGGCGGCGCCATGATTGATGAGCGCTACATCATCGGCGGCGGCCTGGCCCACGGCTGGGTCGATACCAAGGTCCGCCAGAAGGCCAACACCAGCATCACCGACAACGACACCATGGCCAAGGTCGTGGCGCTTTACGGCGGATACCTCCCCACCCCGTCCCTGCTGCTGGACCTGATGGTGCAGCGCATGTGGCTGGACCAGGACGAACGGCAGAACAACGGCGTCAGCTCCAAGAAGGACCTGACCGGCTGGGCCGGCAACATGGGTGCCACCTACACCCACCTCTACGGCGACTACGATTTCGGCCTCAAGGCCGACTACCACATGATCCAGATCACGACCGAGGCTTACGCCGACAGCACCGGCGCGCGGACGGCGGAACGCGGCACCATCCAGCACAAGCTGTCCCTGACCGGGGACGTGGGCTACACCATCGGCAGGTTCCATCCGCTGGTCATGGCCGGATACGAATGGGTGCTCAATCCGGTTCGCGACGGCATCACGGACAAGCGGACGGACGGAACCGGATGGCTTGTGGGAGCGGGTCTCGACGTCGACCTCGACCCCGTCGTCGTGTCCTTGGCCGGCAATACCTTGCTGGACAACGCGAACAACCGTTCCGTCGACGTGATGCTCAGCCTCAAAGCCCGCTTCTGACGGTGACCGGCGATGAGCTCCAATCCCCAGTCCGGAGGATCCTGGAGCACCCGCCTTCGTGCGGCCCTGGGCCTTGTGGCGATGGTTCTCGCCATCGGCGCGTCGGCGAACGCCGACGCGCAGGTCTGGCGGCGGTCCACCGACCGTAACATCCGAACCGGCATCGCCCGCCTCCAGCTGGCCCTCCAGATCGATGACCGGCTGGGCGCGATCCTCCTGCTCGACCGCTCGCCCGATGGCCGCTATCTGGCGCAGATCAGCGACGACAGGCGCCCCCGCGTCTGGGACCTGGAAGCCGGCCGTCAGTTGCCCCCCTTCCCTCCGCTGTCGTCCCCGCCGCGCCGGATGATGTTCGCCCATGACGGCTCCGCCCTGGTCGTGCTGACCGAAAGCGGCGAGGTCACGGTCTGGGATCTCGCCACCCAGGATCTGCGCCAGCGGGTCACCTCGGCGGCCGGAGCCACCGGGGTGGCGCTGTCCCCCGACGGAACCCTGCTGGCCTATTCGGCCGAGGATGGCCGCATCGTCTTGTTGCGGCGCGGCCGGGCCGAACCGGTGGCGGTGCTGAAGGGCCATGCCGCTCCCCCGGCGGCCATGGCCTTCGGCCCATCCGGGCAGTTCCTGGTATCGGCGGACCGCCAGGGCGACATCCGGGTCTGGGAAGCCAATTCCGGCACCGCGGTCCGGCAGTGGCGCAATGCCGAGGGGGCGGTGACGGCGGTGCGGTTCGCCGCCGACGAGACCGAGGTCCTCACCATGGACCCGCGCGGCCTCTCCCTGTGGCGCGGGCCGGGGGAAACGCCGGCCTTCCGCCACGCGGTCGATGGGGCCATGACCTCCGATTTCGACCTGTCCAAGGACGCCTCGGCGGTGGCGATGATCGTCGATGGCGCCGTCGTCCTGGTGCCGCTTGACGGCAAGGGCGCCCTCCGTCGCCAGATCCCGGGGCACAAGGCGACCGCCGTCCGCTACGACGTGGAATCCCGCCGGGTTTTCGCCTCGGCCGAAGACGGCCTCACCCGCGTCATCGATATCGGCTCGGGCGAGACCGTCGTCACCCTGGTGTCGACCGGCGAAAGCTGGGCCGTCCTTGACCGGGATGGCCGCTTCGATGGCTCGCAACAGGCGTTGCAGGCGGTGAAATGGCTTTCGGACACCCTGTCCCTGCCGCTCAGCAGCTTTTCCGAAAGCCAGTTCGAACCGGGGCTTCTCAGCAAGAAGCGGCTGGGAAACATCGATCTGCTGACCGCCGGCATCGAGAACTTTGCCCAAGGCATCCTGCCGCCGCCCTCCAGCGCCATCGAGGGCCTGAATGTGCAGCCCGACGGATCGCTGACCTTCGCCGTGGCCATCGAGGATCAGGGCGGCGGCATCGATGCCGTCCGCGTCTACCACAACGGCAAGGCCGTGGTTCCGGCAAGCATGGTCGCCGCCGCCGCCACGCCGACCAGCCGCCGCTACGACGTCCGTATCCCGGCCGTCGCCGGGCGGAACGGCATCGTCGTCGCGGCGACCAGTTCCGAACGGGTCCTGGGCGCCGCCGTCCGCGACCAGATCGAGGTGAACCTGCCGTTCCGCAAGCCGACGCTGCATGTGCTGGCGGTCGGCATCAACCGCTACGGGGCGGCCGAATACAATCTGGATTACGCCCGCCCGGATGCGGAAGGCATCCTGAAGACCCTGCAGAGTTCGACGGTGGGGTTGTTCGACAATATCAGACTGCTCGCCCTGTTCGACAGCCAGGCCAATGCCGCCGGCATCGAAACGGCGCTGGCCTCCCTGGCGGCGTCCGATCCGGAAGACGTGGTGGTGATTTACTTCGCCAGCCACGGCACCAGCGATGGCGACAGCTACTTCCTCCTTCCGGCGGACTTCCCCTACCCGCCAAGCCGGACCCGCCTCGCCGAAAGCGCCCTGTCGTTCGAGCGTATCCGCGACGCCCTGCTGCGGATTCCGGCCCAGCGCGTCACCTTGCTGATCGATGCCTGCAAATCGGGCGCCGCCGTCGCCGCCGTGCAGGAACAGGTCTCCCGCCGGGCGCTCCATCGCCTGGGGGCGGCGGTGGGGCTTCACATCATCTCAGCCACCGCCAAGGACCAGCTCGCCGTGGAACTGCCTCAACTCGGCCATGGCGTGTTCAGCTACAGCCTGATCAACGCCCTGTCGGGAAAGGCCGACAGGAATCCCCTGGACGGCAAGGTCACCATCTATGAACTGGCTCAATTCGTTGAAACGGAAGTGCCGAAGCTGAGCACGAAATACGCGGAATACCGCCACTGGCCCATGATATTTTCCAGCGGCCTCGACTTCACGATTTCCACGGCCAGCACGAAATAGCCTGAACCGCCCCCCATAAACTCGGCGCCGAGTCAGGGCATGGCGCATAAAACACGGATCATGTTCGAAATGGTCGGGGCGAGAGGATTCGAACCTCCGGCCTCATGCTCCCAAAGCACGCGCTCTACCAGGCTGAGCTACGCCCCGACGGGCGGAAAATAAGGGGTTTGCCTGCCGAGCGCAAGGCGGCTCAACGCCCCCGCTCGAACATGGGATGGACAACCCGGTCGCCGGGCTTCAGGCCCAGCCGCCGAATGGTGCCGGCGGGAACTTCCAGCACGCCCAGCACCAGCCCGGCCGGACCGCGCGGTTCAAGGCTGCCCGGCACCGCGTACTGCTCCGCATGGATCACCCGTCCGCTCCGGTCCATGAACAGCATGTCCAGGGGAATCAGGGTGTTCTTCATCCACATGGACACCTGGCGGACCGAGCCGAAATCGAACAGCATCCCCGTGCCGGCCGGCAGGTCGCGACGGAACATCAGGCCCTGGGACAATTGCTCGGGCGTTACCGCCATCTCGACGGCGAAGGCATAGCGCTTGCCGTCCTCGGCGACCACCTCGACCCGCGACGCGCCGAAGGTCACGGACTCCGCCGCCGCCGCCGCCGAGACACCCAGCAGGACAACGATTATTGCCGCAAAGGCTCGAAACATGCCATCCCCCCATGCCAACCGATCGCCCCATGGTGCCTCGCCGCGTCCGCCGAGGCAATGCAGGATATAATACCTATAGCCTTATCCCCGTCCCCCACCTCGATCCCCACCGCCCCACCCTGCCGGGCAAGGATCGCGGCATCGCAACGACATGGTTTCCAACGGCCCCATGCCTTTGAATAAAATTTTATCCAAATGCGCTTTTAAATATAGATATAGTTATCTTAACTATTGTTGCAAATTGAAGGGGTGATTTTCCTGTTTTCAACTTGCGAGTACTTTGGTAGAGTCATGACTGTGAGCTGGACAGGGGCGAAAGCCTCCGAAGGCCAGAACCGGAGATACTGCCTTGGGGGGCCTTCCCGCCCATCCCCACCCTCCTCGGCAGGGAAGCGTAACCGCACAGTGTAACGCTTCCGCTTTCTGGTCAAACGAAGGGGCGCCGGTCACAACCGGCGCCCCTTTCATTTGAGTATTGACGCAAAGAACGCGGCTCAGTCCCCCGCCGCCTCGTCGTCGTGGATCAGCCGCCCCGATTCCTCCAGCTCCAGCACCATCCGGACCAGGGCCGACAGACTGTCGGCGGCCATCTTCTCCATGACGCGGGCCCGATGGATCTCGACGGTGCGCACGCTGATGCCCAACTCGACGGCGGCGGCCTTGTTGGACAGGCCCTGGGCGACCAGCACCATCACCTCGTACTCGCGGGGCGTCAGGGAATTGGCGCGCTCCTCGATGCCATCCAGACGCCGGCGCTCGACCCAGTCGCGTTCGCTGCGGGCCAGCGCCTTGGTCACCGCGGCCAGGAAGACCGCTTCGTCGAAAGGCTTCTCGATGAAATCGGTGGCGCCCTCCTTGAGGGCCTGGACCGCCATGCTGACATCGGCATGGCCGGTGATGACGATCATCGGCAGATCGATATTGCGGTCCTGCAGGATGCGCAGCAGGTCCAGCCCGCTCAGGCCCGGCATACGGACATCGGTGACCACACAGCCGGGGCCGGTGCCCTTCATACCCTCGGCGATGAAGCTTTCGGCATCGGGATAGGCGCGAACCACATGCCCGGAGGCCTCGAGCAGCATGCGCAGGGAATCGCGCACCGCGGGATCGTCATCCACCACATGAATCTCGGGGGCCGCAGTCATGACCGACCATTCCTCATGGAAGAAGTTCCACCAATGATAAGGCGTGATTTCGCCTGCTGAGAAGATGAACCACGACAGGCGTCTTGTAAACCCGGAGAGGCTTCAGCGGCGTGCGGAAAGAATCTGGGCCAGTTCAACCGCCGTCTTCACTCCCATCTTCTCGAAAAGATGGGCACGGTGGACCTCGACGGTGCGCATGGTGATTCCCAGATCGTCGGCGATGACCTTGTTGAGCTTGCCGGCCAGCACCTTTTCCATCACCTGCCGTTCGCGCAGCGTCAGGTTTTCCAGGCGCTGGGCCAGCGAGGCGGCGTCGGCGTCGCTGGCCTGCCGCTCGGCCTCCCAGGCCAGGGCCTCGATCACCTTGTCCACCAGTTCGTTGTCGTTGAACGGCTTTTCGACGAAATCGCGGGCACCTTTCTTCAGCGCGGACACCGCCATGGGCACGTCGCCGTGACCGGTGAGGAAGATCACCGGCAGCTTGGCGCCCATCTCGCACAGGCGGTCGAACAGTTCCAGCCCGGTCATGCCGCCCATGCGGATGTCCAGCACCAGACAGCCGCTACTGCGGAGGCTCCAGGCCGCCAGGAAATCCTCGGCCGAGACGAAACACTCGGCGGCGACGCCGCGGGACTGGAACAGCCATCCCAACGCATCCCGAATCGCTTCGTCGTCATCGACGATATAGACCACGCCCTTGGTCATCCGGCCATCTCCGGCAAGGTGAAGAGAAAGATGCTGCCGCCCTCGGGGTTCGGTTCGAACCACAGATGGCCGCGATGAGCTTCAACGATGGAGCGGCAGATGTTCAAGCCCATTCCCATGCCCGCCTCCTTGGTGGTGAAGAACGGGCTGAACAGGTTGGACGCCACCTCGGGGGCAATGCCCGAGCCGCGGTCGGCGACGCGGAGCCGGGCCTGGCCGTCCCGGCTTTGCAGCGAGATGGACAGGATGCGCTGGGCCCGGGGGGTCTGCCCCATGGCTTCCATGGCGTTGCGCACCAGGTTGAGGATCACCTGCTCGATCAGGATGTGGTCGGCCTCCACCCGGGGACGCGCCGTCTTCGGCTCCAGGGCCAGGTCGAGGTCGATGCGGATGCCGCGCTTGCGGGCGTCGGGCTCGAGGAAGCCCACCGCCCCTTCGATGATCTCGTCGAGGAAGCAGGGCACCACCATCGGCTCGCTCTTGCGCACGAAGTCGTGGATGCGGCGGATGATCTGGCCGGCCCGCTGGGCCTGCGCCCCCAGTTTGGTGAGCGGCGGCACCAGTTCCTCGGCCCTGGCGTCGCCGGCCGACAGGCGGTTGAGGCAGCCGGCGGCATAGGAGGCGATGGCCGACAGCGGCTGGTTCAGTTCGTGGGCCAGGGTCGAGGCCATCTCGCCCATGGTGATCAGGCGCGCCGTGTGCTGCAGCTTTTCCTGATGCTGGCGCGACAGCTCCTCGGCCCGCTTGCGCTCGGTGACATCGAGGACCGAGGCCATCCAGCCGGTGTGCCGCCCCTCGGAATCGATCAGCGGCGCCTCGTAGATCAGGGCGTTGAAGCGCTCACCGTTCTTGCGCCGGAACACCAGTTCGAAGCCTTCGACCGGGGCCTCGCCGCGCAGCACCGCCCGGTGCAGCTCGTAGGTGTGCTCCAGGTCCTCGGGCACCCAATAGAGCATGGGCGGCACGGTGCCCACCAGTTCCTCGGCGGTCCAGCCCACCATGTGGCAGAAGGCCGGGTTGACGTAGGTGATGCGTCCCTCCAGGTCGCGGGCCCGCATGCCGACGGTCAGCGAATCCTCCATGGCCTTTCTGAAGGAATGCTCGGTCCTGAGCGCCTGCTCGGCCGCCAGCCGCCGCCGGACGTGGCGCCGGAGCGCCCACAGACTCGACAGCGACAGGATCGACAGGATGAAGATCGCCGCCGCCAGCACGTTGCGCAGCAATTGCGGGTCGCTGTGATAGGCGATGGCCACCAGTTCCAGGCCGTGGCCGGGCGGCTCGAAGCGCAGGCTGTAGCTGGCGCCGGGCTCCGAGGGCGATAATTGCGACTTGGCGGCCACCAGGGCGCCGTTGGCGTCGATGATCTCCAGCCGGTAGGCCTGGGCGAACCACCACGGCACATGGCGGGCCAGCATGGAATCCAGCGAGAACACCCCCGCCACCGTCCCGGCGAAATGCCCGCCGCGGAAGACCGGCACCTCCACCTCGAAGCGCGCCCCCTTGCCCTCCACCGTGAAGGGCGGCCCATAGACCGGGCGGCCCGACAACCGGGCCAGCGCGTGGCTGGCCGGCCATTGGGGATCGCCGCCCGCCGCCCCGCCCGCTTCGCTCGGCGGCAGCGCGTGGAGGACGGCGCCGTCCGCGTCGCGGACGATGATCCGCTCGATCTCGGGCGAGGTGGCGATCAGGGCGCGGCCCTGCAGGCCGAACTCGCCGGAATGGGGGCCGCCGTCGCGTCCCGCCAGGTCGGCCAGCTGCTCCAGCCGCTCGACCCCCGAGGACAGGTGGAAATGCAGGTTCTGCTCCACCCACAGGATGTCCTGGATGAGGACCCGCTTCTCCTCCTCCACCTCGTTGCGGTGCAGCAGCCACAGCAGCACGCCCAGCAGCATGACCACCAACCCCATGGCGACCACGGGCATGGCCTGGATGGCGTGGCGGTCTCGCAGGGCTTTCCGGGGGCTCATGGGTCCTTTCCGCTTGTGGATCACCACAATGGCCGAGCTGCGGCCGGATTCCTATAGTGGTGTCGAATAGTCCGTACCACGGACATCTTGGGAGGAAATATCATGAAGTTGGGAACCCTGATCGCGGGGGCCATCGCCGCCTGCATGCTGGGCGGCACCGCCATGGCCCAGCAGGCCCAGCCGATCGTCATCAAGTTCAGCCACGTGGTCGCCCCCGACACGCCCAAGGGCAAGGGTGCCGAATACTTCAAGAAGCTGGCCGAGGAGCGCACCAAGGGCCGCGTCAAGGTCGAGGTCTATCCCAACAGCCAGCTCTACAAGGACAAGGAAGAGATGGAGGCCCTGCAGCTGGGCGCCGTCCAGATGCTCGCGCCCTCCCTGGCCAAGTTCGGCCCGCTGGGCGTCAAGGAATTCGAGGTCTTCGACCTGCCCTACATCTTCCCGAGCAAGGACGTGCTGCGCTCGGTGACCGGCGGCCCCCTGGGCGCCAGCCTGCTGAAGAAGCTGGAAGGCAAGGGCATCATCGGCCTGGCCTACTGGGATAACGGCTTCAAGATCCTGAGCGCCAACAAGCCCCTGATGTCGCCGGCCGACCTCAAGGGCGTCAAGATGCGCATCCAGTCCTCCAAGGTGCTGGACGCCGAGATGCGCGCCCTGGGCGCCCTGCCCCAGGTCATGGCCTTCTCGGAAGTCTACCAGGCGCTGCAGACCGGCGTGGTCGACGGCACCGAGAACCCGCCCAGCAACATGTACACCCAGAAGATGCACGAAGTGCAGAAGCACGCCACCATGACCAACCATGGCTATCTCGGCTATGCGGTGATCGTGAACAAGAAGTTCTGGGAAGGCCTGCCGGCCGACATCCGCGCCACCCTGGAAGGCGCCATGAGCGAATCCACCGTGTTCGCCAACGCCATCGCCCAGACCGAGAACGACGACGCCGTGAAGGCCATGAAGGCCTCGGGCAAGACCGCCTTCCACGACCCCTCGGCCGCCGAGATCGACGCCTGGCGCAAGGCCCTGCTGCCCGTGCACAAGGATATGGAAGGCCGCGTCGGCAAGGACCTGATCGACTCCTTCTACAAGGAAGCCGCCAAGTTCGGCTTCAAGAACTGATCACCTGACTTGAATGGGGCGCCCGCCGGGGCGTCCCATTCCCTCCACCCTTTCCATCCATCCGGCTTTCGTGGGAGGCCCCATGCTGAGAGCCCTCGATCACCTAGAGGAATGGCTGATCGCCTTTCTCATGGGCACGGCGACGCTGATCATCTTCGTCGCCGTCATGCAACGCTACGCGGCAGGCACCTCCCTGCTATACCCCATCGTCGGGCACCTGGATTTCGCCTGGGCCCAGGAATTGTGCATCATCATGTTCGTCTGGATGGCCAAGTTCGGCGCCGCCTACGGCGTGCGCACCGGCATCCATGTGGGCGTCGACGTGGTGATCAACCGCCTGAACCCCCAATGGCGGTCCAAGTTCATCGTGTTCGGCCTGCTGGCCGGCGCCACCTTCACCGGCATCATCTCGGTGATGGGCGGCCACTTCGTCATGGAGAACGGCGCCCATTACGCCTTCGTCAGCGCCTTCGGCCTGCCGGTCGGCGACCTCTACGAGGGGCCCATCACCCCGGACATGGAGATGCCCACCTGGATCGTCTATTCGGCCATCCCGCTGGGCTCGGCCCTGATGTGCTTCCGCTTCCTGCAGGTCTGCGTCAGCTTCATCAAGACCGGCGAACTGCCCCATCACGACCACGGTCATGTGGAAGGCCTGGAAGAAGACAAGACCGATCCGCAACGGGCCGCCCAGGACATCAACTGGTTCGAGATGAAGGACAACCTGCACCCCAAGGGCGTCGCCGACGACAAGGGTGATGCCGACGGGGAGAAGCGGCCATGAATTCCGCCATCATCTTCGGGCTGCTGATCACGCTGATGCTGACCGGCATGCCCATCTCCATCTCGCTGGGCCTCACCGTCCTCACCTTCCTGTTCGCCTTCACCCAGGTTCCCATCGAATCCGTGGCGCTGAAGCTGTTCACCGGCATCGAGAAGTTCGAGATCATGGCGATCCCGTTCTTCATCCTGGCCGGCAACTTCCTCACCCATGGCGGCGTGGCGCGGCGCATGATCAACTTCGCCACCGCCATGGTCGGCCACTGGCACGGCGGCCTCGGCCTGGCCGGCGTGCTGGCCTGCGCCCTGTTCGCCGCCGTGTCGGGATCGAGCCCCGCCACCGTGGTGGCCATCGGCTCCATCATCCTGCCGGCCATGGTCCGCCAAGGCTTCCCCAACCGCTTCGGCGCCGGCGTCATCACCACTTCGGGCGCGCTGGGCATCCTGATCCCGCCGTCGCTGGTGATGGTCATGTACGCGGTGGCCACCAACACCTCGGTGGGCGCCCTGTTCATGGCGGGCGTCATTCCCGGCCTGATGCTGGCCACCGTGCTGGGCGTGGTCACCTGGTACATCGCCTGGAAGAACGACTATCCCCGTCTTCCGGTCGCCAGTTGGGCCGAGCGCCTGCGCACCCTGCGCGAAGCCGTCTGGGGTCTGGCGCTGATCGTCATCGTCATCGGCGGCATCTATACCGGCATCTTCACCCCCACCGAGGCGGCGGCCATGAGCGCGGTCTACGCCTTCGTCATCGCGGTGTTCGTCTACCGGGACATGCCGCTCAAGGGAGTGGGCAAGATCCTGCTGTCCTCGGCCTCCATGTCGGCCATGCTGCTGTACATCATCACCAATGCGGTGCTGTTCAGCTTCGTGCTGGCCAACGAGAACATTCCCCACGCCATCGCCGATTGGATCGTCGGCAAGGAACTGGGCGTCATCGCCTTCCTGCTGGTGGTCAACGTCCTGCTGCTGATGGCCGGCAACTTCATGGAGCCGTCGTCCATCGTGCTGATCATGGCCCCCATCCTGTTCCCGGTGGCCATGAAGCTGGGCATCGACCCGGTGCATTTCGGCATCATGATGGTGGTCAACATGGAGGTCGGCATGTGCCATCCCCCGGTGGGCCTCAATCTCTACGTGGCGTCGGGCATCACCAAGATGGGCATCACCGAGCTGACCGTGGCGGTGTGGCCGTGGCTGCTGGCCATGCTGGGCTTCCTGGTGGTGGTGACCTACTGGCCGCCGCTGTCCATCTGGCTGCCCAAGGCGCTGGGGGTGATGTAGCCCCCTTTTTCCAAGCCTCGAGGAGCGAACCTCATCGAGGCTTGGCTAGGCCCCAGGGGCCGCGCGGCTTAGGCCGCGAAAGCCAAGGGTCGGCGCAGACGACCCGCCCGGCGACTGAGGGGCAAACAGAACTTCAGGGGCAGGCCCGCAACCGGGTCTGCCCCTTTTCCTTGTCCAGGTCCCGGCAGCGCCCCGCGACGCACAGCCGCCAGTCGGCGGTGAAATCCGAGCGGGCCAGGACGATCTCCTCCATCACGATCCCCGGGTTCCAGACCCAGCGTCCGTCCCTCAGCACCGCCTGGGGCGGCGGCTCCATGCCGGCGGCGCTGCCCAGGACCGAGGCCTGGCGGAGGATCAGGCGGCCGGAGACGGCCTGCCAGTCCTCGCGCCACTCCACCTTCTCCACCGAATGGGTCCAGGCCAGGGTGAAGTGATCCGACGGGGTCAGCAGCAGCAGGCCGGCCGCCGCGACGGCACACAATCCGCTCACGCCATGGCCGCCTTGCGCGAGCGGAGCCAGTGCCAGCCCACGAACACGGCGGCGCCCGCCGCACCCGCCTCGTCGGTGACGGGCAGCGCCACCACCAGGGAAAAGGCCGAGGCGGTGGCCAGCAGGCGCTCGGCCCAACTCAGGGGCACGAACAGATGGCCGATGGCCGCCGCCCCCCACAGGAAGATGGCCAGCACCGCCTTGGCGATCACATAGGCCGCATCGGACCAGTCGCCGGTCTGCAGCATCAGCGCGTGATCGTAGACCGCCATGTAGGGGACGACGAAACCGGCGACGGCGATACGCACCGCATGGAAACCGGTCTTCATGAACGAGCAGCGCGCCACCGTGGCGGCGGCGAAGGCGGCCAGGGCGACCGGCGGCGTCAGGTCGGCCATGATGCCGAAATAGAACACGAACATGTGCGAGACGATCAGCGGTACCCCCATCTTCAGCAGGATGGGCGCCACCAGCGACGAGGTGATGATGTAGTTGGGAATGGTGGGAATGCCCATGCCCAGTACCAGACAGGCCAGCATGGTGAGCACCAGGGTCAGGAACAGGCTGTCGCCGGCCAGGGAGACGATACCCTGGGTGACGGTACCCGCCACGCCGGTCAGCGTCATGGTGCCGATGATGACTCCCACCAGGGCGCAGGCGACGCCCACCGGCACCGCCGACCGGGCCCCCTCGCTCAGCGAGTTGACGCACAGCCGCAATGTGGCGTGATGCCCCTTGAACAGGGCGTTGGCCGCCACCAGCAGGGCGAGCACCGCCACCACGGCATCGATGCCGTAGGTGAAGAACGACGACGACACCAGGGCCAGCAGCACCCAGAACAGGCAGCGGTAGGCCAGGCCGGGCAGGCGGGCCGACAGCGGATTGCCCAGGATCACCACGGCGGTTCCGGCCAGCCCGATGGTGCCCGAGAACATGGGCGTGTAGCCCGACAGCAGCAGATAGACCAGCACCGCCAGCGGCACCACCAGGAACCATTGCCGCTTGAAGGCCCCCCAGGCGCTGGGGCAATCCTCCTTGGGCAGGCCGAGCAGCTTGCGCTTGCCCGCCTCGAGGTGAACCATCCAGAAGGCGGTCAGGTAATAGAGGATGGCGGGCACGGCGGCGGCCTTGCATACCTCGAAATAGCTGACGTTCAGGGTTTCGGCCATGATGAAGGCCACCGCCCCCATCACCGGCGGCATGATCTGCCCGCCCATGGACGAGGTGGCCTCGACGGCCGCCGCGAATTCCGGGCGGTAGCCGAATCTCTTCATCAGAGGGATGGTGAACTGGCCGGTGGTCACTACGTTGGCCACCCCCGAACCGTTGATGGTGCCCATCAGGCCCGAGGAGATGACCGCCACCTTGGCCGGCCCACCCTGGGAATGGCCCACCGTGCCCAGCGCCACGTCGGTGAACAGGCGGATCATCCCCGCCTGTTCGAGGAAGCTGCCGAACAGGATGAACAGGAAGATATAGGTGGACGAGACATAGCAGGGGATGCCGAAGATGCCCTCGGTCCCCAGGAAGTACTGGTTGACGATCTGGTCGAAGCCGTAGCCGCGATGGCCGAGCGGCGCCGGCAGATGCTCGCCGAACGCCACATAGGCGACGAAGCCCAGGCAGAGCAGCGGCAGGGCCCACCCCATCAGGCGCCGCGCAGCCTCGAACACCATGGCCACCATGATGGTGCCCACCACCAGATCGGTGGCGGAGGGATCGCCCGAGCGCTGCACCAGATCGCCCTCGTAGACCAGATGGTAGAGCGACAGGACGAAGGACACCCCTCCCAGAATCCAGGTGGCGGCGGCTTTGACCGGATTGCCCCGGTCCATGGTGGCGTAGAGAGCGAAGACCATCAGCAGCAGGAAACCCACATGGATGGACCGCACCGGCAGCGACGACAGCGGCGAATAGGCCGCCGTGACGATCTGGAAGGTGGAGAAGACGATGGCGATCCAGAAGATCGGCCTGGACTCGATGCCGTGGCCGAACACCTCACCCTTGGTGTCGATCTCGGAGGGATCGATACCGGTTCCGTTGTTCTGGCTCATCGCCATCCCCCTTCACCGTCAGACTAGTGTCATCCCGAGCATGGCGAGGAATCTCCGCCGGCACCACCGCATCCGCATGGGACACGGCGCGTCGAAACGAGATCCCTCCTCCCGATGGTCGTCAGGATGACGAGTGTGGCGACCTCACTTCAGCAAGCCGGCCTCGCGGTAGTACTTCTCCGCGCCGGGATGCAGCGGGATGGGCGATTTGGCCGCGGCCTCCGGCACGATGTCGCGCGCCGCCGAATGGGCGGCCAGCATGTCGGGCATGTTGGCGAACATGGACTTGGTCATGCCGTAGACCAGATCGGCGGGCACGCCCTCGTGGGTGACCAGGAAGTTGCGCACCGCCGCGGTGGGCACGTCGGCGGTCTGGCCGCGATAGGTGTTGGCCGGCACCGCCGAGGCGATGTAGGCCGAATCGCCGGTCTTGGCGACGGTCTCGACCGGAATCGGCACGATGACGATGTCGTCGTTGGTGGCGAGGTCGCGCAGCGAGGAAACGCCCAGCCCGGCCGATTGCAGGGTGGCGTCCAGCTGCTTGTTCTTCATCAGCTCCACCGATTCCCCAAACGGCAGGTACTGCACCTTCATATCGGCATAGGACAGCCCCGCCGCCTTGAAGATGGCCCGCGCGTTAAGCTCGGTGCCCGATTTGGGGGCTCCCACCGACACCCGCTTGCCCTTGAGGTCGGCCAGGGTCTTGATGCCCGAATCGGCGGTGGCGACGATCTGGATGTAGTTGGGATAGATGGCCGCCATGGTCCGCAGCTTCTTCAGCGGCGTCTTGTAGCCGGCCTCCTCGACGCCCTCCCAGGCCTGGGTCAGGGAATCGCCCAGGGTGAAGGCCAGTTCGCCCCGTCCCGCCTGCAGCAGGTTCAGATTCTCCACCGAGGCCTTGGTGGCCTGGACGGTGACCCGGGCACCGGGCAGGGTCTTGCCGTAGATGGACGACAGGGCGTTGCCCAGCGGGTAGTAGACGCCGCTGGTGCCGCCGGTGAGAATGTTGAGGAACTGGTCGGCGGCCAAGGCCGGCAACGCCAGGAACGAGGCCAGCACGGCCCCCACGATGACCCTCTTCATGATGCCTCCCAAGGTATTGGCTGTTCTATTAGAAGGGTTTGGTATGACCATAGCGCAACCCCTCCGCCTTGACCAGATGACCCGAACGCTCGTTCGATTCGCCGTTCTCGCCCTGGCCTGGGCGGCGCCCGCCTGGGCCGAACCGCCACCGCCACCCACCCTGCCCGGCGGCCATCCGCTGGCCGGCAGGATCTGGGCCCCCGCCTCGTCCAGATGGCTGAGCCCCGAGGACGTGGCGGAGGCGGCGCGGGGAGCCGGCATCGTGCTGCTGGGCGAGACCCACGACAATGCCGACCACCACGCCCTGCAGGCCTGGGTGGTGCGGGAGTTGGCCGCCGCCGGCCGCCGGCCGGTGGTGGCGCTGGAGATGGTGGACACCGACCGGCAGGCCGCCATCGACCAGGGCGTCGGCGATTCCGCCGGCCTGGGCGCGGCGCTGGACTGGGAAAAGCGCGGCTGGCCTGACTGGGCGCTGTACCGCCCCATCGTCGAGGCGGCGCTGGCGGCGCGCGGCGAGATCAAGGCCGCCAACCTGCCCCAGGACCTGACCCGGCGCATCGCCAGGGGCGAGCAGGGCGCCGAAACGGATGGCCGCTTCGGCCTGGACCAGCCTTTGCCCGCCGCCGAGGAGAAGACCCTGGCCGCCGACATCCGCGAGGGCCATTGCAACATGCTGCCGGAAAAGGCGGTGGCCCCCATGGTCCGCGTCCAGCGCGCCCGCGACGCCGCCATGGCCGAGGTGATGGCCGATCAGGCGTCACGGCCCGAAACCGGGCCGGCGGTGCTGATCGCCGGCGCCGTCCACGCCCGCGCCGACCGGGGCGTCCCCGCCCGCCTGCACGCCATGGTGCCCGGCATTCCCATGCTGGCCATCGCCTTCCTGGAGGTGGAGGCCGGCAAGACCAGACCCGCCGCCTATGGCGAAGCCTTCGGCACCGGAACGCCGCCCTTCGACATCGTCTGGTTCACCGGCCGCGCCCGGCGGGACGACCAGTGCGCCCTGCTGGAAAAGCACATGAAGAAGAAGGAGGAGGCCGGGAAGTAGAAGGATATAACGCCCGATCTTTCATTTGATCCGTCATTCCGACGACCATCGGGCGGAGGAATCTCGTTCTGATCCGGTTTTCCCGGCTTGGGACCAGCATTCCAGGCGGAGATCCCTCGGCTCGTGCCTCGGGATGACAAGCCTTTTCAAGCACCGGCTCTCAGACGATCCCCGCCTTGGCGCGGGGGTCGTAGCCGTGGCGCGGCCCCCATTTCTCCACCAGCTGGCGGAAATCGGCATCGTCGGGCAGCACCACCGACAGGGTGACCAGCTGGTCGCCGCGCGTCCCGTGGGGACCGGCGATGCCCTTGCCCTTGAGGCGCAGCACCGCGCCGGTGTTGGAGCCGGGCGGCACCGTCACCATCACCTTGCCGTCGATGGTCGGCACCGGCACCTTGCCGCCCATCACCGCTTCTTGCACCGTCACCGGCAGGTCGAGCAGCACGTCGAGGTCGCGGCGCTTGAAATAGGGGTGTTCCTCCACCTTCAGTTCGATGAAGGCATCGCCCGGCAGCGCGCCGTCGTCGGCGCCGTGGCCCTGGCCCTTGAGGCGCAGCGTCTGGCCATCGGTACTGCCCGGCGGAATGCGCACCTCGACGGTGCGGCCCGACATCAGGGTCACCCGCTTGGTGCCGCCTGCCGCCGCCTCCTGGAACGGCACGGTCAGGGTATGGCGCACATCGCCACCCCTTGTCCTGGCCTTGGCGTGCGCCTGGGACTGGCCCTTCTGCTTGCGGCGGAACAGCTCGGCCAGGATGTCGTCCACGTTGTCGCCGAAGCCGCCGAAGCCCGCCCGGGGGTCGCCCGCTCCCGCCCGGGGGCCGGAGCGCGAACGCCAGGCGCCGCGCTTCGGCGAGCCCGAGGCGTCGATCTCGCCGGAATCGAACTGGGCGCGCTTGGCCGGGTCCGACAGGAAGTCGTAGGCGGCGGAGATGTCCTTGAACCGCGACTCAGCCTTGGAATCGCCGGGATTGAGGTCGGGATGAAGCTCGCGCGCCAGGGCACGGTAGGTCTTCTTGATCTCGTCGTCGGAAGCGGTGCGGGCCACGCCCAGCACCAGATAAGGGTCCTTCACCGCGTCGTCATCCCGGCTGCAATGGAAAATGGGCGGCACCGCCAACCCGTGACCATGCCGTCTTTCCGGTTAAGGAAGCGTGACTTATACCATATCCCGCTGATCGAAACCGATCAGCGGCGCCCTCAGCGGCGGGCGGGTTTCTCCGAAACCCTTGCCTTCCGCGGCAGAAGCCGCGCGGCCCCTTGGGCCTGACCAAATCCCGATGAGTTCGGCTCATTGGGATTTGGTATTAGTTCACCGCGCTCCACGAACCGTCGGGTTGCTTGCAGGCGGTGCCGTTGACCACCTCTTCCTTGCCGTCCACCAGGATGGTCGACTTGAAGTCGCGGCAGGTGCGCCCCTGGGCATCCCTGGTTTCGCTCACCGGCGTCACCGTGCCGGACTTGCCCGATTGGGGATTGCTCCAGGCGACGGTCTCCCCCACCGGGGCGTCGGCGGCCTTCTCCTCGGCCTTCATCACCTCTTCCTTGTCGGCCTTGTCCAGGGTCTTGCCCAGTTCCGAGCCGGCATAGGCGCCCAGCGCCGCGCCCAGGGCGGTCATCAACAGCCGGCCGGTACCGCCGCCGAACTGCGAGCCCAGCAGGCCGCCGCCGACGCCGCCCAGGATGGCGCCGGTGGTCTGGCCGACCTTGGCGTTCTCGCAGGCCCCCAGCAGCGACAGGGCGAGGAGGGCGGAAACGATCTTGGGAGCAAGGGGGCGCATGGGGCTCTCGCTGAAAAGGGGGTATGCGACGAAACGTCTACCATATGCCCCTGAATCTGGGCATTTTGAGGGCGACGCGTCAACACCCGCCGGTGAAAGAATGTCCACACCCGAAGCCGATCCCCTGGTCCTGTTCCACAAGTGGATGGAAGAGGCCGAGAAGGCCGAGCCCAACGACCCCAACGCCATGGCCCTGGCCACCGCCGACGCGGAAGGAAGGCCCAGCGTGCGCATGGTGCTGCTGAAGGGCGCCGACGCGGCCGGCTTCGTGTTCTTCACCAACCTGGAAAGCCGCAAGGGCCAGGACCTGGCGGCCAACCCCAACGCCGCCTTGTGCATCCACTGGAAGAGCCTGCGGCGCCAGATCCGTGCCGAGGGCGCCATCACCCGGGTCTCGGACGAAGAGGCGGATTCCTACTTCGCCACCCGGGCGCGGGCCAGCCAGATCGGCGCCTGGGCTTCCATCCAGTCGCGGCCGCTCACCGGCCGGTTCGAACTGGAGAAGCGGGTCGGCGAGTTCGCCGCCAAATTCGGCCTGGGCAAGGTGCCGCGCCCGCCCCACTGGTCGGGCTTCCGGCTGGCGCCCCGGCGCATCGAGTTCTGGCACGACCGGCCGTTCCGCCTGCACGACCGCTTCGCCTATGTGCGGGGGGAGGACGGCTGGCGGTTGGAGCACCTCTACCCATGAGCGGCGCGCCCCGCGACCATGAACGGCTGATGCGGCTGGCCACCTACGCCTCGACCGCCACCGCCGCCGTACTGATCGCCGTCAAGCTGGCCGCCTGGGTGGCCACCGGCTCGGTGGCTCTGCTCTCCACCCTGATCGATTCCACCCTGGACCTGGCGGCCTCGGCGCTCAACCTGATGGCGGTGCGCCACGCCCTGGTGCCGGCCGACGACGACCACCGCTTCGGCCACGGCAAGGCCGAGGCCCTGGCCGGGCTGGGCCAGGCGGCCTTCGTGGTGGGCTCGGGCGGCTTCCTGCTGGCCGAGGCCGGCAGCCGCATGATCCATCCCCAGCCCGTCAGCCACGGCGAATGGGGCATCGCGGTGATGGTGTTCTCCATCCTCGCCACCCTGGCCCTGGTGGGCTTTCAGCGCATGGTGGCCAAGCGCACCGGGTCCCTGGCCATCTCCGCCGATTCGCTGCACTACACCGGCGACCTCTTGATCAACGCCAGCGTCATCGTCTCGCTGCTGCTGGCGGCGGGGACCGGCTGGCCGCTGGCCGACCCGCTGTTCGCCATCGGCATCGCCGGCTGGCTGATGATCAACGCCTGGCAGATCGCCCGGCTGTCGCTCGACACCCTGATGGACAAGGAGATGCCGGAAGCCGACCGCGAGCGTATCCGCGCCATCGTCGCCACCCATCCCGGCGTGCAGGACCACCACGACCTGCGCACCCGCACCTCGGGCCGCCAGGGCTTCATCCAGCTCCATCTCGAACTGCCCGGCGACCTGGCGCTGATCGAGGCCCACCGCATCTCCGACGAGGTGGAAAAGGCCCTCCTGGCCGAATTCCCCGGCTTCGACGTGATCATCCACGAGGACCCGGTCGGCATCCGGGAGAACCGGACGGAGTTCAAGTAGACCCTGTCCGGTTCAGGCTGAACCACCTTCAGGCGTGGCCGGCGTCCGAGGACAGCAGGCCGACATCGATGCCCAGCTTGTGGATGGCCCGCTCGTATTTGTGCTCGAGGTCGCGGCCGAACAGCAGGACCGGATCGGCGGGCACGGTCAGCCAGGCGTTCTCGCGGATTTCCGAATCCAGCTGCCCCGAGCCCCAGCCGGCATAGCCCAGCGCCAGCAGGCTTTCGCGCGGGCCGCAGCCATCGGCCATGGCGCGCAGCACGTCCACCGTGGCGGTCAGCGCCACGTCGCCTTCGACGATCATGGTGTTCTCGTGCTGGTAATCGGCGGAATGCAGCACGAAGCCGCGTCCGCTTTCCACCGGCCCGCCGAAATGGATGCGGGTCCGCTCGCAGGCCGGCGTGGGGAAAATGTCCAGCTGCTCCAGCAATTGCGGGAAGGTCAGCCCGCCGAACAGCTTGTTGACGACGATGCCCATGGCCCCGTCGGCGTTGTGGGCGCAGAGATAGACGACGGAGCGGGCGAAGCGCGGGTCTTCCATCTGCGGCATGGCGATAAGGATCTGGCCGGCCAGATAGCCGGTGGTCTTCTGTGTAGTCATACCAATTCAGATATTCCGGCCGGGGCCCGAGCGCAAGCCCGGACGCGTCAATCCTGCAGGCTGGACAGGAAGGCCCAGAGGTTTTTCCACTCCTCGGGACTCCTGGCCTTCATGATCTCGATATCGTCATGCTGGCGCTTGCCGCTGAGGAAGCTGTCCACCTGGGTCTTGAGGTAGGGGATGAACTGCGGCGCCAGGGCCGGCTTCTTCAGACGGCCCTGGCCCTTGTTGCCGTGGCAGGGGCCGCAATCGGCGGCATAGAAGGCCTTGCCAGCCTCGGCGTCACCCGGCTCGCGCGGGATCTGCAGCACCTTCTTCATGATCTGCAGGCGGGCGTAGCCGTCGGCGGGCATGTTGGCCGGCGGCTTGGTGTCCAGCTTGATCTCGGACAGATAGCGGGTGACGTCCAGCACGTCGCGCTCGGACAGTTCGCGGTCCACCGCGAAGGGGATCATGGGAATGTTCTCGCGCTCGCGGCTCTTGAACTTGCGCATCTGCTCGGCCAGATAATCGGCGTTCAGTCCGCCCAGACGGGGATAGGCGCCGCCACCGCCGCCGTTGCCCAGTTCGCCGTGGCAACCGGCGCAAATGCGCATGACGTCCTGGGCGTTGTCCTTGTCGTATTCGTAGGGCTGGCCCTTGATCATGATCGGCGCCTGCTGGGCCTGGGCGGCGGCGGACAGCGCGACGAGCCCGGCCACCACCACTGCGGCCAATCCCTTGCCCAACCCGATCCTCATGGCGCCCATCCTCCGAAATCATGCCGCTCGGGCACTGGTTACGTGTGCCGGACCGGCTTTGCATTGAGCAAGGTCAAGTCACCGGCCTTCACCCTGTGGTTAGGTCCCCTCCCCTTTGACCAGGAAGACCGCCATGCAACGCACCGCCCTTTCCGTCCTGATGGTTCTTGCCGCCACCCCCGCCCTGGCCCTCGACTGGGCCGGCGTCCCGGCCAAGGAGGTGGTGCTGTTCTACCCCGGCCAGTCGTCGCTGGAATGGGTGCTGTCGGGCGATCACGGCGGATCGGGCAAGGTGAAGAGCGGCAAGGCCTGCAAGGAATGCCACCTGGGCGAGGAAAAGGACATGGGCGCCACCCTGGTGTCCGGCTCCAAGAACGAACCCGCCGTCATTCCGGCCAAGCCCGCCGCCATCACCGCGGGGGTCAAGGTGGCCCAGGAGGGCGGCAAGCTGCACGTCCGCCTGGAATTCAAGGAGGGCGCCCAGCCCAATTCCAAGATGGACCCCGACTTCGCCACCAAGGTCACCCTGATGCTCGACGACGGCAAGCTGCCCGAGGCGGCGCAGGCCGGCTGCTGGGGCACCTGCCACGAGGACGCCGCCAAGATGCCGGCCGGCGGCGGCGCCGACCGCACCAAATACCTGAACCGCACCCGCGCCAAGCCGGGCCGCCAGGGGGCCGGCGACGAACTGGTGGCCGCCGCCGATCTGGAGAAGATGCAGGCCTCCGGCCAGCTGATGGAATACTGGCAGGCCCGCCTGAAGCCGGGCGCCGCCGCCCAGGCGGCCGGCGGGACCATTTTCGACAAGCGGACCGAGGTCAAGCCCTCGCCGGTCACCGCCGAAGCCTCCCTGGCCGGCGACACCTGGACGGTGACACTGTCGCGCCCGCTCGCCGCCTCGGCGCCGTTCAAGGCCATCGAGGCCGGCAAGACCTACAATGTCGGCTTCGCCATCCATGCCGGCCATACGGCGCGGCGTTTCCACTACGTGTCGCTGGAGCACTCGCTGATGCTCGACAAGGGCGACGCCGACCTGATCGCCGTGAAGAAGTAGTTTCCGGCCGGGAATTGGGGGGCTTAGGCCCCCCGCTTCATGGCCTTGACCAGATCGCCGATGGATACCAGGCCCAGCACTTCGCCGTCCTTGACCACGGGAATGTGACGGCAGCGGGTCTCGGTCATGATGTCGAGGATTTCCTCGACGCTGTCGCCGGCGGCGCAGGCGACCACGTCGCGGCTCATGGCGTCGCCCACCGACATGGTGACGAGATCGGCCCCCATCCGGGCGAAAGCCCGGGCGACGTCGCGTTCGGACAGGATGCCGACGATGCCGCCGACTCGATCGGCGCAGATCAGCGCTCCGATGTTCTTCTCCAGCAGCACAGCCGCCGCTTCACGCAGGGCGACGCTGGGCGCAATCTGATGGATCGTGCGCCCCTTGTCGGCCAGCACATCGGAAATCCGCATCATCCCCTCTCTTTCCAGGCCTCTTGTCCAGCCCCCAGACATAGCAGTCCGATACGAATGGATTATCCTGAGATAGGTAATAGGCCGTATCCAGCCTGCTAACAAAGTGCGAATGCCGCCTCTCCATCCGAAGGTGGAGAATTCGGCCGTTAAGGATCATCATGGGTCGACAGAGCCCGGAAATGGTCAGGCCATGGATACCGACGCCACCACCATCACCTACCGCTTCACCATCGACGGCGGCACGACGGAAACGGTGTCCCTGACCATGCGGCAGGCCGACTTCACCATCGAGCCATCAGAACAGCCGCTTCCCCACTGGACGGCCCTGGCGTTCCATCCCTGCAAGGATTGCCCCCTGCCCCCCGATGAGGGCGCGATCTGCCCCTTCGCCGGCGTGCTGTCCGGCTTCATCGGGCGCTTCGACCGCTATGACTCGTTCCAGATGGCCGACGTGGAGGTGATCTCGCCGCTGCGGACCGTCACGTCGCGCCGGTCCCTGCAGCAGGGCATGGCCTCGCTGGTCGGGCTGGCCGGCGCGGTCTCGGGCTGCCCCCGCCTGGCCTTCTTCCGGCCCATGGCCCGCTTCCACCTGCCCTTCGCCAGCGAGGAGGAGACGCTGTTCCGCATCTTCTCCACCTTCCTGCTGGGCCGCTATCTGGAGGCCGGCGGCAACGGGATGATCGGCCTGGACGTAGCCGGCCTGCGCGAGCACAGCGCCGCCGCCGAGAAGGTCAACCACGGCATGGCCGACCGCATCCGCGCCGCCTTCACCAAGGACGCCGTGGTCAACGCCATCGTCATCCTCGACATCTTCGCCCAGGCGGTTCCCTATGTGATGAACGACGCACTGGCGGAATTGCGCTACCTCTACGGCCTTGACCGGCCTCAAGGTTCCTGAGGGCCAATTATGACCTTCTGGGGGCACCCTTCCCCCCATAAGGAATACCCCCATGACCAACTCCCTCGACGGCAAGATCGCCGTCGTCACCGGCGCCAGCAGCGGCATCGGCCTGTCCATCGCCGAACGCTTCCTGGCCGAAGGCGCCAAGGTCGCCGTGTTCGCCCGCAACGCCGCCGCCCTGGCCGAGATCGCCAAGGGCCGCGAGGATTCCGTGCTGGTGGTGACCGGCGACGTCACCAGCCAGGCCGACCTGGACCGGCTGGTGACCGAGACCGTCAAGCGCTTCGGCGGCATCGACATCGTAGTGCCCAATGCCGGCATCGCCAAGGTGGTGCCCTTCGAGCAGAGCGACGCGGCGGCCATCGACCACCAGTTCGGCGTCAACTTCACCGGTGCGGTGCAGACGGTGCGCGGCTTCCTGCCCCATATCCGCAAGGGCGGCTCGGTGCTGTTCGTCACCACCTTCCTAACCCAGGTGGGCTTCCCCGGCCTGGCCATCTACAGCGCCAGCAAGGCGGCGCTGAAGTCGTTCTCCCAGACCCTGGCCGCCGAACTGGCCCCCAAGGGCATCCGGGTCAACTCCGTCGCCCCCGGCCCCATCGCCACCCCCATCTGGGGCGGCATCGGCCTGCCGGCCGACGTGCTGCAGGCGGTGGCCACCCAGGTGACGGCGCGGCTCATGCCCGGCGCCTTCGGCGAGCCCGGCGATATCGCCGCCACCGCCGCCTTCCTGTGCTCGGACGGGGCCAAGAACATCTGGGGCCAGGAAATCGTCGTCGACGGCGGCTACACCATCGGCTGAGTTAAAACGTTGGTGGGCGGGACGTCCGTGCTCCTGGCAATGGGCCGGAGCGCGGGCGTCCCGCCCGCATGACGTCAAGCGGCCTCCACCTCGGCACTCATGGCCAGATCGCCCTGGTGGTCCACCGCCCACAGTTCGGCTCCGCCCGGCACCGGGCGCCCACAAACCTCGAACGGGTGGATGTCGAACAGCGGGCGTTTCGCCCGGAAGCGGAAGCCGGTGACCCGGGCGCCGGAATTGTGGCGCAGGAACAAATCCATCAGCAGGGTGGCGATCAGCGGCCCATGGACGATCAGGCCGGGATAGCCTTCCACGTCGCGGCAATAATCGCGGTCGTAGTGGATGCGGTGGCCGTTGAAGGTCAGCGCCGAATAGCGGAACAGCAGCACGATGTCCGGCCGAACCGTCCGTCGCCACGCCGCCCCGGCCGGAGCGGCTTCCGGCGGCGGCGGCGCGTCGCCCGGCCGGGGCGCCGCGCGGTAGACGATGTGGTGCGTCTCGGTCAGCGCCGACCCGCTCCCGGTGGAAATCTCGTGCTCGACCCGGACGAACACCATGGGGCCGGAGCGTCCGGTTTTTTCCGTCACGTCGGCGATGGTCGAGCGCCGGGTGATGGCCGCCCCCACCGGAATGGGCACGGTAAAGGTGAACTCGCCGCCCGCCCACATGCGCCGGGGCAATTCCACCGGCGGCAGGAAGCCGCCCTTGTGGGGGTGGCCGTCGGCGGCGATGTCGCGCTGCAGCGCGCGGGGCAGGAAATAGAGCCAGTGGCCGAGCGGCGGCACCTCGCCCGCCGTCCACGGCGGCTCGGCATGGTCCAGGGTGGCGGCGAGACCGCCGAGCGGCGCCGGCGCCGCCAGGTCGTGAAGAATCTCGGTCCGCCCGATCCAGTCGGCAAGGTTCATGATCAGTGGGAGCCTGTTTCCGGTGACGGACGGGTCTGCAGCGCCTCCAGCCCCCTGCTGGGGGCCGAGGCCGCCAGGGCGCGGGCATGGGCGGAGCGGTTGGCCAGCAGCCGGTCGGCCAGATCCATCTCCAGCTTGCCGTCGACCCGCCGGGATGGCGGGCAGGTCTCGCGCAGGCGGTGGCGCAGTTCGATGTCGTCGATGCCGGTGCCGCGCCACACCGCCAGGGTCTCGGCCGGCTTGCCCGGCAGGATTCCGCGCCCGGCGCCCTCGACCATCTGGGCCGCCGATTGGGTGGTTCCGCCCGAGCACAGCGCCGGCAGCACGCCCAGCCCGTGCAGGGCATAGCCCGACGGCGCGTGAAAGCGCGACCAGGTCAGGGTGATCTCGCCGTCGTTGGGCAGGCGCACCACGGTCTGGACGGTGCCCTTGCCGTAGGAATTGGTGCCGATCACCACGGCGCGCCCGGAATCCTGCAGGGCGGAGGCGACGATTTCGGCCGCCGAGGCCGAACGCCCGTCCACCAGCACCACCAGGGGCAGGTCCTCGCCGATATCGCCGGGCTTGGCCTCGAAGCTGTTGGCGGCGGCGGGATGGCGGCCCCGGGTCGAGATGATGGTGCCCTCGGCCAGAAACAGGTCGACCACCGCCACCGCCTTGTCCAGTAATCCGCCGGGATTGCCACGCAGGTCGAGCACCACGCCCTGCAAGCCGGCCCCCAGCCGGGTGCGGACGTCCTTCAACTGGTTCTCCAGGCTGTAGGCGGTACGCTGGTTGAAGCTGGTGATCTTGAAATGGGCGATGCCGCCGTTGATGGCGGTGGTCACCGTCTGGGGCACGATCAGCGAGCGGCGCAGGGTGAATTGCAGCATCTGGCTGTCGCGGCGCAGCGCCACCAGGACCTCGGTGGCGACGGCGCCGCGCAGGCGGGCGGACAATTCGCCGCGGTCCAGCCCCTTGACGGGTTCTCCGTCGATGGCGGTGATGACGTCGCCGGCCCGCAAGCCCAGCTTGGCGGCGGGACCGTCATCGACCACCTCGACGATGCGGGCATCGCCGTCGATCAGGTCGAACTTGATGCCGATGCCGCCGAAGCCCGAACGGTTGGAACGGTGTTCCCTGGCCTCCCTGGCCCCGGCATAACGGGAGAACAGGTCGGCCTTGCCCAGCGCGCCTTCGAACACCGCCTGATAGAGGCGTTCGGAATCGGCCTCCCGCAGGCGCCCGGACACCTGCGAGGCCTCCAGCGCCGCGTTGACGGTGATGCGCGCCCACCCCACCGCGTCGTCGGGCGGGGCGGCGGGATAATCGGCCACCACCTTTTCAGTGGTGGACAGGCGCAGCCGCCCCTGCTCCAGGGCCACCGCCAGTTGCGGATCGATCTCGGCCAGGCCGCGCAGCCCGTCCAGCGCGATGGTCTGGGCGGTCACCGGCTGCAGGTGGCGCTCGACGATGGCGTCGAAGCCGAAGGCGATGGTGCGTTCGGCCTCGCCCGCCACCCAGCCGGCGGCGGCGGGGTGGGACAGGAGGCAAAGCGCCAGGGCGAACCCGGCTCCCATGGGCGTGGATCGGATCATCCCGGCGATTATGCGCAAGGCCACCCTCGGGGGTACAGGATTTTCAGCGCCCTTTGTGCCGCTTGGCCCCGGGCCGGAACGGCTTGGCGCCGGGGCGGGGGGGACGGGGCGGACGCTCGGACCCGCCGCCCAGGCGGAAGACCATGGAGCCGGTCAGCGTGTTGGCCTCGGCCAGTTCCACCTCCAGCGTCTGCCCCAACTGGAAGGTCTTTCTGGTGCGCTTGCCCACCAGGCAGTGATGGACCTCGTCGTGGACGTAGAAATCCTCGGGCAGGGTCGAGATGGGCACCAGCCCGTCGGCCCCGGTCTGGTCCAGGGTGACGAACAGGCCGAAGCGGGTCACCCCCGACACCTTGCCGCTGAACGAGGCCCCCACCCGGTCCACCAGGAAGGCGGTGACGTAGCGGTCCACCGCTTCGCGCTCGGCGACCGCCGCGCGCCGTTCCGTCACCGAAATGTGCTCACCCCATTCGGCGAACTCTGCGACTGCATCCGCAGGCAGCGCCCCCTCGCCCAGGTGCAGGCCGGCGATCAACGCCCGATGGACCAGCAGGTCGGCATAGCGGCGGATGGGCGAGGTGAAGTGGGCGTAGCGGGCCAGCCCCAGGCCGAAATGGCCGATATTCTCCGGACTGTACTGGGCCTGGGCCTGGGAGCGCAGGATCACCTGGCTGACCAGATGGGAATTGACGGTGTCGGCCACCGCCTCCAGGACGCGGTTGAAATGGGCGGGGCGCAGCACCTGGCCCTTGGCCAGCTTCAAGTCCAGGGACGACAGGAACTCCCGCAAACCCTCCAGCTTCTCCTGGCTGGGCAGGTCGTGGATGCGGTACATGCAGGGCTTGTGGACCTTCTCCAGGGTCTCGGCGGCGCAGACATTGGCCATGATCATGAAATCCTCGATCAGCCGGTGGCTGTCGAAGCGTTCCCGCTCGGTGATGGCTTCCACCTTGCCCTCGGGGGTAATGGTCACCTTGCGCTCGGGGATGTCCAGTTCCAGGACGCCGCGTTCCTTGCGCTCGCGGAACAAGGCCGCCCAGGCGCCGTACAGCGGCTCGATCACCTGGGGCAGCAGCGGCCCGATCTTGTCGTCGGGCCGCCCGTCCTTGGCCGCCTGCACCTGGGTGTAGGTGAAGCGCGCCACCGAACGCATCATTGCCCGCACGAAACGATGCCGTAGCTTGTTGCCCAGCGCGTCCAGCCAGAAATGCACCGCCATGCAGGGGCGGTCCTCGTCGGGCTTGAGCGAGCACCAGCCGTTGGACAGCTCCTCGGGCAGCATGGGCACCACCCGGTCGGGGAAATAGACCGAGTTGCCACGCTTGAACGCTTCCTTGTCCAGGGCGTCGCCGGGGCGCACGTACCAGGAGACGTCGGCGATGGCGACGATGCAGTGCCAGCCGCCGGGATTCTTCGGGTCCGCGTCGGGCTCGGCGAACACCGCGTCGTCGAAGTCCCGCGCATCCTCGCCGTCGATGGTGACCAGCGGGATGGAACGCAGATCGGTACGGTCGCCCAAAGGCGCCGGTCCCTCGGCCGCCGCCTGTTTCAGGGCGGCCTCGGGGAACTCGAAGGGAATGTCGTTGGTATGGATGGCCACCAGGCTGACCGAGCGCGGCGCGCCCAGCATCCCCATGCGTTCCTTCACCGAGACGGTGCGCATGCCGTAGAGGCGGCCGGGCATGATGTCGGCCAGCACCAGCTCGCCCGCCTTGGCGTCGCCGGTCTCGCCCCTCGGCACGATGTACTCGGCCTTCTCCTTGCGCGAGGTGGGACGCAGGCGTCCCGAGCCATCGGGATTGGGCTCGAACACGCCCAGCACCCGGGCGCGGGCCTCGCCGATGATGCGGATGGGCCGGGCCTCGTAGACGTCCTCGCCCCGCACCCGCTTCAGCTTGGCCAGCACCCGGTCGCCGACACCCACCGCCGCCTCGCCGGGGCGGAAGGGCGCCATGAAGATGCGCGGCGGGCGGCCCTCGCCCTCGTAGTTCAAGGGCCGCGCCAGCAATTCGCCGTCGCTGTCGGTGCCGATGATCTCCACCACGCCCACATCGGGCAGGGCGCCAGGCCGGGCGAAGCGCCGTTTCTGGCCGCGTTCCACCTCGCCTTCGCGCTCGAGTTCCTTGAGGATCGCCTTGAGGTCGATCTTGTCGCTGCCCCTCAGGTTGAAGGCCCGCGCCAGTTCGCGCTTGCCGACCCGCCCGGGCTGGGCGCGGATGAAGTCGAGGATTTCCTGCTTGGACGGAATGGGGACGATCTTGGGCTTTTTCATGCCTCCAGCCTATAGGCCGGCGGGGCCGGGGGCAAGGGAGCCGCCCTTGACGGGCATCAAGGGGCGTCAAAGCCCCCCATGCTCTGATGACGCCTTGAGGAGACACCCATGGCCAAGCCCGAGATCTTCCGCATCAACCTGAACGATTCCGACGCCGATTCCACCTTCCGGCGCTTTACCGCCGCCATCTGCGGCGAGACCGGCCACGGCCGCCACGCCGTCCTGACCTATGGCGCCGACGGCCCACGCTGCCTGCTGCAGAACAGCGGCCGCTGCCTCGACGCCGATACCCCCTGGCGCATGACCCGCGACGTGCTGTTTCCGGTGCTGACCTTCGACGACGGCATCGAATGGGTCGCCCTGTTCCCCATGGACGACTGGCAGATGCGCTGCGACGCGGCGCTGCAATCCTCGTTCACCGACGAGCGGGGCCGCTCGTGGTCGCGCCTGCTGGCCGACGAACTGCTGACCGAACTGCCGGGCGTATCCCACCTGATCGTCTCGCGCTGATCCGCAAACCTTGACGGGGCGGCCCCGCCCGTCTACTCAATCTCCCAAATCGACCACGCCCCAGCGGAGAGCCCCCTATGGCCTCGTACCAGTACGTCTACGTCATGAAGAACCTGACCAAGGCCTATCCCGGCGGGAAGGAGATCATGAAGGGGCTGACCCTCAGCTTTCTCCCCGGCGCCAAGATCGGCGTGCTGGGCGTCAACGGCGCGGGCAAGTCGACGCTGCTGAAGATCATGGCGGGCATCGACAAGGAATACGGCGGCGAGGCCTGGGCGGCCGAGGGCGTCAAGATCGGCTATCTGGCGCAGGAACCCCATCTCGACCCCGCCAAGGACGTCATGGGCAACGTCATGGAGGCGGTGGCCGAGACCAAGGCGCTGCTGGACCGCTTCGAGGAGGTCTCGGCCAAGTTCGCCGAGGAACTGACCGACGACGAGATGAACGCCCTGATCGCCGAACAGGGCGAGTTGCAGGAAAAGATCGACCATCTCAATGCCTGGGACCTGACCCGCACCATCGAGATCGCCATGGACGCGCTGCGCTGCCCGCCCGGCGATGCCGACGTCACCTTGCTGTCGGGCGGCGAGCGGCGCCGCGTGGCGCTGTGCCGCCTTCTGCTGTCGCATCCCGACATGCTGCTGCTGGACGAGCCCACCAACCATCTGGACGCCGAATCGGTGGCCTGGCTCGAGCGCTTCCTGGAGGATTACTCCGGCACGGTGGTGATGATCACCCACGACCGTTACTTCCTGGACAACGTCACCGGCTGGATCCTGGAACTGGAGCGCGGCCACGGCATCCCCTACGAGGGCAACTACACCTCGTGGCTGGAGCAGAAGGGCAAGCGCCTCGAGCAGGAAG
The DNA here is from genome assembly GCF_000342045.1 of Paramagnetospirillum caucaseum. Classification (GTDB taxonomy): domain Bacteria; phylum Pseudomonadota; class Alphaproteobacteria; order Rhodospirillales; family Magnetospirillaceae; genus Phaeospirillum; species Phaeospirillum caucaseum. The sequence goes on along the minus strand of NZ_AONQ01000023.1, from coordinate 22,086 downwards.
AGCGGGAAGAGACGTCGCGCATGCGCGCCATCCGTGACGAGCTGGAATGGGTGCGCTCCTCGCCCAAGGCCCGCCAGACCAAGAGCAAGGCCCGTATCAGCGCCTTCGAGGATCTGGTCGCCAAGTCCCAGGAGAAGGCCACCGGCCCCGCCGTCATCTCCGTGCCCCCCGGCCCGCGTCTGGGCGGCAAGGTGATCGAGGCCGAGAACGTCTCCAAGGCGTTCGGCGACAACCTGCTGTACGAGAACCTGAACTTCCGCCTCCCCCCCGGCGGCATCGTCGGCATCATCGGCCCCAACGGCGCCGGCAAGACCACCCTGTTCCGCATGATCACCGGCGCCGAGCAGCCCACCACCGGCACCTTCACCGTGGGCGAGACCGTGGTGCTGGGCTATGTGGACCAGAACCGCGATACCCTGGACCCCGACAAGACCGCCTTCGAGGAAATCTCCGACGGCCAGGAAGAGATCGACCTGGGCAAGCGCAAGATCAACTCCCGCGCCTATGCCGGCCTGTTCAACTTCAAGGGCGCCGACCAGCAGAAAAAGGTGGGCGTGCTGTCGGGCGGCGAGCGTAACCGCGTGCATCTGGCCAAGATGCTGAGCCGTCCCGCCAACGTCATCCTGCTGGACGAACCCACCAACGACCTGGACGTGGAGACCCTGTCGGCCCTGGAAGACGCCCTGGCGGAATTCCCCGGCTGCGCCGTGGTGATCAGCCACGATCGCTTCTTCCTGGACCGCATCGCCACCCACATCCTGGCCTTCGAGGGCGATTCCCAGGTGGTGTGGTTCGAGGGCAACTACCAGGATTACGAGGCCGACCGTCACCGCCGCTTAGGGACCGACGCCGACCAGCCCCACCGCATCAAGTACAAGCCGCTGAAGCGCTAGGCGGAACGGCATGTCGAAGCATACGGTCACCGCCGCCGCCGCCCTGCTGCTGGCGGCGGCGGCGGGCGCCTGGTTCCTGTCGGACAACGTCCCCGCCTCGGGGGGCGACGAACTGGCGGCGGTGCCGGGCGACGGCCTGGTCACCTTCGCCCGTATCCAGACCGAGATGAACCGCGCCGGGGCCGGCAAGCCGGCGCTTCCCGCCGACGCCAACGCCGACCGCCTGGAAGCTATCGGCGGTGCGTTGCGCGAGTTCCTGGCCGGCAACACGGTCAAGGCGTCCCACATGCTCGACGACATCGATGCCGAGATCGAATTGCGGGTGCCCACCGCCGAGCAGGTGGCCGCCGACCCGCTGCTGGCCGACAAGGAGGAATGGCTGATCAGCTATTTCGAATTGCTGCCCGACGCCCCCCAGGGCAAGGGGATCAAGGCCGACACCTATGTCTTCGTCCGCTACGCCCTGACGCTCCGCCGGATCGAGGCGGTGCTGCTGGCCGAGACCATGCCCGCCATCAAGGGCTACGATCTGGTGGCCCGCAGGTCCGAGCCCGCCCCGTCGGTGTTCGACGGCATGAACCTGCGCTTTCCCTGCCGCATGGCCGTCAGCCACCGCGCCCTGCTGGAGGAGGCCGCCAAACGCCTGGGCCAGTTGCGGGGCGGACCGCTGACCGACTGTCCGACGCCCCAGGGCCGCGACACCGACTTCGCCCTGCTGGAGCGCATCGCCCGCGACCCGGCCGGCGCGCTGACCTCGGCCGCCAACGGCCATGGCCCGCTGCCGCGCGACCTCAAGACCCCGCTGATGACCGCCGCCGCCAAGGGCAGCCTGGCCGACATGGAAAAGGCCCTGAAGGCCGGGGCCGATCCCCACCGGGCCGACGCCCGCGGCCGCACCGCGCTGCATTACCTGCTGGGTAACCAGTCCCTGCCGCCCGCCGACCGGACCCAGGCCGTCAAGCTCTTATACTGATGCCCCCATCCCTTGAAGGGACTCGGGCCCGGCCCAACGTATCAAGGGGAGAGACCTGAGACTCGAGCCCAAGGGAGGGTGCCCATGATCGTCAAGACCATCCTGAAATCCAAGGCCCGCGGCGCGGGCATCATCTCGGTCCCCCCCGACGCCAGCGTCGGCGACGCCGCCCGCCTGCTGGCCACCCACAAGATCGGCGCCGTGCTGGTCATGAACGGCGACCGGGTCGCCGGCATCCTGTCGGAGCGCGACATCGTGCGCGGCCTGGCCGACGCCGTGGATGTCTGCATCACCGCCAGGGTCAAGGATCTGATGACCGCCGAGGTCTTCGTCTGCCACGAGGACGACACCGTCGAGCGCCTGATGGAGATCATGACCGCCAAGCGCATCCGCCACCTGCCGGTGGTGAACGCCAACGGCGACGTGGCCGGCATCGTCACCATCGGCGACGTGGTGAAGTCCCGGCTGGACGAAACCAAGATGGAAGCGGAATCCCTGCGCGACTACGTGATGGCCGGACGTTGAGGCCATCCAAGGGTACGGGCGAGATGTCCGACCTGCGGCTTTTCCCGGAGCGCGGCCGTCCCGGCCGCAATCCCGCCTGCGCCTTCAGCGCACCTGCCATTCGGGCGCCGGGCCGGAAGACAGCCCGAAGCGGAAATGCGGGCATTCGCCGTCCCGGTCGTCCTGGCCTTCCAGCCGGGCCGAGGCGTTGCAGCAGCGCTCCAGCGTGAAGTAGCGGCAGGCATGGCAGCGGATGGCGACGAAGGGCCGGGCTGCGAGGGCCGTGGTGGCAAGCATCTACGTAGTTCCCCCTGTGACGCCCGATGATTTACCTCAGGCGGTGGTTCCGCTCAATCGGGTCCACACCTGAAACGGGCGCTATTTTCCGCCCTTATACCTTTGCGCCGCCCGGCCTTTCCGTGAACCAATTCACATTGGTCACGCTGCGGCGGTAATGCCCTTGAGGAAATTCTGCAATTCCCGGCGCTGAGCCTGCCATTCGGCTTCCTCCTCCCGCTCCTGGCGGCGGATTTCCGGCCGGTCGCGGACCTGGTGCAGGGTGCGCATGAGATAGGGCATGTGGCCGGCCCGCTCCTGCTCGGTGCGCCCCAGGTTGGTGCTGAAGCGTTCGAGGAAATGGGTGGTGACCCGGCCGAACACCCGGTGGGCGGTCAGCGTCAGGAACTCGCCCCAATTGCCGGCATATTGCCGGTGGGCAAGCAGCAGATAGTCGCGCAGCGCCCCTTCGCGGGCCTTCTGCTGGAATACCCGGGGTTCCATCTCCTGCTCGTAGAGATCGTGGCAGCGCTGCCAGGCGGCATGCAGGGCGCCGGCCAGGTCGCGGGTGGGGTCGAACAGGGATTTCAGCGTCTCGATCTCGGCATTGCCGATGCGCGGCAGGTCGTAGGCCTCGGGCGAGGGCGGCTGCAGCAGGTCGCGCAGCGCCCTTGTGCTCTCCTTGACCTGGAAGACGCGGCTGCCGTCGTCCTTGACGCGCTCCACCAGCTTCAGGTCGTCCCAGGCCAGCCGCCAACGCTCCAGCATGTCGTCGGCCAGGGCATTGTCCACATGCTCCCAGAAGCTGTCGCCGTCCGCCGCCTGCCAGTCGCAGCGGGCGGTCATCTGGCGCAGCAGGCGGCTTTTCAGCAGTTCCGGCATGATCAGGTGCTCGACCGCCCGGCGGAAACGCGGCGCGAAGTCCGGCGACAGGACGAAGGACGGCGGCAGCAGGCGGCGGACCGAGGGATTGTCCTTGTGGAACACCACCAACACCTCGTCGATGCGCCGGGTTACCGCCTCGACGCACAGGGCCTCGAACGAGTCGAAGCCGCTCCGCGGCCGCGGCAGTTCCGCCTGGGTGTAGTTCAGGCGGGTCAGCAGATGGGCCAGATGGGGCGGCAGGCTGTATTCCACGTCCCGGGATTCCGGCGCCCTGGCCGCCACGGCGGAGGCCGGCTCCGACGGCTCCGGCGGCAAGGACCGCGTGCCGGCGACGGGGGCCATCCGCCGGCCCATGGCGCTGTCCTCGGTCAGGATATGGTCCATCAGCGAGGTACGGATGAACCCCAGAAGGGTCGCGGCGATGTCGTGCCGGACGGAGGCCTCGGTGGCGACCAGATAGCGCCGCCGCAACAGGTGGATACGGTCGGCCACCGCGTCGTGGCTGTCGCGATGGGCGTAGAAGCTGGGACAGCCGATGCCCGACAGCAGGTTTTCCTCGCGGCTGAAATGGTCGGCGATCAGCCCGACCAGGTCGCGCATGGCATTGCCGGTCCCGCCCTCGTCCCCGGATTCCAGGTTGGCCTCGAAATCGTTGATCAGTTCGACCAGTGCCCGATGATCGGCATCCAGGTCGGGAACGCCAATGGACATGGCGTCCTGCCATTGAATGGCCATCTCCTTGCCCCTATCGTCAAAGTCACGCGCAAGACGCCGTATGCCCCGTGGCGCCTCATAAACAAGGCACGATCAGGACATACCATGGTATGTAGGAGTTTTACCCCCATACCAATGAATGGGCAGCGATAATGTTCTTTATCGGGTCTTCATGTAGCAAGTTGTGATAGCCGCGACAATCGGGTCCATACCTGAAGCAGGACGGATATGGCGCAAGAATATATCCACCATCTATTACCAGTATTTATGGAAAGCGAGCCCCTTGCGCCGCCGGGACGGGCGTGTACCCTGGTCCTTGGCGGAAAACCAGAGGGAGGAAACGGTGGGTACCATCTATGTCGCCAGGAGCAAGGGCCTGCAGAGCTGGGGGGCCGATGTCGGCCTGGGCAAGAATCTCTACGCCATCGGCTATGTGGAGGACGGTACCCCGGAGGATACTCTGGCCGCCGGGCTGGCGGGCGAGAAGGATTGGGTCCTGGTCAAGGCCCAAGCCGCCGGGGACACCGACGAGGCCGCCCTGCTGGAACGCCTGGGCCGCAAGGAAAAGCTGGTCGACCCCGCCTACTACCCCCGCATCCGGGGAGCACGGGGACTGGTCAAGGTGGACCCGGTCAAGGTGGAGAATTCCATGCGTATCAGGAAGGCGCTGGAAACCGGCCAGGAACCCAAGGAGATCAAGGTCAAGCCGGCCGACATCGCCCAGTACCTGATCAACAACGCCCTGGGATGAAAACAGGCTACAACAGCCTTTCCCGGATATGGGCCAGCAGGCCCGCCGACCCCGCCTCGATCATGTCCAGCACCCGTTCGAAGCCGTCGCCCGCCCCGTAATAGGGGTCGGGCACGTCCTGCAGCCCGAGTTGCGGCGCGAAGGACAGGAACAGGGCCAGCCGTTCCCGGTATTCCGGCGGACAGGCCCGCGCCATCAGGTCCAGATGCCCGCGGTCCATGGCCAGCAGCAGGTCGAATTCGGCGAAGTCGCCCTTCTTCAGCTGCCGGGCCCGCAGATGCTTCAGTTCGAAGCCGCGCCGCCGCGCCGCCTCGGTGGAGCGGCGGTCCGGCGGCTCGCCCACGTGATAGGCGTGGGTGCCGGCGGAATCGACGGCGATCTCCCCGCCCAGCCCCTCGGACTCCACCAGGGCGCGGAACACCCCGTCGGCGGTGGGCGAACGGCAGATATTGCCGGTGCAGACGAACAGAACCTTGACCATGGCGGCTTCCTGGCTTTTCGTTGACCGGCACTATAGAGGGATCGCGCCATGGCTGGAAAGGGAAGCATCGTCATCCTGACCGGGGCCGGGATTTCCAAGGAATTCGGCCTGGACACCTTCCGCGACAAGGACGGTATCTGGTCCAGGGTGCGCCTCGAGGACGTGGCCACCCCCGACGCCTTCCGCCGCGACCCGGCCAAGGTCCAGGCCTTCTACAACACCCGGCGGCGCAACCTGGTGGAAGGCGGCATCCGTCCCAACCCGGCCCACGCCGCCCTGGCCCGGCTGGAAAGGGAATGGCCGGGCGAGGTGCTGATCGTCACCCAGAACATCGACGACCTGCACGAGCGGGCCGGGTCGGAAAACCTGATCCACATGCACGGCGAGTTGCTGAAGATACGCTGCCAGAAATGTGCCCGGCCCTTCGCCTGGACCGCTGACGTAGAGGTCGGGGACAAATGCCCCGACTGCCACCGCCTTGGCACGCTCCGCCCCCATGTGGTGTGGTTCGGCGAGATGCCGCTGGACATGGAGCGCATCTTCGAAGCGCTGGAGGCGTGCGCCCTGTTCGTCTCCATCGGCACCTCGGGCCACGTCTACCCGGCGGCCGGCTTCGTCCAGACGGTCCGCGCCCAGGGGCGCGCCCACACGGCAGAGCTCAATCTCGAGCCCTCGGAGGGCGCCTCCCTGTTCCGTGAAACCCGCCTGGGACCGGCCTCCCGGCTGGTCCCTGCCTTTGTGGAAGAGCTGCTGTCCGCTGACCGCTCTTGACTCTGCGCGCGATATCAGTAGCCATGTGGCCCAATGTCTAAGGGGGACACCTGATATGACGGCCCACGGCGGAGACGGAAAGTCCCGCAACGTCGCCGGTCTGATGCTCGCCGCCGTCGGGGTGGTGTTCGGCGACATCGGCACCAGCCCGCTCTATGCCATGAAGGAAACCTTCGGCGGCCACTCGGCCCTGGCCATGGATCGCGGCAACATCCTGGGCGTTCTGTCCCTGGTGTTCTGGGCGGTGACCATCATCGTCTCGTTCAAGTACGTCATCATCATCATGCGCGCCGACAACCGGGGCGAGGGCGGCTCGCTGGCCCTGCTGGCCCTGGTCAGCCACGCCGCCGAGAAGAACCGCCGCCTGTCCCTGATGGTCAGCGCGCTCGGCATCTTCGCCGCCGCCCTGTTCTACGGCGATTCCATCATCACCCCGGCCATCTCGGTGCTGTCGGCCATGGAGGGTATCCAGGTGGCCGCCCCCCACCTGTCGCAATGGATCGTGCCCCTGACGCTCGGCATCCTGTTCAGCCTGTTCGCCATCCAGAGCCACGGCACCGATCTGGTGGGCAAGATGTTCGGCCCGGTCATGCTGGTATGGTTCCTGACGCTGGCCATCCTGGGCATCCGCAACATGGCGCACGCGCCCAGCGTGCTGGCGGCGCTTTCCCCCCACTACGCCATCTCGTTCCTGTTCCGCGAGGGCTGGCACGCCTTCCTGGCGCTGGGCTCGGTGGTGCTGGCGGTGACGGGGGCCGAGGCGCTTTACACCGACATGGGCCATTTCGGCCGCCTGCCCATCCGGCTGGCCTGGTACCTGCTGGTGCTGCCGGCCCTGATCCTGAACTATTTCGGCCAGGGCGCCCTGCTGATCGCCCACCCCGAAGCCATCGCCAACCCGTTCTTCAACATGGCCCCGGCCTCCATGGCCGTGCCGCTGGTGATCCTGGCCACCCTGGCGACGGTGATCGCCTCGCAGGCGGTGATCTCGGGCGCCTTCTCGGTGACCCGCCAGGCCATCCAGCTGGGCTTCCTGCCGCGCATGGAGATCATCCACACCTCGGAAGAGGAGATGGGCCAGATCTACCTGCCCTTCGTCAACTGGCTGCTGATGGTCATGGTCATGGCCCTGGTCCTGGGCTTCAAGACGTCGAGCAACCTAGCCGCCGCCTACGGCGTGGCGGTGACCGGCACCATGGTCATCGACGCCCTGCTGGTCGGCACGGTGATGCTGCTGATCTGGAAGTGGAATCCCCGCAAGGTCAAGATCATGGTCGGCGGCTTCCTGGTGGTGGATCTGGCGTTCTTCCTGGCCAATTCGGTCAAGATTCCCGACGGCGGCTGGTTCCCGCTGGTGATCGGCGGCCTGATCTTCACCCTGCTGATCACCTGGAAGGACGGCCGCAAGCGGCTGATGGCCCGCCTGAAGGCCGACGCCCTGCCGGTGGAGGATTTCCTCGCCTCGCTGTCGGACCGGGTGCCGCGCGTGCCGGGAACCGCCGTGTTCCTGACCGGCACCTCCGAGGGCGTGCCCATCGCCCTCCTGCACAACATGAAGCACAACAAGATCGTCCACGAGCGCGTGGTGCTGCTGACCGTGGTGGTGGAGGAAGTACCCTTCGTGCCCGAGGACCAGCGGCTGGAAAACCGTCTGCTGGCGCCCAACTTCCACAGGGTGTTCCTGCGCTACGGCTTCATGGAGAGCCCCAACATCCCCAAGGCGCTGGCCCATGCCCGCACCGACCAGTTGGGCTTCTTCTACGAACCCATGTCGGTGTCCTATTTCGTCTCGCGCGAAACCCTGTTGCCCACCGAGAAACCGGGCCTCAAGGGGCTGCGCGACACCCTGTTCGCCACCCTGGCGCGCATGGCCACCAGCGCCATGGACTTCTTCCATCTCCCCAGCAATCGCGTCGTCGAGCTGGGCAGCCAGATCGAGATCTAGACGATGGAAGCCGCGCCCTCCGAAAAAACCGATTTCAAACGTCTGGGCGGCCTGTCGCTGGCCGCCATCGGCGTGGTGTTCGGTGATATCGGCACCAGCCCGCTCTACACGCTGAAGGAATGCTTTGACCCCAATCACGGCATTCCGTCCTCCCCCGAAAACGTCATCGGCATCGCGTCGCTGGTGTTCTGGGCCATCATCCTGGTGGTCACCCTCAAATACCTGCTGTTCGTCATGCGGGCCGACAACCGGGGAGAGGGCGGCGTCCTCGCCCTGCTGGCCCTGGCGGTGCGCGCCACCGGCGGCGACCGGGGGATGGTCGGGCCGCTGGTGGCGCTCGGCCTATTCGGCGCCGCCCTGTTCATCGGCGACGGCATGATCACCCCGGCGATATCGGTGCTGGCGGCGGTGGAGGGACTGGAGGTGGGCAGTCCGGCCTTCGCCCCCTTCGTCGTTCCCCTGACCCTGGTGGTGCTGGTGGCGCTGTTCGCCATCCAGAACCGCAACACAGAGCTGATGGACCGCCTGTTCGGCCCGGTGATGGTGGCGTGGTTCCTGATCATCGGCCTGCTGGGCCTGGCCCAGATCATGGAGCATCCGGCCATCCTGGCGGCCTTCGACCCGGTCCGCGGTGCCGTCTTCCTGGCGACCCACGGCTGGCTGAGCGTCATGGTCCTGGGCGTGGTGGTGCTGGCGGTGACCGGCGGCGAGGCGCTCTATGCCGACATGGGCCGCTTCGGCAAGCGGCCCATCCAGGCGGCGTGGTTCACCCTGGTGCTGCCCGCCTTGGTGCTGAACTATTTCGGCCAGGCGGCGCTGATCCTGGAAAGCCCGGAAGCGGCGAGGAATCCCTTCTACCTGCTGGCGCCGGGCTGGGCGCTCTATCCCATGGTGCTGCTGTCCATCCTGGCCACGGTGATCGCGTCGCAGGCGGTGATCGCCGGCATCTTCTCCCTGTCGCGCCAGGCGGTGCAGCTGGGCTATTCGCCGCGCCTGGATATCCGCCACCTGTCCGACGAGGAAGAGGGGCAGATTTACGTGCCGCGCGCCAATTGGGGCCTGCTGCTCGGCATCGTCGTCCTGGTGGTCGGCTTCAAGAGTTCGAGCAATCTGGCCGCCGCCTACGGCATCGCGGTGACCGGCACCATGGCCGCCACCACCGTCCTGGCGCTGGTGGTGGCCCGCCGCGCGTGGAACTGGCCGCTGTGGCTGTGCATCGTGCTGGGCACCGTGTTCCTGGCGGTGGATCTGGGCTTCCTGGGCGCCAACCTGCTGAAGGTCACCCATGGCGGCTGGTTCCCGCTGGCGGTGGGCTTCGGCATGCTGCTGCTGATGGCCACCTGGCGCAAGGGCCGGGAAATCCTGGCGCGGCGGCTGGCCGACGGCGCCATGCCGCTCGACATGTTCATGCAGCAGCAGAAGGATTCCAGCAACATCCTCAGGGTGCGCGGCACCTCGGTGTTCATGACCGGCGGCACCGACACGGTGCCTATCGCCCTGCTGCACAACCTGAAGCACAACAAGGTGCTGCACCAGCGGGTGGTGTTCCTGACGGTGATCACCGAGGACATCCCCCGCGTCCCGGCCCGCGACCGGCTGGTGGTCGAGGGACTGGCCGAGGGCTTCTACCGCATCACGGTGCGCTACGGCTTCTTCCAGGAGCCTGACATTCCCAAGGTGCTGCGCCTGTGCAAGGCGTTCGGCCTGGAATTCGAGATGATGGACACCTCGTTCTTCCTGGGCCGCGAGACGCTGGTGCCCTCCACCCATCCCGAGATGCCGGAATGGCGCGAACGCCTGTTCGTCATCATGAGCCGCAACGCCGTGGCGGCCACCGACTTCTTCCGCATCCCGGCCGGACGGGTGGTGGAACTGGGCATCCAGGTCCAGCTGTAGACGATCAGATGATCTTGGATTCCTCGTCGGCGGAGAACATCCCCGACACGCCCGACAGGTAGGAGCGCATGGAGCGGCGGTCCAGCAACTTGTCCTGGGCGGCGGGGGGAAGGTCGGTGAAGGCGATCACCCGCTTTTCCACCAGCACCGCCACCAGATCCTCGACCACGCGGATGAAGGCCAGGTCCGAGGCCAGGAAGCGGGCCGAATTGCGCTCGCCGCCGGTATCGCGGAACAGGAAGTCCAGCACGTCGGGATGGCTGGCCGGCAGGTTCTCCGTCGCCGTTTCCTCGGCATGCTCGAAAAGCCCGACCACCCGCCCCTGGGCATCGCGGCTGACATAGGGCATCGCGTCTTATCCTCAAAGCCATGACCCGGTAGCCACAGGCTACCCCATCCCTTGCCCCGGGTCGCCGCCTAAATGCCTATGCGGAAGATAGGGTTACAGAACGATTCAATGCGTGGGCGGACAGGGAGACGGCGGAATGCTTCACTGAAAACCATAGGGATGGGCCGCGCGTTGGGGAGCGTCGCGGAACACCGAGGAGGGCTTCATGCGTACCCTGGCCTGGTCCGAACACTTCGCGTTGGGGCACGAGCGGATCGACCGTGAGCACCGGCGCCTGCTCGAACTGTCCGCCCGCATCGAGGCCGAGGCGGAAAGGGCCGCCAGCGTCGAGGACATCCTGCCGCTCTGCCGCGACTTCTTCCGCCTGCTGGTCGCCCATTGCTTCTACGAGGAGCAATTGCTGCGCAAGCTGCCGCGCGACCGCTTCGGCGACCATGTGGACGAGCATTGCCGCGGCCATGCCCGCCTGATCAAGCAGGCCCAGACGGTGATGACCGGACATCTACCCACCGGCTTCGAAAGCCTGCCCGCCTTTCTCGACGCCTATTTCGAGCTGATGCACGATCTTCTGGTGGACGATACCGAGTTGGTCGGCTCGCTGATCCGCGAAGGCTATCACCGCCTCGGCACGCCGGAGGCATCGCAGAGCTGGCTCCCGTTCCGGGGCGCGTCCCCGGTTTGACATCGCGGCTCCGTGGGTGTAGCCATCGGGCATGGCTCCTCCTCCCCTCCTCGCGCTGCGCGACGTTCGTCTGACCTTCGGCGGCACGCCGCTGTTCGAAGGCGTCACCACCTGGATCGCCAAGGGCGACAAGACCTGTCTGGTCGGCCGCAACGGCTCGGGCAAGTCGACCCTGCTCAAGGTGCTGGCCGGCGAAATCGCCCCCGATTCCGGCGAGCGCTTCGTCCAGCCCGGCACCTCCATCGCCGTGCTGCCCCAGGACCCCATCATCCTCGCCCCCACCATCGCCGATTACGTGATGCAAGGCCTGCCCCCCGCCGAGCGCGACCAGCTTTACCGGGTCGAGGCGGTGCTGGACGCCATGGGCATGGACGGCTCGCGCGATCCGGTGGCGCTGTCGGGCGGCGAGGGCCGCCGCGCCGCCCTGGCCCGCGCCCTGGTTGGCCAGCCCGACGCCCTGCTGCTGGACGAGCCCACCAACCACCTGGACCTGCCCACCATCCTGTGGCTGGAGGAGTGGCTGTCGGCCTATGGCGGCGCCCTGGTGATGATCAGCCACGACCGCCGCTTCCTGGAAACGGTATCGAAGCAGACCCTGTGGCTGGAGCGGGGCGTGGTGCGGCGCGCCGAATTCGGCTTCGCCAAATTCCCCGCCTGGCAGGACGAGGTCTTCGCCGCCGAGGAGGCGGAACTGGCCCGCATGGACACCCGCATGCGCCAGGAACTGCACTGGCTGGCCCGCGGCGTCACGGCGCGCCGCAAGCGCAACATGGGCCGCCTGCGTTCGTTGCAGAGCCTGCGTTCCGAGCGGGCCGAGCGCAAGTCCCAGGTGCTGGCCGCCGGCCGCCAGGTCAATCTGGCCACGGATTCGGGCGACCTTTCCGGCCGCCTGGTGATCGAGGCGGAGAACGTCAGCAAGTCGTTCGGCGACAAGCGCATCTGCCAGGACTTCTCCACCCGCATCCTGCGCGGCGACCGGGTCGGGCTGATCGGCCCCAACGGCGCCGGCAAGACCACCCTGCTGCGCATGCTGACCGGCGAGTTGGCCCCCGACGGCGGCGTGGTGCGCCTGGGCACCAACCTGGAAACCGCCTATTTCGACCAGCGCCGCACCGCGCTCGATCCCGACAAGAGCGTCTGGGACACCCTGACCGACGGGCGCGGCGACAATGTCTGGGTACGCGGCCGCCCCCAGCACGTGGTCGGCTACATGAAGGACTTCCTGTTCTCCGAGGCCCAGGCCCGCACCCCGGTGCGGGCGCTGTCGGGCGGTGAGCGCAACCGCCTGCTGCTGGCCAAGCTGCTGGCCAAGCCCACCAACCTGCTGATCCTCGACGAGCCCACCAACGATCTCGACATGGACACCCTGGACCTGCTGGAAGAGGTGCTGGCCGATTACGACGGCACCCTGCTGGTGGTCAGCCACGACCGCGACTTCCTCGACCGGCTGGTGACCAGCGTCATCGCCGTGGAGGGTGATGCCGAGGTGGCCGAGTATGTGGGCGGCTATTCCGACTATCTGCGCCAGCGTCCCGTGACGCCGGCCAACGCCGCCCCCAAGCCGCCGTCCAAGCCCCAGGCCCAACCCAAGCCCCAAGCCGCCCGCACCAAGCTGTCCTACAACGAGCAGCGGGAACTGGACCAGTTGCCCGGCCGCATCGACAAACTGACCGATGAGATCGCCAGGCTGGAAGTCGATCTCGCCGACCCCACCCTCTATGCCAAGGATGCCGCCCGCTTCCAGAAACTGGCCTCGCGGGCCGAGACGGCCAGGGCCGAACTGGACGATGCCGAGGTGCGCTGGCTGGAACTGGAGGCCAAGCGCGAAGAGGCGGGCGGGAAGTGACACCGCCCGCATCACCATGACCGCCCCCAGCCGCCTCACACCCCTGGAATGGGCGTCGGCCACCCTGGTGGTGACCATCTGGGGCCTCAACTTCGTGGCGGTGAAGACGGCGCTGGCCACCCTGCCGCCCTTCATGCTGACCACCTTGCGTTTCGCCTGCACCGCCTGTGTCCTGGCGCCGTTCTTCCGCCCGACCCGCGCCCAGTTGCCGGGCATCGCCCTGCTGGCCCTGCTGCTGGGAGTCGGTCATTTCGGCCTGATGTTCTTCGGCGTCGCCGGCATGGACGCCGCCACCGCCGCCATCGTCATCGAACTGTCCATTCCCTTTTCGGCCATCCTGGCCTGGGCGTTCTTCGGCGAGGTGTTGGGAGTCTGGCGCAGCCTGGGGCTCATGGTGTCCTTCGCCGGCGTCGCCCTGCTGGCCGGCGAGCCGCACCTGCCCCGCCTGACGCCCTTCGTCGCGGTGGTGGCCTCGGGCTTCGCCTGGGCGCTGGCCAACGTGGTGATCAAGCGCCTGGGTCCGGTCAATCCCCTGGCCCTCAACGGCTGGATGGCCATGCTGGCGGCGCCCATGCTGCTCGGCCTGTCCCTGGCCACCGAAAGCGGCCATGCCGAGGCCCTGGCCGCCACCGGCCTCAAGGGCTGGGCCGGCGTGGCCTATACCATTATCGGCTCGACCCTGATCGCCTATACTTTGTGGTATCGCCTCATCGCCCGCCATCCCATGAACCGGGTGGTGCCCTTCACCCTGCTGGGGCCGGTGGTGGGGCTGGCCGGCGGCGTGCTGCTGCTGGGCGAGCCGCTGACCTGGCACAAGCTGGTGGGCGGCGCGCTCACCGTGCTGGGCGTCGCCGTGGTGGAACTGCTGCCCGGCCGCGCCATCCATCGGCCCGACGAACCGGAACCCGGAACATGACGATCGCCCTTCGCCCCTCGCCCAATTTCGAGCCGCGCCCCGCCGGCACGGTCATCGACACCCTGGTGCTGCACTATACCGGCATGGAGAGCGGCGAGGCCGCCCTGGCCCGGCTATGCGACGCGGAATCCAAGGTCAGCGCCCATTACGTCGTCGAGGAGGACGGAAGCGTCTTCGCCCTGGTGCCCGAAGAAATGCGGGCCTGGCACGCCGGCGCCTCGTCCTGGCGCGGTGCCGCCGACGTCAATTCCCGCTCCATCGGCATCGAACTGGTCAATCCCGGCCACGAATTCGGCTACCGCGCCTTTCCCGGCGCCCAGATCGAGGCGCTGATCCGCCTGTGCCGGGAGATTCTGGAACGCCATCCCATTCCCGCCCGCAACGTGGTCGGCCATTCCGACGTGGCGCCGACCCGCAAGCAGGACCCGGGCGAGTTGTTCCCTTGGGCCGAACTGGCCGAGCGCCACCTCATCGGCCTGTGGCCGTGCGGCGAGCCGACCGCACTGCCGCCCGAGCACGTGCTGCTGGCCGGCCTCGCCCATGTGGGCTACGACATCCACGACCCCAAGGCGGCGCTCGCCGCCTTCCAGCGCCATTTCCGCCCCTGGAAGGTAGACGGGTTGATCGACGAGGAAAGCGTCGGCCGCCTGCGCTCGCTTCTGCGGATCGTGCGATAGGGCGGGCGTCCCGCCCGCTTCGGCGCCTCAGGCGCCCTTCTCGATCTTGAACGTATAGACGCCGCCGTCCTGCTGCTGGCTGAGCAGCTTGTTGCCGGTCTGGCGGCAGAAGGCGTCGAAATCGGCGACCGAGCCCGGATCGGTGGCGACCACCTCCAGCACCGCGCCGGCCGTGAGGTCCTTGATGGCCTTCTTGGCGCGCAGGATGGGCAGCGGGCAGTTGAGGCCCTTCACGTCCAGAACGGTGTTCGACATCCCTCGTCCTCCCTCTCATCCGTTGCGGCGGCCGGGCCGCCGTCATTGATATAAGGCTACACTAATATTAAGGCCCATCACAGTCCATTGATGCCGCCGGCTCCCCGGTGCTAGCCTCGACGGAGCTGAACGGAGAGCCCCCTTGTCCGAAATCCCGCTGACCACCATCGTCGGTTCCGCCACCTTCGCTGTGGGCGTGGTGTTCGGCTGGGCGGCGCGGGCCAGCGAATTCTGCACCATGGGCGCGCTGTCCGACATGGTGTTGATGGGCGACCGGCGGCGGCTGCGCGCCTGGGTGCTGGCCATGGCGGTGGCCCTGCTGGGATCGCAGGCGCTGCAGGCCGCCGGGCTGGTGAACCTCGGCAAGTCCATCTATCTCGGCCCCTCCATCCCCTGGGCCGGGGCCATCCTGGGCGGGCTGATGTTCGGCTACGGCATGACCCTGTCCGGCGGCTGCGGGGCCAAGACCCTGGTGCGGCTGGGCGGCGGCAATCTCAAGTCGCTGGTGGTGATGCTGGTGGTGGGGCTGTTCGCCACCATGACCCTGAAGGGCCTGCTGGCCATGGAGCGCATCGCCCTCGAGCAGGCCACCAATCTCTCCCCCGCCCGGCTGGGCGCCGCCGATTCCGGCCTGCCCGCCCTGCTGGCCGGGACCGGCCTGCCCGAGGCCGCCGCCCGCCTGCTGTGCGTGCTGGCCCTGGCCGGCGGTGCCCTGGCCTGGTGCCTGCGCGATGCCGATTTCCGCGCCGCCCGCGGCAAGATCGCCGGCGCATTGGTGATCGGCCTGTGCATCCCGGCCGGCTGGGCGGTCACCGGCATCCTGGGCGCCGACGAATTCGACCCGGTGGCGTTGGCCTCGTTCTCGTTCATCGCCCCCATGGGCGACGGGCTGATCTACCTGATGACCTATACCGGATCGACCATCAATTTCGGTATCGCCGCGGTCGGCGGCGTCATCGCCGGATCGTTCCTGGCGGCCCGCCTGTCGGGAAGCTTCGCGGTGGAAGGCTTCGCCGATGCCGACGACATGCTCCGCCATCTGGCCGGCGGCGCCCTGATGGGCACCGGCGGCGTGCTGGCCATGGGCTGCACCATCGGCCAGGGGCTGAGCGGCCTGTCCACCCTGTCGCTCACCTCGTTCCTGGCCCTGGCCGCCATCATCCTGGGCGGCATCCTGGGCCTGCGCAGCCTGGAGGAGGGCGGCCTGCTTCCCGGCCTGCGCGCCCTGCTGCGGCGCTGAATATAATAATATCATTATATAATGGGTTGCGCCCCCTTGCCCGCCTCCGCTACCATGAAAGAAAAAAGATTTCCGGGGAGGAGAGGTCCGTGGACACAGCCGCGAAACTGAACCGCCGCGCCGTGCTGGCAGGAACGGTCGCCGCCGCCACGATGGGCTTGACCGCGCCGCGGCCCGCCGCCGCGCAGGAGGCCGACGCCCTGGCCCGCGCGCTGATGGGGCCGTTCAAGGCCAAGGACGGCAAGATCAGGCTGAAGATGCGCGACGTGGCGGCCAGCGGCGCTTCCGAGCCCATCACCGTGTCGGTGGACTCTCCCATGACCGCCGCCGACCACGTCAAGGCCATCCACGTCCTGGCCGAAGGCAATCCCTATCCGGTGGTGTCGTCCTGGCACCTGACGCCCCGCTCGGGCCGGGCCGAGATCAGCTTCCGCATGCGTCTGGCCAAGACCCAGACGGTGCGGGCCTACGCCGTGACCTCGGACGGCGAGGTGTGGATCGCCCGCCAGGAGGTCACGGTCACCATCGGCGGCTGCGGAGGCTGAGGGACATGGCCAATTCCGATCGCGTCAAGGTGCGCATCCCGCCCAAGGCGAAGAAGGGCGAGATCATCGAGATCAAGACCCAGCTCAGCCACGACATGGAAACCGGCCTGCGCAAGGATGCCGCCGGCCGGACCATCCCCCGGCACATCGTCACCCGCTTCACCTGCACCTGGAACGGCGAGCCGGTGATCAGCGCCGACTGGCACCAGGCGGTATCGGCCAATCCGTTCTCCAGCTTCTTCGCGGTGGCCTCGGCCAGCGGCAAGATCAAGCTGACCTGGTTCGACGAGAACGGCGAGATTTTCGAATATGTCCACGACATCCTTGTCGACTAGGTGATCACAATCTAATTATAGGTAACATTGCTTACCTTTCCTGACATTTTGTAACCAATAGCCTCAACCGATATTTATGGATTGGCCGTCACAATCCTTCGCCATATCATACAGGGGCGAGGCGCCAATTCGGCATGCCTCCCAATTGTCCAATTGCATATTTACGGCTGTTCCCGAGTCCACGCTCGAACGCCCATGAGGCTCCCATGCTGAACAATCTCAAGATCGCGGTCAGGCTTGCTCTGGCGCTGATCATTCCGCTGGTGGCGGTCGTCGTCTATTCCGGCCTGGCCCTGTCCGAAAAGAACCGGCAGGCCGACGAGATGGAACAGGTAGAGGAACTGGCCCGGCTCGCTCCGGCCATCAGCGCCCTGGTCCATGAGCTGCAGAAGGAACGCGGCACCTCGGCCGGCTTCATCGGCAGCAAGGGCGAAAAGTTCAAGGACCGCCTGCCCGAGCAGCGCAAGCTGACCGACGACAAGCTGGCGGCGCTGAACGCGGCCCTCGGGCGCTTCCCCGCCACCGATTACGGCACGGGATTCAAGACCAAGCTGGACGCCGCCGATTCCGCCATGAAGGGGCTGGCCGACAAGCGCGCCGCCATCACCGGCCTGTCCATTCCCCTGGGCGAGGCCACCGGCTACTACACCGCCGCCATCGCCCGGCAACTGGCGGTGATCGAGGAAATGGCGGTGGTCAGCCGCGACGTCCGCGTCACCAAGGCGATCATCGCCTATGTCCAGTTGCTGCAGGGCAAGGAGCGGGCGGGGCAGGAGCGCGCCACCGCCAGCGGCGGCTTCGGCGCCAAGAAGTTCGAGCCACCCCTGCACCGCAGCTTCACCCAGCTGATCGCCCGCCAGGACGTGTTCTTCGATACCTTCGCCAAGAACGCCGAGCCCGAGTTGCGCCAGGCCTTCGAGAAGGCCATGGCCGACCCGGCGGTCAAGGAGGTGGACCGCATGCGCGCCGTGGCGCTGGACGCCCCCTTCACCAACGACCTGGGCGGCATCGAGGCGCCGGTGTGGTTTGACACCATCACCAAGAAGATCGACCTGCTGAAGCAGGTGGAGGACCAGGCCTCCACCGCCCTGGTCACCATGGCGGAAAAGGGCCACGACGCGACGCTCAGCGCCCTGTACGCCTATCTGGCGACCACCGGCGCCGTCCTGTCGCTGGGCGTCATCCTGATCTGGGTCATCGCCCGCGGCATCACCCGCCCGCTGGCCGAGATGACCGTCGACATGACCAAGCTGGCCGA
Organism: Paramagnetospirillum caucaseum; assembly: GCF_000342045.1. Lineage (GTDB taxonomy): Bacteria > Pseudomonadota > Alphaproteobacteria > Rhodospirillales > Magnetospirillaceae > Phaeospirillum > Phaeospirillum caucaseum. Next base: position 3,894 of record NZ_AONQ01000023.1, on the reverse strand, counting down.
GGGCGACAAGACCGTGCCCATCAACGGCCTGGACCGCCAGGACGAGATCGGCGCCATGGCCCGCGCCGTCGAGGTGTTCAAGGAAGGCCTGATCCGCGCCGACCAGTTGGACGAGGAGCGGCGCGAGGCCGAATGGACCAAGGACAAGCGCGCCCGGGTGATCGACAACCTGCTGCGCGAGTTCAACGAGGAGGTGTCCGACGCCCTGGCCGGCATGGCTTCCACCGCCACCGAACTGGAAGCCACCTCGCGCTCGCTGTCCTCCACGGCGGAGGACGCCTCGGCCCAGGCGGCGGCCGTCGCCGCCGGCATCGAGGAAACCGCCGTCAACATGCGCACCGCCGCCGGCTCCGTCGAGCAGTTGGCCCATTCGGGCGAGGACATCAGCCTCAAGGTCCAGGATTCGGTGCGCATCAGCGAGGAGGCCTCGGCCGAGGCGCGGCGCACCACCCAGCTGATCGACGGCCTGGCCTCGGCGGTGGACAAGATCGGCGCCGTGGTGGCGCTGATCAACGACATCGCGGCCCAGACCAACCTGCTGGCCTTGAACGCCACCATCGAGGCGGCGCGGGCCGGCGAGGCGGGCAAGGGCTTCGCCGTGGTCGCCAACGAGGTCAAGCATCTGGCCAACCAGACCGCCAAGGCCACCGAGGAGATTGCCGGGCAGATTTCCACCGTCCAGCGGGTCACCGGCGACGCCGTCTCGGCCATCACCTCCATCACCACGGTGATCGAACAGGTGCACAATGTGGCCACCGGCATCGCCGAGGCGGTGCGCGGCCAGGACGCCGCCACCGGCGAGATCGCCGCCAACGTGCAGCAGGTGGCCAGCGCCACCACCGAGATCAGCGCCAACGTCACCGGCGTCAATCAGGCGGCCGACGACACCAAGCACGCCTCGGCCGAAGTGCTGCAGACGGCGCAGGACGTCTCCGAGCGCGCCACCAAGCTGCGCGACCGGGTCGACACCTTCCTCACTTCAATCCGCGCATCCTAGGACAGAGGGCCATGCAGTACATCATCAAGGCGGTCGGCGGCGGGGCGGAAATCGACATCAAGGGACGGCTGACCTTCGCCGAGGCCTCGATGTTTCCCAAGGTCCTGGCCGAACTGGACAAGGCCGGCAAGGCCCAGTGGGAAATCCGCCTGGGCGAGCTGACCTTCATCGATTCCACCGGCATGAGCCTGTTCGTCCACATCTATGACAGCGCCAACGCCGCCGGGACCAAGGTGGTGATCAAGGGCGCCGCCGGCCCAGTGCGCGAAGCCCTGGACCGCGCCGCCTTCCAGACCCTGTTCGAGTTCAGGTAGGCCCAAATCCCGACAAGCCGGAACTCATCGGGATTTGGCAAAATACCAACGGCTGGAAAGGTTGACACCTTTCCAGCGCCCTCAGTCGCCGGGCGCGCCCTCCGGGTCGCTTGGCTTCCGCCGCATAAGCGGCGCGGCCACCTTGTGGCCGTCCAGCGGTCGAATGTTTCGACCGCTGGCATAAGGCATCAGCAGCCCCGCCATACCGGCGGGCGCTTTTCCAGGAAGGCGTCGATACCTTCCGCCGCATCCATGGCCAGCATGTTCTCGGTCATCACCCGCGAGGCATGGGCATAGGCGTCGTCCAGGCCCATCTCCAGCTGGCGGTAGAACGCCTCCTTGCCCACCTTGACGGTGTGGGAGGACTTGCCGGCGATCAGCCGCGCCATGGCCGCCACCTCGCCGTCCAGCACCTCGGGGTCCACCGCGTGGTTGATCAGCCCCCAGCTCTCCGCCGTCGCGGCGTTGACCGGCACTCCGGACAGCAGCATCTCCATGGCCTGCTTGCGCCCCACCACCCGGGACAGCGCCACCATGGGGGTGGAGCAGAACAATCCGATATTGACCCCCGGCGTGGCGAATTTCGCCCCGGTCGAGGCATAGGCCAGATCGCAGCTGGCCACCAGCTGGCAGCCGGCCGCCGTCGCCATGGCATGGACCTTGGCGACCACCGGCTGGGGCAGCCGCACGATGGCCGTCATCACCCGCGAGCACAGGGCGAATACCGCCGCCACCGCCTCGCGGCCGGCCAGCCCCCGCATCTCCTTGAGATCGTGCCCGGCGCAGAAGGCCGGGCCGTTGGCGGCCAGCACCACCACCTTGACGGACGCATCGGCGGCAATGGCCGAAAGCGCCGCCTCCAGCTCGGTCATCAGGGCCACCGACAGGGCGTTGCGCGCCGCCGGACGGTTCAGGGTCAGGGTGGCGACGCCCGCCTCGTCGCGGCGCATCAGGATGGGTTCGCCCTCGGACATACCAAACCTCCCTTGCCATAGCCGGCGAAAATCCCGGACACTGGTCCGACCACTTTAGCCGGGAGCCCCAATGTCCGCCATCTCCGCCGAACAGTTCAACGCCCTGCTGATGGAAAAGCTGCCCATGGCCCGCGACCTGGCCATCCGGGCCGAGAGCATCGGCAAGGGCACCGCCCGCCTGATCATGCCGTTCGGGCCGCACCTGACCCGGCCGGTGGACGTGGTCTGCGGCCCGGCCCTGATGACTCTGGCCGACGTGGCGCTCTACGCCGCCGTGCTGTCGGCCATCGGCCAGCAGGAAATGGCGGTGACCAGCAACCTCAACATCAGCTTCCTGCGCAAGGCCGAGCGCTGCGACATCATCGCCGAGGCCAGCCTGCTCAAGCTGGGCCGCCGCCTCGCCATGGGGGCGGTGGAGCTGATCGCGGCGGGCAGCGACGACCTGGTCGCCCACGTCACCGCCACCTACGCGATTCCTTGATTTCTCCCGCCCTCAAGCACCGGGCGGGCGCTGTGCGCCCTTGGCTCCCGCGCCGAAAGGCGCGCGGCCCCTTGGGCCTAACCAAATCCCATGATGGAATTTGGTGATCCATCTCGCCCTCAAGCGTCGGGGCGAAGGACGATGGCCGCCACCGCCTCGGCGATGCGGCGGGGGCGTTCATCGATGCCGGCCAGCTTGACCGCGCCGGGGCGGGGGTCGATCTCGGCGATCTTGTTGCCCTGCTCCACCGGCACCCCGTCATGGGTCAGGCCACGCACGATGCCGTCGAAGGGTGCCTCGACCACCGTATCGCCGATGCGGGCCACCACCTCGCCGGCCCGGACCCGCTGGCCGATGGCCGCCTCGGCCCGCAGAATTCCCGCCACCGGGGCATAGCGGAAGCGCGAGCGGGCCTGGCCCAGCACGGCCCGCGGCTCGCCGGCCAGTTCCAGGGTCGAGCCGCGGCGCACCACCCGGCCCAATTGATCCCACGAGGTTTCCACCGCCACGTCGACATTCAGTCCGGCGGTACAGCCCGGCCCCATGCCGACCACCAGCGGGGCCAGTCCCCGCTGGCTTTCCGGGGCCTGCTGCTTGTTCATGCGGGCGTCCACCAGCACCGCCCAGGGGCGGGCGGCCAGGGCGGTGGGAAACTCCATGGCCAGCAGGGGAATCTCGCCGCAGGCCCAGGATTGCGCGACGGCGCCGGGATGGTCGAGGCGGCGGGCCAGCAGGCCCTCCAGTTCGGCCGCGCCGCCGAAGAAGGCGTCGGAAAAGGCCATCCGCCGGCGGATGGCGATGGGCGGGCGCGAGGATTGCAGCGCCACCCGGCAGCCGCCCCGCACCAGGAGATGGGCGACGGCCGAGGCGATCTCGCCGGCGCCGCGGATCAGGATCTCAAGGCTCACGGGGGCCCAGCAATCCGCCCAGCACCTGGTCGGAATAGATGGCGATGACCTGCTCCTTGCTCAGGCGGCCATGGGGCCGGAACCAGGTGCATACGCCGGTCAGCATGCTGAGGATGCCATAGGCGGCGACGCGGGCATCGCCGCAGCGGAACAGTCCCGCCGCCTCGCCCTGGTCGAGGATGTCGATCAGGCGGCGCTCGTAGCGCCGGCGCAGGGTGAC
>NZ_AONQ01000022.1 GCF_000342045.1 Paramagnetospirillum caucaseum | reverse complement strand
TCATGCTGACCGCCATGGGCGAGGACACCGACCGCATCGTCGGGCTGGAGATGGGGGCCGACGATTACGTGGCCAAGCCCTTCAATCCCCGCGAATTGCTGGCCCGCATCAAGGCGGTGCTGCGCCGGACCCAGACCCCGGAAGAGGCCATGGCCGGGCACGGCGGCACGAAGGTGCGCTTCCTGGGCTGGGTTCTCGACCTGGCCAGCCGCGACCTGCATTCGCCCGAGGGCGTGATGGTGGCCCTGTCGGCGGGCGAGTTCGGCCTGCTCCAGGTGTTCGTCGAGCATCCCCGCCGGGTGCTGTCGCGCGACCAACTGCTGGATTTCGCGCGCGGCCGCTCGGCGGTGCCCTTCGACCGCTCCATCGACATCCAGGTCAGCCGCCTGCGCCGGCGCATCGGCGACGACGCCCGCGATCCGCAGATCATCAAGACGGTGCGGGGCGGCGGCTATCTCTTCACCCCGGAAGTGGAACGCCCGTGAGGACCGCCCGCTTCCGCCTGCTGCCCGACAGCGTGGTGGGCCGCACCGCTTTGGTGCTGGTCGCCGCACTGCTGATCTCGGCGGCGACAGCGGTGGTGCTGTTCGCCGCCCAGCGGCAGGAGGCGCTGGAGACCATCGGCGGGCGCAACGCCGCCGAGCGGGTGGCGGGCCTCGTCACCCTGGCCGAGCAGGTGGCGCCCCAACTGCGCCAGGACACCCTGAACAGCCAGGACACTCCCAATTTCCGCGTCGGCTGGGGCCCCCAGCCGGTCGCCCTGGACGACGAGAATTTCGGACTGGCCGCCTATGTGCGCTCGTCCCTGGAAAGCGGATTGGAGGGGCGCGGCATCAAGGTCTCCACCCGCCCCGGCCCGCTGCTGGCCGGCCCCAACACCGGCATCGGGCGCGGCGGGCGGCACATGCACGGCCCTGGGAGCGGCGCTCCGGGCGGACCCGGCATCGGCGGGCCCGGCGGCGGACGCCCCATCGGTCCGGCGCTGCGCGTCTCGGTGCATCTCAAGGACGGCTCCTGGCTCAACGTGCTGGCGCCGCTCGACCTGGGCGATCCCCTGTGGCGGCCGCGCTTCGTGGCGCCGCTGGTCATCGCCCTGGTGCTGGTCACCCTGGTCGCCCTGCTGGCGGTGCGCCGCGCCACCCGGCCCTTCGCCACCTTCGCCGCCGCCGCCGAGCGCCTGGGCGTCGATGTCTCGGCCCCGCCCCTGGCCGAGACCGGCCCGCGCGAGGTGCGCCAGGCGGCCCAGGCCTTCAACGTCATGCAGGGCCGCATCACCCGCTTCGTCCAGGACCGCACCCAGATGCTGGCGGCCATCAGCCACGACTTGAAGACCCCCATCACCCGGCTGCGCCTGCGCGCCGAGTTCATGGAGGACGACGACCAGCGCGCCAGAATGCTGACCGACCTGGAGGAAATGGAGGCGATGATCGCCGCCACCCTGGCCTTCGCCCGCGACGACGCGGCCAGCGAGCCGCGCATCCGCCTCGACCTCGCCGCCATGGTCCAGGGCATGGTCGAGGACCTGGACGATCTCGGCGCCCGCTGCGGCTACCGGGGGCCGCAATCCCTGGTGGTGGAGGCCCGCCCGGCGGCGCTGAAGCGCGCCCTGGCCAATCTGATCGACAACGCCATCAAGTACGGCGGCTCGGCGGCGGTCACCCTGGAAACCAGCGGCCGCGACGCCCTGGTGGTGGTCGAGGACCAGGGGCCGGGCATTCCGGCGGAGGCGCGGGAACGGGTCTTCGCCCCCTTCGTGCGGCTGGAAACCTCACGCTCGCGCGATACCGGCGGCACCGGCCTGGGCCTTGCCGTGGCCCGCGCCGCCATCCGCGCCCATGGCGGCGACATCACGCTGGCCGACCGGCCCGGCGGCGGGCTGCGGGTGACGGTGAGCCTGCCGGGGATGGAGGGATAGGGCGGGAGAGACCCTGAAAACATGCTTTCCCTGGAACCCAAGCTTTGGAGCGCGGGCGTCTCGCCCGCGTGCCCCTCTCCCAGCCCTACTTCTTCGGCGGCGCCAGGGTGATTTCCACCCGGCCGGTGAAGGGGCGGACCGGTGGTTTCGGCCGGGGCGGGGCCAGGGCGATCTCGTCCTCGGCCTCCAGCTTGGCCATGGCCGCCTCGACGGCCGCCGCCACCTCGGCCAGTTCGGGATCGCCGTCCAGGCTGGCCTCGCCCGCCTCGGCCAGCAGGGCCCGCATATCGTCCTCGGAAAAACCGCTGCCGCCGCCGATCTCCGGCAGCTCGTCGGCGGAAAGTGGATCGCCGTCGCTTTCCTCCAGCAGGGCGGCGATTTCGTCGTCACTCATGGCGCCGCCCAAGTCGAACAGCGAGGGTGGCGGGCTGTCGGGGGCACAAGGCACCGCCTGTTGCGACAAAGCGGCCAGATCGGCGTCGGAAAAGCCCATTTCCGCCCCCATCTCCGGCAGGTCGGCGGCGGGGGACGCATCCTCGTCCTCGTCGCTCTCCTCCAGCAGGGCGGCGATCTCGTCATCGGACATGGCGGCCTGATGGAAGGCGAAATCCGGCTTGGGCGCCTCGTCGTCGGCCGCCAGCTGGGCGTCGAATTCCTCCTCTTCCGCCGCCTCGGCCAGCAAGGTGGAAAGATCGGCGTCGGACAGGGTGGTGGAGGTCAGGTCGGCGGCGGGGGTGAACGGCTCCTCCTCCGCCTCGTCCTCGGGATCGCCCATGGCGAGGATCGCCGCCAGATCCTCGTCGGACAGCGCCCCCTCGGCCGTTTCGGGCGCCGGAGCCTCCCCCTCCTCTTCCTCCTGTCCGATTTCCTCCAGCAGGGCGGCGAGATCCTCGTCGGACAGGGCGGTGGAGCCGAGATCGCCGAGATCGGCGGGGGCGCAGGGCGCCGGCTCCTCGCCCTCGCCCAGGTCCGCCACCTCGCCCATGGCCAGGATGGCGGCAAGGTCATCGTCGGACAGGGTGCCTTCCGTCACCGGCGGGGCGGCCTCGCCCAACAAGGCCTCCATGTCGTCGTCGGACAGGATGGGAGAGCCGAGATCGCCGAGATCGGCGGGGGCGCAGGGCGCCGGCTCCTCGTCCTCGCCCAGGTCCGCCACCTCGCCCATGGCCAGGATGGCTTCCATGTCGTCGTCGGACAGGGCGCCCTCCAGAACGGGCGGCGGGGGAGCGGGCTCCTCCTCGGCCACCGGGTCCTCGAACGGCGCCGGCTCCTCCTCGGGAGCGGGCTCCTCGTCCACGGGGATCGAGCGGATGACGTTCAGCAGTTCGGTGGACAGCAGCGCCTGGAGATTGGGCTCGGGCGGCGGCGGTTCCGCCACGGGCTCCTCGGGGATGTCCTCGGTGGCCGCCCGACGGCGCAGGTGATAGACGGTCTGCTTGCCGAAATCCTTGGCCAGCGACAGCACGCCCACATATTCGCAGGCAAAGCGCTCGACGAAGTCCTCGCCCCGGTTCTGGGACTCCGAGCGCATGGCGCTCTGCTCGGCGGTCAACACCGCCACAAATTGCTGGGTGGCGTAGACGTGGCCGATCACCGTCACCGGCTCCAGCCTTGCCGCGCGGTTGATGTGGCTGCCGTAGAAGTTCTGCCGGCCGCAGATGGGGTCGATGGCCTGGAACACCGGACCGGCATGCAGCGAGATACGCAGATTGAGGGGATGGGGCAGGCGGTCGGCCAGTTCCCCGTCGGCCTTCAGCACCATTTCCTGCAGGGTCTGGGCGTATTCGGCCATGGGGGTGGCCTTGTCCATCACCGCGAAGATGGCGTCGCCCCAGGTGTTGATGGCCAGGGGCTGATGCTCCAGCCCGGCCATGCCCTCGGAAATGATGCGCAGGAAGTCGAGGAACACCGGGGTGTGTTCCTCCTTCAGCTTGGAATAGCCGGCGATATCGCAAAACATCATGGAGCGGATGACCCGGCCCTCGCCCTGCTCCTCGTCCTGGTCGCCGTCCAGGTCGGGCATGGCGGGCAGGCAATCGCCGGCCAGATCGGGGTGCTGCTGCAGCAGGCCGTCCAGATCGATGATGCGCAGTTGGGAGATGTCCTCCCACTGGTCGATGAAGTCGGCGGCGCCGCCGGCCAGCGAGCCGGGCATCATGTCCCACACCGCCAGCAGGTAGGGGGCGGTGCGCAGGAAGGTGGCCCTGAGCGTCGCCAGCCCGTGCAGGCACTGGTTGGCGAAGCGGTAGAGCATGCCGTGGCCGAGGAAGCGCTCCTCGGTGGCGTAGGTCACGGTGTTGGCCAGCTTCAGCGCGTTCCTGAAGCGCATCTCCCAGCGCGAGCCGCCATAGCGCACGTTCTCGGCGATGAAATCGTCGATGGCGTAGGGCATCACCACGTTCACCTCGGCGCCGCGCTCCAGCATGGCCTCAATGAACAGCAAATCCGAGCCGCAGGCGGCGGTGGAATAGCCCACCTGGGCACCCAGCTCGTCCAGGGACTTGGCGATCTCGGCCCGCACGGCGCTTTCCAGTTCGGGCGGAAAGTGCGGCCCCTCGCCCGGCCGGTCCAGCGCGTGGCCGGTGAACACCACCACGGTGGGCGGCTTGATGATGTCGAACACCGCCTCGGGAACGGCCAGCCCGCCTTCCTGCAGCAGGGCCAGCTGTTTCAGGGCCGCCACGGTGCTGCCGTAATGGATGCCTTCCAGGGTGCTGGCCCAGGCGAAGGAGGCCAGGGCGTCCTGCACCTCTCCCAGCAGCAGGTGGGCCTCGGCCACCGTGGCCAGCAGTTGGTAGCGCTCCTCCGGCGACAGGGTGAGGTCGGTTTCGGCGTGGGACACCCGGTCGCGGACCCGCCGCGCCAGGTCCCGCGCCCCGTCGTGATCGCCCAGCAGCCACGAGGTCACCGCCGCGTCGATGCCGTCGCGCGGCGCGTTGCTGATGTGGAAGGCGCGCAGGAACAGTTCGCGGCAATGCTCGAGATCGCCCCGCGCGCCCGACGCCAGCCAGGCCTCGCGGAACACCCCGGCCAGGGAGGTATAGGTCTCGGCGTCGGCGCTGGCCACCAGCTTCTTGCCGCGCACCAGTTCCAGCGCCTCGGCCAGTTCGGCCATGGAGGCCAGGGTGTCCTGGCTGTCCGCCTGCTCCAGCCCCTCGACGGCGCGGCGCAAGGAATTGTGCAGGCGATGGAACGGCCCCTCGTCGATCAGGATGACGTCGAGCACCGGCTGCAGCAGCTTGCGCGCCTCGTCCACCGCGCCGGTCTGCGACAGCGCCACCGCGCCGAAAATGGCCAGCTTGAAACTGTCGGGATAGGCCCTCAGCCCCTCGCGCGCCGTATCGTGGGCCAGGAAGTTCTGGCCCTCTTCCAGCAGATCGCGGGTGATCCTCTCCCACTCGGACAGGCTGCGGAGCGTATTTGCACCGGCACTGATCGGGGTCGAATCCGCCAAGGTGGGCCAAGCCTTTCCAATGGGTCTGAATACCTGTGTACCATGAGCCGGCCCGCCCCGGAAGGTCCGCCGGGACCAGGGAGCGGAACAGCCCGGCCCCATGCTAGGGCGCAAATGTTATTATCTAATTAAATCAAATAGCTAAAACGGCGATTGCGGCGATGCATCGTCCGTTGACGCCGCCCGGGCGCAAGACTACCTTGATGGGGAATTCGCTCCTTTGGCTCTGGGATCGAGGTGCGCTGTCCACCATGGCCGAGATCTACCCGCGCGAACTGATCGTCGACGAGACTCTCCCCAATTCCGAGCAATTCACCGTGACCGCGGTGGACGGCCGGGTCGGCAGGGGCATCCGGGCCAGAATTCACTTCGAACGCGGCAAGCGGGTCGCCAAGTTCGCCGGGATGCTCTCCAACACCGTCTTCCAGCACAGCCTGCAGATTTCGCCGGCAACCCACCTGCACGACCCTTATTTCGTCGGATTGCTGTCCCATTCCTGCGCCCCCAATTGCGTGCTGGATATGCAGCGCCTCGAAATTCTCGCCCTGCTGGACATCGGGCCGGGCGAGTTGCTGACCATCGACTACGCGGTGACCGAAGACACCTTGTACCGCCAGTTTCCCTGCGATTGCGGTTCGTCCCATTGCCGCCGCTGGATCACCGGGCGGCGCGAGGCGGTCAACGAGGCGGGCAAGGCCTATCTCACCGACCTGAACGGCAAGCTTCCCCGCGCCCGCCGGAGCGCGCGGTGACGGGTTCATACCCGTCGGTCGCCGCCTTCATCCAGGCCGAGCGGCCGGAGATTCCCGTCCACCTGCTGCGCCCCCGCCGCATCGAGGCCATGGCGCGGGCGTTCGTGGCGGGCTTTCCCGGCGACACCCTTTACGCCGTCAAGTGCAACGCCCACCCCCTGGTGCTGGAAACCATGCGCCGGGCCGGCATCCGCCATTTCGACGTGGCGTCGCCCATGGAGATCGAGCGGGTGGCGCAATGCGTGCCGGAGGGCGTGATGTTCTATCACCACCCGGCCAAGACGCCGGGGCAGATCGGCCTGGCCTGGCGATCGGGCGTGCGCTTCTTCGCGGTGGATTGCCTCGCCGAACTGGAGAAGGTGGCGGGGCTGACCGACGGAAACATGCGGCCGGTGGTGCGCCTTGCCATTCCCAAGGGCTCGGGCGCCGTCTACGACCTGTCCACCAAGTTCGGGGCGCCGCCGGAAATCTTCGAAGCGGTGCTGCGCCGGGCGGCCGGCATGGGCCTGAAGCCCACCGCGACCTTCCACGTGGGCTCGCAATGCCTGGACCCGCAGGCCTTCCGCCTGGGGCTGGAACTGGCCTGCCGATCCATCGACCGCAGTGGCATCGGTATCGACTGGATGGATATCGGCGGCGGCTTTCCCGCCTATTACCGCCTGACCCGGGCACCGCCGCTGCCGGCCTATTTCGAGGCGATCGCGCAAGCGCACCGGGAGCTGACCGCGCCGCGCGGCATCCGTTTGGCTTGCGAGCCGGGCCGTGCCCTGATGGCCGAGGGCGGCTCGCTGCTGGCCCGGATCAATCTCAGGAAGCCGGATGCGGTCTATCTCAACGACGGTATCTTCGGCGGGCTGACCGAAACCTATTGGGGCAAGGACCAACTGTCCCTGCCCTTCCGCCTGCTGGATTCCCAGGGCCGCCTGAAGGCCGGCCCGGCGGGCAGCTTCACCGCCTTCGGCCCCACCTGCGACGGCAACGACAAGCTGCCCTGGCCGCTGGACCTGCCCGAGAACGCGGCAGAGGGCGACTACGTGGAGTTCAACCTGATCGGCGCCTATGGCCGCGAGATGGCGGCCCGCTACAACGGAATGGCGTCGGAGCGGGTGGCGGTGATCGATGCGGATTTCGCCGGCCACCAGAGTGTGGAAGCGTTTTAGACGGATGGACTCCGTTCCCAACCGCTTGTATCGTCTGCCTAGGTCTTTTGTCGCATGAGAGGAGATTGGGATTATGAAGAAGATTATTCTCGCCATGGGCACCGTGATGCTGCTGGCCGGCTGTGGCCCGGGCCGCTGGGAGCCCTTCGGCGGCTTCACCGATCCGGTGTGCATGCCCGACGGTTCGGTGGCCTTCTATCAGGAGGCCGACACCAAGGGCAACCTGGGCGAGCCGCGCGCCAAGAAGGAAAACTGCCCCTGGAACAAGCCGGCGGCCAAGAAGTAAGCCTTCCGACGGTTTCCGTGGAAAGGGCCCCTTCCGGGGCCCTTTCTTTTTGTTGGCTTATTCCTCGGGCGGAACCGGCCGCTTCTTGCCCTTGTCGTCCACCGCCACATAGGTGAATACGGCGCTGGTCACCCTGACCAGGGCGTCGGAACCGCCGTGGCGGCGCACCCAGGCCTCCACCCGGATGGAGATGGAGGTCCGTCCCACCCGGATGACCTCGGTGTAGCAGCTGACCTCGTCGCCCACATAGACCGGCTGGTGGAACTCCATGCCTTCCACCGCCACGGTTGGGGTGTGGCCCCGCGCCCGGCGATAGGAATGAGTCCCGCCCGCCAGATCCATCTGGCTCATCAGCCAGCCGCCGAACACATGGCCGAACGGGTTGGTGTCGGCGGGCATGGCGATGGCCCGGGTGGAGAGGCGGCCGCGCGGTGCGCCGCTGATTTCGATGCTCTCGCTCATGGAATGTCCCGATCTTACAATATCTTGTGGTTAACTCCGATGACGCTACAGCATGCGCTTGCGCATCGGGCACGCATTTCTATAATGCCAGCCATGTCCGACCTGTTCCAGCAACTCGCCCCCAAGGCGACCGAATACTCCGCCAAGGACATCGAGGTCCTTGAGGGGTTAGAGCCCGTCCGCCGCCGCCCCGGCATGTATATCGGCGGCACGGACGACCGCGCGCTGCACCATCTGGTGGCCGAGGTCCTGGACAATGCCATGGATGAGGCTGTGGCCGGGCATGCCGGCTGGATCGAGCTGGAGCTGGCGGTGGACGGCACCTGCACGGTGCGCGACAACGGCCGCGGCATTCCCGTCGACCCCCATCCCAAATACCCCGACAAGAGCGCTCTCGAGGTGATTCTCACCACGCTGCACTCGGGCGGCAAGTTCGGCGGCGACGCCTACAAGGTGTCGGGCGGCCTGCACGGCGTCGGCGTCTCGGTGGTCAATGCGCTCTCCGACGCGCTGACCGTCGAGGTGGCCCGCGACCGGGTGCTGTGGAGCCAGCGCTTCTCGCGCGGATTGCCGCTGGGGCCGCTGGAGAAGGTGGGACCGGTGCAGAACCGGCGCGGCACCACGGTCATCTTCCATCCCGACCCGCAGATCTTCGGCGAACGCGCCCATCTGCGCCCCGGCCCGCTCTACCGCATGGCCCGCTCCAAGGCCTATCTGTTCCGCGGCGTGCAGATCCGCTGGAAATGCGACCCGCTGCTGATCAAGGACGGCGACGAAATCCCGGTCGAGGACACCCTGCACTTTCCCGGCGGCCTCACCGATTTCCTCAAGGCGGTGCTGAAGGACCGCCCGCTGGTCACCAAGGACATGTTCAGCGGCATCGCGCCGCTGGCCGACGACATGGGACAGGTCGAATGGGCGGTGGCCTGGCCCGACGACGACGAGGAAGGCTTCACCAACACCTATTGCAACACGGTCCCCACGCCCGAGGGCGGCACCCACGAGGCGGGCTTCAGGAACGCCCTGACCAAGGGCCTGCGCTCCTACGGCGAGATGGCCGGCAACAAGAAGGCCGGGCAGATCACCGCCGAGGACGTGATGGTCGGCGCCTGCGTCATGGTCAGCCTGTTCATCCGCGACCCGCAATTCCAGGGCCAGACCAAGGAAAAACTGGCCAGCGCCGAGGCCACCCGTCTGGTGGAGAACGCGGTCAAGGACCATTTCGACCACTGGCTGTCGGGCGACAAGGCCTCATCCGGCGCCCTGCTCACCCGCCTGATCGAACGGGCCGAGGACCGGGCGCGCCGCCGTCAGGCTAAGGAGATGAACCGCAAGACGCCCACCAAGCGCCTGCGCCTGCCCGGCAAGCTGGCCGATTGCTCGCGTTCGGTCAACGTCGGCACCGAGCTGTTCCTGGTGGAGGGCGATTCGGCCGGCGGCTCGGCCAAGTCGGGCCGCAACCGCGAGACCCAGGCCATCCTGCCGCTGCGCGGCAAGATCCTCAACGTCGCCTCGGCGTCCACCGACAAGCTGCGCCAGAACCAGGAACTGAAGGACCTGATGGAGGCCCTGGGCTGCGGCGCGCGTGACAATTACGACGACGAGAAGCTGCGCTACGAGAAGATCATCATCATGACCGACGCCGACGTGGACGGCGCCCACATCGCCTCGCTGCTGATGACCTTCTTCTACCAGGAAATGCCCGACCTGATCAGGAACGGCCACCTCTATCTCGCCCTGCCGCCCTTGTATCGCCTGGCCCACGGCCAGACCGTCATCTATGGCCGCGACGACGCCCACAAGGAAGAGTTGCTGCGCACCCTGTTCGCCGGCAAGAAGAATGTCGAGATCAGCCGCTTCAAGGGCTTGGGCGAAATGCCGCCCGCCCAGTTGAAGGAAACCACCATGGACCCCGCCAAACGCACGCTTCTGCGGGTCACCATCCCCTCGGGCCGCACCGAGGAGGACCACGAGGAGGCCAAGGACGTCGCCCGCCTGGTGGAAAGCCTGATGGGCAGGAAGCCGGAACTCAGGTTCCAGTTCATCCAGGAACGGGCCAAGTTCGCCACGGACCTGGACGTGTGATGCCGGTCAGCTCAAAGGCTGGCCTGTTTACTTATTCACCGATGGCGCCGATGGCGCAACCGTCGGCGGTCGCCCGTCAGGGTCTGTCGTCTGTTTGACGGCCGTCCCGGCGGCCTTGGCGTCCTCGGCCTTCTGCGCGTTGGGAGCGGTCGCCTTGCCGATCGAATCGCCCGTCGACCGGACGGCGTTCTCGGTGATCGTCTGGCTGACGTTGCCCATCGGGGTCTGGGCCAGGGCAGGCCAAGCCATCAGAAGCGAAGTGATTGCCAGAACGGCCCGCATGGCCATCCTCCTGTCCATGTGAGGAGAGAACGTCGAGCATGACACATTCGACAGCGATCAAAGAGGCTATTCGGCCAGTCCCCGCGCAAAACGCAAAACCATGAAGCGCCTTGCCGCTTCGCTGGTCGGAGCCCAAAAAATCTCGACCGGGCGGGAATAGTCCGGGTCCGGCAGAATCACGGCAAATCCGGTCCGTTCGGTGTAATAGACCTGCCCATGGGCGCCGTTCAAGGCGGCCATGGCCGCCGGGTTACCGGCCAGTTGGAGGAATCCCGAGGTGGGGTGGCGCGACAGCCCCCCCCCTTTCCCGGCCCCCCGCCCAACAATCCCTCCAGCAGCAGCCACCGGCCGGCTTCCGGGGAAAATGCCTCCAGGGTCACATGATCGGCCCGTCCCAACCCATCGGACTCGCGCGCCAGCATCAGGATGCGCGTGCGGATGCCGGCCCGGTTGAGAAGCACCGACAATGCCGTGGCCACATCGCCGCACGCCGTGGCGCGGGAGGCGAGATTCAACAGCGCGTCCTCGGCCCTCTCGACCGGCGCGCTCTGCGGCGCGGCCTGGTGACGGAGGTGCGCCTCATGCACGAGGCCCAGCAACCGGGGAATGACCTCGCTTCCATTGGCGACGATCTTCGCCGCCTGGCCTTCCAGCCTAGCCTGCGCCGCCCGTTCCTCCGGCCGGGGCGCCCCGCCACCGGGAGACCGCAGAACGAAGGTCTGCATTCCGCCATAGGATGGCGAAACCATCAGATCGTTGACAAAGGGCGACCTGCCCCAGGCCAGGAAAGCCGAGGCGGAACCGTCATAGAGGACGGGGCGCGGCAACGGGACGAGAGCGGAGCGCTCCATCCCGACGCCCGCCGCCGGCCAAACGGCCGCCGCCAGCCCAAAGGCAAGAAAGCCGCGGCGGGAAAGCCGGCGCTCCGACGAACCCGCCTCCGGTGTTGCGGAAACGCAACAGTGGCAAGAATGCGATATCATCGTGTCGATACTGGTTGAATGGGGTGTCTCGCCATGATACCCAAACCCTAGACAATTTGATGTATATTTTGCAGGGGGTCCTCACATGCGTTTCCGGATTCTTGGGATAGCCGCGGCGGCGGGTGCTTTTGTTCTGGGAAGCTCCGGCGCTTTCGCCGGCGGCGCCCTGCAGGCTTGTACCGCCAGCGGCTACAGCACCACCTACAGCCAGTGCTCGTCCAACACCAACAAGTCCTCGACCCAGGTTACCGCGGTTGAGACGCTGAAGGCCACCTCCACCCAGACTGCGGGCCTGATCGCCCAGCGCATCGGCAGCTTCACCGGCGCTTCTCCCAAGACGGCCAGTGGTCCGTTCCGTGGCGGCCTTTCCGGCGGCTCGAAGGATCTCGGCGTCGGCGTGTGGCTGAATGGCGGATACTCCAACATCCAGTACAACAAGACCGGCTCTGAATTCAACGGTACCGTGTGGACCGGCATGGGCGGCGTGGACTACAAGTTCACGGATGCTCTGATGGTCGGTCTGGCCGCCGGTTACGAAGACACCCAGTTGAAGACGACCTTCAACAACGGCAACCTGAATGCCTCCGGTTGGACCATCGCCCCGTACGCTCTCTACAAGTTCACCAAGAACTACAGCGTCGATGTGAGCGGCGGCTATTCCGGGCTCAATTACACCATCGACCGCCTCGACCCCCTGGTCGCCACCAAGATCACCGGCAAGACCGACGCCGATCGCTGGTTCGCCGCCGCCAACCTGAATGGCGTGTGGAGCGAGGATGCCTGGCGCTTCTCCGCCAAGTTCGGCGGCCTGTGGGCGAATGAGAGCAAGAACGCCTTCAACGAGAGCAACGGCGTCGCCACCTCCGCCCTGAGCACCAAGCTCGGCTCCGTGAACCTGGGCGGCAAGGTCGGCTACAACCTCGGCTTCATCGAGCCCTACGTCGGCGGCACCGGCCGCAAGTGGCTGGGCGACGCCGACGACAAGGCCGACTTCCTGGCGCAGGCCGGCACCTTGCTGTATATCGGCGAACTGGCTGTCGGCACCATCGAGGTTTCGACCCCGCTGGGCGACTCCAACCTCCGGCAGATCAACGTGGTGACGAACATCCGGTTCGACTTCTAATCCCACCATGTTTTCTGGAAATGGGGCGGCCAGGGTTACCTTGGCCGCCCTTATTCTTTTCCTGTTGAACGGCTGCGCCGGCTCTCCGTTCGCCGACCGCGCGTCCTCGGCCCGCGCCATAGCGTCGGAAAAAGGATGGACCGGCCTTGTCCTGGCGGATTCCGCCTTCCCGTTGCAGGCCTATATGGCCCCGCCGCGGCCGACCGAACTCCTGACCATCTACATCGAAGGCGACGGGCTGGCGTGGCGCAGCCGCTACGTGCCGTCCGCCGACCCCACGCCGCGCGACCCTGTCGGATTACGGCTCGCCGTGGCCGATCCGGCGTCCGCCGTCGCTTATCTGGCCCGTCCGTGCCAGTACCAGACCTCCAGCATGTGCTCGGTCGCCGCCTGGACCAGCGACAGGTTCTCTCCGGCGGCGGTCGCCGCGACCAACAGCGCCATCGACCGCCTGAAGATCCTGTTCTCGGCCCGCCGGGTGCTGCTGGCCGGCTATTCCGGGGGCGGAGTGATGGCGGCGGTGGTCGCCGCCGGCCGGACCGACGTGGCGGGCCTGCTCACCATCGCCGCCCCCCTCGACGTGGGTGCGTGGGTACGCCATCACGACGTGGCCCCCCTGAGCGGGTCCCTGGACCCCGTCCAGTGTTGCGCCCCCCTCCTGGCGCGCCTCCCCCAGCGGCATGTGGTGGGGCTGAGGGACGATGTCGTGCCCCGTTCGGTGGTGGATTCCTACCGCCGCGCCCTGCCCGCCGCCGCCGCCGCCGGCGTTCTCGGGGTCGATTCCGACCATCATTGCTGCTATGTGACCGTGTGGCCCGGCCTGGCCCCCCGGCTGCGGCAGGCGATCCTGGCCAAGGAGGAATGATGAGCGCGGCGTCCGACTCCCATCCATCCCCCCTTGCCGAGGGACAGATGGCGGCCTGGGCCATCGCCGCCCTGCTGGCCGCCGGACAGTTCACCTTCCTGCTGGCGCTGGCCCCCCTGGCCGGTATCGGCATCTGGTTCCAGTCCGAACCGGTGAGCGCCGCCAATGCCGGGCTAGCCGGGCTGGTGCTGGCGATCCTTGCCCTGAACCGCGCCGGGACGCGCCGGCCGCCGCTCAGCGTGCTGGTTCTTCTTGCCATGGCCGGCTGGTCGGCGGCAGCCCTGCCTTTCGCCGTTTCCGCCGCGGGAAGCTGGCTGGGCACTCCCCAGAGCGGCCATGGCGTCGGCTGGCTCCTCACCGTGGCCGCCCTGGCCATGGGGGCCTCGTCCCTGCGGCACCGCAAAGCCCCCCAGGCCCTGCTGGTGGCGGCCATGGCGGCGGGGGCGGCCGTCATGATCGCCCTGAACCGTTGGGCCCCCATGGCCTGGCGCCCGCAGCACTTTACCGACGCGGGAGCCTTCAACGCCCTGTTCGCCTGGATGGCGATCATGGCCTGGCGGCCGCGCCGGCCACTCGTTGCCGGACTGGCCGGATTGGGCCTGGTCGGGCTCGTCTTCCTGTCCGACAACCGTAGCGCCTACCTGGCGCTCCTGGCCGGTGTCCTGTGTTTCGCCGGTGCCGCATGGGCCAACCGCAAGCCCTTCGGCCGATGGGCCATGGCGGCATTGCCGCCCCTGGCAGCGGTATCGCTGACCCTTGGCGTCTTCGTTCTTGGCCGCTACGGCATCCTGCACGACGTTCCCCATTCCTTGCGCGATACCGTGGTCTCGCGGGCCAATATGATCCGCGTGGTCGCCGAGGAACTGAGGATCGACCCCCTGGCCCTGCTGACCGGCCGGGGCTGGGGAAGCTTCGATGTGGCCCTGGCCCGCTCCATGGCCTTGGACCATGTGGCGCTGCAATCGGAAGCCAGCGACGAGTTCCTGTTCTGGGATGCTGCCCACCGCAACGACTTCCACCCCCACAACGAGGTGGTCGAGGCGACGCTGTCGGCGGGAGTGCCGGCCGGCATCGCCGTAGCGGCATTTCTCGGCCTGCTGGTTCATGGTGCGTCCCGCCGCTTCCGCCCCGCCGCCACGGGGTTTTCCGTCGCCCTGGCGGTCCTGTCCTGCATGTGGTTCCAATTGCCCACCTCGGTGCCGGCCTTTGGGGCCGCGGTCGGGCTGATCGGCCTGTCATGGCGGCGCGCGGGGCATGGGCAAGCGCTGCGCCGTGCCCTGGGAGCCGGCGCCGTCCTGCTGGTCGCCACCTCGGCAGCGTTATGGCTCCGCGCCGAGGCCGGCCGGCGGGAATTCGCCGCCATTCCCCCCGACGATTGCCGTCCCCTTCTGGCAGGACAGGCGCGCATTCATGCGGTCTGGCTGATCCAGACGCAATGGCACCATCTGAGCGACGTGATCAGCAGCAAGGCGCCAACCGACGAGGTCGCCGTCGCGGCCGAACACATGCGCCGGCGCCTGTGCGCCGCAGACACCATGGCCCTGGCGCGGGACGGCCTTCCCCTGGCTGTCGAGGGGACCATCATCCGCTCCGATCTCGCCGCCCAGTCATGGCCGGCGGCGAGCGCCGGGCACAGGGCCGAACTTCTCTCGCCCCTGAAGGACGGACTGGTGCGTACCTTGGCGATGGCGCCCCGGCGAAGCGATCTGGCGGCACCTTACCTGTCGTCCCTGCTTGCCGGAAAACGGGAGGCCGAGGTCTCCGAATTCGTCGCCCGCCATCTTCCGGCCGACGATCCGGTCGGCCTGTGGTACGCCGGCATCGTCATGCTGGGAAACCGGGAGAGCTTCCCCGAGGGTATCCGGAAGCTGCAGAAGGCCATGCATATGGGGGTGGAGCGCTTCATCATGATTCCGCCGGAATTGAAGACGCAGATCGCCAGTTACAGATAGGCGCCCCCGCCCCATCATGACCGACCATCAGGAGAAACCGACCATGGCTGACGAGAATCTGAGCCCCGGCAACATCGCCAAGGCGCTGGACGTGTCCGACGGCAAGGTGAAGAAGGCCATCAAGGATCTGGGCCTGGAGCCCGCCGCCAAGCGCGGCGTGTGCAGCTTCTACGCTCCCGATCAGGTGGCCAAGATCAAGACGGCCGTCGGGGCCTGAGCCCCGGACATCCCACCGGCGGGCGCCGAGGAACCGCTTATCCTCTCCCGCCCGGACGCGCCGTCCCCAACAGGCCGGCGACGAAGCCGCCCACGAACCACAGGGCCACCGGGGACTGCGCCGCAACCGCCAGGGCGGGGGCCGGACACAATCCCGCCAGCCCCCAGCCGGCGCCGAAGACCGCCGAACCGATCAGCAGGCGGGCGTCGAGACGCGACGGCGGCACGGCGGGCATCCCGGCACACAGCATGGGCCGACCCCGGCGGCGCAGCAGCCACTGGCCGAGCGCCGCCACACCGACGGCACCGCCCATGGTGGCGGTCAGCCGGGGGTCCCAATGCCCGAAGAAATCCAGGAAGCCGATCACCTTGGCCGGATCGGTCATCCCCGACAGGGCCAGTCCGGCGCCGAACACCACGCCGCACAGCAGGAAAAGCGCGGCGCGGCTCATGGCGCCGGCACTCCCGCCAGGGCAACCATTCCCGCTCCCACCGCGATGAACAGCACGGTGGCGACCAGCGAGCGCGGCGACAGCCGGGCGATGCCGCACACCGCGTGGCCGCTGGTGCAGCCGTTGGCCAGCCCGGCCCCGATTCCCACCAGCAGGCCGGCCAGGACCAGCCGCCCCGGCGAAGCGAAGGCGGTCACCGGCGGCGACGCCAGCAGGGCCTGGACCAGCAGGGCGCCCAACGGCAGGCCGAGCACGAAGGCGATGGCCTCGACCCGTCCCGCCAGGGCGTTGCGGACCAGCCCGCTGACCCCGGCCACCCGGCCGAAAGCCAGCATCAGGCCAGCCGCCGCCAGCCCGATCAATCCCCCGCCAGCCAGGGCAAGACCCCAATCGGCGGCCGACAGCGCCACCATTATTCGGCGGCCTGCTTCCTGACGGCGAACTGGTCATAGGCTTCCAGCGCCAGGGCGCCGTACATCAGCGATGGGCCGCCGCCCATGTACACCGACATGGCGATGGTCTCCATGACCTCCTCGCGGGTGCCGCCCAGTTCCACCACCGCCTTGGCGTGGAAGGCCAGGCAGCCGTCGCAGCGCGCCGCGATGCCCAGCGCCAGGGCGATCAGCTCCTTGGTTTTGCCGTCCAGGACACCGTCGGCGGTGGCCGCCTTGGCCATGGCGGAAAAGCCCTTCATCACCTCGGGCACCCCGCCGCGCACCTGTCCGACCATCTTGGACAGCCCGTTGGCCAATTCGTTCCAGTCCTTGAGCATCACGCACCTCGCCTTGGGAAGAATAATATTTTAGGTGAGGCTAATATATAGATACGGCGGCGGGTTTCAAGGGGAGGGTCCGCATGGCGGTACCGCCCGGCGGCCGGAGCGGGGCCGCCGGGGCGAAGGGAAGCCCTGTGGTCGACGTCAGTGACCCTGCGACCGGCTCGGCGGACGCGCGGACGGCGGCGGCGGGGCGCTGGGCGGCGGCCGGCGGACCGGCGGCACGTCGTCGGCATCCTCGTCCGCCACCTTCTGGCGGATCACGAACCCCTGCAGGGCCCAGCCGATCACGTAGAAGGTGCCCACGAAGAACCACAGTCCGGCCAGGGTGAAGATCACCGTCCGATGCAGCGCGTCGTCTCCCGCGCCGAACACCCCCAACGACCACAGCATGGGGGCTCCGAACAGAACAGCGACGGCTCCAGCCAATCCCAGCCGTGTCCACCCTGTCGAACGTATATACGATATCCTGTATGCCGACATGGCCTCAGTCCTCCCCCGGCCCATTCCCCATGGGTCCGTCAAGGATTCTGGACGTTTGCGCAGCGAACCGCAACCCGGCTTATCTGCATGCCTCCCTGGAGACTATTCGAATAATCCCGTGACACAGTGTGTCGCCAATGGTTATTTTTCTTGAATACGTCCAGAACTGGAGGGTTCGGGCGAGAAACAAATATAAGTGGCGGGCGAGGACCAGAATGGTCTCAAGTCGAGAAAATTTCGAGGTTCAGGTCAACAAGGGCGGCCGGTGGGCGACCGAGACGGTCGTTCCCAAGGAAGTGGAAGCGCGGGCGCTGGCCAAGAAGTTCCTGGCCGACAAGAAGTGCGAGGGCGCCCGGATCGTCCGCAACTGGATGCGCTCCGACGGCACCATGGACGAGACCGAGATCTTCGCCCAGACCCGGGCGGGCGCCGATGACGGCCCGGTCCGCATCTCCCAGATCGACGAAGTCCCGGAAAAGTGCGAGACCCCGGAAGAGTTCATGGGGCCGCAGGGCCGCAATACGGTCAACCGCATCTTCCGCAGCTATCTCGACAAGGCGATCCTGACGCCCACCGAGCTGATGCACAATTACAAGGAACTGAAGCGGCTTCAGGACAAGGATACCCTGGTGCCCTCCGCCGTGGACCGGGTGTCCCAGTTGCAGACCAAGGATTCCGAGCAGGATTCCAAGTCGCGCAGCCAGGAGATCTTCAAGTCCATCGACGACATCTCGGCCCGCGCCAAGCGGGTGGAGAACGTCAAGCTGCCCAAGCTGGACGGCTGTTTCTCCGACGCCATCAAGGAAATCCGCGCCCAGGCCGGGGGCGAGGACGTCGATTACCTGGCCATGGTGCTGCTGTCGCGCGACCTGATCAACGCGCGCTCCTGGGTGGGCAAGCTGGAGTTCCTGTGCAAGCTGGCGGTGGAGGATTCCGATCCCCATGCCGTGGAATTGCTGGACGGCGTCATCGCCGACGTGCTGGGCTCCGCCGTGGTGCAGGAGATCCTGGGCTGGCAGCCGGGCCTGGGCGCCGCCATCTGCCGCATGTTCGATCTGGCAGACGGCAAGTTCCCCACCGAGAAGAGCGAGGCCGGCGAATCCGCCGAAATCCTCAACCGCCTGTTCGCCGAGAAGAAGCTGCCCATCAGCCGCGCCTGCATGCTGGACCGCGCCCACCGCCAGATCAGGTCGCCCAATCCGCTCTACCGCAGCGAAAGCGGCAAGGAACTGGAGGAGCTGAAGAAGCTGGTCGAGCGCACCATGACGCCCACCGGTTTCATCTCGGGCTCCGAAACCGCCGAGGCGTTGACCATCCGCTATTCCCGTCAGATCGAGCAGGGCGGCGCCCCCGGCCGCAAGGCCACCGTCAACGGCCTGTTCCGCATGCTGCCCGACCGGGCACAGGGCCTGGTCTATCTCTGCGACCTGGCCGGCTCGCCCTGGGGCGGCACCGCCACCCCGGAAATCGCCGAGCTGGTGGATTACTGCCTGTCGGCCCGCCATCTGGGCGATTTCTGCGTGCGCTCGCTGCCGCCCAAGGAAAAGATGCTGCGCGCCACCCTGGCGCACAAGATCGCCGCCGCCGCCGCCTTTCCGCCGGCGGTCCGCGAGAAGATCTGCGGCTTCATCGACACCATGCTGGAGGCCTATCTGGTCACCGAGCAAATCGTCGAGAAGCTGGACCACCAGGATTCCCACCTGCGCGACCGCGCCGTCCGTCTGGTGCAGTTCTGCGCCGCCGGCGTGCTGCCCGAGGGCAAGGCCATGAACCGCGCCCGCCAGCGCATCCTGTCGCTGCTGCGCCAACCCAATTTCGACGCCCATTTCATCGACGGCTTCACCGACCCGGTGCGGGCCCAGAAGGCGCTGCGCGACTTTCACATCCTGCTGGTCAAGGCCGGCTTCGGCTGACCGGGCGGACCGGAATGCGGCCGGGACGGCCGCGTTCCGGGAAAGAGGGCGCCTTGGAGCGCCCGCTCAATCCTCTTCCGGATGGGAATGCGGCCCCCGCAGCGGCTTGGCGCAGTGGGGGCATACGTGCCCCGTCTCCACCGACTGCCGCAGGATCAGCGACGCCTCCTCCTCGGACAGCTGCAGGGTGCGCCGGGTGCGGTCCAGCAGGCGGCGCTCCGAACGGTTGATGGAGCCGTCCTCCAGGGCCTTCTCCACCGCCTCGCGGTATTCCTCGCGGCGGATGCGCATCTGCTCGGAAAAACCCGAGGCCAGCACACCGGCGGGCAGGGCGATCATGCCGACGCCCAGGATGGCGGTCAGCGCGCCGAGCAGCCGGCCCAGCGGGGTGATCGGCACCATATCGCCATAGCCCAGCGTGGTCAGGGTCACCACCGCCCACCACATGGCGGTGGGGATGTCGCTGAACACGTGGGGCTGGGCCCGGTGCTCGAACAGGTAGATCAGGCTCGACGTCAGGACCAGGATCACCGCCATCACGAACAGCACGGCGCTGATCGAGCGCGCCTCCTGGCGCGCCACCGCCGCCATGACGCTCATGGCCAGGGAATAGCGCCCCAGCTTGAAGACCCGCAGCACGCGCAGCACCCGGATCGCCCTGAGGTCCAGTTCGACGAACATGCCCATGTAGAAGGGCAGCACCGCCAGCAGGTCGACGATGGCCATGGGCGACACCGCCCAGCGCAGCCGCCCCCACAGGGGATGGCGGAAGCGGGGATCGTCGATCTCCACCGCCGTCCACAGGCGCAGCAGGTATTCCAGGCTGAAGATGGCCACCGAGGCCAGGTCGAAGGCGTGGAAGACCGGCCCGTGGGCGATGGACAGATGCTCGATGGATTCCAGCACCACCGCCACCACGTTCAGCACGATCAGGGCGATCAGGAAGGCGTCGACCACCTTGACCAGCAGGTCGGAATGGCCTTCGCCGCCCAGCATGTGGTAGACCGTGCGCCGCAAGGTGCGCCGCCGCCGCACATGCCGCGGGCCCGGATGCGGATGCCCCGGTTGCGGTTGTGACGGCTGCGGATGGGCGGAATGGCTTTGGGTCACAAAATGGCCGATGTTAAAGACGCTATTTTGCGCCACCATATCCGAGCAGCCCCGGCGAGGGAAAGGGCCGGACGGTGACGGAATTTCATGGCGCCGACCGGATGCGTTACTTTAGTGTATATTAATATAATAGAGCCGGAGACACGATGAGCGTGGCCACGCTGGATACCAGGGCTGGAGATGCCAAGGCTGGACGGGTTTTTCTGATCGGTGCGGGGCCGGGCGACCCCGACCTGCTGACCGTCAAGGCGCTGCGCCTGATCCAGGGCGCCGCCCTGGTGGTCTATGACCGACTGGTCAGCAAAGAGATCATGGAGCTGATTCCCGCCGCCGCCGAGCGGATCTATGCCGGCAAGGCGCTGGGCAACCACCATCTGGTCCAGGACGAGATCAACGACCTGCTGCTCCGTCTGGCGCGTTCGGGCCGCGACGTGGTACGGCTCAAGGGCGGCGACCCCTTCGTCTTCGGGCGCGGCAGCGAGGAGGCCCTGCATCTGGCCCGCCACGGCATCGCCTTCGAGGTGGTGCCGGGCATCAGCGCCGCCGCCGGCTGTTCCACCTATGCCGGCATTCCCCTGACCCATCGCGGGCTGGCCACCGGGGTGCGCTTCGTCACCGGCCATCTGCAGGGCGAGCGCTCCCTCGACCTGGACTGGACCAAGCTGGCCGATCCCGAGGTCACCCTGGCGGTCTATATGGGCCTGCAGGCCCTGCCGGAGATCGCCGCCCGCCTGATGGCCGCCGGCCTGCCGGCCGACACCCCCGCCGCCGCCGTCGAGAGCGGCACCACGCCGCGCCAGCGCCGGGTGGTCGGCACCCTGGCCACCCTGCTGGACCTGACCGCCGCCGCCGGCCTGCAGGCCCCCACCCTGCTGATCATCGGCCGGGTGGTGGGGCTGGCCGACGAGTTGGACTGGTTCGGCCCGTCATGACCCTTTCCGATTCGGCCCTGGTCCTGGTGGGACATGGCTCGGGTAATTATCCCGACGCCGCCCGTCCCATCCTCGCCCTGGCCGAATCCATCCGGCGCCGCCGGCTGTTCGCCGAGGTGGCGGCGGTGTTCATGAAGCAGAACCCGCCGCTGGCCGCCGCCCTGTCCCTGGTCGCATCCCCGACGGTCTACGTGGTTCCGGTCTTCGCCGGGCGCGGTTTCTATACCGGCACCCTGATCCCGCGTGAAATTGGACTGACCGGTCAGGTTACAGAGCGCGGCGACCGCCGGGTGATCTATACCGAGCCGGCCGGCACCCATCCCCGCCTGCCGGGCTTGCTGGCATGCCGCGCCGACGGGGTGTCGCGGGGCTGCGGCTGGAGTCCGGCGGATACCAGCCTGCTGCTCATCGCCCACGGCTCGGCCCGGCCGGGCGGCGCGGGCGAGACTCCCCGCGCCATCGCCGCCGCCCTGGAGGGTATGGCCCATTTCGCCGAGGTAAGGCTGACTTTCCTGGAACAGGAGCCCTTTGCCGGCCAATGGCCGGAGATGGTCCGGGGCCGGCGCGTGGTGGCGCTGCCCCTGCTGGTGGCGCAAGGGATGCACGCCGGCCGCGACATTCCGCCGCTGTTCGGCCTCGCTCAGGGTGAAACCGGCCCGGTGACCAGCCATGGCCGCCAAGTGGCCCTGGGCACCGGCCTGGGCGCCGAACCGGAACTGGAAGAAATCATCCTCGACCTGGTCAGGGGACGGTAGCGGCAACCGGCCGCGCCGCTGCCGCCTCGGCCATGGCGACGCCGTTGCGTCCCGCCTGCTTGCGCCGGTACATGGCGGCATCGGCGGCCGTGGTCAACTCGTCGGGCGATGCGCCGTGATCGGGATAGAGGGCGATGCCGACGCTGGCGCCGATATGGGCCACGTTCCGGCCGATCACGAAGGGCTCGGACAGCCGCGACACGATCTTCTCGGCGATGGCCAGGGCGTCGGCCTGGCGGTGCAGGGCGGGTATCACCACCGCGAACTCGTCGCCGCCCAGGCGCGCCACCACGTCGTCGGCGCGCACCACCTCGTGCAGGCGCTTGGCCACCACGATGAGCACCGCGTCGCCGGCGGCGTGGCCCATGGTGTCGTTGACCGCCTTGAAGCCGTCCAGGTCGATGTAGAGCAGGGCGAGACCGTCCTGCCTGTCGCGGACCTCGGCCACGGCCACCGCCAGCGAGGTCTCGAAGCACGAACGGTTGGCCAGGCCGGTCAGGGCGTCATGCTCGGCCTGCCAGCGCATGCGGGTTTCGCGGCGCTTGCGCTCGCTGATGTTGCTGAAGGTGGCCACATAGCCCTGGGCCTGGCCGCCGCGATCCTTGATGGCGGTGATGGACAGCCATTCGGGATAGGTTTCCCCGCTCTTCGAGCGGTTCCATATCTCGCCGTTCCAGGTGCCGGTCTTGGCCAGATGCTCCCACATGGCGGTGTAGAAGGCATCGTCGTGCCGCCCCGAGGCCAGGATGGACGGCGACCGGCCGATCACCTCGTCGGGACCATAGCCGGTGATACGGGTGAAGGCCGGATTGACCAGCTTGATGTGGTTGCGGGCGTCGGTGACCATCACCGCATCGCCGATCAGGTTGAAGACGGTGCCGGCCTCGCGCAGGACGCAGTCGTGGGCCTCGCGGAACTGCTCCTTCTCGGCCAGATGCCGCTTGAAGGCGGCCATGGCCCGCATCAGTTCCCCCACCTCGTCGGCGCGCGAGGTTTCCGGCACCCCCACGTCCTGCCCCGAGGCCAGCCGGGTCATGTGGCGGGTGATCTGGCTAAGCGGCCGGGTGATGGTCGACCCCACCAGCCAGACCACCAGCGCACTGGCCAGCCCGGCCAGCAGGGCGAACAGGCCGAAGCGCCGCGCCGCCGCGTCATAGGCGGCGTCGATGTCGTCCACATAGACGCCGGACCCCACCGTCCAGTCCCAGGGCGCGAAGCCCTCCACGTACGAGATCTTGAGGCGCGGCACGTCGTCGTTCACCCGTGGCCACTTGTAGGTCACCGTGCCGTGGCCGCTGGCGGTGCTGATGCGGATGAACTCGCGGAACAGCGGGCGCCCGTCCGCGTCCCTGAGGTCGCCCACATTGCGGCCGACCATGGCCTCGATGGGATGGGACAGCACCACCGGACGGGAATCGTTGACCCAGACATACTGGTCGGGACCGTAGCGCAGGGTATCCGCCGCCCGCAGCGCCATCTTCTGCGCCACCTCGCGCGAGATGACGCCGTCCAATTCCATGGCGTGGAAGCGGACGATCTGGGTCAGCGCGCCTTGCACCATGATGCGGGTCTGGCTCTGGCGCTCGGCCAGCAGGCGGTCGCGAATCTCGTGCAGGGCGTAAAACGACACGCCGGCCAACGCCGCCAGCAAGATGACGACGATCAGGGACAAACGGATGCCGATGCGCAGATTGACGATCACTCAGATGCCCCCGAAATGCATCTTTACCAAGCGGCGCACAATACACGGAAGCATCGGAAAGTTAAGCGATATTCACTCAATACAAGGCATGGCAAAGGGCAATACTTTGCCATTACCGCCTATGCCACAAGTAGGCATAGCCACGGCAACAGACTGTTATAAAACGACTTTCAAGACATCACGTTCGGCGATACCCCATGGTGCCCCGAATAAAATTCATCAACCGATGATTTAGATAGAAGCCGACAGCGATAACCCTGGGGAGATATTTCCAGACTTCCAAGAGTAGCTGCCGCCACCACCAAATTATGGCCGATGATTTTTCATTCCGCGGCGCCGAGTGGTCTTACCATTTACATGGATATCTTGCCCAAGGCCGCCTGGGTGGCCGCCGCCTTTTCGCGGGCCTTGGCCAGATCGGGCTCGGCCGCCCCTTCCTTGGCCATCTTCAGCGCGGCCTGCAGGGCCGGCATCTTGTCCATGGGGGCGTCGGGAATGGCCCCGAACCCCTGATCCTTGCAGGGATTGGCCTGGGCGGGATCGAATCCCTCGCCGGCCGGGCCGACCAGGCAGTTGATCACGTGCTGGAGATGGCCCTTGACCATCTTCATCTCGGCAGAGGCGGCCGCCATGCCGGCATGGGCGGCGGCGGTGGCCGCCTGCTGCTTGACGTCTCCGGCGGCGGCGGGAAGGACAAAAAGCGCCAGCGCGCCGGCTGCCACGATCGTGGCCGACAGTTTCCGGATCGTAATCATCGTGATGCCTCCCAAGGAGGAATTACCCCAACCAACCCTGACCTAAGCCGTCCCAATCTCCCTTTCAACCGGCATATACCACCGCATAGGGGAAATCGCCGCCGGGTTCCGATCGCATATTGAAGCCCGGCCGATTCGCGTCCATATTCGAAGAGAATTGGAAGCATAAGGAGATGTTCCATGCGTAACCGGAAGGCTCGTGCCCGCGTTGCCGCGCAGGACAACTCCCGCTTCATCTTCGCCGCCGCCGCCGCCCTGGTGGTACTGGCCGCCGCCGCCCTTTCCCTGGCCGGATAGGCGAGAATTCTCTTGGCCGGACGGCCCCTGGCGAGTCACCATGCCCGCCCCCGTCCCGGCCTGTAGAGAATCATGAAGAAGAGCACCCGCATCCTCCATGCCGGCCGCAAGCCGGAGCTTTTCCACGGCGCCGTCAATCCGCCGGTCTACCACGCCTCGACCATCCTCCACCCGTCGGTGGAGGCCATGGAGAAGAGCGGGAGGACGCCGTTCGAGGGCGTGCGCTACGGCCGCTTCGGCACGCCGACCACCTTCGCCCTGGAAGAGGCGGTGGCCGAGCTGGAGGGCGGGCACCGCAGCGTCGCCACCTCGTCGGGGCTGGCGGCCATCACCGGCGCGCTGCTGGCCTTCCTCAAGGCCGGCGACCACCTGCTGATGGTCGACACCGCCTATTTCCCGACACGCAAGTTCTGCGACACCGTGCTGAGCGGGCTGGGTATCGAGACCACCTATTACGACCCGCTGGCCGGCGCCGGCATCGAAGCGCTGATGCGGCCCGAGACCAAGGTTGTATTCACCGAAAGCCCCGGCTCGCTGACCTTCGAAGTGCAGGACATCCCGGCCATCGCCGAGGTGGCGCATGCCAAGGGCGCCATCGTCATGATGGACAACACCTGGGGCGTGCTGCACTTCCAGCCCTTCACCAAGGGCGTCGACATCTCCATCCAGGCGGCCACCAAGTACATCGTCGGCCACGCCGACGCCATGCTGGGCACCATCACCGCCGCTACGCCCGAGTTGTGGCTGGCCGTCAAGACCTCGCTCGCCGCCTTCGGCGCCTCGCCGGGGACCGAGGAGATGTATCTCGGCCTGCGCGGCTTGCGCACCCTGCCCGTCCGCCTGCGCCAGCATGCCGAGACCGCCCAGCGGCTGACCCGCTGGCTGGAGGCGCGGCCCGAGGTGGAGCGCGTGCTCTATCCGCCGCTGGAAAGCGACCCCGGCCATGATTTGTGGAAGCGGGACTTCACCGGCGGCTGCGGCCTGTTCGGGGTGATCCTCAAGCCGGCGGCCAAGGCGGCGGTGGATGCCATGCTGGACGGCTATTCCCACTTCAAGCTGGGCTTTTCGTGGGGCGGCTTCGAAAGCCTAGTGATTCCCACCTCCGGCCATTCCATCATCCGCACCGCCAGCCCATGGTCGCCCGCCGGCCCCTCGCTTCGCTTCCACGCCGGGCTGGAGGATGCCGACGACCTGCAAGACGACCTGGAACGCGGTTTCGGACGGTTGGCATGCGCCGCCTCCTGATCCTTCTGCTCTTGGCCCTGCCCGGCCCGGCCCTGGCCCATCCCCATGTGCTGGTCGACGTCCACGCCCTGGTGGAGTTCAAGGACGGCAAGATCGTCAGCCTGTTCATGGGCTGGAAGTTCGACGCGGTGTTCAGCGCCTCGCTGCTCAAGGATTTCGACAAGAACGGCGACAACCGCCTGGACGCCGCCGAGATGGCCGACCTGGAGCGCGAGGCCTTCCGCGACACCAAGCCCCAGGCCCATTTCACCTATGCCCGCATAGGGACCGACCCGGTCGTCTGGCCGGACGCCACCGACTTCCGGGTGGTCGCCGTCAAGGATACGCTGATGTACGCTTTCCGCCTGCCCCTGCCCCGCCCGGTGGACCCGCGGCGGGAGGCGTTCAGCGTCACCACCTATGAAGAGACCTTCTACATCGACATGGACTTCCCCACCGACAACGCGGTCACCCTGACGGGCGAAGGGTCGGCCGGGTGCAAGGCGACCATCGCCCCCGACCACGGCAACACCATCTTCGGCGGCGCGGTAACCCCGAAGCGGGCCACCATTATATGCGGCTGATCCTCTTGGTCCTGTCGCTGCTGCCCGCCTCGGCCTGGGCCGCCCTGGTACCGGGCGGCGGAGCGCCGGCCGCCGGCTCCGACCTGCCCGAGCCGCTGCGCAGCATCGCCGCCTGGGGCTTCGCCCTGCAGCGCAGGCTGACCGGCGAATTGCGCGAGCAACTGACGGTGATGAAGGACACCGGCTCGTGGGAACCGGCCGCCGCCATCATCCTGGCCGCCTTCCTCTACGGCGTGTTCCACGCGGTCGGCCCCGGCCACGGCAAGGTGGTGATCGGCGGCTGGTTCGCCACCCGCCGCGCCCGCATCGTCCACGGTCTGGCCGCCAGCCTGATCGCCGCCATGGTCCAGGCCGGTTCGGCCATCCTGGCGGTCGGCATCCTGGCCGGAGTGCTGAGTCTGGCGCCGCGCGCCGTCACCGCCGGGGCGGCCTGGCTGGAACTGGGCTCGTTCGCCATGATCGTCGCCATCGGCGCCCTGATGACCTGGCGGACCCTGACCGGCAAGGGCTGCGGCCATGATCATGGCCATCATGAACATGCGGATCACCATCATGACGGCACCTGCTGCGGCCATCACCACCATCACGAGGCGGGGGCCGCGGGCGGGAAGGCCGAGCGCAACGCCCTGTTCGCCATGGCGGCGGCGGTGGGCTTCCGCCCCTGTTCCGGCGCCATCCTGGTGCTGCTGTTCTGCTTCGCCAACGGCATGATCCTGATCGGCGTGCTGGCCACCCTGGCCATGGGAATCGGCGTCGCCGTCACGGTGGCGGCCATCGGGCTGGGAGCACTGGGCCTCAACCGCCTGGTGGAGCGGGGTTTCGGCGGTTCCAGCCTGGGCGGACGCATCCGTTTCGCCCTGGCCCTGGCCGGCTCGCTGTCCATCACCGTGCTGGGTGCGGCGCTGCTGATCGGCACCATCGTCAACGGACCGACAGCAACCGGCTAGAAAATTGAGAAATAATCAAATTCGTCACAATCCGTTCACACCAAGGGAGCCAATGTTAGAACGGTCTGATATGATAATCATTTCAGCCCACTGCGCCGCAGCAATCGTGCCGCCCGATCCCCAGGAGGGCGGCGCCGGGATACCTTCGCATAGGTAACAACCCGAATGGGTTAAGGGGGGGGCCCGATTGTTGAGCGCCCGATCTCCAGCTTAGAATCCCCTCATCGCCAAAGGGATTCAGATGCGATTGGAGATGGCCATGGCCCCGCTGGATTGCACGATGGATCAGACATCAAAACTCGCCTGCAAGCAGATCAGCTACCGCTTCTTCACCGGAGCGCAAGCACCGCTCAAGGCGGACCTGTTCTTCGACCGCAAGACCTTCCGCCTGGACATCCCGCCGACGGCCCCCAAGCCGGAATGGGCCAAGCTGGAGCACCACCGCTGCCCCAACTGCACCCTGTCCGACGATTGCGCCTATTGCCCGGCGGCTCTTGGCATCGCCATGTTCCTGCCGACCTTCAAGGATTGCGTCTCCCACACCAAGGCGGTGGTCGAGGTGGATACGGACAACCGCACCATCGTCGCCAAGACCACGCTGCAATCGGGGCTGGGCTCGCTGATCGGGCTGGTCTGCGCCACCTCGGGCTGCCCGCTGACCCGCTTCCTGCGGCCCATGGCCCGCTTCCACCTGCCCTTCGCCGACGAGCAGGAGACTCTGTTCCGCTCGTTCTCGTCCTGGCTGCTGTCGGCCATCGTGCAGCAGCGCATGACCGGCACGGACGGGCCGGTGACCCTGGACGGGTTGAAGCAGCACTACCAGGACCTGTCGGTGATGAACTCGCACCTGGCCGAGCGCATGCGCAACAGCGTCAGCCGCGACGCCCTGCTCAACGCGGTGATCATCCTCGACCTGTTCGCCCAGATCGCCCCCGACAACATCGACGGGGGCTTCGAGGACATCCTGGACGCCTTCACGGTCGAGGATGAGTGACCGTCACGCCAGCTTGAGGCCGGCGATGCCGGCGACGATCAGGGCGATGCAGCCCAGGCGGAGCGCATCGGCCGGCTCGGCGAACAAGATGATGCCGGCGATCACTGTTCCCACGCTGCCGATGCCGGTCCACACCGCGTAGGCGGTGCCGAGAGGCAGAGAGCGCATGGCCATGCCCAACAGCACCACGCTGCCCACCATGGCGGCGCCGGTCAGCACCAGGGGGATGGGCCGCGACAGGCCGTCCACGTATTTCAGCCCCACCGCCCAGCCGATTTCCAGCAACCCGGCCAGCAACAGATAAATCCACGGCATTTGGCAATGCTCCGTCCAGCCCGGGCCGTCCCGGAAGTGAGGAAAGAGAGAGCCGGGTCGTCCCGGCCCTACCGCTGATCGAACCTGATCTCGATCCGGCGGTTCTTGGCGTAGGCCGCCTCGTTGTCGCCATTGTCCACCGGCTGGAACTCGCCGAAACCGGCCGCCGCCAGCCGGTCCTTGGGGACTCCGTTGGCGGCCAGGGTGCGCAGCACGGTGATGGCGCGGGCCGTAGACAATTCCCAGTTGGAGGGATAGCGGCCCGAGACCATGGGACGCTTGTCGGTGTGGCCGTCGATGCGCAGCACCCAGTTGACGCCCTGGGGCATGGTCTTGGCGATGTCCTTCAGGGTGGCGGCCAGACGGCGCACCTGCTCGACGCCCTCGGTCCCCAATTCGGCCGAGCCGGTCTGGAACAGCAGTTCCGACTGGAAGACGAAGCGGTCGCCCTCGATGCGGATGCCGGGATGGTCGCCCAGCACCTTGCGCAGCCGCCCGAAGAATTCCGAGCGGTATTTCTGCAGCTCCTCGACCTTGCCGGCCAGGGCGACGTTAAGGCGCTTGCCGAGATCGGAAATCTGGGCCTTCTGCTCCCTGTCGCGGGCCTCGGACGCCTCCAGCGCGGCGGTGACGCGGGCCAGTTCGTCGCGCATGGCCTCGATCTGGCGGCTGAGCAGGGCCAGTTGGGCACGGCCCTCGTCCGAGATCTTCTTCTCGGCGGCCAGTTCGGCCTCCTTCTCGTCCTTCAAGGCCAGCAGCGACGCCATGTCCTGGTTGACCCCCGCCGCCCAGGCCTCCAGCTTGTCCTTCTCCGCCCGGCTGCTGACCAGTTCCGCTTCCAGGGCGGCGTTGGCCCTGGTCTGCAGGTTGAGCCTCTCGGCCAGGGCGGCCATCTCGCGTCCCAGATCGTCCAGGGCCTTCTGCCGCCCCGACAGCGCCTGTCCCAGGAAGAACTGGGCCAGCACGAAGATCATCAGCAGAAAGACGATGACCATGACCAGCGTCGCCAGGGCATCGACGAAGCCGGGCCAGATATCGACGGATCGGCGGGCGCGGCGGGCCAGCGGCATGGGCTAGCGCTCCAGCGGTTCCTCGGCGATGGCGGCGATGGTGCGCGCCAGCAGCCGGATTTCCGAGCGCAGTTCCGCGGTCAGTTGCTCGCGGCTGACCACGGTTTCGTCCACCAGCCGTTTCAGCGAGCCGTCCAGGCTGCGCAGATGGTTGCGGCTGGCGTCGTCCATGCCGCCGCCGGTGCCGCCCTCGACCATGCGGGCCATCAGGGAGCGGGTCTCCAGTTGCCCCTCGCCCAGCTTCAGCAGCAGCGACTGCTCGACCTTCATGTGGTCGGTCAGCGTCGAAAGCTTCTCGGTCAGCTGGGTCAGCGAGGCGTTGACGCTGCCCCGGTTGTCCTCGCCCCGTGCGATGACCCGCTGCAGGTTGTCCAGGCTGTCGGCGGTCTGCTCCAGCAGGGCCTGGATATAGGCGGGTACCGACTGGCCGCCGCCGCCGTCCTCGGCCGAGGTCAGGGGGCCGCCGCTGCCCAGACGGGTCTGCCCGGCCAGCCATTCCTCCAGCTCGTTGTAGAAGGCGTTCTGCGCCTGGCCCGCATTGAGGTCGAGGAAGCCCAGGGCCAGCGACCCGGCCAGACCGAACAGCGAGGTGGAAAAGGCAGTGCCCATGCCGGCCAGCGGCTTGGCCATGCCGGCCTTCAGCCCCTCGAAGGCGGCGGCCGGATCGGCGCTGCCCACCGCCAGCGAGGCGATCACCTCGCCCACCGAACCCACCGTCTGCGACAGTCCCCAGAAGGTGCCGAGCAGGCCGAGGAAGATCATCAGCCCGACCACGTAGCGCGACAGGTCGCGCTGTTCCTCCAGACGGGCGGCGATGGAATCCAGCACCGAGCGCAGCGCCATGGCCGACAGGCTGACCCGGCCCTGGCGCTCGCCCAGCATGCCCGCCATGGGGGCCAGCAGACGCAATTGCCCGGACAGAGCCGGCTGGCCCTTGCGCCAGGTATCCAGCCACTCGACCTCGGGGGTGAGCAGGATCACCTGACGGAAATTCAGCACGATGCCCACCACGAACACTCCGACCAGCAGGGCGTTGAGCGCCGGATTATGGGCGAAGGCGGCCAGCAGCCCCTCGTGCAGCAAGGCGGCGATCGCCGCGACCATCACCAGAAAGGCGGCCATGCGCAACAGGTAGCGGGTGGGACGGATCATGGGCGGCACTCGGTCATGGGCGGCGGGCGGAAGGGCTCGCGCGCCGCTTACCCTGGCACGCGATCATGTCCGAAATAGGGCGGATGGCCGCCGCTCAGCGCGCCACCAGCATGGCGTCGACGCGGTCGGCGGCACCGCCCTCCACCTTGTTGCCCAGGGCGCGGACCTCGATGCGGGTGGAGCGCACCCCCATCTCCATCAGGTACTTGCGCACCTCCAGCGCGCGGGACAGCGACAGGCGGCGCGCCTTGCTGGCGTTGGCCTCGTCGCCGGCGGCATAGGCCAGCAACTGGAGATTGAGGTTCTCGTCCCGGTCCATGCGCTGGGCCAGGCGGTCCAGTTCGGCGCGGGCGGCCTCGGGCAGATGGGAGCTGTCGGTGGCGAAGGGCACTGTCAGGTTGTCGCCCTTGCGGCTGGGTCCCGCAGCCGCAGCCGGGGCGACAGCAACCGGCACGGCGGGCGGCAGGGCCGCCACCTGGGGCAACGGAGCGGGCGCGGCGGCGGGCGGCGGGGCCACCGGCAACGGCGGAGCGACCGGAGCCTGGACGACGGGGGCGGGAACCGCCGGAGCGGGCGGCGGGGTCTTGACGAACTGGACGGCGGAGGGAGCCTCGGCCGCCTTCACGGGTTCGGGGGCCTTGGGAGCCTCGGCCGCCTTGACCGGCTCCGGCGCCTTGACCGGTTCGACGGCCTTGACGGGTTCGGAGGCCTTGACCGGCTCGGGGACCTTGACCGGCTCGGGGACCTTGGGGGCCTCGGTCACCTTGACCGGCGCGACCTTGGCGGGTACCGGCACCTCGGCGACGATGTCGGGCTTGGCCGGCTTGGGGGCCGGTCCCGACGCCTTGGGCGCCTCGGCGACCTCGACAGGCTTGGCGGCCTCGACCGCCTTGGGCGGCGCGGCCACGGGAATCTCCGCCTTGGGAACGGCCGGAACGGCCTTGGGGGCGGCGGCAACCTTAGGAGCCGCCTCGGCATAGGGCTTGAAGCCCGAGGGCGCCTTGGCGGCGGCGGCGGGACGCGTCACCGGGCGCGGCACCCCCGGCACGGAAGCCGATGGCGGACGGGTCACCAAGCCGGGCAGGGTGGGTTCCGGGCCCAGCTTGTCCAGTACGTCCCAGTTGACGTCGACGCTGGGGCGGTACTCTCCCACCACCACCTGGGCGGATGCGGGCGCGGCCACGGCGGAAACAAGCGCTCCCAGCGCCAGTAACGCGACCTTTCTCCCCCTGTTCATCACGCCACTCTCCCGGCTGGAATCCCTCGTTTTTCTCGCGACCAAGAATCTAGCCGAACCGGAGTCCGGCCACAACCCTATCCCCGCGCCGTCTTCAGCAGTTTCAGCAGCGGCTGGTGCAGATGATCATTGGCCGCCAGCACTTCGCCGTTGTCCAGCATCTTCGAGCCGCCCTGGAAGTCGGTGACGTAGCCGCCCGCTTCCTTGACCAGCACGATGCCCGCCGCGATGTCCCACGGCTTGATGCCGGTTTCCCAATAGCCGTCGCAGCGCCCCGCCGCCACATAGGCGAGGTCGAGAGCCGCCGAGCCGAAGCGGCGGATACCCGCCACCTGGCCCATCACCGCGCCCAATTCCTTGAGGAAGGTCTCGTGGCCCGGGCGGCCGATGAAGGGGATGCCGGTGGCGATGACGGTCTCTTCCAGCTTGCGCCGGGCCGAGACGCGCAGGCGGTGCTCGTTCAGGAAGGCGCCGGCGCCCTTTTCCGCATGGAACATCTCGTCGCCCAGCGGCTGGTAGACCACGCCGGCGACCAGTTCGCCGTCACGCTCCAGCGCGATGGAGATGCAGAAATTGGGAATGCCGTGCAGGAAGTTGGTGGTGCCGTCGATGGGGTCGATGATCCAGCGCTGGCTCTTGTCGTCGCCGGCGACCTCGCCACCTTCCTCGAGCAGGAAGCCGAAGCCGGGGCGGGCCTTCTTCAACTCGGCGCGGAGCGTCTTCTCGGCCCGAAGATCGGCCGAGGAGACGAAATCGGCGGGGCCCTTCTTGGACACCTGCAACTGCTCGATCTCGCCGTAATCGCGCACCAGGTTACGGGCGGCCTTGCGGGCCGCCCCCATCATGACGTTGAGCAGTGCGGAGCGAATGATCACCGCTCAGCCCTTGAACCGCTCGACATAGGTGCATTCGGTGGTGTTGACCCAGATCACCTCGCCCTCTTCCAGGAAGGGGGGAACCAGGATCTTCATGCCGTTTTCCAGCTTGGCCGGCTTGTAGGACGACGACGCGGTCTGCCCCTTCACCACCGGGTCGGCCTCGACCACCTTCATCACCACCTTTTCCGGCAGGGTGATGGAAACCGGCGAACCTTCGACGAAGTCCACCTCGACCACCATGCCGTCCTGCAGGAAGCCGATGGTGTCGCCCAGGGTGTCGTTGGGCATGGTGAACTGCTCGAAGCTCTCGGAATCCATGAAGGTCATGATCGAATCGTCGCGGAACAGGAAGGTGCACTCCTTGGCCTCGACGTTGCACTTCTCGACGGTGTCGGCGGTGCGCCAGCGCTCGTTGGTCTTGTTGCCGGTGCGGATGTCGCGCATCTCGACGGTGATGAAGGCGCCGCCCTTGCCGGGCTGGACGATCTGGATCTTCAGCACGGCGTACTGGCGGCCGTTGTGTTCGAGAATGTTGCCGGGACGAATCAGGTTGGCATTGATCTTCATGGGAGTTCCAACAGGGCTGACGGAAATTTGGCGCGGACCCTATCAGGTCACCCACGGGAAGGCAAGAATACCCGTCATTCCGGCGGATAGCGGTGCGCCCCGCCCGCCGGATCGGTAACCGTCCCCCCTCCCCGTCCCAGTAGCCGGGTCCCACCGGCACCTTGCCGGCGCCGCCGGGAATGTCGAGCACGTAGGTGGGCTGGGCGATGCCCGACAGGCGGCCGCGCAAACGACGCATCAGCGCCTGGCCCTCGGCGACGGACGGGCGGAAGTGGGCGGTGCCGGGCGCCAGGTCGGGATGGTGCAGGTAATAGGGCCGCACCCGGTTGCGCACCAGGGCGCGGAACAGTTCCTCCAGCACCTCGGCCCGGTCGTTGACGCCCTTGAGCAGCACGGTCTGCGACAGCAGCGGCACCCCGGCCCGCGCCAGCCGCTCCAGGCCGGCGGCGGCCAGGGGAGACAACTCGCGCGGGTGGTTGACGTGCACCGCCAGCCACACCGGCTTCGCCCCTCCCCCCCAGCACACGGGCCAGCCCGGGCGTGACCCGGCGGGGATCGCTGACCGGCACGCGGGAATGGATGCGGATCAGTTCCACATGCGGGATGGCGTTGATACGGCCCAGCAGCGCCGCCAGCCGGGCGGCGGGCAGCATCAGCGGATCGCCGCCGGTCAGGATCACCTCGCGGATTTCCGGACGCTCCGCCACATAGGCCAGGGCCGCCTCGATCTCCGCCTCGCCCATGGTGGCCCCGGAATCGCCCACCCGGGCACGGCGGAAGCAGAAGCGGCAATAGACCGGGCAGACCAGCAGCGGGGTCAGCAGCACCCGGTCGGGGTAGCGGTGGACGAGGCCCTTCACCGGGCTGTAGGCTGCGTCGCCGATGGGGTCGGCCCGTTCCTCCGGCGCCGTGGCCAGTTCCTCGGCCGACGGCACGTATTGCCGGGCGATGGGATCGTCGGAATCGGCGGGATCGATCAGGTCCACCACCGCCGGAGTCAGCGCCACGGCATAGGCCTCGGCAACCCGCTCCACCGTCCCGGCGGAGCGGATCAGCCCGGCGTCAAGCAGGTCTTGGGCGGTGCGAAGGGTGCGGCGGCGGGACATGGGCCACTTGATAGAGGAAAAGGCCATGACAGGTAAAGAATGGTGGCGGCCCGAGGTGTTCGCCGCCCGCAAGGCGAACCTGGAACTGCGCGCCCGCGCCGTCAATGCCCTGCGCGCCTTCTTCGCGGCGCGGGACTTCGCCGAGGTTGAGACGCCCTGCCTGCAGATCTCGCCGGGACTGGAGCCCCACCTCAAGGCCTTCGCCACCGCCTTCGCCGACCCTTTCGGCGGGCCGGACCGGCCGCTCCATCTCCACACCAGCCCGGAATTCGCCATGAAGAAGCTGCTGGTGGCCGGCGTGCCGCGCCTTTACCAATTGGCCAAGGTGTTCCGCAATGCCGAGCGCTCGCCCACCCACCACCCGGAATTCACCATGCTGGAATGGTACCGGGCCGGGGCCTCGCTGGAGGAGTTGATGGCCGATACCGAGACGCTGGTCCGGGACTGCGCCCGCGCCGCCGGAGTGGAACGGCTGCGGCGGGGCGGCGCGGCGTGCGATCCCTTCGCCCCCTGGCGGCGGCTGTCGGTGGCCGAAGCCTTCGCCGAATACGCCGGCATCGACCTGCTGGCCACCGCCCCCGACCCCTGGTCGCCCGACCGGGCGCGCCTCGCCGCCGAGGCGGTCCGCATCGGCCTCTCGGTCAGCCCG
This sequence comes from Paramagnetospirillum caucaseum, assembly GCF_000342045.1. GTDB lineage: Bacteria > Pseudomonadota > Alphaproteobacteria > Rhodospirillales > Magnetospirillaceae > Phaeospirillum > Phaeospirillum caucaseum. The sequence continues at coordinate 31,343 of NZ_AONQ01000022.1, read as the reverse complement.
TCCGATACCTGGGAGGACGTCTTCTTCAAGGTGATGCTCGACCGCGTCGAACCCCATCTCGGCTTCGACCGGCCGGTCATCCTGCATTCCTATCCGGTGTCCATGGCCGCCCTGTCGCGGCCCTCGCCCGCCGACCCGCGGGTGGCCGAGCGCTTCGAGGCCTATGCCTGCGGCGTGGAATTGTGCAACGCCTTCGGCGAACTGACCGACGCGGCCGAGCAACGCCGCCGCTTCACCGCCGACATGGATCTCAAGGAGCGGCTTTACGGCGAGCGCTATCCGCTGGACGAGGATTTCCTGGCGGCGCTGGAATACGGCATGCCGGACGCGGCGGGCATCGCGCTGGGCTTCGACCGGCTGGTCATGCTGCTGGCCGGGGCGGAGCGCATCGACGACGTGCTGTGGGCGCCGGTGGCCGACTGAATATTTTCCGCCCTCATCCCGGGCGAAGTCAGGGGATCTCATCCTGCTCCGGCAGAGCCAGTCCTGAAGGGCCGTGCCAGGGCGCCCCCCGGCTTCACTCGGGATGACGGGAATACGGGGCCTACTTCTTGCCCTTGCCCTTGGGGGCTGAGGGAGCCATTTCGCCGCCCAGGCTCTGCCACAGCTGGGTCACGATCTCCATGTTGCGGCTTACCACCGCCTGCAGGATGGCCGGCTGGGCGGTGACGAATTGCTGCGGATCGCGAATGGCGGCCAGTTGCTGGAACGCCTTGGCGTTGTTCTCGGTGATCTCGCGGGCCGCCTCGAAATTGGCGCGCTGGAACTCGGCCACCTTGCCCAGGAAGGACGCCGGATCGGCGGTAAAGGCCTCGAACATCTTGGGATCGAACGTGGGGAACATCGGGCCCTCCTCTCCTGAACGGGAACCATAGGAAGTTTGTCACGTTTCCAAGTCGGCGGCAACGGATGCGCGGACGCGGGCTATTCCGCCCCCTGCAGCTCGGTGGCGAGGCGCTGCTGCAGGGTCTGGGCCTCCTGCTGGCGACGCCACATGGCGGCATAGTGGCCGCCGGCTTCCAGCAATTGGGCGTGGCGGCCGCGCTCGACGATGCGGCCGCCGTCCAGCACCACGATCTCGTCGGCGTCGACCACGGTGGACAGCCGGTGTGCGACGATCAGGGTGGTGCGGTCCCGCGACACCTCGCGCAGGGATTCCTGGATTTCCTTCTCCGTCTGGGTGTCGAGCGCGCTGGTCGCCTCGTCGAAGATCAGAATGGAGGGGCGCTTGAGGATGGTCCGCGCGATGGCGACGCGCTGCTTCTCGCCGCCCGACAGCTTCAGGCCGCGCTCGCCCACCCGGGTGTCGTAGCCCTGGGGCAGGCTTTGCACGAAATCGTGGATGCGGGCCAGCCGGGCGGCCTCCTCCACCTCGTCCTGGGCCGCGCCGGGGCGGCCATAGGCGATGTTGTAGCGGATGGTGTCGTTAAACAGCACGGTGTCCTGGGGGACGATGCCGATGGCGGCGCGCAAGGACCCCTGGGTCACCTGGCGGATATCCTGGCCGTCGATCAGGATGGCCCCGCCGTTGACGTCGTAGAAGCGGAACAGCAGGCGCGACAGGGTGCTCTTGCCCGCCCCCGACGGCCCGACGATGGCCAGGGTGTTCCCGGCGGGAATGGTGAAATCGACGCCGCCCAGAATCCGGCGGTCGGGATTGTAGCCGAAGGTCACGCCGTCGAAGCGCACCTCGCCGCCGGCCAGGGCCAGGGGCTTCGAGCCGGGAGAATCCTCGATCTCGGCGTTTTCGCGCAGCAGGCGGAACATGGATTCCATGTCGGTCAGCGACTGCTTGATCTCGCGGTAGACGAAGCCCAGGAAATTGAGCGGCAGGTACAGCTGGATCAGATAGGCGTTGACCAGGACGAAATCGCCCAGCGTCATGGTGCCGTCGGCGACCCCTTCGGCGGCGCGGATCATCACCAGGGTCAGACCGATGGCGATGACGGCGCCCTGGCCCATGTTGAGCAGCGACAGGGTCACCTTGCTCTTGCTGGCGGCGTATTCGTAGCGGGCCAGGGCCTTGTCGTAGCGCCCGGCCTCGTGGGCCTCGTTGCAGAAGTACTTCACCGTCTCGAAGTTGAGCAGCGAGTCGATGGCCTTGGTCGAGGCCTCGGAATCCGTCTCGTTCATGGCGCGGCGGAACTTGGTCCGCCACTCGGTGACGCCCAGCGTGAAGGCGATGTAGACGGCGATGGTCGCGGCGGTGATCAACGCGAACACCCCGTCGTAGAGCCCCCACAGGATGGCGGTGACCAGCCCGATCTCCAGCAGGGTGGGCAGGATGTTGAACAGCATGAAGTTCAGCAGGAACTCGATGCCCTTGGTGCCGCGCTCGATGGCGCGGGACACCCCGCCGGTCTGGCGGTCCAGGTGGAAGCGCAATCCCAGACGGTGCAGGTGGGTGAACACCCCCAGCCCGACCTTGCGGATGGCGCGCTGCGCCACCTTGACGAAGACGATATCGCGCAACTCGGCGAAGCTGCCGGCCATGACGCGCGCCGCGCCATAGGCCGCCAGCAGGGCCAGCGGCACCAGGACCGGCGACACCGAGAGGACATCCACCGCCTGCTTGTAGAGCAAGGGAATGCCGACGCCCACGCCCTTGGCCGCCACCAGGAGGATCATGGCCATGACCACCCTGAGGCGCAGTTCGGGCTCGCCCGGCGGCCACAGATAGGGGAACAGGGTACGCAGCGTGGACCAGTCGGCGCCCGGCCCCTGGCCGCGCCCCTTGTCCCACGAGGAGGGATCGCGTCGTCTCATCCGCTTAAGATGAGGGCTTGGCGGCCCTGCCGCAACCTCGGAACGGGGGCACCAAAGGTTCATCGGCGGTTCATGTTTGCGCGGCTAGGGTCGGCGAACCCCACCAACCCGGAGAAATACACCATGTCCCGTATTCCTGCCCTTGCCGTTCTGCTGGCCGTCTTGGCCGCCTCCCCCGTGCTGGCCGCCTCGCCGTCCCACGATCACTCCCACGAGAAGGCGGCCCCGGCGGCGGGCAAGCTGACCCTCGACCATGGGCGGAAGTGGCAGACCGACGCCCCCCTGCGCCAGGGCATGGCCGCCATCGGCGGCGAGTTGCGCGCCGCCCTGGGGCCGGTGCACGACAAGCGCTACAAGGCGGCGGAGTTCGACGCCCTGGCGGCGTCCATCGGGCGGCACATGGACGGCATCGCGGAGCAGTGCAAGCTGCCCGAGGCGGCCGACGCCCAGATTCATATCGTGCTGGCCGACCTCATCGCCGCCACCGACGCCATGAAGGGCAAGGGCGGCGACCGGAGCCGGGGCGTGGTCGCGGCGGTCAAGGCGCTGGACCGCTATCAGGCGCATTTCGACCATCCCGGCTGGGCTCCGGTCCGCCACTGACGCACAGCCGCCAGATTACGGCACTCTTCGACGATTGCTCCCGCCCGGGCCTATGACTATTGTAGCCGGGCGGGAGAGATGAGGGCTCATACGTAGATGCGGCATCCGACGGCGACACAGTCGGTCGAGGGCACCGACTGGAAGAAGGTCAGGGTGCTGGTGTTCGGCCTGGACGATCAGTTCCGGTTCCTCGCCCGCCAGACCTTTCGCAAGCTGAACGTGCGCGAGGTGGCGTCCTTCGACCAGCCGGGCGATCTCGGCCGGCTGCTGGCCCAGGGCTTCGACATCCTGCTCATCGACTTCGCCGCCAAGCCCGAGGAAGGCCTGCGGGTGCTGGAAAGCGTGCGCCGGCCGCCGGGCAATCCCAACGAGACCCTGCCGGTGCTGGCGGTGGCGCCCTCCACCCTCAAGGATATTATCGACCGGGCCAAGATTCTGGGGATCGAAGGCGTGGTGCCAAAACCCATCTCCGGCCATGAACTGGGCCACCGGGTGGGCGAGACCCTGGCCAGGCCCGAGCGCATGGCGCCGCCGGCCCGGCGGGACGACGCGCCCAAGCGCAACTTCATCAAGGAGGCCGATCCGTTGCCGGAACTGGCCGGCGACGACGCCGAGCCGGCCGTATCCAGGGCCACCCCGCCCGAGGCCATTCCCGAGGTGGCCGCCCTGATGGCGCGGCTGGAGGCCAGGACCGGCGTTTCCGCCTCGCCCTCCGATCCGCGCCCGTCGCGCAATGGCCCGGCCATGGCCCTGACCAGCCCCCCGCCCACCGCCTCTCCGCCCGTTCCCGCTCCCAAGGCGGCCCCTGCCGTCGCCCCCGCGCCCGCCCCCAAGGCCACGCCTGTCTCCGCGCCCGGTCCGGTCGGGAGTGGCCGTGGTTTCGCCTCCGCCTCGGGCGAGGCGCCGGTCCGCCGGGTGTCGGGAGGCAAACTGTCCGATGACGACCTGGCTCCGGCCCGCAAGCTGTCCGACGGTCCCATCGAGGTGGCCGGCCTGCGCCCCGATCCCGATGCCGAGGAGGCCAGGCGCCGTGCCGCCAAGCGCCGCAAGCAATGGGAAGAGGCCATGGCCCAGGCCGGACACAAGGCGCGCAAGGGCCGCGACGTGGCGACGCTCGACGTTTCCGCCGTGGTCGCCGAGCACGGCAAATGGCTGCAGACCAAGGGGGCCGAGGGCAAGCGCGCCACCTTCACCGGCATGGACCTGGCGGGGGTCGATCTGTCGGGGGCCGTTCTCGCCAACGCCACCTTCCGCGAAGTGGATCTGTCGGATGCCTGCCTGGCCGAGGCACGGCTCGACGGCTCGGACTTCCGCTATGCCACCCTGTCGGCGGCCAATCTGGGCGGGGCCAATCTTGGGGTGGCGGCATTGCGCCACGCCAAGCTCGATCTCAGCAACCTGGAAGGCGCCACCCTGCGCGGCACCGACCTGTCGGGGGCCTCGTTATGCGGCGCCCGCACCGCCGGCGCCGATTTCAAGGGCGCCATCATGATGGGCGCCGATCTCCGCGATGCCGACCTGTCCCGGGCCGAGAACCTGACCCAGGCACAGGTCGACAAGGCCATCTGCGACAAGGCGACCAGGTTGCCGCCGGGAGTGTTCCGCCCGCTCGCCGAAGGGGAGCGCCTTTCGTAGGCGCATCCAGTTAAGAGTGCGTTTCACTGGCGCCGGACTGCGCCACTTGAATTCCCACGCGCCACCTACAACATTAAGCCTGCTTGGCAGCGCGACCTTTGTATGGTAGGTCGCCGTCTGGAAAAGGGTTGGGGGACCTTTATCCACAAAGTTCACGTGTGGAGGCTTGCCCATGATCCGGCTGACCGATATCAGAATTTCGGCGAAGATCGCCCTGTCGTTCCTCTTCCCGATCATCCTGATTCTCGGGCTGGCGGGCTATGTCATCAGCGACAAGGCGCGGGTGGTGTCGGAAACCTCGACCCTGGCCGGCATCGCCCCGCTGACCGCCGACATCAGCGCCCTGGTGCACGAGGTGCAGAAGGAGCGCGGCGCCTCGGCGGTCTATATCGGCAGCAAGGGCGAGAAGTTCCGCGACGAGATGCAGGCGCAGCGCAAGCTGACCGACGAGGCCCGCGCCCGGCTGGTCCGTTCGCTGGCCGGCGTCGACCTCGCCGCCCTGGGCTCGAGCTTCCCCCCCAAGGTCGAGGCGGCGGCCAAGCGGCTCGACGCGTTGATCGCCACCCGCGGCGCCATCGATTCGCTGGGCATCGACGGCCGGACCTCGCTGGGCAACTTCACCGAGACCATCCGCTTCCAGTTGGACGTGGTCAACCAGATCGCCCTGCTGTCCAGCGATATCCGGGTCGGGCGGATGATCGGCGCCTATCTCAAGCTGATGGAAGGCAAGGAGAAGGCCGGGCAGGAGCGGGCCACCGCCGCCGGCGCCTTCGCCGCCGGAAAGTTCGAACCCGACGTCTATCGCCGCTTCGTTTCCATCGTCGCCGAACAGCAGTTGTTCCTGGGCGAGTTCCTGACCAATTCCGCCGCCGCACAGGCTGAATTCTACCGCGCCACCCTGGAGGACGAGGCCAGCCGTACGGTGGAGCGCATGCGCAAGGTGGGGCTGGACAGCACCGCCACCGGCTCCATCGGCGACGTCACCGGCCCGGCTTGGTTCGCCGCCTCGACGTCACGCATCAACCTGCTGAAGAAGGTCGAGGACCGCATGGCCGCCGACGTTCAGTCCCTTGCCGCCCAGGTCAACGGCGACGCCAGGGGCGTGCTGATCACCACTATCGTCGGCGTTGTCGCCGCCCTGGTGATCGCCCTGGCGGTGGGCTGGACGGTGGTGCGTCAGATGACCTCGGCCATCGGCTCGCTGGTCGGCACCATGGACCGCCTGGCCGCCGATGATTTCTCGGTCAGCGTCGGCGGGACCGAACGCGGCGACGAGATGGGGGCCATGGCCCGCTCGGTGCAGATCTTCAAGGACGCCATGATGCGCGGCCACGATCTGGCCGACAAGCAACTGGCCGAGGCCCATCAGCGCGAATTGCGCGGCCAGGCCATCGAGACGCTGGTCAACCGCTTCCAGGGCTCGGCCGAGCGCATGGTCGAGGCTGTCTCCGCCGCCGCCCAGCGGCTGCAGGGCACCGCCGCCTCCATGAGCCGTGCGGCCAGCGACACCAACAACCGCGCCACCGTGGTGGCCGGCGCCACCGAACTGGCCTCGGCCAACGTCCAGACGGTGGCCGCCGCCGCCGAGGAACTGACCTCGTCCATCCAGGAAATCGGCCGCCAGGTTCACCGCTCCGCCGAGATTTCGGTCAACGCGGTGGCCGAGGCCGGCGAGGCCCAGGGCACCGTCACCGGCCTGGCCACCATGGTCGGCAAGATCGGCGAGGTGGTGACCCTGATCAACGATATCGCGTCGCAGACCAACCTGCTGGCGCTGAACGCCACCATCGAGGCGGCGCGGGCCGGCGAGGCGGGCAAGGGCTTCGCCGTGGTGGCGGGCGAGGTGAAGAACCTCGCCAACCAGACGGCGCGCGCCACCGGCGAGATCGGCCAGCAGATCGCCTCGGTGCAGCAGCAGACCGAGAAGGTGGTCCAGGCCATCTCGGACATCGTCGCCATCATCCGCGAGGTGGGGGAAATCACCGCCGGCATCGCCAGCGCGGTGGAGGAGCAGAGCGCCGCCACCCAGGAGATCGCCCGCAGCGTCGAGCAGGCCGCCGCCGGCACCGCCGAGGTCTCGGCCAATGTGGGCGGGGTCCAGGACGCCGCCGGCCGGACCGGCGCCGCCGCCGACGAAGTGCTGGACGCCTCGAAGGCCATGGGGAACGAGGCGGTGCGCCTCAAATCCACCATCGACGGCTTCCTGGGAGAAATCCGGGCGGTTTAGGGTCTTCCCGCCATCGTTGTCCCGGCCTTGGGCCGGGACCCGGGCCTCAGCGGTGCTTTTCCACCAGCTTGATCATGGTATCGAGCGTGATGGAGGCGAAGGTGGCGCGGGCCGTATCCTCGATCTCCATCAGCACCTGGCACAGCCCCTTGCCCTCGGCGGTATCGTCGCCGTCTTCCCGCTCGCCGTTGCGGATGGGGTCGATGGTCTCGAACAGCTGGATGATATCCAGCAAGGTGGTGCGCCGCCGGTTGCCGGAAAAGCGGTAGCCGCCGCCGGCGCCACGCACCGCCTCGACCAGTCCGACCCGGCCCAGCGAGCGCAGCACCTTGGCCAGATGGTTGGTGCTGATGCCGTACTTCTCGGCGATCTCGTTGGCCGACAGCTGGCGATCCTGGCCCGAGGCCAGCTCGAGAATGGCGAACAGGGCGCAGCGGGTGGCTTTCTGGAGCTTCATCAGAGATCCTTCTCGAACTGGATGAAGGGACCGGCCATCATGCCCTGGCTGCGGAAGAAGCTCATGATCAGGGTGTCGTCGCGCGCCAGCATGGTGCGGACCTTGGAGACGCCCGCCTTGCGCAGACGGTCGTTCAGCGCCTCGAGCAGCGTGTGGCCGACACCGCCCTGGCGGATGTTGTTGCGGACACCCACCGCGAAAATCCAGCCGCAGGGCGGCGAACCGAACTCCCAGGCGCGGACTTCACCGATGATGAATCCAAGAACGGTATCCCCGTCGCAGGCCACCAAGAAAAATCGGTACCGTTTTACGGATTTAGGTTGGGCATCATCATCCATATCATTCGAGCGGTTGTTGTAACGCTCGAACAAATCTTCCCAATACTCGGCCTTGGATAGACCAGTATTCTCCGTATCGATGGCAATCACTTGCGGAATGTCTGTCGCCTTTGCGAGACGGACAGTAGGTTTTCTTTCGGATTGCCTAGCCTGTGGATTTGCCATCGAGACCGCCTTCAGTACTGGTAAAACCGTTCTACTGCAGCATTCCGATGATTACAACGCCATTTCTAATTATGCATCTTCAAGCCCAGCAATGACGTCCTTTCAGCCATGAGCCGGTGGCGGGCGTCGCCGACATGTGCCGGGTTGGCGAATGTCCTCGCCGGGTGTAGGCTTTTTGAGCCTGGTCAAATCCGGGCACCGGCCGTGAACGGGTGGGGAGAACTCGAATGCCCAATGGCAATTCCAACGGCTCTGGCGACAGCGCCGTGGTAGAGGCGGCCCTGCTCCGCCACGGGGGCGACGGCACCCGGCTGATGCAGATTCTGCGCGAGATTCAGGAACAGACCGGCTGGCTGTCGCCCGACATCCTGACCAGGGTGGCCGAGGGCACCAGACTGCCCCGCGGCCGGATCGAGGGGGTGGCCGGCTTCTACCACTTCTTCCACACCGAGCCCCTGGGCCGCTATCGCGTGCTGTGGAGCGACAACATCACCGACCGCATGGCCGGCAACGCCGATCTGATGGCCCGCATGTGCAAGAAGCTGTGGCTGAAGCCCGGCCGGGTATCCGAGGACGGGCTGGTCAGCGTCGACACCACGTCGTGCACCGGGCTGTGCGACCAGGGGCCGGCCCTGCTGGTCAACTACCGCCCCGTCACCCGCATGACCGCCGAGCGGGTCGATCAGATCGTCGAACTGATCCGCCACCAGACACCCCTGGCCGAATGGCCGGCCGAGTTCTTCACGGTGGAGGACAACATCCGGCGCAAGGACGCCCTGCTGGGCGCCGATTTCCAGCCGGGCGACGCCCTGAAGGCGCTGAAAAGTCCGCAGGAAGTGCTGGATGCCGTCAAGGAATCCGGTCTGCGCGGGCGCGGCGGCGCCGGCTTCTCCACCGGCCAGAAGTGGGATTTCTGCCGCGCCGCACTGGGCAGCGGGGCCAATCCCGCCCATTACGTGGTGTGCAACGCCGACGAGGGCGAGCCCGGCACCTTCAAGGACCGCGTCCTGCTGTCCTCCTACGCCGACATGGTGTTCGAGGGCATGACGGTATCCGGCTACGTCATCGGGGCGAAGAAGGGCCTCGTCTATCTGCGCGGCGAATACCGCTACCTGCTGGAGCCGCTCAACGCGGTGCTGGAGAAGCGCCGCGCCGCCAAACTGCTGGGGCAAAGCATCCTGGGCCGCACCGGCTTCGACTTCGACATCGAGATCCACATGGGGGCCGGCGCCTATGTCTGCGGCGAGGAAACCGCCCTGCTGGAAAGCCTGGAGGGCAAGCGCGGCGTGCCCCGCAAGCGTCCGCCCTTCCCCGTCACCTCGGGCTATCTCGGCCAGCCCACCGCCGTCAACAACGTCGAGACCCTGGCCTCGGCGGCGCTGATCACCGCCAAGGGCGCCGCCTGGTACAAGGCCATCGGCACCCCCAAATCGGCGGGCACCAAGATTCTCTCCATCTCCGGCGATTGCGAGCGGCCGGGGATCTACGAGTACCCCTACGGCGTCAAGGTGAGCCAAGTGCTGGCCGATTGCGGCGCCCGCGACACCCAGGCCTGCCAGATCGCCGGCGCCTCGGGCCTGTGCGTGGCGCCCAACGAGTTCGGGCGACGCATCGCCTTCGAGGACATTCCCACCGGCGGCTCGTTCATGGTGTTCGACAACACCCGCGATATGTTCCAGGTGGCGCGCAACTTCGCCCACTTCTTCGTGCATGAAAGCTGCGGCTTCTGTACCCCCTGCCGGGTGGGCACCACGCTGCTGGCCAACGCCATGGACAAGATCGACGAGGGCCACGGCGGCGAGTACGACATCAACGATATCTGGCGGGTCATCCGCACCCTGAAGACCGCCAGCCATTGCGGCCTGGGCCAGACGGCGGGCAATTGCGTCGCGGACACCTTGCAGAAGTTCCGCCCCTCCTACGAACTGCGGCTCAACGTGCGCGACTTCGAGCCGGCCTTCGATCTCGACAAGGCGCTTTCGAAGATGCGCGAGGTGACGGGCCGCGACGATCCCGGCGCCCACTTCCACATTGCCCACCGCAAATCCCGGGCCGGTCTCGGCACCAAGGCGGGAGACCCCTCATGAGCGATCCCAAGACCTTCTTCCTCGATGAAGAGGAAATCCCCTTCGAGGAAGGCCAGACCATCATCCAGGCGGCGCTGAGTGCGGGTAAATTCATCCCGCATCTGTGCTACCACCCGGAGTTCAAGCCGCACGGCTCGTGCAAACTGTGCACGGTGCGCATCGATTCCCGCACGGTGACCACCGAGGACGGCCAGAGCGTCAAGATCCCCGGCCGCGCCGCCGCGTCCTGCACCACGCCGGCCCAGGAAGGCCAGCACGTGGAAAGCGAGGTGCCGGAAATCCTCGACCTGCGCCGCACCCTGGTGCAGATGCTCCTCGTCGAGGGCAACCATTACTGTCCCTCTTGCGAGAAGAGCGGCAAGTGCATGCTCCAGGGCCTCGCCTACGATCTGGGGGTGATGGACCCGCACTTCCCGCAATACTTCTCCAAGCGCGAGGTGGACGCCAGCCATCCCGACGTGCTGCTGGACTTCAACCGCTGCATCCTGTGCGAGCTGTGCGTGCGGGCCAGCGCCGAGGTGGACAAGAAGAACGTCTTCGCCCTGTCGGGCCGCGGCAACACCAAGCACCTGATCTGCAACAGCGAGAGCGGCAAGCTGGGCGACACCAATCTGGCCGCCACCGACAAGGCCGCCAATGTCTGTCCGGTGGGCGTCATCTTGCACAAGCGCCACGGCTTCGAGGTGCCCTACGGCCAGCGCCGCTTCGACATCGCCCCCATCAGCGACAATCCGGTGCAATACGCGCCCGTCAAGGAGCAGGTGTGATGAACGCTCCCCTCCCCAAACGCAAGCTCAAGGTCGCCACCACCTCGCTGGCCGGCTGCTTCGGCTGCCACATGTCGTTCCTCGACATCGACGAGCGCATCCTCGATCTGGTGGAACTGGTGGAATTCGACCGCTCGCCCATCACCGACATCAAGCATTGCAGCCCCGATTGCGACATCGGCATCATCGAGGGCGGCGTGTGCAACGCCGAGAACGTCCATGTGCTCCACGAGTTCAGGAAGAACTGCAAGATCCTGATCGCCATGGGGGCCTGCGCCATCAACGGCGGCCTGCCCGCCCAGCGCAACAGCCTGGACATCAGGGACATCCTGGCCGCCGTCTACGCCCAGCCGGGGCGCGGCGTGCACATTCCCAACGATCCCGAGATTCCGCTGCTGCTGAACGAGGTCCACCCCCTGCACGAGGTGGTGCGCATCGACTACTTCCTGCCCGGCTGCCCGCCATCCGGCGACGCCATCTGGAAGTTTCTCACCGACCTCCTGGCCGGCCGCACGCCCACCTTGGGCCACGGCCTGATCCATTACGACTGAAGGAACGCCCGCAATGAGGCACCAATTCGAACTGGAAACCGCCAGGAACCCCGAGGCGCTGAAGCGCATCGTCATCGAGCCCGTGTCCCGGGTCGAGGGCCACGGCAAGGTCACCATCCTGCTGGACGACGACAACCAGGTGCATCAGGTACGCCTGCACATCGTCGAGTTCCGCGGCTTCGAGAAGTTCATCGAGGGCCGCCCCTATTGGGAAGTGCCGGTGCTGGTCCAGCGCCTGTGCGGCATCTGCCCGGTATCGCACCACCTGGCCGCCTCCAAGGCCATGGACATGATCGTCAACGGCGGGATTCTGACTCCCACCGCCGAGAAGATCCGCCGCCTGATGCATTACGGCCAGATGCTGCAGAGCCATGCCCTGCACTTCTTCCACCTGTCCTCGCCCGACCTGCTGTTCGGCTTTGATTCCGACGTGGCCAGGCGCAACATCGTCGGCGTCGCCGCCGCCAATCCCGACGTGGCCAAGATGGGCGTGCTGCTCAGGAAGTTCGGCCAGGAGGTGATCCGCGTCACCTCAGGAAAAAGGGTTCACGGCACCGGTTCCATCCCCGGCGGCGTCAACAAGTCGCTGAGCCTGGAGGAGCGCGACTATCTCCTCAAGGATGCCGATCAGATGATCGCCTGGAGCCGCGACGCGGTGCGCATCATCAAGACGCTGCACCGTTCCAACCCGGCGCTCTACGACGTGTTCGGCGACGTGCCCACCACCATGATGAGTCTGGTGGACGACAAGGGCGACCTGGACTTCTACCACGGTGCCCTGCGGGCGCGCGACAAGGACGGCGAGGTGATCTTCGATCAGGTCAGCTACCAGGGCTATTCCTCCCTGCTGACCGAGGGCGTCAAGCCGTGGAGCTACATGAAGTTCCCCTACATCACCACCCTGGGTGAGGAGAAGGGCTGGTACAAGGTCGGCCCCCTGGCCCGCGTGCAGAATTGCGACCGCATCCCCACGCCCCAGGCGGAGGAAGAGCGTCTGGAGCTGATCGCCCACGGCAACGGCAAGCCCATGCACGGCTCGCTCGGCTTCCACTGGGCGCGGATGATCGAGATGCTGTGCGCCGCCGAGACCATCAAGGACCTGCTGCTCGATCCCGACATCATGGGCGCCGAACTGATGGCCACCGGCCCCCGGCGCGAGGAGGGCATCGGCGTGATCGAGGCGCCGCGCGGCACCTTGTTCCACCATTACCGCGTCAACGCCGACGACGTGGTGACCTACGCCAACCTGATCGTGTCGACCACCAACAACAACACCGCCATGAACGTGGCGGTCAGGGACGTGGCCAAGAACTACCTTCAGGGGCACGAGATCACCGAGGGGCTGCTGAACCACATCGAGGTAGCCATCCGCTGCTTCGACCCCTGCCTGTCCTGCGCCACCCACGCGCTGGGCAAGATGCCGCTGGAGGTGACGCTGGTGGACGCATCGGGCCGCGAGATCGACCGCATGACCAAGGATTCCGAGGGGCGGGTGGGCAAGGGGGCGGCGTGACCGCCCCCACCCTGATCTTCGGCTGGGGCAATCCGTCGCGCGGCGACGACGCCCTGGGTCCCGCCTTGCTCGACGCCGTCGAGGCCTTGCGCGACGCCCATCCCGAATGGGGGCCGGTGGAGCTGCTTACCGACTTCCAGTTGCAGGTGGAGCATGCCCTCGACCTGGAGGGCCGCGACCGGGTGCTGTTCGTCGACGCCTCCGCCGCGCCGGATGATGCGCCGTTCCGGGCCGCTCCCATCCTGCCGGCCAAGGATGCTTCGTTCACCAGCCATGCCCTGTCGCCCCAGGGCGTCATGCACGTTTTTACCGAGATCAAGCGAATGCCGCCACCGCCCTGCACCCTGCTGGCCATCGCCGGCGAGGCGTTCGAACTGGGCGAACCGCTGAGCGCGGCGGCGCAAGCCCATCTCGACGCGGCCCTGGCCTGGACGAAGGCCTGGCTTGCCGCCGAATGACGGAGCGCGGCCGCCCCGGCCGCAAGGCCCCGCCTGAAAGGGTTGGGAAATCCATTCCCTGCATGGCCGACCGGTTCATAGAACACGGGCATGCCGCCCGGTGCGGGACTATGCTGGCGACGCATTCAAACAGGGGTATTCCATCATGTCCGACACCGACCTGATTTCCCGCCTGCAGGGCTTTCCCGCGCCGACCTGCCGCTGCGCCTCGGCGGCAGAGACCGGGCGGCATGACGGCAATTGCCTGGCCGGCATGCTGGCCGAGGCGACGGCCGAGATCGGACGCCTTCGGGCCGAGAATTCCCGCCTGTCCGCCATGACGGTGACCGGCGCGCCGGGACGCGGCGGCGATCGCCAGGTCTGGGTGCGCCTGATGTGCTATTACGGCTCGGACGGGGTGTGGAACAGCGACGACGAGACCGCCGAGCCGGCCCCGGTGCTGCTGTCGCCCGGCCTCAAATCCGAAATCGTGGCGTGGAAGCAATCGCTCGACCGGGTCGAGGCGGTGACGCCGGCCGTGACCGAGGCTTTCCAGACCCGGGCGCTGAACATCGCCCGCCGCATCAAGGAAGAGATGCCGGGCTGGAAGGTGGTCTATATCGACCGCACCAAATCCGGCGCCGACATCCGCAACAAGGACTACTTCGAACACGAAGTGACGCTGTGACGCCCCCCATCGGCCATTGCGGGCGGGACGCTCGCACTCTACAAAGTTCCGCTGTTGCGGAGCGCGGGCGGGACGCCCGCATCCCCCGTGAAGGTCGGACTGCACGCCGAGGCGCCGCCCAAGCCGGAATACGGCGCGATGTGCAACGGCTGCGGCCTGTGCTGCGCCGTGGCGACCTGTCCCCTGGGAATTGTGCTGTTCCGCTGCCGCAAAGGCCCCTGCCCCGCCCTGCACTGGCAAGACGGGCGCTATGTCTGCGGCGTGCTGGCCGAGCCGGCCCGCTTCGCCCCCCTGCTGCCCCGCCGCTGGGCGGCAAGGCTGGTGGCGCGCTGGATCGCCGCCGGCCAGGGCTGCGATTGCCGCCACCAGATGGAGAGCCGCTAGTCGTCGCGACGGTTCTTGCCGCGTCCGGGATTGTCCTGGGCACCCCGCCCGTCGCGGCGGTGCTCATAGGATTTGCCGGGGGCATCACCGCGGTCACGGTCGCGGTAGTCACGACGATCGCGGTCGCGGTCGCGGTCGTCACGGCGGTCCCGATCATCGCGGGCGTCACGGCGGTCGCGGTCATCGCGACGGTCGCGGACGTCCCGGTCACGGTCGCGGCGGTCGCGGACATCGCGATCCCGGTCGCTGCGCGGCGCCGTCTTGTCGATGGTGTCGCGGGCCGCCTGCCCGGCGGCGTCGGTGGCGGCATCCTTGAGGACGGTCCCCAATCCGCCGCTATCGGCGGCGGAGACCTGGCCAACGGCCACACCCAGCATCAGGGGAACCAGCAGGAACCAGACTTTCATGGACGGCCTCCATTGGTTGCTATGCCCCAAAGCCTACGACGTTTCTCCATGACGGTATAGGACCTAATCCACAGACGCCACGTCACCCCGTGCGATGGTCAGGGCCTTGATCAGGGCATGGACCCGCATGCCCGGCATCAGGTTCAGCTGGGCCTGGGCCAGGGCGGTGATCTGCACCCACAGCCGGGTGGCGCCGCAGGCCAGCACCACGTCCACCAGGAAGGCGTCGGCCGCCGCCACCGAGACCACGCTGGCCGGCAGCACGTTGCGGATGCTGACCCGCTCGGGCGCCTCGATGGCGATGGCCACGTCGCGGGCATGGATGCGCACCCGGACCTTCGCCCCCACCGCCAGTTCCGAACGGCCGACGATCAGGGTGCCGCCGTCGAAGGCCAGGCGGCTGATGCCGAATCCGGCATCGTGGCCGGCCACCACGGCGGCGATCACCGCGCCCGCCTCGTAGCGGCCGGTCAGCGGGCGGAGGCCCGGATCGCCCATCAGGCTTTCCAGCGGCCCCGAGGCCGCCACCGCGCCACCATCCATCAGGGCCAGGGTATCGGCGAGGCGCAGCACCTCGTCCATGGAATGGCTGACATAGAGGATGGGAACCCCGAACTGCCGGGCCAGTTGGGCGATGAACGGCAGCAATTCCGCCTTGCGCGCCGGGTCCAGCGCCGCCAGCGGCTCGTCCATCAGCAGGATGCGGGGGCTGGCCAGCAGGGCGCGGCCGATGGCGACGCGCTGCTTCTCGCCGCCCGACAGCCTGGCGGGACGGCGGTCCAGCAGGTGTTCGATCCCCAGCAATTGGACGACCTTGTCGAAGGATTGGGTGCGCTCGGAGCCGGGCAGCAGCCTTTCCCCGAATTCCAGATTGCCGCGCACCGACAGATGGGGAAACAGCCGGTGCTCCTGGAAGACGTAGCCCAGGCGCCGCGCCTCGGGAGCCAGATCGATGCCGGCCCGGGAATCGAACAGCATCCGCCCGTCCACGCGGATCACCCCCTCGTCGGGGCGCGCCAGCCCGGCCACCATGTTGATCACCGAGGTCTTGCCCGAGCCCGAGCGGCCATAGAGCGCCGTCACCCCCGGCCCGGCCGAGAGGCGGACATCCAGGTTGAAGTCGCCCTGGCGGCGGCGGACGTCCAGTTCCAGCACGCGCCCCTACCCTTTCAGCCGGGCCTGGACGCGGCGCGCCAGGAACTCGGAGGCCAGCAGGGCGGCGAAGGCCACCACCACCGAGATGACGCACAGCCGGAACGCCGCCTCGTCGCCGCCCGGCACCTGGGTCAGGGCATAGAGCGCGATGGGCAGCGTCCGGGTCTCGCCGGGAATGTTGGAGACGAAGGTGATGGTGGCGCCGAACTCGGACAGCGAGCGGGCGAAGCCCAGGATCACCCCGGTCAGCACCCCGGGCAGCATGAGCGGCAGGGTCACCGACCAGAAGGTGCGGACAGGGCCGCAGCCCAGCGTGCGGGCCGCCTGTTCCAGGCCGCGGTCGACGCCTTCCAGGGCGAGGCGGATGGCGCGGACCATCAGGGGAAAGGCGATCACCGCCGAGGCCACCGCCGCCCCCTTCCAGGTGAAGGCCAGGGTGATGCCGAACCAGTCGTGCAGCCAGGCCCCCACCACGCCGCGCCGGCCCAGCACCACCAGCAGGCCGTAGCCCACCACCACCGGGGGCAGCACCAGCGGCAGGTGGATGATGCCGTCCACCACGGCCTTGCCGGGAAAGTCGAGGCGGGCCAGCACCCAGGCGCAGCCCACCCCGAACGGCAGCGACGCCGCCACCGCCCAGAACGACACCAGCAGAGACAGGCGCAACGCCTCGATCTCGAGCGGCGTCAGGGTGAACATACCGGTCTCCATCCCTTGGGTTACGGGGCGGAGGCTAGGACATCACGCATCCAGCGGATAGACAAGCCGTTCCGGCATCTCATGGAAGCCGAAATTGTTCTTGCCCGATCCCTTGACCGTGTACATGGCCCGGTCGGCCAGACGGATCAGCAGAGCGGCGTCGTCGGCGTCGTCGGGGAAGACGGCGATGCCGACGCTGGCCTGGACGCCGGCATTATGGCCGTCCAGGTCGAAGGGCTCGGCCAGCCGCGAGACCACCTTGGCCGCCACGTTGCCGATCTCGTTGCGCCCCTCCACGTCGTGGAGGATCACCGTGAACTCGTCGCCCGACAGCCGGGCCACGGTGTCCGACGAGCGCACCGACAGCAACAGCCTTGCCGCCGCCTCCTGCAGCAGCAGGTCGCCCACCGCGTGGCCGAAGGTGTCGTTGACCGACTTGAAGCCGTCCAGGTCGATGAACAGCAGGGCGAAGCGGGTCTTGTCGCGCTTGGCCGCCTTGACCGCCTGGCCCAGGCGGTCGAGGAACAGCGAGCGGTTGGGCAGGCCGGTCAGGGCGTCGAAATTGGCCTGGCGCCACACCTGCTCCTCGTCCTCCTTGCGCGCCGTGATGTCGCTGAAGATGCCCAGCATGTGCGACACCGCCCCGAAGGCGTCGCGCACCGTGGCGATGGACAGCCACTCGATGAACACCTCGCCGGTGCGCCGCCGGTTCCACACCTCGCCCTGCCACTGGCCGGTGTCGAGGATGGAGCGCCACATGTCGCGGTAGAAATCGTTGTCGTGGCGGCCGGACTTCAGGATGTTGGGTTTCCTGCCGATGGCCTCGTCCAGGGAAAAGCCGGTGATGCGGGTGAAGGCGGTGTTGACCGCCTCGATGGTGCCGTCGGGGCCGGTGATCATGATGCCCTCGTTGGCGGTCTCCACCACCTTGGCGGCCAGTTGCAGCCGCTCCTCCGAGTTCTTGCGGTCGGTGATGTCGTAGACCCAGGCCAAGTTGACCGGCTCGGTCCCGAACAGGGATTCGCGGATGGTCAGCAGCGTCCAGAACGGCGCGCCGTCCGAGCGGCGGAACTGCACCTCGGCATGATCGACGCTGCCGTGGCGCTTCATGTAGTTGATCACCGTGGCGCGCTGCTGGTCGTCGACGTAGTAGTCGCGGGCCTTGGAACCGATCACCGTGGCGCGCGGCACGCCGATCAGCTCGCAGAAGGTATGGTTGGCGAAGACGATCGCCCCGTCGCGCTTGCGCGATATGGAAACGCCGATGGGGCTGTCCTCGAGCACGCCGGCCAAACCGGAGGGGTCAAGTTCCGTCATTGCCACAACCAAGAATCACGATGACGCATGCTCTCCCCCCTCCTTCGGCTCCCCCCGGAGCCTCGGACTCTCGCCCGATGGGAATGCTCATCCCGAACCAACGACAATATATGGCGAATCCCCCCTCCAAGCCTATACGCATTGTTCGCAAGGGGCGTTTCCTGTTGACCGGACCGGCCGAGGGGGCATAGTCGGAGCCATCGGTCCACCACACGGAAAGCGGCGCATGCTCACCTATGCCCTGGTCGCCCTGGGAAGCGCCATCGGCGGCACGCTGCGCTACTGGCTGGCGGCGGTGGTTTCCGCGTCCGGCGCCGGCACCTTTCCCTGGGGAACCCTGGTGGTCAACGTCAGCGGCTCGGCGGCCATCGGCCTGTTCGCCACCCTGACCGCGGCGGATGGCCGCCTCTACGTCCCCAGCGAGTGGCGGACCTTCTTCATGGTGGGCATCTGCGGCGGCTACACCACCTTCTCGTCGTTCAGCCTGCAGACCCTGGCCCTGGCCCAGGACGGCGAATGGCTGGCCGCCGGGATGAACGTCATGGGATCGGTGGCGCTGTGCCTGGTGGCGGTGTGGCTCGGCCACGCGGCGGCCCTGATCCTCAACAGATAGGAGAGCGGCCATGCGCATTCCCAAGGACGCCACCCTGCTGCGGGTCTTCGTCGGCGAGCAGGCCCGCCACGACGGCAAGCCGCTGTTCGAGACCATCGTCCGGGAAGCCCGGCACGCCAACCTGGCCGGGGCCACCGTGCTGCGCGGTCCGCTGGGCTACGGCCATTCGTCGCGGTTGCACAGCGCCAAGATCCTCGCCTTGTCCGAGGACCTGCCCATGGTCATCGAGATCGTTGATTCCCCGGAAAAGATCGAGGCATTTCTCCCCATCCTCGACGTCATGATGGGCGACAAGGGCCTGATCACCCTGGAACGGATTCAGGTCCTGCGCTACGGCCCCAACCCATCGTCATAGACAAAAACCAGCGAAGTCAGGATGTCACGCCCGGTTTCCGAATGATTCCACAGGGTATCTGGACAAATTCGCCCATGGGTATAAGCTGAATGTCTAATGCGTGGGGTCACCACGACCCCATGGGGCATCGGGGGATGCGCATGAAGAAAGTCCTGATCGCACTGGGCGTGCTGGTCGTCGTGATCGTTGGCGCCCTCGTCGCCCTGCCGGCCATGATTCCGGCGGAGCGTATCCAAAGTGAAGTGGTCGCCGGCGTCAAGGGCGCCACCGGCCGCGACCTGTCCATCCAGGGCAAGGTCTCGGTGTCGGTATTCCCATCGCTGTCGGTGCAGGTGGGCAACGTCGCCCTGGCCAATCCGCCGGGCTTCACCACCAAGGACCTGATCCGCCTGGGCGCCGTCGACGTGCGGCTCAAGCTGATGCCGCTGCTCGGCGGCAAGGTCGAGGTGGACAGCTTCGTCCTGGTCGATCCGGTGATCACGCTGGAAACCGACCGCCAGGGCAAGGGCAACTGGGTGTTCGACACCCCGCCCGACGGCAAGCCGGCCGCCGCCGCCAAGCCCGCCGACAAGCCCGCCGCCGCGCCCTCCTCCTCCGGCCTCAACGACATCCGTCTGGGCGATGTGCGCATCACCAACGGCAAGCTGACCCAGATCGACGGCAAGACCGGCGCCAAGCAGGAGGTGAGCGAGATTAACCTCCAGGTGGCGCTGAAAAGCCTGTCCGAGCCGCTGTCGGCCAAGGGCAGCCTGGTGTGGAACGCCAAGAAGATCGAGCTGAACCTGGGCGTCGCCAGCCTGAAGGCCCTGATGGACGGCCAGAGCAGCGCGCTCGACATCGCCATCGCCTCCGAGCCGGTCAAGCTGGGCCTCAAGGGCAATGCCACCGGCGGCGCCAAGCCCGGCGTGGACGGCATGCTCGACCTCAGCGTGCCGTCGATCCGCAACCTGGCCGCCTGGGCGGGCTCGCCCATCACCATGGCCGGCAACGGGCTGGGGCCGCTGGCCATCAGCGGCAAGCTGGTCGCCGGGCCGACCCAGATCGCCTTCACCCAGGCCGCCATCGCCATCGACGCCATCAAGGCCAGGGGCGACGTTACCGTCAATACCGGCGGTTCCAGGCCTTCCATCAAGGGCCGCCTGGACGTGGACATGCTCGACGTCAATCCCTACCTGCCGCCGGAAGGCGGGCCGGCCAAGGGCGGCGACGGCAAGGCGGCGCCCGGCGGCGCGGCCCCGCCGGCCAAGGCCCAGCAGGGCTGGAGCGACGATCCCATCGACGCTTCCGGCCTCAAGGCCGCCGACGTGGACTTCTCGCTCTCCTGCGCCGGCATCCTGGTCCGGAAGATCAAGGTGGGCAAGAGCGCGCTGAAGCTGGTCATCAAGGACGGCAAGCTGGCCGCCGACCTCACCGAACTGGCACTTTACCAGGGCGCCGGCAAGGGCCGCGTGGCGCTGGACGGCTCGCAGGCGTCCATGGTGGGGGTCGACGCCTCGTTCCAGTTGAAGGGCCTGCAGGCCGAGCCGTTCCTGACCGACGCCGCCGATTCCGACCGCCTGTCGGGCACCGGTAATTTCGACGTCACCGTGGCGGGCCAGGGCAAGACCCAGCGCCAGATCGTCTCGTCCCTCAACGGCAAGGGGGCGCTGACCTTCCTCAACGGCGCCATCAAGGGCATCAACCTCGCCGCCATGGCCCGCAACGTCGCCACCGCCTTTACCGGCGGCGCCAAGTCGACCGAGAAGACCGACTTCGCCGAGCTGGGCGGCACCTTCACCATCACCAAGGGTATCCTCAGCAACAACGACCTGGCCCTGAAGTCGCCGCTGCTGCGCGTCGAGGGCAAGGGCACCGTCGATCTGCCCCAACGGAGCGTCAATTACCGCATCGACCCCAAGGTGGTCGCCAGCCTGGAAGGCCAGGGCGGCGGCAACGCGGCGGGGATCGTCGTGCCGATCCTGGTGAGCGGTCCCTGGGACAACCTCAGCTATCGCCCCGACCTGGAGGCCCTGCTCAAGCAGAACGTCCAGAACGTGGGCAAGGCGGTGGAAAGCCTGATTCCCGGTACCGGGGGCGGCAAGCCGTCGGGATCGTCGCCCACCGACGCCTTGAACCCCATGAAGCTTTTCGGACGCTGACGTATTCAATAAATCAATGAATTCAACGGAGACAACGACGATGAAGTTCCTGCATCTGGCCGCAGCCATCGGCATGACCGCCCTGCTGGGCGCCTGCGCCACTCCCTGGGAAGTGGCCGAGGTCAACGAGATCCTCGAAGCCCCGGCGCCCACCGCCGGCTCGCCCTTCACCAAGGCGCTGTTCACCGAGTACAAGGCCTATGCCAAGCACGAGGCGACCGTCGAGCACGAGTGGGATCACGCCGTGCTGTTCGCCCGCAAGGGCATGGCCGCCGCCCAGGGCAAGATCAGCGACCCCGAGGTGACCTCCGACTGGCCGCTGATGCCCGACCGGGTCAAGGAACTGGATGCCGCCCGCGCCCGCCTGGTCGGCTATTTCGGCAACGGCGCCCGCGAGCGCGTCCCCGCCGCCGCCGCCAAGGCCCAGGTGATGTTCGACTGCTGGATCGAAGAGGAGGCCGAGGGCGACACCAATTCCCAATGCCGCGCCACCTTCCTGAAGACCGAGCCGGAACTGCAGGTCAAGGCCGCCGCCCCCGCCCCCAAGATCGTCAAGACCTTCATCGTCTATTTCGACTTCAACAAGTCGAGCCTGACCAAGGAGGCCCTGAAGACCCTCAAGGACGTGGCCGCCGCCGCCGGCGAGATCAAGCCGACCAGCATCTACGTCGCCGGTCACACCGATACCGTCGGCAAGGCCGGCTATAACGACAAGCTGTCAAACGCCCGCGCCGCGGCGGTCGAGAAGCAGCTGGCCAAGATGGGCATCAAGTCCATCGACGCCAAGTCGTTCGGCTTCTCCAAGCTGGCGGTGCCCACCAAGGCCAACACCAAGGAAGCCAAGAACCGCCGCGTCGAGATCTACTTCGAGAAGTAGGACCGGCCGGCGCTCCTGAACGCCAAGGCCCCCTTCCCGATCGGGAAGGGGGCCTTTTCCTTAAGAAGAGGGGCGAGAGGAACAGGGATGCGCGAAGGGATGAATCCTTCGCGCCCTTTCCTACAGCCTCAGCAGCTGAACAGAACCGGGATGCTGGCGTGGGCCAGGATGTGGCGGGTACCGGCGCCGGCCTTGCCGGAGAACGACAGGGTCTTGCCCACATGGCCGCCGATGACCAGCAGATCGGCGTCGATGTCGTAGGCCCGCGACAGCAGCGAGTCCATGACGCCCAGACCCTCGGTGTTGACCCGCTCGCCGGTGACCGGCAGCCCGTGGACGCGCAGGTGGTCGATGATGTCCACCTGGGGCATGGTCTTGTCCATGGGGGAGAAGCCGCGCACCGAGGCGACCAGCACCTGCTCGGCGCCGTCCACCAGGGGCAGGCAATCGTGCAGGGCGCGGGCCGCCTGCTTGCCGGAACGCCAGCCAATCACCACCTGCTTGCCCAGCGGACGGTGGGTGTATTCCACCGGCACCACCAGGACGGGGCGGCCGGAATTGAGGATGATCTGCTCGACCATGGTCTCGGGGATGTTCTTGCCGTAGGCGGCGGGCTGGGAGACCACCACCAGGTCGACATAGTGGCTGCAGAACACCGCCTCGCTCAGCAGGTCGGCCTCGGCGCCGTGGACGATCTGCCACCAGCGGGTCTCGAGGCCGGCGGCGGCCGCCTCGAACGCCTTGCGGGCGGCGTCGGCCTGGGCCAGCAGGGTTCCGCTGGGCTGGCGCGCCACCATGGCGGTCGTGCTGATTTCCTTGCGGGCGAACAGGCCGGTCAGCCGGGCGCCGAAGCGCTTGGCCTGGGCTACCGCCAGGGCGAGAGTGCCGCTCTCGACGTTGTCGCCGTCCAGATGGACGAGAATGTCCTTGATCTTCATAGCCCCCACCCTGTTTACCCGGTCCGTTGATGTTGCCGGTCAGGATAGTTCACCCCCAGCCGGGCCGCGCGTCAAGCGAAATAAGTAAATCGGTATTGGTTTGCCGCTTTACGAAGACGCCCAGCCGCACCCCTGGAAAACCGCAAGCATATGCTCGGGGACCGGGGCCTCGGCACGGATGGGCGGCTTGCCCGCCGCCAGCGGCAGGACGATGGCGCGCGAGTGCAGCATCAGCCGGTCGCCGGCCAGGGTGCCGGTGCCGCGGCCATAGATGGCATCGCCCACCAGGGGATGGCCGATGGCGGCGCAATGGGCGCGGATCTGATGGGTGCGCCCCGTCAGCGGCCGGCATTCCAGCCAGGACAGCCGCCCGTCGCTGCCCCGCAGCCGCCATTCGGTCAGCGAGGCCAGACCGGAGCGGTCCACCTCCATGCGCCAGCCGAACTTCTTTTCCCGCTTCTTCAGGGCGTAGTCGATGGTTCCAGCCTCCTCGCGCGGCTTGCCCACCACCACCGCCCAGTAGGTCTTGCCGGCCAGTCCCGTGGCGAACAGCTCGCCCAGGGCCGCCAGGGCCTTGGCGGTGCGGCCCAGCACCAAGCAGCCCGAGGTCTCGCGGTCCAGGCGATGGGCCAGCTCGGGCCGCCGGTTCAGGCCGAAGCGCAGGGCGTCGAGATAGAGCATCAGGTGCTCGCCGCCCTTGGGTCCGGCATGCACCGCCAGCCCGGCGGGCTTGTCGATGACCAGCACGGCCGGGTCGCGATACAGCACGCGGGCTTGAAGGTCCTCAGGAATCATGGGTGGGGAGTTCTACGATCAGGCCGGGGTTGAAGTCTGGATTGATGCGATCAGGCCAGTATCCGCGCGGATTGGCAACCACTCTGGTGGAAAACACCGAATAATCCACGCTGTGGTGGACGTGGCCGTGCACCCACAGGGCCACGTGGCCGAAACGGATGACCTCCTCGAAATCGGAGGCGAAGGCCGGCGACAGGATGTCGGTACTGTAATGGGAGGAGATAGAGCGGAACGACGGGCCGGTATGGGTGACGATCATGGTTGGGCCGTCGAAGGGATGGATCACGATCTCCCACAGGTGGCGGATGGTGGATTCGCACACCGCCAAGGTATCGGCTGGCCGCAAGCGGTGCCAGGGCGCCCAGCCGGTGCGGATCATGCGATAGTCGGGCATGTGGGCCACCGCCTTCTCCATGGCCGCCGCCTGCGCCGTCTCGCCGTGCAGGGTGAAGTCGGACCATAGGGTGGCGCCGATCACCCGGACGGAAACGCCCCCCGCCTGGACGACCACGCTGTCCTGCTCGAGGAAATGGACGGGCAGGCCCCGGCGGCGGTAGCCCTCGGCCAGCCGCGCCGCCCAGCGCAGGCCCTTGGTTCCCTGGTGGATGTCGCCGGCCAGGACGATCAGGTCGGCGCCCTCGGTGCGGGGCCGGAAGACATCGGCCCCCGGCACCTCCATGTGCAGGTCGGACAGAACCAGTACGGCAACCGCCATGACATGCCTCGCACGCCCATCCCAAGGTCATGGTGGACCCGGGACGGGCTGGGCGCAACGGGGTTACTCGGCCGCCGCCGGAGCTTCTTCGGCTTCGGCTTCGGGCGCGGTGCGGCGCTCGGCGGCGACGAAGGTGTAGATCACCGGCAGCACGAACAGGGTGAACAAGGTGCCGATGGTCATGCCGGCGACGATCACCACGGCGATGGAGAAGCGCGACGCCGCCCCCGCCCCGCTGGCGAACAGCAGGGGGATCAGGCCGGCCACCATGGCCGCCGTGGTCATCAGGATGGGCCGCAGGCGCAGGCCGGCGGCGACCATCACCGCGCTGGCGCGGTCGAGGCCGTCGGCTTCCTGGCGCTCGCGCGCCACCTCGCAGATCAGGATGCCGTGCTTGGTGATCAGGCCGATCAGGGTGACGAGGCCCACCTGGGTGTAGATGTTCATGCTGGCCACGCCCAGCGCCAGGGGGATCAGGGCGCCGCAGATGGACAGCGGCACCGAGACCATGATCACCAGCGGGTCGCGGAAACTTTCGAACTGGGCGGCCAGCACCAGGAAGATGATGATCAGGGCGAAGACAAAGGTCATCGCCAGGGCGTTGCCCTCCTGCATGTATTGCCGCGACTGGCCGGCGTAATCCACCGTGGTGCCCTGGGGCAGCAATTCGGCGGCAAGGTTGCGCAGCAGCTCCAGGGCCTGGCCCAGGGTCACGCCGGGCATGGGAAAGGCCTGGATGGTCACCGAGTTCAGCTGGTTGAACTGGTTGAGCGAAACGGGGCGCACCATCGATCCCAGGCTGACCAGGGACGACAGCGGCACCGCCGCGCCCGAGGCGGCGCGCACGTGGTAACGGCCCAGTTGGGCGGGGTCCAGGCGGAACTCGCGCGGCACCTGGGGGATCACCTGATAGGAACGGCCCTGCAGGTTGACCAGATTGACGTAATTGCCCCCGGTCATGGTGCCCAGCGCGTCGCCGATCTGCTGCATGGAGATGCCGTAGGCCGCCGCCTTGTCGCGATCGATGATCACCTGGGTCTGGGGGCTTTCGATCTTCAGGTCGGCGTCGATGAAGGCGAACATGCCCGAGCCTTGAGCCCGCTTCATCAGCTCGCCCTGGATATCGTTGAGCTGCTGGTAATCGGCGATG
Source organism: Paramagnetospirillum caucaseum (assembly GCF_000342045.1). Taxonomy (GTDB): domain Bacteria; phylum Pseudomonadota; class Alphaproteobacteria; order Rhodospirillales; family Magnetospirillaceae; genus Phaeospirillum; species Phaeospirillum caucaseum. The sequence continues at coordinate 5,566 of NZ_AONQ01000022.1, read as the reverse complement.
GAGGACAGCACGAACTGCACCGGCAGGCCATCGACGCCGGGCAGCGGCGGCGGCGGGAACACCGAGGCCTTGACCCCCGACACCTCGTTGAGGGCCTGCTGGATGGCGGCGGTCAACGCCTTGGCCGAGCGGTCACGGTCTTCCCAGGCGGTCAGCACCGCGCCGCCGAAGCCCTGGCTGATGGCGCCCATGCCGTTGATCAGGAAGGTCTCGCTGGTTTCGGGAAAGGCCTTCAGCTTGGCGGAAATCTGGTGCGAGAAGGCTTCCATGAAGTCGGTATTGGCCGAGGCCGGGCCGTTATAGGCGGTGAACACCACGCCCTGATCCTCTTCCGGCGCCAGCTCGGTGGGCACCGCCAGGAACAGGAAGGGCAGCGAGCCCAGCACGATCAGGGCGAAGATCAGGGTGGTGGGACGGTCGGCCAGGGAGGCGGCCAGCCATCTCTCGTACTTGGCCCGCACCCGGTCGAAGGTGCGGTCGATCAGAGCGGGCAGGCCCTTCTTGTCGTCCTCGTGCTTGAGAATCTTCGAGCACATCATGGGCGACAGCGTGAGCGCGATGATTCCCGACACCACCACCGACCCGGCCAGGGTCAGGGCGAATTCCTTGAACAGCGAACCGGTCAGCCCGCCCATGAAGGCGATGGGGGCGTAGACGGCGGCCAGGGTGATGGTCATGGAGATCACCGGCCCGGCGATTTCCCGCGTGCCCACCAGGGCGGCGCGGAACGGCGGCAAGCCTTCCTCGATATGGCGGTGGACATTCTCCACCACCACGATGGCGTCGTCGACCACCAGCCCGATGGCCAGCACCATGGCCAGCAGGGTGAGCAGATTGATGGAGAAGCCCAGCGACAGCAGCAGCACCGCCACGCCGATCAGCGACAGCGGCACGGTGACCACCGGAATCACCACCGAACGCACCGAGCCCATGAAGAAGAAGATCACCACCATGACGATGATGGCGGCTTCCGCGATGGTCTTGGCCACCTCGGTGATGGCGGCGTCGATGAACAAGGTGGAATCATAGGCGATCTTGGCGGTCAGGCCGGGCGGCAGCTGGGCCTGCAGGGCCGGAAGGGCCTCTTCGCGCACCTGACGGATCACCGACAGGGGATTGGCTTCCGGCGTGGTGTAGATGCCGACGAAAATAGCCCGCTCGTTGCCGGCGAACACGCTCATGTCGTCGTTTTCCGGCCCCAGTTCCACACCGGCCACGTCGCCCAGGCGCACCAGCCGCGCGCCGTCATGCTTGACCACCAGCTGGCGGAACTCCTCGACGCTCTTCAGGTCGGTGGAGGCCTGGGTGTTGACCACGTCGTAGGCGCCCTTGGTCGAGCCCGAGGCCGAGGTGAAGTTGTTGCTGGTCAACGCCGCCTTCAGGTCGTCGGGCCCCATGCCATGCTGGGCCAGCTTTTCCGGGTCCAGCCAGATGCGCATGGAAAATTTCTGGCCGCCGAACACTTCCGGGTTGGCGACGCCGGGCACGGCGGCCAGCTTGGGCTGCACCACCCGCATGACGTAATCGGTGATCTGCTGCTGGGAAAGGCGGTCGGACGAGAAGGCGAGATAGGCCGAGGCGAAGCTTTGCCCGGTCTCCTTCTTGATGACGGAATCGTTGATGCCCTTGGGCAGCACCGAACGGACCTCGGCCACCTTGCTCATGACGGCGGTCATGGCGGTTTCCGGGTCATCGTTGAGGCGGATGAACGCCTTGATCTCCGACAGCCCCTGGATGGAGCGCGACGTCAGGTAGTTGATGCCCTCGGCCGTGGCCACCGCCTTCTGGATCGGCTGGGTGACGAAGCCCTGGATCATGTCGGAATCGGCGCCGGGAAAGCTGGTTGTGATGGTGATGACCGTGTTGGTCATCTCGGGATACTGGCGCACCGGCAGGCTCATCAGGGCCCTGAGGCCGATGAACAGGATCAGCAGGCTGACCACGGCGGCCAGGACCGGCCGCTTGATGAAGATGTCGAACATCACCGCACCGCCCCGGCCGCCGCCGTCTTCAGGGGATCGCTGGCCGCCACGCTGACCAGCGAGCCGTGCTCCAGCTTGACCTGGCCCGAGGTCACCACCACGTCGCCGGGGGAGATTCCCGACCGGATGACCACCATTCCGTCCTTGCGCTCGCCCAGCTGGACCACGGCGCGTTCGGCTTTGGACACCGTCTTGCCGTCGGGGCCGGCGTCCTCCCTGACCACGAACACCGCGTCGCCGTGCAGGTTGTAGGCCACCGCCGAGGCGGGCACCGTCACCACCGGGGCGCCGGACGGACGCTCGATCTCGATGCGGGCGAACATGCCGGGGCGCAGGTTCCCGTCGGCGTTGGGGAAACGGGCCTGGACCGAGACCATGCCGGTCTTGGCATCGACCAGCGGCTCGATGGCGGCCACCGTGCCCTCGAACACCACACCCGGCCAGGCGTCGGTGGTCATGCGCACTGCCTGTCCGATTCCCAGCAGGCCGAGATCCTTCTGCGACACCGAGAAATCGCACAGCATCAGCGACAGGTCCTGCAGGTTGGCCACCATCTGGCCCGGCTGGACATACTGGCCGAGATCGACCTTGCGCACGCCGAGCCGGCCGTCGAAGGGGGCGGCGATGGTCTTCTTGGCGATCTGGGCCTGCAGCCCGGCGACCTTGGCTTGGCGGACCTTCAACTCGGCCTCGGCCTTTTCCAGGGCCGCGACGCTGACCGTGTTGGACCTGAGCAGCGTGGCGCTGCGGTCGTAGCTGGTGCGGGCCAGGGCCAGTTCGGCCTGGGCGCTGCGCAAATCGCCCATCTCCACGTCGGTGTCCAGTTGCACCAGCACATGGCCCTTCCTCACGTCCTGGCCGGATTCGAAGGCGATGGACTTGACCAGCCCCGACATGGCGCCCGAGATGTCGACGCCGTTGACTGCCTGCAAGGTGCCCACCGCCGGCACCACCGCCCGCCATTCGGTCAGGCCCGCCTTGGCGATGGTCACCGCCACCACCGGCTTGGGCATGGTGGCGAAGAATTGCTTGATCATGTGGTTCTTGAAGGCGACGAAGCCGAACACCCCACCGAACACGATGGCGGAGCCCGCCAGCATGATAATTATCCGTTTGGCTTTCATGGCGAGGCTCCGTTACTTCAGAAGATCGAGGGCGTGCCGCTTGAGGCGCTCGGCCCCCTCGGCATCGCTGAGATTGATACCCATCAGGCGCTGGAAATAGACGCCGTCCATGGCGGTGCAGATCAGCCCGGCCCGTTCCAGGTCGGGGCTGTCGCTCTTGATGCGCTCCATCCAGCGGTCGTACATGGCCTGGATGGGGGCGACCAGATCGGGATTGACGGTGACGGCGGCCAGCAGGGCGCCGCCCACCGGGTCGAAAGCCGGACCGTTGGGATCGAAGCAGGCGTGCACCAGGGTGCGCGCCCAGCGATAGACCCCCTCCGGCTGGCGCTGGTAATGCTCGTGGTTGAGCTGGTCGCACTGCTCGATGAGGCGCTGGACCATGCCGCGGATCAGGTCGTCCTTGCTCTTGAAATGATAGAGCACGCCGCCCTTGCTGATTCCCGCCACCTTGGCGGCCTCGTCCAGGGTCAGCTTGGTCACGCCCTGGTCGCGGACGATGGCCATGGCGGAATCGATGATTCTCTCACGGGTGCTCATGGGGGGGACTCGGTTCCTTACTGTACCGGCTGGACGGTATAGGAAACTGAACTGCCGAGTCTAGTCAGACGGACGCATAGGGGGAATGCGGCCGGGACTATTCCGTTTGAAAAGTACGGCTTTGAAACGCTACGGCGCCTGATCCGGAAACAGCTCCGCGTGGATTTCTGCGGTCCGGCCGAAATACAGGGCGCGGCGGCCGGAGAAGGACACCATGTAGCCGGCGCAGCCGGCCGCCCGGACCTTCCGGCAAAAGCCGGCATAGGTGTAGCCTGCCGCCATCTGCTGCGCCTCGCGGATCGCGGCCTGGATGGCGACCGCGTCGAAGGCGGCGGCGACCGGCGTGCCGTCGCGGAGCATGGGCAGCACGACGCTGTCACCGTCGGGGCGGTAATAGGTGGCGCAGGACCGCCGGTAATCGACGGCATAGCCCTCGAACCCTTCCGACATCAGCATCGCCACGATCTGCGGAAAGGTCATGGTGCCGTCTTCGGCGCCGTTCAGGCATGTCTGGGCAATTTCGGCCCCGCGCACGTCCATGGGAGTCTCCTTCCTACCGTCAGTCAACGGGCATGGCCGTGAGGCCGAGCCGCGCCACCATGCCTTTCAAGATGAGTTCCAGGACCCGGCGCTCCTCCTCGGACAGATGGGCGAAACAGGCGGCATCGTTCAGGTCCGCCAGCACGGCCAGTTCGGGAACGAACGCCTCGCCCTTGGCGGTCAGCCCAAGGGTTTGCGCCCGCCGGTCATCGGGGCAGAATTCGCGGACGACCAGGGCCTTGGCGATCAGCCGCCCGGCAAGCCTGGTGACGGCGCCGCGCGTCAGCCCCATCCGGTCGGCCAGCCGACTGGGAGACATGGGCTCCTGGCCGTAGAGCATACGCATCAAGGCCCATTCGGCCACCGTCACCTCCTTCGCCGCCAGCCGGCGGGCAAAGGAGTGCGAGACATGGTTGGACACCTGACGGAGCCAATAACCAAGATGGTCGGTCAATTCGGACACAGCGGGCAGCATGGGCCTCCTCATCTGATTGACTAGGAAACTACCGCACAATGATTGCCTAGTCAATCAGATTGGCGCAACCGGCGGCGCAAGGACCGCCGGCCGTTCCGCCGGCTTATACCATATCCCGCTGATCGAAACCGATTAGCGGCGCCCTCAGCGGCGGGCGGGTTTCTCCGAAACCCTTGCCTTCCGCGGCAGAAGCCGCGCGGCCCCTTGGGCCTGACCAAATCCCGATGAGCTCGGCTCATTGGGATTTGGCATTACTACTTCTTCTGCTTGGCCTTGGCGAAGGCGGCGGCGAAGGCCCCGCCGCCGTCGTCCGGCTTGGGGGCCGGCTGCCGCTGCTGGGCCTGGGGGCCGGGCGGCGGTCGTCGCGGCGCGGCGCGGGACCGTCGTCCTTCCTGGCGGGGACCGGCTGGGCGTCCATGCGCATGGAGAGCGCGATGCGGTTGCGCTTCATGTCCACTTCCAGCACCTTGACCTTGACCAGATCGCCGGGCTTGACCACCTCGTGTGGGTCCTTGACGAAGCGGTCGGCCAGCACCGAGATGTGGACCAGCCCGTCCTGGTGCACGCCGATATCCACGAAGGCGCCGAAATTGGTGACGTTGGTGACCACGCCTTCGAGGATCATGCCGGGGGTCAGGTCCTTCAGGGTCTCGACGCCCTCCTTGAAGGCGGCGGTCTTGAATTCGGGGCGCGGATCGCGGCCGGGCTTCTCCAGCTCCTTCAGGATGTCCTTGACCGTCGGCTCGCCGAAGCGCTCGTCGGTGAATTCCCTGGGATCGAGGGAACGGATGAATGGCGCGTCGCCGATCAGCGCCTTCACCGGCCGTCCGGTGGCCTTGACGATGCGCTCGACCACCGGATAGGCCTCGGGATGGACGGCGGAGGCGTCGAGGGGATTGACACCG
>NZ_AONQ01000021.1 GCF_000342045.1 Paramagnetospirillum caucaseum | reverse complement strand
CCTGCGGTTGCGGCGGCGGCGCCACGGCGGCGGCCCGGCTTTCCGCGGCACGCCGCGCGCTGGCGTAGCGGTCCACCGGCGCCTCGCCCATGGTCTCGTCCACGCCGGCCTCCAGGTACCAGCGCAGGATGTCATAGGGGTGAAGATCGGCGGAAACGGCGGTCATGGCGGCGATTTTAGCAGCCCCGGCGAAACGCGGGGAAATATTTGAGACACATTCTTTCCTTAAACAGGCCCATAAGGAATCGAATCGGTCGCATCCGCTGTGCTATAGAGGCGCAGGTCCGTGTCGGCGTCGACCGGTGGAACGGGTGGCGCAAGGGGAGTTGTGAGCGTTATGGAACGTGAATCCATGGAATTCGATGTCGTGGTGGTGGGCGGCGGGCCTTCGGGCCTGAGCGCGGCCATCCGGCTGAAGCAGATCAACGCCGACCTCAACGTCTGCGTTCTGGAGAAGGGCTCGGAGATCGGCGCCCATATCCTGTCGGGGGCGGTGATCGAGACCCGCTCGCTGGCCGAGCTGTTTCCCGACTGGAAGGAGCGGGACGCGCCGCTGCTGACCCCGGCCGCCGACGACCGCTTCATGTTCCTGACGGAATCCAGGGCCATCCGGCTGATGACCCCGCCGCAGATGAACAATCACGGCAATTACATCGTGTCGCTCGGCAATTTCACCCGCTGGCTGGGCGCCCAGGCCGAGGCGCTGGGCGTCGAGATCTTCGCCGGCTTCGCCGCCGCCGAGGTGCTCTACCACGAGGACGGCTCGGTCAAGGGCGTCGCCACCGGCGACATGGGGATCGGCAAGGACGGCCAGCCCACCCACAACCACACGCCGGGCGTCGAGCTGTGGGCGCGCCAGACCATCTTCGCCGAGGGCTGCCGCGGTTCGCTGACCAAGACGCTGTTCGACCGGTTCGACCTGCGCAAGGATTGCGAGGACCAGACCTTTGGGCTCGGCATCAAGGAGCTGTGGGAGATCGACCCGGCCAAGCACAAGGCCGGCACCATCATCCATACCGTCGGCTGGCCGCTGGACACCCAGACCTATGGCGGCTCGTTCCTCTATCACCTGGAGAACAACCAGGTGGCGGTGGGCTTCGTGGTCGGCCTGGACTACGCCAACCCGCATCTGTCGCCTTTCGACGAGTTCCAGCGCTTCAAGACCCATCCCGCCATCCGCCCGATCTTCGAGGGCGGCCGGCGCGTCTCTTACGGTGCCCGCGCCCTGTCGGAAGGCGGCTTCCAGTCCGTTCCCAAGCTGTCCTTCCCTGGCGGCGTGCTGGTGGGCGACACGGCGGGCTTCCTCAACGTGCCCAAGATCAAGGGCACCCACACCGCCATGAAATCGGCCATGGTGGCGGCTGAAGCCGTCGCCGAGGCCCTGGCGCATGAGGGCGGCTCCAACGAGGTGGCGGCGTACCCCGAGCACCTGAAGAAGTCCTGGCTGTGGCAAGAACTGCATGAGGTCCGGAATATCCGCCCCAGTTTCCACTGGGGCCTGTGGGGCGGCATCGCCTATTCGGCGCTGGAGACCTATGTGTTCAAGGGCAAGATGCCCTGGACGCTGCATCACCGCCCCGATCACCTGGCGCTGAAGAAGGCCAGCGAGTGCCCGAAGATCGCATACCCCAAGCCCGACGGGGTGGTCAGCTTCGACAAGCTGTCCTCGGTGTTCATTTCCTCGACCAATCACGAGGAGAACCAGCCGGCCCATCTCAAGCTGCGCGACCCGGCGGTGCCCGTCGCCATCAATCTCGAGCATTACGACGCCCCCGAGCAGCGCTACTGCCCGGCCGGCGTCTACGAAATCGTCCGCAACGACGACGGTTCCAATCCGCGGCTGCAGATCAACGCGCAGAACTGTCTGCACTGCAAGACCTGCGACATCAAGGACCCCACCCAGAACATCAATTGGGTGGTTCCCGAAGGTGGCGGTGGACCGAATTACCCCAACATGTAAGAGTATCCGGGGCGTCTGTTCAAAGCGGACGCCCCGGTTTCCTTTTATCAGGGTGTTGGGCGTGAAGCGGTTCGGGATTGTGGTGATGGCGAGCGTGGTGGCGGCCGGCCTGGCGGCCTGTACCCCTCGCTCCGAGATTTCCGCCGGGACCAGGGCGGGCAACGGCGGCAACGAGACCGGCCTGGGGGCCTATCTGGCCGGGCGCTTCGCCCATGCGCGCGGCGATACCCGCGCCGCCGCCGAGTACTACAGCGCCGCCGCCAGGCACGACCCCGACAACATCGACATCCAAAGCCGCAGCTTCGCCCTGCTGCTGGCCGAGGGCCGGCTGGACGAGGCGGGGCTCATCGCCCAGCGCCTGCTGGTCATCGACGACGATTCGCCCCTGCCCATCCTGGTGATGGGGGTGCAGGAGGCCCGCGCCGGGCGCTTCGATCTGGCGGAAAAGCGCTTCGCCGCCCTGCCGGCCAAGGGCATCAACGGCTTCCTGGGGCCTTTGCTCACCGCCTGGACCCGCGCCGGCCAGGGCCGTTTCGACGACGGCCTCGCCACCCTGGCGCCGCGCGCCGACACCGCCGGTTTCGCGCCCATCTGGGAATACCATGCCGGCCTGTTGGGTGACATGGCCGGGCGGCCCGACGTGGCCGAGGCCCATTTCAAGGCGGCGCTGGCCAACCAGACCAGCGTGCGCACCGTCGAGGCGGCGGGCAACTGGTATCAGCGGGCCGGGCGCCTGGACGAGGCCAGGGCGCTGTACGAGCGCTACCACACCGAGCATGGCGACCGTTCGCTGCTGGACGGCCGCCGCCAGCTGGCGGCGGGAAGCGCCGTGCCCCGCGTGGTGGAGACCGCCACCGACGGCCTGGCCGAGGCGCTGTTCGACACCGCCTCCCTGGTCCGCCAGGGCAACGCCCAGGAGCTGTCGCTGGTGTTCTCGCGCCTGGCGCTCAGCCTCAGGGCCGATTTCCCCCTGGCCCAGCTGCTGCTGGCCGATTCCATGGCCGCCCAGGGCCGACTGGAGGACGCCAACGCGCTGTACCGCGCCATGAACCGCTCCAGCCAGCCGGGAACCTTCGCCCGGCTCAAGCTGGCGGTCAACCTGGACGAGATGAAGCAGACCGATGCCGCCATCGCCGAACTGCGGGCCCTGGCGGCGGAATGGCCGCAATCCTACGAGGCGCTGGTGACGCTGGGCGACGTCCTGCGCCGCCACAAGCGCTATGGCGAGGCGGCGGAGGCCTATGGCGACGCCCTGGCCCGGGCCGGCGGGTCCAAGGAGCCGCGCAACTGGTCGCTGTTCTACGCCCGCGGCATCGCCTACGAGCGCGCCAGGCAATGGCCCAAGGCCGAGCCCGACATGCTGGAGGCGCTGCGGCTGCAACCCGACCAGCCCGACGTGCTCAACTACCTGGGCTATACCTGGGTGGACCAGGGCCTCAACGTCGAGAAGGGCCGCAAGCTGATCGAGCGGGCCGTCGAGCTGCGCCCCAATGACGGGGCCATCGTCGATTCCCTGGGCTGGGCGCTCTATCGCATGGGCGAGTTCCAGGCGGCGGTGAAGTATCTGGAGCGCGCCTCCGAGCTGAAGCCCGAGGACCCCACCATCAACGAGCATTTGGGCGACGCCTTCTGGCAGGTGGGCCGCGACACCGAGGCGCGCTACCAGTGGCAGCGCGCCATGGGCCTCGACCCCGAGCCCGAGCAGATCGAGCCGCTCAAGGCCAAGATCTCTACCGGCCGCCTGCCGGCCTCTCCGGTCAAATAGGGTACGGAACCATCATGACCAGCTTCTCGATCGAGGCTCCGGCCAAGGTCAACCTGACCCTTCATGTGGTCGGCAGGCGCGACGACGGCTATCATCTGCTGGATTCCCTGGTGGCCTTCGCCGGCGTGGGCGACACCCTGGAATTCCGCCCGGCCGACACGCTCCGCCTCGAGGTGACCGGCCCCACCGCCGGCCAGATTCCCGCCGAGGGCGAGAACATCGTGCTGAAGGCCGCCCGCCTGCTGGCCGGGGCGGCGGGCGTCACCAGGGGAGCGGCCATCACCCTCACCAAGCGGCTGCCGGTGGCCGCCGGCATCGGCGGCGGCTCGGCCGATGCCGCCGCCGCGCTGAAGGGCCTGATGCGGCTGTGGGATGTCGTCCTGCCGGCCGGAACGCTGGCCAAGGTCGCCCTGTCCATCGGCGCCGACGTGCCGGTCTGCCTAGCCGGAACCCCCACGCGCATGATGGGGGTGGGCGAGATGCTGGAGCCTGCTCCCGCCTTGCCGCCCGCCTGGCTGCTGCTGGTCAATCCCATGGTGCCGCTGCACACGCCTCCGGTGTTCAAGGCGCGCACCGGCCCGTTCTCGGCGGCCGATCCGCTGACCGATTCCCCCCGGGACGCCAAGGCGCTGGCCGCGGCCCTGGCGGCGCGGCGCAACGATCTGACGCCGCCGGCCATCACCATCGAGCCGGTGGTGGGCGAGGTGCTGGCCGCCATCGCCGCCACCCCGGACTGCCTGTTGCCGCGCATGTCGGGCTCGGGCGCCACCTGCTTCGGCCTCTACGCCGAGGAATCCCAGGCCCGCGCCGCCGCGGCCCGGCTGGCCGCCGCCCATCCCGCCTGGTGGATTGCTCCGGCGCGGCTGCTGTCTTAGGGGCGTTGAAACTGCCGCCGGGTCGGGCTATGGTGCCCGCCCGCGCTGGTGGGGCGTCGCCAAGCGGTAAGGCACCGGTTTTTGGTACCGGCATTCCCAGGTTCGAATCCTGGCGCCCCAGCCAAGCGTTTATCAACTATTTCATACTGTTAGCTTTTTTCAGGCATCGAACCGCGTTCGTGGCCCGCTACCACATTGGCGGTCCACAAGGCGCATTCTGCCCCGCGCCTCGTGGGCCTCAACGAGGCGCGGCATGGCGAGAAATTTTTATTTGCGTCCCCGTGGTGGCCGATATGATTGGCGTCGCCGCATTCCTCCCTCTCTCATCGGCAGGTTCGGGCGCGTCGAGCTGATTAAAAGTCTCGGTGTGGTCCCCTATGCCGAAGCACGAGAGAAGGCCCGGCGGCTAACGACGTTGACGGATGAGCTATTTCTGATGGTGAAGCGACGCCCCGACCTGACCACGACGCAAATCAATGATCTGCTGCGCGAATGGTATGTCAGTGCCTTGGAGCACTGGGAGGAGATGCGCGGGTTCGGCAGCGTCCCGTTCAACGTCGAGGCCGCAAAGCAGATGGCCGCCGACTATGTGGACGGGGTGAAGCACGACCGTACCTTTCTGGTCGAGGAGTTGGCCGACGAGTTACTGACCCAAGCCGGCATTCAGGCAGCGCCAGGCAGCGACACCTACATGCGGGTCTGCCGGGGGCTGTTGCGGGCGGTGGCCGACCTCAACCGGGTCCAGGCCGCCCGCCTGGAAGGGGACTATGCCGTCGCCCCACAAGACCCTCTATTCGCGGCGCAGCCGGCCTCTCAGGCGGGTTCTCGAAAGAAGGCACTGCCGAAGCTCAGCGAAGCCTACGCCCGCTACAGCCGGGCCAAGGCCAAGACCTGGGGGCCGGATCAGGCGAAGGCCAACGAGGATGCGCACGAGCTGTTCAAGGAATGGTGCGGCGACCGGCGAATTGATCGCTACGAGCGAACCGACTTCACCGATTTCGTTACCATGCTGCAAGGGCTGCCCAGCAAACGAGGCAAAGGGCAGGCATGGTCGGGAAATCTCTCTGAGTTGGTCGCGATGGCCGAGAAGAACCCGAAGATCAAGACGCTGGCTCCGCCGACCGTCAAGCGCCATGCCGGCATTGTCAGTACGTTTTTCGGATGGTGCGTCGATGAGTATGGGTTGGAGGCCAACTTCGCGAGGGGGGCCTTCAAGTGGAAGCGAACCCACCGGCGCAGCGAGGAACGCGCAGCCTGGACGCCGGAGCAGCTTCGAGTGCTCTTTCAAAGCCCCCTCTATCACGGTGCCACATCGCCACGTTTCCGCACCAAGCCCCGACCTGGTCCCCACATCTACCGAAACGCACGCTACTGGCTTCCTCTATTGGGGGCGTTCCATCCCATCCGTCTGGAAGAGGCGTCCCAATTGCGATTGGAAGACGTGCAGGAGGATGAGGGCATCTCCTTCCTGCACGTCCATGCCACTGAGGACGAGGATGAGGACACGCTACCGAAGAGGAAGGTAAAGACGGCGGCCGGTTGGCGGCGCATCCCGCTTCACCCTATCCCGGTCGAGTTGGGCTTTCTCGACTATGTGGCCGAACTGCGCAGCAAGGGCGAGAAGATGGTATTTCCAGACCTTAAGCCAGGCGGTACGGCAATGCGCCTCGGATACCTGTTCAGTAAGTGGTTTCCTGATTACATCCGCTCACTGGGCATTACCGGCGTGTCCTATCACTCGCTCCGGCATTCCGTCATTACGGCGCTCCAGCGAGCGAGGGTCCATCCCGACCTGATGGACCAACTGGATGGTCATGACACTCCGGAAGAGCGGGGGAGGTACGGCAAGGGGTTCGTCATCAAAGATTGGTACGAGGCCATCTCAGAGATTGCGTATGACGGGATTAATGCAAACTTAATTAGCCCTAAAAAGCAATTGTATGTCAGCAATTGCCCTCATGATTAGTATGTGGTATCGCAATCTGTCCGCTGCTCATAAACGCCGAAGCCAGAGTACTCACTCATATGCAGCGGATAGAAGCTAGGCTATTTATGTTGATAACAGCAACTTTCACGTTGTTGTTCTGATGCAAGGCGCGCAACGACAGATAAGTGCCGTGTGAAGTTCATTTAGCCAAAAAATAATTGGAGGAAACTATGATGACATTACGAATATTGTCTTTCTCTGCCGCTGTAATAATGTTGGTGGCGTGTGATCCTTCTGTAAAAAACGAGAAAGAAGCTATTTCAGCTGTAAAGAAAATACTTATAGACCCGAGCAGCGCCCAATTTGAAGGATTATTTAATCCGGATCCATCAAAAAAACCCTCTAAAGCTATTAAGCTTGATGCAAATGACGTATGCGGAATGGTTAATTCAAAGAATAGATTTGGCGGTTATGTTGGCGCAACGATGTTTCATTATAGCTACGAAGACAAGCATGTCTTAATTGTTGATGGTGCAGATGATATGAGCCCAGAATTAGCTGAAGTGATGAGGCAAGCGATAAAATTCAGATGCACTTTAATTTAGATAACACCATTGACTTGATGATTTTACGTTCTAATTAATGCTAACACAACTCTGTCAATTCGGCTTTATTGGCTAAATCATCTTTCGATATATTTGGCCAGTCAACCTTCAGGCACTTCCCTGATACAATGGTGGAGTGCTTATGAGCGGCGGGAGCCGCCACCAGCTCCGCTCCCGTTCCTGCTGTGCCAGCTTGATGGCGTCGAAGGCCGGCAGTGTTCGCTCCTTGGCGTCATCGCCATCGTCGATTGGAGCCCCACAGGCTGGTGAAGCGGGGAGGGGTATAGGGAAGCCTCCCCCGGCGAGGCGCACGGCGTCACGAGCCTCCGCATGAAGCTGCTTGCCGATGGCGCGTAGGTTCCGACCGGCGACCAGGCGCATCTCACGCTGGGCAGCCATGTAGCAGGCTGCTCCCAGGAGGCCGCCAATGCCGACGCGCTGGAAGACCTTCTGCTCGTCCAGCCATTCGAGATGGGCGGGAACGCCGCTGCCGTTCTTCCAGGCTATGCCAGGCCGGCCATTGCGCTCATCGAACCAGCCGACGATATCCCGAAGGTGGACACGGCCGGCGCGGGTGCTCGGGGCCTTGGGCAGCGAGACCAGGCAGTGGACATGGCGGATACCTCGATCCAGAGCCTCGACGGCCAGCACCTCAGCCATGGGGTCAACATGCCGGAGCACCTCTTGAAGATCGGCGACCAGTTGTTCGGCTGTCTCGATCTCGTTGCCGGTTCCCTTCAGGTGGATGGTGGCGAAGGCGTTGAACCGGAAGTTCGTCTGCTCCAATTCCATGACGATGTAGAGGAGCTTCTCGGCTTCCCCCAGGTCTTTCCATCTCTGGAGATTACCTGCCAGGCGAGAGGAGAGACGGTGTTGGATGTATGCCACTATGGAGGCCGCACGCCTGGTGGCTTTGCTCGGAAAGTCGAGGCGGGCAAGAAGCCGTTGAATTTCAAGGATGCACGAGGGCAATCCTGGGGCATGGGGGCCGGCCAGAATGGGGGCGATGTGGGCGTCGAAAGAGAGTTCGGGAGATAGGGTCATGGGCACGGCTTTCCTCGATCTGTTGTTCGAGGTCCGCGCACACATGCGACGCCGCCCTAGCCCCCCTCCGGGAGGCGTCGAGACGAGATATACATATGTGCGCGGAGCGATAGCCGCGCGGACCAGGGCTAACTTTCTAACATTCTGTTCGCGGTGTCAAATCGGGGGCCGGCTTTTCACGATGAGCAGGCCGCCATGGCAGAATTGAAGGTTTCCAGGGAATACTCGAAAGTCTTCCCGGCGGCATTGCCGTTAATCTGGCGGAACAAGATCGTCCTGCCGGTAGCCATCTGCCTGAGGATGTCCTTGGCGGCATCACCGCTTGTGGCGGTGATTGGCGACATACTGCTGCGGTAGGTGCTCATCATGTTCTGGGTCATCTCGGCCATAGCCTTCGGGTCCATATAGGGTGATGGTGACGCCGAATTCGCAACCTTCTGCGCCCCGATCTCCTTGGAATTTCCCTCTGGAGCAAGGCTTGGGGTGTTGATTGCTGCAACAGTCCAAGCTTTGTTGCCGTCGATCCTCAGTTGAATGTCGCCAACCGGCATTTGGAATTGAGCCATGGCATTACCCATGGGGACGCTCTTGGCTCCCACCAGCACCAGGTCACCCCGCATTTCCACAACAGGATAGATCATGCCGGCGAACTGGTGGGGGAATAGGGAGCCCGACCAGTTCCCCCATATGCTCACGCGGCATGTCGGCCCATCGGCAAATTTGTCGAAGTTCCGTTCCGCCCTCCACTTCAACTCATAAGTGGATGGAGTCGCACAGGCGCTCAGGATGGCCAGAGATGCAATAACAAGTTTACGCAAAACATCCCCCTCTATCGAAGTTTTCCTTCGATTGATAGCCCAGGCGAGAGGTGACGTAAAGTTGTGTTGGACGAAGCCATCGCCCCGGCTCGGTTGGATTGGGGCGGCCAGGTTCCGGGTTCCGAAAAATTCCGGCCGCTCAGTATCCGCTTCCCCTTCAAGCCCGCCCTACTCCCCGTTTTTTTATCGCCTCGGCGAATTCCCTCGACGCCGGCCTTGATCTTCTCAACCGCAGCAACATCGTGGGGAGTGATACCACGATGAAGACGCAGGCCCTTGCAGGACAAAAACTCGGGGCCGAAGAAAGAAAGGCGTGAAAACAATTTGTTAGGCGGCCTGGTGCTGCAAAGTGGGAGCCGCTCATGCTTGAGATTACTGGCATCCCCAGGCAAATGTCGTGGTATCGCTCCCTGCGATGCTGGCGGCCTTCTCGCGTCGCTTATGCCTCCAGGGCTCGGTACACTGATGCCCGCCCAATTCCAAGCCGCTTGGCAATCTCAGTAGCCCCCAAGCCCTCGGCACGCAGCGCCAGCACCTCGTCGGCCTTTGCCATGGCTGTGGGCTTCCGACCCTTATACTTGCCCTCAGCCTTGGCCTTGGCGATGCCTTCGCGTTGGCGTTCCAACATGATCTCACGTTCGAATTCAGCGACACCGCCTAGAACCGTCAACATGAGCTTGCCGGTCGGCGTGCTGGTGTCGATCCCCATGTTGAGAATGCGCAGAGCAGCACCCTTGGACTCGATGGCGTCCATGATGGACAGCAGATGCCCAACTGACCGGGCCAGGCGATCCAGCTTGCTAACGACCAGGGTGTCCCCCTCGCGAATGAAATCGAGCGCCTGGGAAAGTTGCTCCCGGTTGGTCACATCCACTGAGGAGACCTGTTCGCTGAACAGCTTTTCACATCCTGCCGCCTTCAGGTCGCGCATCTGTGCCTCAATGCCGGCTTGCTGGTCCAGGGTGGAGGTGCGGGCGTAACCGATCAGCATGGGGTATCTCCGTCTCGATATGTCTCAATAACATTTAAGACATTACACGAAACGCGTCTCAAAAATCAACGCCCTATTTCTGTGAGACACGAATTTTAGAGACGGCCGGTGTCTCGTGGGGGCAAGGTCTATTGAGACGGCCACATGAGTGGTGAAACTTCAAGGGACGCTGACGATGGGAGCTATCAGGCTCCCCCGTTCTCGACGTCGATCATCGCAGCTTCGACGTCAGTGCGGATTGCTGCCTCCTCATCCCCCGACAGGACCGCGATTTCCAATCTCTGGAGATGGTCTTCATTCCAGACCGGCAGAATGATGCCGCGACGCTGAAGGATGCCTTCGGCAGCAGCGGCGGCAGCAGAGACGGCCTTCAACGCTGATGGCCCAAGGTCACCACCCGTCACCAGGGAATGGGCGCGGGCGAGGGTGGCGACGCCGAAGGAGACGAGCAGGTCGCCGGCCTCGGCTGTGGTGAACTTGGTCGTGCCACCCTTAGCAGCAGCACCAGGTGCAGACCGTGCTGCCGGTCGGCACCAGCCCGCACGCTTGATCGCGGCATTGGTCTTTTGCCGCGATACACCGAGGGTGTCGGCGATTTCCGTCGCCGTCATGTGGCCGCTCTCGAAAGCCTCTTTGTGGGCATCGAGAGCGACCAAGCCGGGCTTATCGGGATCGCGACGAGCCATCGCCTCAGGCCGCCAGGCCGCGTTTGATGGCGTCCAGACCGCCTCGGGAGGCGCTGGGCTGGTGGTAGGTCTGGCCGGCAAGGCCAGGACCGACCCATTGGCGGTTGGTGGACCTGCCGTCCGGGTTTCGGACCTCGACCATTTCGGCACGATGCCATGTGACGCCGCGCTGCTGGTCGCGGGTCCGCTGGAATTCGGCCAGACAGGCTCCGACACTACCATCGGGGTCGGAAGGGTTCTCTTCGGCCTGACGCTGGCGCTGTTCCTCGACCTGTCGCCCCTCCCTGCGGCGGCCCTCGGCCTTGGCCTCCTCCCAGACACGGGCCAGGGTGTCGTATTCTTCGGCTTCGTGATCGGTCAGGTCTTCGGCGGCGGCCCGGCGCTGTAGATCATTGAAGCGGGACCAACTGAACTGGAACTCAGACATGGGGGGACTCCTTCGGGGGCTGGGGCCGGCGGCACCAACTGCCGGCGGCGGAGAGACGGGCGCGACGCTGTTCGCGACGTTGGGCTTCGAGGATTTCAAGGTGTGCGGCCAGGTGATATGCAGCTTCTCGACCCGCATAGATCGACTGCTCCCATTCCTGGTTGCTCACATGGCGACGAACATCTTTGCCATAGGCGGTGCGGAGCTGGCCTTCATCGACAGGGCCGGCTCCGCGCTCGAACCCCTTGCACAGGGTGTTGTAAAGGCCAACTGGGCTGGTGAGGCCGAACGCCTCCGCAACGGTAGCGGCGGTGTAATGCCGGCCTTGCTCCGACCAGGTGATGCGAAGCGCCAACCGAATGATAGGGTTGGAAGGGTCAAAGATGGGCATTAGCAGCCTGCGTATGTAGTTGTTCCTAACATTTTGTATCATGTCGTCGAGTCGCCGTCAAATCGGCCCCAGCCTGGCACGAGAGGGATTGCAAGCCGGGCTCCAAGAGGGCATATTCCGGCCTTGGGCAGTCCACAAAGACGGTCCACATGCGCTTTTTGGTGCCAGCTATCTAGTTGAAATAATAGCTGTTTTTCGCTTTCGGCTGGGGCTCCAGGCGCCCCAGCCAAGCTCTCCATCCGGATTGACAGACGGCCCGTCCCCGCTCAGCCCTTGGGCCAGGGCAGCATGCCGCGCGACAGCAGGTAGCCGCCGACCGTGCCGGCGAAGGCCAGGGCGGCGAGGATCAGGGCGCGGGGGCTCAGCATGGCCGGTCGGGCTCCAGCAATTGGTGGGTCGAGTTGCGGCGCGGCTGCCACAGGCCGCGCTCGATGGCTTCTTGCAGGCGGGCGCGGATTTCAGCCAGGGCGGCGGGGTTGTTGGTCCTGAGGAAGTCCAGCACCGCCTCGTCGCCGAGATAGGCCTCGGCCACCAGATCGAAATGGTGGTCCTTGACCGCCTTCGTGGTGGCGGCGAAGGCGAACAGGTAATCGACGCTGGCCGCCATCTCGAAGGCACCCTTGTAGCCGTGACGCATCACGCCCTTGATCCATTTCGGGTTGACCACCCGGGCGCGGACCACCCGGGCGATCTCGTCGTCCAGGGTGCGGATGCGGGGTGTTTCGGGGCGGGAATGATCGGCGTGCCAGATGGTGGGCGCCTTGCCCGAGGCGGTCTCTACCGCCGCCGCCAGCCCGCCCTCGAACTGGTAGTAATCGTCGGAATCCAGCAGATCGTGCTCGCGGTTGTCCTGGTTGTGCACCACCGCCTCGACCTTGGCGAGGCGGCCGCGGAACAGGGCGTGGCCGGCCTCGCCCTCCGCCCCGGCGCCATAGGCCCAGCCGCCCCACGCCATGTAGGATTCGGCCAGATCGGCCCGCGTCGCCCAGCCCTTCTCGTCGATCAGCGCCTGCAGCCCGGCGCCGTAGGCCCCCGGCATGGAGCCGAACACCCGGAACCCCGCCTGGCGCGCCGCCTGATCCGGCGGCACGCCGTCGGCCTCGAGGCGGAGGCGCTCGGTCCGGACCCGCTCGGCCAGGGGGTTGACCTCCGGCGGCTCGTCCAGGGCGGCGACGGCGCGCGCCGCCGAATCGAACAGGTCGATCAGGTTGGGAAAGGCGTCGCGGAAGAAGCCGGAGACCCTGAGGGTCACATCGATTCGCGGGCGGTCCAACACCGGGGCGGGCAGGATCTCGAAGCCGGCCACCCGGTTGGAGCCCACGTCCCAGCGCGGCTTGACCCCCATCAGGGCCAGCCCTTGAGCGATATCGTCTCCCCCCGTCCGCATGTTCGATGTGCCCCAGGCGGTCAGCGCCAATGCCCTGGGCCAGTCGCCGTGTTCCTGCAGATGGCGTTCCAGCAGCAGCTGGGCCGATTTCCAGCCCAGGCTCCAGGCCGCCGGGGTGGGCACGGCGCGGGTATCGACGGAATAGAAATTGCGACCGGTGGGCAGCACGTCGGGCCGCCCCCTGGTGGGAGCGCCCGAGGGGCCGGGCGGCACGAAGCGGCCGGCCAGGCCCTTCAGCAGGCCGTCGATCTCCGCCGCGCCGCAGGATTCCACCATCGGGCGCAGATGGCCGTCGATCCATTGCAGCACCGGAACCGTCCGGCTCCAGCCGGGCTCGGCCCGACGCTGGCCGGCGATCAGGGCGCGGGCGAGGCGCTCCAGGCGCTCCACCGCGTCGCCCTGGCTGCGCCAGGGATCGTCGCCGTCCAGGGCGGCGGGCCGCGGGCCGCTCCAGGCTTCGCCCGGCACGCAATCCAGGGGGTCGAAACCGTCCAGCCCCAGATCGGCGGCCAGGGCGCGGGGCAGCGAGACGCCCTCCGGCCCGCCGCCCCGTGGCACCCGGGCCAGGGCGACCAGCAGGTCGGTCAGCTGGTCGTCGGCGGGCGACACGCCGAACACATGCAGGCCGTCCCTGATCTGCAGTTCCTTCAGTTCGCACAGATGGTTGTCGAGTTTCCTCAGCGCCTCGTCCGGGTCGTCGTCGCGGCCGATGCCCAGATCGGCGTCCAGTCCGGCGGCGGCCGACAGGGTGAGGATTTCCCGCCGCAGCAGGCCCAGGCGGCGCGGGTCGATGCCCGCCGCCTCGTAATACTCGTCGACCAGCCGCTCCAACTCGCGCAGGGGGCCGTAGCTCTCGGCGCGGGTCAGCGGCGGGGTCAGGTGGTCGATGATCACCGCCGCCGCCCGCCGCTTGGCCTGGGTGCCCTCGCCGGGATCGTTGACGATGAAGGGGTAGAGATGGGGCAGCGGCCCCAGGACGGCCTCGGGGAAGCACTCCGCCGACAGGGCCAGGGCCTTGCCCGGCAGCCATTCCAGGTTGCCGTGCTTGCCCATGTGGACCACGGCGTCGGCCCTGAAGCCGTCCTGCAGCCAGGCATGGAAGGCGAGGTAATTGTGGGGCGGCACCAGATCGGGGTCGTGGTAGCTGGCGGCGGGGTCGATATTGTAGCCGCGCGCCGGCTGTACCGCTACCGTAACGAAACCGAAGCGGGTGGCGGGGAGGATGAACTCGCCGCAGGTCAGTTCGCCCTTGGCGAAAAAGGGATCGGCCTCGGGCGCGCCCCAGCGGGCCGTCACCCTGTCCTGCAGCGCCCTGGGCTGGGACTGGAACCAGGCGAGGTAATCGGGCAGGGACAGGGTTTCGCGCCGCTCGCGGTGGGCCAGGGCGCGCCAGTCGTTGGTGGCGCCCGCCTGCATCAGTTCGATCAGGGCGTTGCCGCATTCGGGAATGTCGCCCACCCGGTAGCCCGCCGCGTCCAGGGCGCGCAGCACCTGGACGGTGCCGGCCGGGGTGTCGAGGCCGACGCCGTTGCCGATGCGGCCGTCGCGGTTGGGATAATTGGCCAGCACCAGGGCGACGCGCCGCTCCCCCGCCGCCTTGCGCCGCAATGCGGCCCAATTGGCGGCCAGCCTCGTCACGAAACCGATCCGGTCGGCGACCGGGGCATGGGTGGCCAGGTCGCACTGGGTGGCCTCGTCGCGCCGCGCCCGCTTGAACGAGACGGCGCGGGTGATGATGCGGCCGTCCACCTCGGGCAGGGCGACGTTCATGGCGATGTCGCGCGGTCCCAGGCCCTGGTTGCCGCCGCGCCACCCCTCCTCGCTCCCCGACGCCAGGATGACCTGGAGAACCGGGCAATCGGCGGCGTCGAAGGGGCCGGGTTCCGCCTTGCCCGGCGACGACACGGCGAAGCCGGTGGCGTTGACGATCACGTCGGGCGGCGTCTCGGCCAGCAGGGCGCGGGCCAGCGCGGCGCTGACCGGGTCCTTCAGGCTGTGGACGAACAGGGCCGCCGCGCCCAGCCCCCGGTCCCGCAAGCCCTGCATCAGGGCGTCCACCGGCGCGGTGTCGCCGGCCAGCACCAGGGCGCGGTAGAACACCACCAGGGCGCGGGGCCTGCCGTCGAGAGGATCGGCGGCGCCGTAAAGACCGGCCTGGGGCAAGGGACGCGGCTCTAGCCACTCCGCCGCATGCCCGATCAGGCTGGCGGCATGGCCCAGGAACCAGCGGCAATTGTCCGGCCCGCCGTGCAGCAGATAGGCCCACAGGCGCTCCACCGCCGCGGGCGCCACGGTGGAATCGTCGCTGAGGTCGGGGTCGGGCTGGTCGGCGCCGGGCAGCAGGGCCAGCGGAATCTTCAAGCGGCGGCAGGCGTCGGCGATCTGTTCGATGCCGTAGGGCCAGTAGGAGCGCCCGCCCAGCAGGCGCACCACCACCAGACGGGCCTTGGCGATCACCTGCTCGACATAGAGGTCCACCGACATGTGGTGGGCGAGGCGGGTGAGATTGGCCAGCCGCAGGCCGACCGGCGCGCCCTCCCAGGCGGCGAAGGCGGTGGCCAGCGCCGCCAGCTCGGTGTCCGCCGCCGACAGAACCACCAGGTCGGCGGGACTCTGGCCGAGGTCGATGGCCTCGTTCCCGTCGGAAATGGTCCCGGCCTGGGCGGCGAGAAGATGCATCAGAGGCCCAGCAGCGCCGCTTCGATGGCGCTCCGGTCGAGGCCGGTGCGGCCGATCACCACCAGGGTCCCGACGCGTTCCTCGTCCGCCTTCCACGGCCGGTCGAAATATCGTTCCACACGCGTGCCGACCGCCTGGATGACGTGGCGGGCCGGCTTGCCGCTCACCGCCAGGAAGCCCTTGAGCCGCAGGATGTCGTGGGCCTCGATGGCGGCGATGGCGCGGCTCTCGACGGCGGCCGGGTCGTCGACCATGGGCAGGCGCACCGCGAAGCTCTCGAAATCGTCGTGGTCGTGGCCGTCCTCGGCG
Organism: Paramagnetospirillum caucaseum; assembly: GCF_000342045.1. GTDB lineage: Bacteria > Pseudomonadota > Alphaproteobacteria > Rhodospirillales > Magnetospirillaceae > Phaeospirillum > Phaeospirillum caucaseum. The sequence goes on along the minus strand of NZ_AONQ01000021.1, from coordinate 51,042 downwards.
TCGTGGTGGGATGGCCGCGCGGCCAGATCCTCCTCGGCGGCGGCGGACAGGCCCAGCACCACCAGGGGGTCGATGGCCGACAGGCGGGTGGGGTGGGTCTTGACGCCGGGGCGCAGCCGCGCGCCGATGCCCTCCCGCAGGGCGGCCAGGGCGGCCTCGTCCAGCAGGTCGGCCTTGTTGAGGAGGATCAGGTCGGCGCAGGCCAGTTGGTCCTCGAACACCTCCTCCAGCGGATTGTCGTGGTCGGGGCGCGCCATCTCCTCCGGCGTCGAGGCGAAGCGCCCCGAGGCGGCGGCGGGGGAATCCACCACCGCCACCACGCCGTCCACGGTGACGCGCGAGCGGATTTCCGGCCAGTGGAAGGCCTTGACCAGCGGCTTGGGCAGGGCCAGGCCCGAGGTCTCGATGACGATGTGGTCGGGCGGATTGGGCCGGTCGAGCAGGGCCTGCATGGTGGGCAGGAACTCGTCGGCCACCGTGCAGCACAGGCAGCCGTTGGCCAGCTCGACGATGTTATCGTCGGCGCAGCCGGGCACGCCGCAGGCGGCCAGCAATTCGCCGTCCACCCCGATATCGCCGAACTCGTTGACGATCAGCGCGATGCGCCGTCCCCGGCTGTGGGTCAGCAGGTGGCGGACCAGGGTGGTCTTGCCGGCCCCCAGGAAGCCGGTGATGATTGTGGCGGGAATCTTGCGCATCTATGGAACGTCCTTGAGAAGCAGGGGAAGGCCGGCGGCGACGAACACCACCCGGCGGCTGATGACGGCCACCCGCTGGTTGACCCGGCCCTGGTGGTCGCGGAAGGCGCGGCCCAGGCTGGTGTCCGGCACCAGCCCCATGCCGACCTCGTTGGAGACCAGCACCACCGGCCCGGCGGGAGCGGCCAGCACCTCGCACAGGCGGTCGAGGGAACGGTCGATGTCGCGGCCGACATGCATCAGGTTGGACAGCCACATGGTCAGGCAATCCACCAGCACCGGCCGGTCGGGGCGCATGACGTTGTCCAGGGCGTCGGCGAGGTCGAGGGGCTCCTCCAGGGTGCTCCAGCCCGGACCGCGCCGGCGGCGGTGATGGTCGATGCGCTCGGCCATCTCGCCGTCCAGGGCCTGGCCGGTGGCGAGATAGAGGGCCGGCTGGCCGCCGAACAGGGATTCGGCATAGGCCGACTTGCCGGAGCGGGCGCCGCCCAGGACCAGGGTGGCCGGGGGAAGGGCGGGTGGCGGAAGGATGCTCATCCCGGCCGCCTATTTCCGTTTGTTCTGCGAAAGGAATTCGGCCAGTTGCTCGACCTCGGCGTCGGACAGCTTGCGCACGTTGGCGGCCATCATGCGGGCGCGGCGCGTCGAGCGGATCTCGTCGCGGATCGCCTTGATCTGGATCATCAGGTAATCCTTGCGCTGCCCGGCCAGGACGGGATAGTCGGCCAGCGGCCGGGCTCCGTCGGCGCCGTGGCAGCCGATGCAGCCCTTCTCGTCGAACAGCTCGGCGCCCTTGTCCGCCTTGGCCCGGTCGCCGGCCAGGGATTCGGCGGACCTTTGCGCCGCCAGCCAGTCGGCCAGGGCGATGCGGTCGTCGGGGCTGGTCTTCTCGATGACCGGCTGCATCGCCTTGACCGGGGCGGAGGCGCGGAGCCCGCTGGCGATCTCGTTCATCTGGCGCAGCAGATAGACGGAATTCTGTCCGGCGATGACCGGCGAGCCGGGAATGGGCCTGGCGCCGGCCTCGCCGTGGCAGGCGGCGCAGCCCTTGGCGGTGAACAGCGCCTTGCCGTCCTTGGCGGAATTGGCCGGGGCGGGATCAGCCAGGGCGGCGGGGGCGGTGAACAGAAGGGCGGCGGCGATCAGGGCGTAACGGGTCATGTCCACTCCAGTCGGCCGGCGGCGCCGCAGGCCGGGCAGCGCAGCGCGAAGTCGGGGGCATGGTGGCCGCAGCCGCCACAGGTCCAGGACGGTTCCGATACCGAATCGGTCGCGGCCCGGAGCGTCCAGGCGCCGGCGGCGGCCTCGTCCTTGCGCTCGTCGCGCTCGACCTGGGCCAGCAATTGGAAGACGGCGCGGGTGGGGCGCTGCTCCAGCGCCTTTTCCAGATGGGTGCGGGCCTGCCCCCACAACTGGGCGGCCAGCGCCGCCTCGGCCAGGGCCACATGGCCGTCAGGCGAGGCGGGATTGGCCTGGACCAGTTCCTGCATCCGTTTGACCCGCTCCAGGGCGCCTTCGCCCTCGCCCAGCGCCCGCCAGCCGGTGACCAGCAGCGGATGGGGGGCGGCCTTGAAGGCGGCCTTCAGCAACGCCGCCGCCTTGCGCCCCTTGCCGCGGCGGCGGTACAGCCCGGCGGCCAGGGACACGGCGGGAACGAACAGCGGGTCGGCGTCGCGGGCATCCAGCGCCCAATCCAGGGCCCGGGATTCGTCGCCGGCCGCCAGGGCCTCCTCGGCGCGGCCCAGCAGGATCAGGGCGCGGCGTCGCGCCAGTTCGGCTTCGGGCAGGGCGTGCCGCCGCCGGGCGGTGCGCAGCACCTGTTCGGCTTCCGCCCAGGCGCCGGCCTCCACATGCAGGTCGAGCAGCAGGGCGGCCAGATCCTCGGCGCCGGGCCGCAGCAGGAAGGCCTGGCCCGCCTGGTCGCGGGCGGTTTCGCGCTCGCCCTGCTTCAGCGCCAGCTCGGCCAACCCCTTGTGTCCCAGGAAGGCCGTCTCCCGGCGTTCGGTCATGACTTCATAACGCTGGCGTAACTGTCCGTCGTCGCCGCTCAGCCGGGCGGCCTGGGTGATGAGCAGGCCGGTGACCGCCGGGTCGTTCAGCAGCTTGTCGGCCCGGCGGGCCAGCTTTCCGGCGCGGGCGGCGTCGCCCGAGGCCGCCGCCGCCAACCCGTCGGATAGCGCGGCGTAGCCCTTGCGCTCACGCCCCAGCCGCCGCGATTCGAACCAGCGGCCGGGAGCGCCGAACACGCCGCGGACCAGGCGGTTCAGCATGGAGAACGCCACCAGCAGCAGCGCCAGGAAGGCCAGCAGTACCGGCACGGTGGTATCCATCCGCCAGCCTTGCCAGCGGATGGTGACCTCGCCCGGGCGGTCGGCCAGCCAGACGGCGCCGGCCACCGCCAGTCCGGTGAGGGCCAGGAAGGCGAGCAGCCGCCTCATAGCTTGGCTCCGGCCAGGGCCAGGGCCTGGGCGGTCAGCTGCGACAGGGCCTTGTCGGCGGCCTGCCGCGCCTTGGCCTCGGTGACCCAGGGCGCGGCGGCTTCGGCCGGGCCGCCGTCCAGGGCGTTCAGTTCGGCCAGGGCGGCGGCAAGATTGCCGCCGCTCAGCGCCGCCTGGGCGCGGCCGACGATGGCGGCGGTGTTGTGGCCCATGGCGGCGCCGTCCTCGCGGCGGATGGTGACCAGCGACAGCAGGCGGTCGGCGGTGCGCCGCCACCAGCCCTCGCCCTCGGGCAGGATCTCGGCGCGGATCAGCGCCGGGGCCAGGGCGTCGAAGCGCTGCGCCAGGGCGTTCCGGGTGGCGATGCCGGAGGCGGCCTGCCCTCCCAGCCCGTCGAGCAGGGCGAGGCTTTCCCCGTCCTCGCCGGCCAGCACGCGGGCGGTGCGCCATTCGGCTTCATAGGGCCGTCCGGCCGCCACCGCTTCGCGTAATTGTCCGGCGGCCAGCAGCAGGGCGGCGGCCGAGGACCGCTTGCCCTGCAGGTCGCGCAATGCCGTCTCCACCTGCTCCAGCCGGTCGGCGAGGCGGAGCAGGGCGGCGGCATCGGCCGAGTTGCGCTTGAGCTCGGCCACTTGTTTCGTTAGCGACTCGACCTCGCCGGCCGGGCCGGCGGCATGGGTGGTCTTCAGAGCCTCTTCCAGGCGGTCGAGGCGGGTGGCATCCACCGCCCCCGCCGTGGCGGGGCCGCGCGCCTCCAACTGGGCGATGCGGCTGGTGGCCGCCGACAGTTCGGCCCGCAGGTTCTCTACCTCGAAGGATTCGCCGGGGGCGGCGGCGGGCAGGCCGAGAGGGCCGCGCCAGAGGGGGAAGCTGGCATAGGCGCCGGCGCCCAGCGCCAGGATCGCCGCCACGGCGATCAGGCGGCCCGACGATGAGCGCGGCGGCGGGCTCTGCACCTCCGCGGGGGCGGCGGGCTCGGAAACGGGCTCTGACGTCATGGGCTGAATCCCCGGTTGAGATCGTCGTCGATGGCGGCGAGCAGGGCCGCCTGGCTGGGTTCGGCGGCTTGGCGCAGCACCCGCCAGGGCAGCGGGGCCAACTCGGCCGAGACATTGGCCGACAGGCCGTAGGCGGCGATGGCGCCGAGACTCTCCCGCATTCCGGCCCCGATCGCCAGGGTAGCAAAGGTCCGGGCGGTGCGGGGAGAGAAAAACAGGGCCAGCTGCAGGCCGCCGGCCAGCAAGCTGTCGCACAGGGCGGCGGAAAGGCGGGTGGCGGGCACCGCCCGGTAGAGGACCTGACGGCGCACCTGGAAGCCCCTGGCCGACAGCCATCCCGACAGGTCGCCGGCCGTCACCGTTCCGGCGGCGTGAAACAGCGCCCCGGCCTGGGGATCGGCGCGGGACGCCACCAGTTCGGCCAGGCTGTCCACGTCGCCGCCGGCGCATTGGACACGCGAAAAACCCATCTCGCGCGCCGCCCGGCCCGAGGCGTCGCCCACCGCCCAGATGGGCAGATCACGATCGGGGGAAAGGCGGGCCAGGGCGCGGATGCCGTTGGCACTGGTCACCAGGATGCCCTGGGCGCCTCCGGTGTCGACCGTGGCGCCCTCGACCGGGACGATGTCGAGCAGCGGCTCGACCATCACGTCGAGGCCGCGTTGGGCCAGCGCCCGCGCCACGCCTTCGGAATCCTCCTTGGGGCGGGTCACCAGGGCGCGCATGGCTCAGTGCGGCTTGATGAGATCGAAGAAGCCCGGCCCGGCTTGCCCGATCAGTTCCTCGGCGGCATCCTTGCCCATGGCTTCGGCGTCGGCGCGGCTGCCGGTGCGCGACGCGGCATGGATCTTTGTGCCGTCGGGGCTGACGATCAGGCCGCGGAACGACAGCCGGTCGCCGTCCAGCGTGGCCAGGGCGGCGATGGGGGTGCGGCACGAACCGTCCAGGCGGGTGAGGAAGGCCCGCTCCGCCGCGACGCGGACGAAGGAATCCGGGCAGTTCAGCGCGGCGAGATAGTCCAGCGATTCCTGGTCGCCGGCGCGGCAGGTGATGCCGATCGCGCCTTGCGCCACGGCGGGCAGCATGTCGTCTTCGGCGAGCGCCGAGGTGGCGTGCTGGACCAGCCCGAGACGCCGCAGGCCGGCCATGGCCAGCAGGGTGGCGTCGACCACGCCTTCGTCCAGCTTGCGCAGGCGGGTCTGGACGTTGCCGCGGAAGTTCACCACCTTGAGATCAGGGCGGCGGTGGAGAATCTGCGAACCGCGCCGCAGACTCGAGGTGCCCACCACGGCGCCCTGGGGCAGGTCGGCCAGCGAGCGGTACTTGCGGCTGATGAAGGCGTCGCGCACGTCCTCGCGCGCTAAGATGCAGGGCAGCACGATACCGTCGGGCAGCTGGGTCGGCACGTCCTTCATGGAATGGACGGCCAGATGGATGCGGCCCGAGAGCATGGCCTCGTCCAGTTCCTTGGTGAACAGGCCCTTGCCGCCGATCTCGGCCAGCGGGCGGTCCTGCACCAGGTCGCCGGTGGTCTTGATGACCTCGATGTCGATGGCGCCGTCGGCGGCCAGGGAGGGCCAGGCGGCGGCGAGGCGGTCGCGGGTCTCGTGGGTCTGGGCCAGGGCCAGCGGCGAACCACGGGTGCCGATGCGGAGGATGGGAAGTTTTGCGGTCATGGTCCGGTTGTTGTAGTAAGTCGGACGCCGCTCTGCAAAGGGATTTGCATCTTGCTTGTTTTGGGCATCGAAAGTTCCTGCGACGAAACCGCCGCCGCCGTGGTCAACGACCGGCGGGAAATCCTCGGCGAGGTGGTGCTGTCGCAGTTGGACGAGCACCGTCCGTTCGGCGGCGTGGTGCCGGAAATCGCGGCGCGCTCCCACCTCGCCCATCTGGACCGGCTGGTGGCCGAGGCCATGCGCCGGGCCGGGCTGGGATTCGCCGACCTGGACGGCGTGGCGGCCACCGGCGGCCCCGGCCTGATCGGCGGCGTGATCGTCGGCGTGATGACCGGCAAGGCCATCGCGCTGGCCTCGGGCAAGCCGTTCCTGGCGGTCAACCATCTGGAAGGCCACGCGCTCACCCCGCGCCTGACCCACGACATCGGTTTCCCCTACCTGCTGCTGCTGGCCTCGGGCGGCCATTGCCAGCTGCTGGCGGTGGAAGGGGTCGGCCGCTACACCCGGCTGGGCACCACCATCGACGACGCGGCGGGCGAGGCCTTCGACAAGGTGGCCAAGATGGCCGGCCTCGGCTATCCCGGCGGCCCGGCGGTGGAAAAGGCGGCGGCGGGCGGCGATCCCGCCCGCTTTGCCCTGCCGCGCCCCATGAAGGGCAAGCCGGGTTGCGATTTCAGCTTCTCGGGCCTGAAGAACGCCGCCCGCCTGCTGATCGAAAGCCTGCCCCAGCCGCTTGCGGAGCAGGATCAGGCCGACGTGGCCCGCGCCTTCCAGGACGCGGTGGCCGATTCCATGGCCGACCGGGTGCGCAGGGGGGCGCGCGAGATGAAATCCCGCTGGCCGGCGGCCCGCCATCTGGTGGTGGCCGGCGGCGTGGCCGCCAATGCGGCGCTCAGGCAGGTCCTGCTCCGGATCGGAAACGAAACGGGACTGGAATTCCTCGCCCCGCCGCTGAAGCTGTGCACCGATAACGCCGCCATGATCGCCTGGGCGGGGATCGAGCGGCTGCGCCTCGGCCAAAGCGACGACCTGTCCTTCGCCCCGCGCCCGCGCTGGCCGCTGGACCCCAACGCCCGGAAGGGAGCCCCCAACACCTGGAAGGGAGCCAAGGCGTGAGCAAGGCCTTCACCAAGGAAAGCGACGGCGACGACGAGCCGGAAGACACCCCCAAGGGCCTGCCGCCGGGCTCGAAGAACTACATGCGGCCCCAGGGCTTCGCGGCGCTGAAGGCCGAACTGGCCCAGCTGCTCAAGGTCGAGCGGCCCAAGGTGGTCGAGGTGGTGTCGTGGGCGGCGGGCAATGGCGACCGCTCGGAGAACGGCGATTATCTCTACGGCAAGAAGCGGCTGCGCGAGATCGACCGCCGCATCCGCTTCCTGACCAAGCGCATGGAATCGGCCCATGTGGTCGATCCCAGCCAGCAGAAGAAGCTGGACCAGGTGTTCTTCGGCGCCACCGTCACCTATGCCAATGCCAGGGACGAGGAGATCACCGTCACCATCGTCGGCATCGACGAGGCCGACCTGGAAAAGGGCCTGATCAGCTGGATTTCGCCGGTGGCTCGGGCGCTGCTGAAGGCCTTCGAGGGCGATTCCGTGCCCGTGCGGACTCCGTCCGGTGTCGAAATGATCGAGGTGGTGGGCATCCGCTACGGGGGGTGAGGCCCCCCTGCAGCGGATTGCGTCCTCAGGCCGCCTTGTCGAACAGGTCGTAGAGGCGGCTTTCCTCGCGCTCGACCCGGGCCTTGAACAGGCCGAGGATCTGCCGTGTGGCCGCCACGAAGCCGGCGGGATCGCGGCCGATGGCCAGCGGGCCGGCCCAGGCCTTCTTGTAGGAATCGAAGCGCAGCGACAGGCTGCCCATCTCGGCCTGGAACTCGGCGGCGGTGCGGCGCAGCGCCGTGTCGGGATGGGCGGCGCATTTGGGGTACAGCGTGTTGTCCTCGATGGCCAGATGGATGGAGAACTTGCCGAACAGGTCGAGCACCACCTTGGACACCGCCGCCGGGTCCTCGGCGATCCGCTTGGGGTCGAGCATGGGCTCGAGCCGGCCGACGACTCCCCGCAGATCGTCATGATGTTTACGGAAACCATCGGTCTTTCTCATGGCGGTATTCCTTCGTTTCAAGCTGATGAAGCGACAATACCCAAGTAATTGACTATGGTACTTGACGGCGGTCAAGCGTGGATGGGAACGGGGCTACCGCCGTCCGAACAGCTTCTCGATATCGCTCAGGCTGAGGGAGACGTGGGTGGGCCGGCCATGGTTGCACTGGCCCGACAGCGGGGTGGCCTCCATGCGGCGCAGCAGGGCGTTCATCTCGGGGATGGAGAGGCGGCGCCCCGCCCGCACCGAGCCGTGGCAGGCCATGGTGGCGCAGATGTGCAGCAGCCGCTCCTCGAGCGCGGTGGCGGCGCCCCACTCGGCCAGCTGGTCGGCCAGATCGCGCACCAGCCCCTGGACGTCGCCGTCGCCCAGCAAGGCGGGAACCTCGCGCACCACCACGGCGCCGGGGCCGAACGGTTCGACCACCAGCCCCAGGCGGGACAGCTCCCCGGCCCGTTCGGCCACGCGGGCGGCGCCGGCCTCGCCCAGGTCCACCACCTCGGGCAGCAGCAGGCCCTGGCGGGCTACCTTGCCCTCGGCCAGACCCAGCTTCAGGCGCTCGAACACCAGGCGCTCGTGGGCGGCGTGCTGGTCGACGATCACCAGCCCCTGGGCGGTCTCGGCGACGATATAGGTGTCGTGCAGTTGGGTCCGTGCCGCGCCCAGGGGATAATCGGCGGCCGCTCCGTCTTCTGTCTCGCGCTCGGCGGCGGGGGCGGCGGGCGGCAGGTCGAGGCCCAGGCCGGGTCGCAGCGGCGCCTCGGCCAGCCCGCCCAGGGGGGCCTGGGCGCCGATACCGGCGCGGAGCAGCGGCAGGGAAGGGCGCGGCGGCGGATGATGGGCGAAGGCGGGCGGCGGGCTGTTGCCCAACGCCCCCAGCGCCACCCCGGTCAGGGTGGAACTGGCCCGGTGGCCGGCCCCGGCCAGGGCGTGGCGGATGGCGCCGACGATCAGGCCGCGCACCAGCCCGGAATCGCGGAAGCGCACCTCGGCCTTGGCGGGATGGACGTTGACGTCCACCTGGTCGGGATCGAGTTCGAGGAACAGCGCCACCACCGGATGGCGGTCGCGGGCCAGCACGTCCTGATAGGCGCCCCTGACCGCGCCGATCACCAGCCGGTCCTTGACCGGGCGGCCGTTGACGAACAGGTACTGGGCGGCCGCACTGGCGCGGTTGTAGGTGGGCAGCCCGGCCCAGCCGGTCAGGCGCACCCCGTCGCGCTCGGCGTCCAGCGCCAGGGCGTTGGGCTCGAACTCGCGCCCCACCACCTGGGCGATGCGCGACAACAGGGCGGCGCCGGGCTCGCCGCGCCTGGCCGCGAGGTCCAGCACCCTGCGGCCGCCGTCGGAGAGGGAGAAGGCGATGTCGGGATGGGCCATTCCCAGGCGCTCGATGACGTCGGCGGCATGGGCCAGCTCGGTGCGCGCCGCCTTGAGGAATTTGAGCCGCGCCGGGGTGGCGTAGAACAGGTCGCGCACCTCGACGCGGGTGCCCTGGGGATGGGCGGCGGGGACCGGGCTTGCCTTGGCGCCGCCCTCCACCGACAGGCTCCAGGCGGATTCGGCGCCCCGCGGCCGGCTGGTCAGCGTCAGGCGCGCCACCGAGCCGATGGAGGGCAGCGCCTCGCCGCGGAAGCCCAGGAAGCGGATGCGCACCAGATCGTCGTCGGGCAGTTTCGAGGTGGCGTGACGCTCGACGGCCAGCATCATCTCGTCGGGGCTCATGCCGCATCCGTCGTCGCTGACCGCGATCAGCGACTGGCCGCCCTCGGCCAGCACCACGTCGATGCGGCCGGCCCCGGCATCGATGGCATTCTCCACCAGCTCCTTGACGGCGGAGGCGGGGCGCTCGACCACCTCGCCGGCGGCGATCTGGTTGACCAAAGTGGGGGGAAGGAGGCGGATGGACATGGTTACGCCGGATTTATGCCGAGAGCCTCGGCGAGGCGTTCGACAAACCGCCCCGCCCCGGTGACCGCCATGGCGGCCCGGTCGAGCGGAATTTCCGAATCGGCGCCGATCTCATAATCGGCGACGGCCTTCAGGTTATAGCTCTGGGCGAGGAAACGGCGACACCCGGTATCCAGCCTGGCTTCGTCCTGGGCGAGTCGGTTGAATTCGGCATGGACACCATGGTGGGACTTGGCGACCCGGCCTGTCCGTTCGAAGATCAGGGCCTGAGCCGCGTGAAAGGCGGCCAGATAGGCATTGCGGCCCGCGTCGTTGCCCAATCCGACGTCGAGGTTGGTGCGGGCGAAGGCAAGGCAGCGGCGGGCCTTGTCCAGATAGCCGGTCGCCTCGGGCGTCACAGATCAAGCCCCTCGCGGCGGATTTCGTGCATCAGCGGGGTGCGCTCCTCCCAGGCGCCGGCCCGGTAGGGCATGGCGTGGATGAAGGCGCCGGTATCGTCGAGAACCTGGGTGGTGAGTTCGGCAATGCGGTCCGCCTCGGCCCAGCGGTCGCCGAGATTCATCAGGAATACCGCCACGTCGTAATCGGAATCCGGACGGGCGTCGCCCCGAGCCCTCGAGCCGAACAGCACCACCCTCTGCAGGCGGTTGCCATAGGTCAGGGTCAGGGAATCGCGGAAACGGGTCAGGACCGGATCAACCATAGCCATGGCAAACCATAGCATGAAATCCGGCGGCCGGACTATTGGCCTCTACCCCACCGCCACTCTGTTGCGGCCGGAACGCTTGGCGGCGTAGAGCGCCATGTCGGCGCGCGACAGCATGGCATCGATGGTGGAATCGGTCTCCAGCCGCTCGGCGGTGCCGATGCTGATGGTGAAGGCGACGGTTCCCGCTTCGACCGGGATGCGGATGGCGGCGATGGCCTGGCGCAGCCGCTCGGCCACCTGCAGGGCGCCGTCCAGGTCGGTCTCGGTCAGCACGATGGCGAATTCCTCGCCGCCCAGGCGGCCCAGCACGTCCTCATGACGGATGACCTGGGCGCAGGTGTCGGACAGGGCCTTGATGGCCACGTCGCCCACCGGATGGCCGTAGGTGTCGTTGACGCGCTTGAAGTGGTCGATATCGAGCATCAGGGCGACCAGCGGCCGGCCGTGGCGCCGCGCCCGGTCGACCTCGGCCCCGGCCAGTTCCATGAAATGACGGCGGTTGAAGGCGCCGGTCAGCACGTCGGTGGTGGCCAGACGGCGCAGCTCGGCCTCCATGCGCTTCCTGTCGGTGATGTCGAGCATCACGCCGATCACCCCTTCCGGCCGCTTGTCGCGCCCGCGCCACACGGTCTTGTTGACCACCACGTCCAGGGCCTTGCCCGCCGCCACCTCCAGATGGGCCTCGAACTGGACGCGGCCGGTCTCGGCGATGGCCCGCAGGTCGGCCTTGGCCGAGATGGTGGCGAAGTCGGAATTGACCATCTCGGCGGTGGTGCGGCCGAGCCAGTCGGCGGCGGCGATGCCGTGCATCTCGCGGAAGGCGCCGTTATAGCCGAGATAGCGGCCGTCGGTGTCCTTCCACCACAGGGGATTGGGCACCGCCTCCAGCAGGCTTTCCACGAAGGCGCGGGCCTGGACGGCATGCGAGCGCTGTTCGGCCAGCTCGCGGGTGCGGGCGACCACCTGCTGCTCCAGGGTGTCGTTCATGTGGCGCAGCGCCGCCACCGCCCGGATCTGGCCGGTGATGTCGCGCGCCTCGATCATGTATTCCGGCGCGGCGCTCCGGGACGGCAATTGGGTGGCCTTGATCTGGGCATCGAAGGCCGAACCGTCGAGGCGGGCGAGGCGCACCGCACGATGCCGCCTTCGTCCAGCAGGGCGGCCAGGTCGGTGGCGACGATCTCGCGATACTCGCCGGCGAAGATTTCCGATACCGGGATGCCGACGAACTGGCTGGCGTCGCCGCCGCCCAGCACCTGCACGCCGGTGGCGTTGATATAGCCGATGCGCCCGCCGTGGCAGAGCAGCACCAGGTGCATGGAGCGCTCCACCAGGGCCTGGAAACGGTCCTCGCTGTAGCGGGCCGTGCGGGCCAGGCGTCCCTGGCGGGAAATGTCGCGCGCCGTGACCACCGCATGGGCCGGGCCCAACTCGCGGGCGGGATGGATCTGCAACTCGGCCTCGAAGGTGCCGCCGTCCAGGTGAAGCACCTTGATGGGGAAGGCGGAATCCTCGATCTCCTTGAGATGGAGAAGATCGTCGATCACCCCGGCGTAATCGCCGCCCACCAGATCGCGGAAGGCGCGGCCGATGATCTCTTCGGCGTTTTCGGCGCCCAGCATGGCGGCGCCGGCGCTGTTGACGTCCAGCACCACGCCGTCGGCGCACAGGCAGACGAGGTCGCGCGACACTTCCAGCACCGTCATGAAATTGGCGCCGAATCGCGGCCCCTTGCGCCGCCGCTCGGCCGGCGTTTCCACCCGTCCCATGTTGCCCATCCCGGCTTGCCCCTTCCCCGGGCGATCAACCTGAAATCTGGATCAGCATATACAGATTCGCAGGCGCCGTTACCAGCCTAAATGCCGGTCCGGAACTGGTAAGACCAAAGAACAATAATTAGTTGATTGTTATTGCCGCAGGGCGCGGATAGCTTTGATCAGCCCGGCGGTCGAGCAATCGTGGCTGCCGATTGTATTGCCGGGTGAAAGTTCCGGCAGGATGGCCTTGGCCAGCACCTTGCCCAGCTCCACCCCCCACTGGTCGAAGCTGCAGACGTCCCAGACCACGCCCTGGACGAAGACCTTGTGTTCGTAAAGGGCGATCAGCATGCCCAGGGTGAAGGGGTCGAGGCGGGGATAGAGCAGGGTGTTGCTGGGGCGGTTGCCGGGAAACACCCGGTGGGGCAGCTGGCGGGCGATCTCGTCCGCCGCCGTGCCGGCCTGTTCCAGCTCGGCGCGGGCCTCGGCCTCGGTCTTGCCCCTCATCAGCGCCTCGGCCTGGGCCAGGACGTTGGACAGCAGCATCAGGTGATGCTCGCCCAGCGGGTTGTGGCTGTGGGCGGCGGCCAGGAAGTCGCAGGGGATCAGGCGGGTGCCCTGGTGGATCAGCTGGTAGAAGGCGTGCTGGCCGTTGGTGCCCGGTTCGCCGAACACCACGGGGCCGGTGCCCCAGGCCACCGGGGCGCCGTCCTTGGCGGTGCCCTTGCCGTTGCTCTCCATGTCCAGCTGCTGGAGATAGGCCGGCAGGCGGTGCAGGTACTGGTCGTAGGGCAGCACGGCATAGGATTCGGCGCCGAGGAAATTGGCGTTCCAGATGCCGATCAGGGCGAGGATCACCGGCAGGTTGGCCTCCAGGGGCGCGGTGCGGAAATGCTCGTCCATGGCGTGGCCGCCGGCCAGCAGTTCCTCGAAGCGCTCGAAGCCCACCGCCACGGCGATGGACAGGCCGATGGCCGACCACAGGGAATAGCGGCCCCCCACCCAGTCCCAGAACCCGAACATGTTGGCGGTGTCGATGCCGAACCCGGCCACCGCCTCGGCATTGGTGGACAGCGCGACGAAATGGGCCGGGATGGCGGCCTCGCCCAGCCTTTCCACGGCCCAGGCCCGGCAGGTCCGCGCGTTGGCGATGGTCTCCTGGGTGGTGAAGGTCTTCGACGCCACGATGAACAAGGTGGTCTCGGGATCGCAGAGCTTCAGCACCTCGGCGGCGTGGCTGCCGTCCACGTTGGAGATGAAGCGGACCGCCAGATCGTCCTTGTGATAGGGCTTCAGCGCCTCGGTGACCATCACCGGCCCGAGGTCCGAGCCGCCGATGCCGATATTGACCACGTTGCGCATGGGCCGTCCGGTGGCGCCCCGCCACTCGCCCGAACGGACCCGCCCGGCGAAGGCCTTCATGCGCTCGAGCACGGCGCGCACCTCGGGCATCACGTCGTGGCCATCGACCGTCACCGGGCGGTCCGAGCGGTTCCGCAGCGCGGTGTGCAGCACGGCGCGGCGCTCGGTGACGTTGATCCTGGCCCCGCCGATCATGGCGTCGCGGGCGGCCGGCACCCCGGCCTGCGCGGCGAGGCGCAGCAGGGCGGCCATCACGTCCTCGTCGATGCGGTTCTTGGAATAATCGAGCAGCAGCCCGTCCAGGCGGGCCGAGAAACGCCCGAAGCGCTCCGGGTCCTCGGCGAACATCTCGCGCATGGGCCGCCGGCCGGTGGTGGCGGCCAGGGCCTCCAGATCCTTCCAGGCGGGAAGTGACGTCGGATGTGCCATGAGATTCCCCCGTATCAGTCGGGGGAATCCTACCCTACCAGACGAAGAAGAACACCCCCCACATGCCGAGCTGGGCGAAAGCCCCGGCCAGCCCCAGCCCCCAGGCGGCCAGCCGGCGGGCGAAGGCGGCGGCGGGCAGCGAGCGCCACAGCAGCAGGGCGCTCCACAGCAATCCGCCGGTCAGCAGCAGGGCGCGGGCGTCGGGCACCCAGGCGAGGAACACCCCCTCGGCGGTGAGCTGGGTCAGCGTCATGGACGACAGGCCGACGATGAGGCCCGCCGCCCCGGCCGGCACCAGCCCGTAGCCGAGGCGCCACAGCAGGCGCTTTTCGCCCAGCACCCGGGCGGCGGCGGCCAGCCCGGCCAGCCCGATGCCGCCCAGCGCCAGGGCGGCGCCGCCCATATAGGCGACGATGCAAAAGCCGTCCAGCAGGCTGAACACCTCGCCGGTCTCGTCGGAATTGGTCAGCAGCCACCAGGGCAGGGTCTCGGTCATGGGGAACAGGATGTCGCGCTCGATCAGGATGCGGGCGATGCCCTGCTTCAGGGCGACGAACCACGGCGAGCCGGCCCACTGGAAGGCGCCGGTCGCCACCCCCATCACCCCGAACAGCAGCAGGACGATGTCCCAGGGCGACACCTCGCGGGCCGGCAGGGCGGCGATCTCGGAGCCGGGCAGGCGGGGCGCCAGTTCGACGGCGTCGCGATGGCCGGAACAGCGGCCGCACATGTGGCACGAGCCGCCGCCGGTCATGGCGCGGACGTCCACCAGGGTGGCGCAGTCCACCGCATGGGTGCGCGGCGCCACCCGCCAGGCCTCGGCATCGACGCGGAAATGGACGGGGGCGAGGCGCGACAGCAGCGAGAATACCCCGCTGGCCGGGCAGAGATAGCGGCACCACACCCTTTTTCCCCGCCCGTAGACCAGCCCGATGCCCAGCGCCATGACGGTGGAGGCGCCGAGGATCAGCAGCGCCGCCTTGGGGTATTCGTAGACGGTGATCATCTGGCCGTAGACGGTGGTGCAGACGAAGGCCACGAACGGCCAGCCCTTCCAGCGCAGCCAGGCGGGAATGGCCCGGCCGAGGCCGTGGCGGCTGACCCATTCGGTCATGGTGCCCTCGGGACAGAACAGGCCGCACCATGCGCGGCCCATCACCACCATGCTGACCATGACGAAGGGCCACCACACGCCCCAGAAGGCGAACTGGGCGAACAGCACCAGATTGTCCCAGATATGCTGGGCATCGTCGGGAACCGGCAGGAAGGCCGGCACGGTCACCAATCCGAGATAGATGACGACCATCAGCCACTGCACCGCCTGGATGGTCCCGGAATGGCGGGCCAGGAAATGGCCGATAACGGCCAGCGGGGCGGAGCGGGAGGAGAGGGCGTTCATGCGGTCCTCAAAAAGATCAAACCATGCCCGGCATTGGGACCGGGCATGGCCGATAGTGATAATACGACTGAGAGGCGCTTGCACCCATTAATAGGCCAGCTGCCCCCTCAATCCCAGGGCGTAGACCACGGCGCCCGACGGGTCGCCGCCGGCATGGCGGATCACCTGGGCGTCCGGGGTCAGCTCGAAATTGGGAAGCAGGCGGTAGCGGTAGTAGACCTCGGCCATCTGCTCGAAGGAAACCGCGCGGTAGCCGAAATCCGGCGTGCCGTCGGCATCGTTGTCCAGCGTTTCGGAGCGGTCGCGGAACTTCTTGTTGACGTGGGACGCCGCCAGGGCGAGACCCAGTCCGTCGGCGCCGCGTCCCCAATAGGAGCCGCCGATTTCGCCGCCGACGGTCAGGCTCTGGTCGAAGCGGGGGTTGCCCTTCACCTCGTGGCCGTAACGCGCGAACAACGTGACGTAATCGTCCACCTTCTGGTCGAAGGACAGGCCGATGCCGGCATGCTTGGCGCGCCGGCTGTCGAAATCGGTGGCGCGGTCGTTCATCCAGCCGTAGACGCGGTAATTGCCTTCCAGGCCGCCGAAGAAGCGCTGGGTGGTTTCCGCCTGGACGATGCGGAAGGGGAAATCGGTGGAGTTCTGGAAGGCGGCGCCGTTGCCGGTCTCGAACACGCCGGCCTGAAGGCGCCAGACCTGCGACTTGTCGGATTCATTGGTGTAGGCCACCCGCAGGCCGGGGGTGAAGCCCAGCCCGTCGACGCCGATGTCGCCGCCGGCGTCCAGCAGCGGATTGTGAACCAGGGCCTGGTTCATGAAGAAGCGGGTCTCGTCGGCGGCCACCGCGTTCTGGTCGAAGAACACGAAGGGGTCCATCTTGCCGAGGGTGGCTTCCAGCTTTCCGCCCAACCCGGCGGTTTCCAGCTGGTAATAGGCTTCCACCAGCCCGATGGCGGCGTCGGAATTGTCGGCGCCGGGGCGCTGGAAGGCGGTGGCGTTGACCGAGGAGAAGGAGTTTTTGACCGAACCGACGCCCTGGCCCTGGCCCATGCGCACATGGGTGAAGATGGTGCCCTTGATTCCGGCGGCCTCGCCGCCGGGCAGGCTTACGGTCACGTCGCCGCGCCAGTTGAGCTGGCTTTCCTTGTCCAGCTGCTGGCCCGCCAGGTTCTGGCCGACCATGGTCATGCCGGCGCCGACCTTGACGTCGCCCAGGGCGTCGAGAATCTTCTTGCCCTTCCTGTAGGACAGCGCGTCGGTCTCGGTGGCCTTCATGCGGGCGGCGAGCTGCGGCTCGGTCTCGCTGATGGTGTCCTGTTCCAGGGCCTTTTCCACCGCGGCGTTATGCTGCTCCAGCTTTTCGATGCGCTGCACGGTCTCGGTGGCGACCGGCTTTTTGCGCTCCAGCTCCTCGACGCGGTTGGCCAGGCGCCGGATCTCGGCCAGCAGCTCGGCGGTGGAAGGGTCCTTGGCGGCCCAGGCCGGGGTAGCGGCGATCATGCCGATCGCCGCCACCGTCGCGATGGAACGGGCGCTCATCAGTAGCCACCCTTCTTGCCGATGCCGGCGAAGACGAATTCGTAGTCGAGCTTGAAGGCCGGGAACCACGGACGCACGCCGGTGGCGCGGTCGGTGTGGCGGCCGTAATGCTTGCCGGCATGGTTCTCGGGGGCGTTGGGCGGATAGATGGTGTAGGTGACCTTGTACTTGCCGGGGCCCTTCAGCTTGATGTTGTCGCCGTAATGGGGGCCGTCGCTGGCCACCATGGGCATCATGTCGCCCTTGATCACCTCGCCGGTGCCGTCCTTGACCAGCTCGTAGGTCACATGCAGGTAGGGAATCCACGCCCCTTCGGGATAGCCGTTGGGATTGCCCTGCAGCGCCTTGATGTCGGCCTCGATATGGATGTCCGACTGCTCGGGCTGGGTCATCATGCCGTCGGGCTCCATGCGCACCGCCTGGAGATAGACGGCGCCGATCTCCATGCCGTAGCGGTTCTCGGGGGCGCCGATGGGATACTCCACCGCCATGGCCGGGACGGTGGCGGTGAACAGGCCCGCCACGAGGGCGAGGGCGGAAAGGATGCTCTGACGATTGGTCATGGGGGCCTCTATGCCAATGGTAATGCGACTGCAAGTGACTCGCAGTTGCTGTTCCTAGCCGCTCTGCCGCGGCCTGTCAACAGCCATACTTTTCCTCCGGGTTAGGCGGGAAAGGCCGGCCAGAGCCCTTCCGGCGGATAAATCACATATGAAACAATCCCCTGGAAAAGCTGCAAATAATTCCCACAATCAGGGTCTGGACAAAGCGCTAGGACTTGAGTATGAGAATGCGAGGCGCTATCAATAGCCAAGGAAACGGCCATGCCTGTTCTTTCCCGACTCATTCTTCCGGTTCTGTCGGCCCTGCTGCTCGCCCTGTGGAGCCCGGGCGTCCTGGCCGCCGACGAGGTGCTGGTCAGGCTGACCATCAAGGATCACCGGTTCAGCCCCGAACGCCTGGAAATTCCGGCCAAGACCAAGGTGATCCTGCTGATCAGGAACGAGGATGCCGAGCCCGAGGAGTTCGAGTGCCTGGAATTGCGCCGGGAAAAGATCGTCTTTCCCGGCGCCGAGGTCCGGGTGGTGCTGGGCAAGGTCGATCCCGGCGAGTACCCCTTCTTCGGCGAGTATCACGAGGCCACCGCCAAGGGGGTCATCGTCGCCCGGTGAAGACCTTAATACCGATGATCCGTCGCCTTCCGGCCGTCCTCGGTGCTTAAATAACCTTACAAGAAAAGTGGTTATTTCGCAGCCTTGGGGAGGATGTGGCCATGGACGATTTTTCCAAGAACCTGCTGATCGCCGCCTTGCCCGGCGGCAGCTACTGGCTGCTCGGCCTTTTGCTGCTGTAGCCACCCGTTTCCCGCCGTGTCAGGATTTCCCGACACGGCCGGGAGGAAGGGCATGAGGGACGAGGTCGAGATCGTCGCCGGGTGGCAGCCGGGCGCCATCGGCGACATCGTGGCGATGCATTCGCGCTATTACGCGCTCCACTGGAATTTCGGCCCCTATTTCGAGGCCAAGGTGGCCTGCGAGCTGGCCGCCTTCGTGCGTGACCGCCACCGCTTCGCCAGCCAATTGTGGTGCGCCGTGGATTCCCGCGACCGCATGGTGGGATCGGTGGCCATCGACGGCGCCAAGGGGCTGGAGACGGGCGCGCATCTGCGCTGGTTCATGGTCGATCCCCACCGCCAGGGCATGGGGGCGGGATCGCGCCTGCTGGATACCGCCCTGGAATTCTGCCGGGAAAAGGGCTTCGCCTCGGTGCATCTGTGGACCTTCGCCGGGCTGCACGTCGCCCGGCGGCTCTACGAGGCGCGCGGGTTCGTCCTCACCCAGGAGCTGACCGGCGAGACCTGGGGCAAGCCGGTCACCGAGCAGTGCTTCCAGCTGGGTCTGGCGGGATGACCCCTTGCGTCGGCGGGGGCTTGCCTCAATAGTGCGGCCATGAGTCTGTTCCGCTCCATCGCCACGGTTGGCGGCTTCACCATGCTGTCGCGCGTCACCGGCCTGGCGCGCGAGATGATGATCGCCCATTTCCTGGGCGCCGGCGCGGTGGCCGACGCCTTCTTCGTGGCCTTCCGCTTTCCCAACCTGTTCCGCTCGCTGTTCGCCGAAGGGGCGTTCAACGCCGCCTTCGTGCCGCTGTTCACCGGCAAGATGGCCGCCGAGGGGACGGAAGCCGCGCGGCGCTTCGCCGAGCAGGCCTTCGCCGTGCTGGGCCTGGCGCTCGCCCTGTTCGTGGCGGTGATGGAGCTGGCCATGCCCTGGGCCATCTACGGCCTGGCGCCCGGCTTCGCCTCGGTGCCGGGCAAGATGGCGCTGGCCGTCGAGTTCTCGCGCATCTGCTTTCCCTACCTGCTGTTCATCTCGCTGGTGTCGCTGCAGGCCGGGGTACTGAATTCCATGGGTCGCTTCGCGGCGGCCGCCGCCACGCCGGTGCTGCTCAACCTGACCTCCATGGCCGGGCTGTGGTTCCTTGTCCCCTATTCCGAGACCGCCGGCCACGCCATGGCCTGGGGCACCTTCGCCGCCGGAATCGTGCAGTTCGTCTGGCTGTCGCGCGCCGCGCGCCGCGTCGGCATGGGGCTGGGGCTGACGCGGCCCCGCCTGACGCCCGAGGTCGGGCTGCTGTTCCGGCGCATCGTGCCCGGCGCCCTGGGGGCCGGGGTCTATCAGGTCAACCTGGTGATCAACACCATGATCGCCTCCATGGTGGCCGACGGCGCGGTCAGCTACCTCAACTACGCCGACCGGGTCAACCAGCTGCCGCTCGGCGTGGTGGGCATCGCCATCGGCACCGCCCTGCTGCCCACCCTGTCGCGTCAGTTGAAGGCCGGCGAGGCGGAAGCGGCGCGCGCCAGCCAGAACCGCGCCATGGAGCTGGGCCTGGCGCTGACCTTGCCGGCCGCCGTGGCCCTGATGGTCATCGCCGTCCCGGTGATCCGGGTGCTGTTCGAGCGCGGCTCGTTCGGACCCGATGAGACGGCGGCCACGGCGTCCGCCCTGGTGGCCTTCGCCGTCGGGCTGCCGGCCTATGTGCTGGTCAAGGTGCTGGTCCCCGGCTTCTTCGCCCGCGAGGACACCGCCACGCCGGTGCGGGTGGCGGGGGTGGCCATGGTGCTCAACGTCGTCCTCAACCTGTCGCTGGCCAAGCCGCTCGGCCATGTGGGCATGGCGCTGGCCACCGCCATCGCCGCCTGGGCCAACGTGGCCATCTTAGGCGTGCTGCTGGCCCGGCGCGGCTATTTCACCGTGGACGGGCGCCTGAAGTCCAAGGCGCCGCGCATCGTGGCCGCCTGCGCCGTGATGGGCGGCGCGCTGTGGGGGGGCAAGCTGGCGCTGTGGCCCCTGGCCCAGGGGCAGCTGATGGCGGTGGGCATCCTGGCCGGGCTGGTGGCGCTGGGCGCCGTCGTCTTCCTGGCGGCGGCCCAGCTGCTGGGCGCGCTGAGCCTGGGCGAGATCAGGGGCATGATGCGGCGCAAGCGGGGTTGATTTGGGCGGGCCAGGGAGTATACCTCTCCCCCTGAAGGTTCTCTCCCGGAGTCACTCCCCGTCATGAAGCGCATCTTTTCCGGCGTCCAGCCCACCGGCAATCTCCATCTCGGCAATTACCTGGGCGCCATCCGCAACTGGGTGCGGCTTCAAGACGAGTACGAGTGCATCTTCTGCATCGTCGACATGCACGCCATCACCCTGTGGCAGGAGCCCAAGGAGCTGACCCGCAACATCCGGGAAGTCACCGCCGGGATGATCGCCGCCGGCGTCGACGCCTCGAAGCACGTCGTCTTCAACCAGTCGATGGTTCCCGCCCACGCCCAGCTGGCCTGGATCTTCAACTGCGTGGCGCGCATGGGCTGGCTGAACCGCATGACCCAGTTCAAGGACAAGGCGGGCAAGCACAAGGAGAACGCCTCGGTCGGGCTGTTCGCCTATCCCAACCTGATGAGCGCCGACATCCTGGCCTACAAGGCCACCCATGTGCCGGTGGGCGAGGACCAGAAGCAGCATCTGGAACTGGCCCGCGACACCGCCCAGAAGTTCAACAATGATTTCGGCGTCGAGTTCTTTCCCCAGCCCGAGCCGATCATTCCGCCCGAGGCGGCGCGCATCATGAGCTTGCGCGACGGCGCCAAGAAGATGAGCAAGTCGGACGAATCCGATTACTCGCGCATCAACATGACCGACGATGCCGACACCATCGCCTTGAAGATCAGGAAGGCCAAGACCGACCTGGAGCCGCTGCCCGGCACCCTTGAAGGCCTTGAAGGCCGCCCCGAGGCCTCCAACCTTCTGGGGATCTACGCGGCGCTCGCCGACAAGGAGAAGGCCCAGGTGGTCAGCCAGTTCGAAGGCCGGCAGTTCTCGGAATTCAAGAAGGAGCTGGTGGATCTGGCCGTCTCGGTGCTGGGTCCCATCAACACCGAGATGAAGCGCCTGATGACCGATACAGCCCATATCGATTCCATCCTGCGTTCGGGCGCCGAGCGGGCCGATGCCATCGCCCGCCCGATCATCAAGGACGTCTACGATATCGTCGGGTTCCTGCGGCCGTGACCCAGCGCTTCGCCGAAACCCTGCTGAACGGCATCGCCGCCGCCCTGGCCGGCATCGCCGCCGTGCTGCGCCATCCGTCGCGGCGCTTCGTGCTGTGGGCCTTCGCCATCGTCGTGGTGCTGGTCTTCCCCATCGCCATGGTGGCGATCAGCAAGGTGGACGACAATCCCGACTTCGCCCCGGGCAACGTCATGGCGCCGCGCTCGCGCGGCGTGGCGGTGGCCGCCGCCCTGATCTCGCGCGAGCTGGACGTCAGCAAGTGGCACGCCAACGATCCGTTCTTCATGCCGGGCGCCTGGCTGCGCGACATGCCGGCCTTCCAGCTGGGGCTGGTGGGCGGGCTGGCCCGCATGGTCGGCGCGCTCAATTCCGAAAAGGGCGTGGCCTTCGGCCCCAACGGCGTCGACGTCAACCTCAACCACGCCGCCGGCCTCTTGAAGTATCCCGGCACGGTGTGGAAGTTCGACACCCACAAATCGTGGCTGCCCACCGCCTCGGCCGAGAAGCAGTACCGCAACGCCCAGCGCTCGCTGGACCTCTACAATGATCTGGTGGCCGCCGGCTCGGCCGGCTTCGAGCGCAAGCCGGAGGCGCTGGCCGCCCTGGTCGAGGCGCTGGTCCGCGACCTGGACGAGGTCACCGAGTCCATCGACCACCATCTGGCCGCCGGCCGCCCGGTACTGCTGGATTTCGGCGTGGACGGGGTGTTCTACGGCAATAAGGGCCGGCTCTACGCCTATTCCATCGTGCTGCGCGAGCTGGGCCGCGATTTCGAGAAGGTGCTGGCCGAGCGCCGCCAGCTCGAGGCCTGGACCCGCATGGTCGATCATCTGGCCGCCGCCGCCCGCCTGCGCCCCTGGCTGGTATGGAGCGCCGCCCCCGATTCCAGTTTCCTGCCGAACCATCTGGCCGCCCAGGGCTATGCCACGCTGCGGGTGCGCATGCAGGCCGCCGACGTCCTGGCGGCGCTGAAATAGCGTGAACATTAGAAAACCATAAAATTCCTGTTGCCATCATACCCCGGTTGGAGCGACAACCAAGGAACCCCGCAAGCGCCGCCTGAGAGCGCAAGGGGCAGGGGGCGGAAGGAATGCAGATCTACCTTCCCATCGCCGAGATGTCGGTGAACGTTTTCGTCATCCTGGGACTGGGTGGCGCCGTGGGATTCATGTCCGGCCTGTTCGGGGTCGGCGGCGGATTCCTGATGACTCCGCTGCTGATCTTCCTGGGGGTGCCGCCCACCGTGGCGGTGGGGACCGAGGCCAACCAGATCGTCGCCTCGTCGGTGTCCGGCGTGCTGGCCCATTGGCGGCGCGGCAACGTCGACGTCAGGATGGGGCTGATCCTGACGCTGGGCGGCTTCGTCGGCTCGACGCTGGGTGTCTATCTCTTCCGGTGGCTGCGCGGCCTGGGCCAGATCGATCTGGTCATCTCGCTGTGCTACATCGTCTTTCTCGGCATCGTCGGCGCGCTGATGCTGGTGGAGAGCATCCAGGCGCTGCTGGCCAGCCGGCGCAACGGCGGCGCCGTTGCGGTGCGCAAGAAGCACCAGCACGGCTGGATGCACGGCCTGCCGCTCAAGATGCGCTTCCGCCGTTCGCAGCTCTATATCAGCGCCATCATCCCGGCCACCATCGGCCTGTTCGTCGGCATTCTGGCGGCGCTGATGGGCGTGGGCGGCGGCTTCATCATGGTGCCGGCCATGATCTACCTGCTGGGCATGCCCACCTCGGTGGTGGTCGGCACCTCGCTGTTCCAGATCATCTTCGTCACCGCCAACGCCACCTTCCTGCAATCGACCATGAACCACACGGTGGACGTGGTGCTGGCCCTGCTGCTGCTGCTGGGCGGCGTGGTCGGCGCCCAGGTCGGCGCCCGCTTCGGCGTCAAGCTGAAGGGCGAGCAATTGCGCTCGCTGCTGGCCCTGATGGTGCTGGGGGTCTGTCTCAAGCTGCTGTTCGACATGGTGACGGTGCCGAACGAACTGTTCGCCGTCGGGACGGGGGGCAAGCACTGATGAGGCGGTTGCTCCTGGCTTTATCCCTGCTGGCGCTTTGCGCCCCGGCCCCCTTTGTGCCAGCCCACGCCGCCGAGCCGCTGGTCGCCGACCTGTCCAAGCATCTGGTGGCCATCACCACCGGCTTCGCCGGCACCGACGTGCTGCTGTTCGGCGCCATCGAGGAGGTGGACGGCGGCAAGACCGGCGACGTGGTGGTGGTGGTGCGCGGTCCCAACAGGTCCGAGACCCTGCGGCGCAAGGACCGCACCGCCGGCATCTGGATCAATTCCGGCATCGCCAAGGTGGACAACGCTCCGTCCTTCTACCAGGTGGCCTCGACCCGTCCGCTGGACCAGCTGGCGCCGCCGGCCATCCTGGGGCGCCACCAGATCGGGCTGGATCACCTGGACCTCGCCCTCCGGGTCAAGGACGGCGGCGCGGATACGGCGGAATACCGCAAGGCGCTGATCCGCCTGAACCAGAAGAAGGGTCTTTACGGCGACAAGGTGCTGGAGATCGGCATGCTGAGCCAGCGCCTGTTCCGCACCGACGTGCATTTCCCCGCCAACGTGCCGGTGGGCGTCTACATGGTCGAGGTCTACCTGATGGTGGGCGGCCAGGTGGTCAGCGCCCAGACCACCCCCCTGGTGGTCAGCAAGATCGGCATCGGGGCCGACGTCTATGATTTCGCTCACCAGCAGGCGGCGGCCTACGGCATCATCGCCATCGCCCTGGCGGCCTTCGCCGGCTGGCTCGCCGCGATCGTCTTCAAGAAAGCCTGAGCATTCCCGGGGAGGACATCATGCCGACCAATCGCGTGTTCCTGGTGGTTGTGGACGATTCGCCCGAGATGCAGGCGGCGTTGCGTTTCGCCTGCCGCCGCGCCCGCTCGTCGGGCGGGCAGGTGGCGCTGCTGCGCGTCATAGAGCCCACCGAATACGAGCATTTCGCCTCCATCGGCAATCTGATGCGCGCCGAGGCGCGCGAGGCGGCCGAGGAATTGCTCAACCGCCTGGCCGGCGACGTCAACCAGTTGTCGGGTCATGTTCCGGTGCTTCACGTCCGCGAGGGCAATCCCCGCGACGAGCTGATCGCCCTGATCGCCGAGGAGCCCTCCATCTCGGTGCTGGTGCTGGCCGCCGACACCGGGCCGGGCGGGCCGGGGCCGCTGGTCACCGCGCTGACCGGCAAGTATATCGGCAAGCTGCGGGTGCCGCTGACCCTGGTGCCGGGCAGCCTGACACCCGACCAGATCGACGCGATCAGTTAGGCGAGTCCCTCAAGCGCCGGCCGGTTTCATCCTACTCCTTGACTCGGAGATAGACGACGCCATCTACTAGGGGCAGTTTTCGTGCTCCGAAGCGTAAGGACCCCCATGTTCATCCAGACCGAACCCACCCCCAATCCCGCCACCCTGAAGTTCCTGCCCGGCACCGTGGTGATGGGCCAGGGGACCGCCGATTTCGCCGAGGCCTCGCGGGCCGCCGGCTCGCCGCTGGCCACCCGCCTGTTCGCCATCGAGGGCGTGGGCAGCGTGTTCCTCGGCACCGACTTCATCACCGTGGCCAAGATCGATGCCGCCGACTGGCAGGTGGTCAAGCCCCAGGTGCTGGCGGCCATCATGGACCACTACAATTCCGGCGATCCGGTGATCAATCCCGGCTCCGAGGCGGCCGCCGCCACCGGCGACGACGACGGCATCGTCATGCAGATCAAGGAACTGCTGGATACCCGCGTGCGTCCGGCGGTGGCCCAGGACGGCGGCGACATCATCTTCCGCGCCTTCGAGGACGGCATCGTCTACCTGCACCTGCAGGGCGCCTGCTCGGGCTGTCCCAGCTCCAGCGCCACCCTGAAGCACGGCATCGAGAACATGCTGAAGTATTATGTTCCCGAGGTGATGGCTGTCCAGGCGGTCGAGTAACCGCCTCTTTTTCAACCGTTTCATCCGCATGCCCCGAGCCGCCGGCTCGGGGCATGTTCTGTTTTTGTTCGTATATCGGGCGGTTTTGGGTTGATTTAGCTCAATCGCCTCGGGTAAGGTCGTTCTCGATATTGCACTGCAACAAGGCGGAGGCAGCCCCATATGCGAGCCGGGTCGATCGGATCCCGAATCTTCACAGCAGCCAGTTTCGCAGCCCTTCTCGGCGCGGTTGGCGGTCTATACTGGATGGTTCTTCACGATACCGCCGCGCCCGTCGCGGTGTCCCGTCCCCAGGTGGAGCAGCCCGCGCCGCAGCAGGCCGCCGCGCTCACCGGCGACGATGTCAGCAGCGCTGCCCGCCTCAATCTGGCACTCGACCGCATGGGCTACCGCCTCGAGGCGGTGGCGGCCGGTCAGGTCGACGTGCCGCCGCTGTTCCTGCCCCATATTCCCGGCGACATCGACGATCTGTCCGACAGCGATGACCGGAAGGCGGTGTTCCTGCGCGTCATGCTGCCCCTGGTGCTGGCGGTGGACGAGGAGATCGCCGCCGAACGCTCGCGCCTGCTCGACATCATGACCCGCAAGGCCAACCGCCTGCATGTGGCCGCCTCGGATCAGGCCTGGCTGGCCGATCTCGCCCGGCGCTACGAGGTGGAGGACGGCAATTTGCGCAAGCTGCTGTCCCGCGTCGACGTGGTGCCGGCCTCCCTGGCCCTGGCCCAGTCGGCCGAGGAATCCGGCTGGGGCACCTCCCGGCTGGTGCGCCGCTCGCGCAACCTGTTCGGCCATACCGTCGAGGCTTCGGCCGACGGCAGCGGCATGCGCAACTTCACCACGCTGTACGAGGCGGTGCGCGCCTATGCGCACAACCTCAACACCCATCGCGCCTATGAGGGATTGCGCCGGGTCCGCGCCCAGACCCGCGCCGAGGGGGCGTGGCCCGACGGCCATGCCCTGGCGGCGGCGCTGTCCGGCTATTCCGAGCGGGGCGACGCCTATGTGCAGACCATCCGCACCCTGATCCGCCGCAACGAACTGACCCGCTACGACCAGGCCCGCCTGGGCCGGGTTCAGGCCCGGCGGGGCTGATCCCATATCCCGGTGATCGCAATCGATCACCGGGAGCGCCCAAGCGGCGGACAGGCGCGAGCGCCCTTGCCTTCCGCGGCATAAGGCGCGCGCCCGGCGAGGGAAAAACCCAGGTCTGATCCTCGGGGAGAAGCGGGGGCTTTGCCCGCTTCACTCCATCAGATCCTGGCGGTCGATGCCCAGGATGTGCTCCATCACCCAGAACCGCAGGTAATGGTCCACCAGGATGCGGGGGCCGTGGCCCTCCGCCGCCGCCAGCTGGTCGAACTCAGCCAGCATGCGGGCGTGGTCGGCCCGGTGGCCGGACAGCGGCCTGCCCCGGGCTTCCAGGTGCCGTTCCTCGGCGGCGAAGTGCTGGCGGGCCAGGTGCAGGAATTGCTGCAGCAGAGGGCTGACGGCGGCGTGGTCCTCGGTCCGGGCCGCCCGCGACAGCTGGTTGAGCAGGTCCACCATGTCCCGGTGCTGGTCGTCCACCCAGCCGATGCCGATGGCCATCAGCTCGGTCCATTTCAGGGCCGGACTGGCGGAATGGGCGCGGACCGCATCCCAATAGGCGGCATCCTCCAGCATCTCGTGGTCCAGCAATATCCTTTCCAGCTCCTCCAGGACGCGGTGGCGGGCCTGGACCGTGGACAGATCGCCCGCCGAATGCAGCCCGGAATCCAGGCGCTCGAGGATCATGGCGTGGGCCCGGCCATGGCCGCTGGCGGCGTCGAAGCCGGCCCCGCTGAAGATCACCTTTTCCACCGAGAAATGGTGGGCCAGGGCGCGGCGGAACTGGGTCAGGGCCTGCAGAAACGGTGCGGCGCCGTCGTTGTCGCGGGCCGCCAGGGCGGCCTGCTGGATCAGCTCGCTGAGCCGGCCGTGCTGCTGGTCGATGAGCGGGTTCCCGCTGGGGGGAATTCGGTGCGCCGGGGACATGGCCCTTTTCCGCGCAATCACAAGGACGGGGACCAGGATGACACGGTGTCGCCGCGACGGCAATAAGCATTAGAACGAGAAAAACCCCCGCCGGCTTCCCGGCGGGGGTTTCGCTTGATCACATCGCGTCGGGTCAGACGGCGACCTTGGCGGCCACGTCCCTGAACTCGGCGATCTGGTCGAAGTTCATGTAGCGATAGACGTCGGCGGCCTTGGCGTTGACCACGTTGACCTGCTCCAGATACTCGGCGACCGTCGGGATCTTGCCCATCAGGGCGCAGACGGCGGCCAGCTCGGCGGAACCGAGATAGACGTTGGTGTCGATGCCCAGACGGTTGGGGAAGTTGCGGGTCGAGGTGGACATGGCGGTCGAGCCCTTGCGGATCTGCGCCTGATTGCCCATGCACAGGCTGCAGCCGGGCATTTCCATGCGGGCGCCCGACTTGCCCAGTACCGAGTAGTAGCCTTCCTCGTTGAGGATCATGGCGTCCATCTTGGTGGGCGGCGCGATCCACAGCCGCGTCGGGATGTCGGACTTGCCCTCCAGCACCTTACCGGCGGCGCGGAAGTGACCGATATTGGTCATGCACGAACCGATGAACACCTCGTCGATATGGGCGCCGGCCACTTCGGACAGCAGCTTGACGTCGTCGGGATCGTTCGGGCAGGCGACGATGGGCTCCTTGACGTCGGCCAGATCGATCTCGATCACGGCGGCGTATTCGGCATCGGCATCGGGGGCCAGCAGGTCGGGCTTCTTGATCCAGGCTTCCATGGCCTTGATGCGGCGGCCCAGGGTGCGCGGGTCCTCGTAGCCGTTGGCGATCATCCACTTCATCAGGGTGATGTTCGACGTCATGTACTCGATGATTGGAGCCTTATCCAGGCGCACCGAGCAGGCGGCGGCCGAACGCTCGGCGGCGGCGTCGGACAGCTCGAACGCCTGCTCGACCTTGAGGTCGGGCAGGCCCTCGATCTCGAGGATGCGGCCGGAGAAGACGTTCTTCTTGCCCTTCTTCTCCACGGTCAGCAGGCCGGCGCGGATGGCGTAGAGCGGGATGGCGTTGACCAGGTCGCGGAGCGTGACGCCGGGCTGCATCTTGCCCTTGAAGCGCACCAGCACCGATTCCGGCATGTCCAGCGGCATGACGCCGGTGGCGGCGGCGAAGGCCACCAGACCGGAACCGGCCGGGAAGGAGATACCGATGGGGAAGCGGGTGTGGGAATCGCCGCCGGTGCCCACGGTGTCGGGCAGCAGCAGGCGGTTCAGCCACGAGTGGATGACGCCGTCACCGGGGCGGAGCGCCACGCCGCCACGGGTGGAGATGAAGCCCGGCAGCTCGCGGTGGGTCTTGACGTCCACCAGCTTGGGATAGGCGGCGGTGTGGCAGAAGGACTGCATCACCATGTCGGCGGAGAAGCCGAGACAGGCCAGATCCTTCAGCTCGTCGCGGGTCATGGGGCCGGTGGTGTCCTGCGAGCCGACCGTGGTCATCTTGGGCTCGCAATAGGTCCCGGGGCGCATGCCCTTGCCCTCGGGCAGGCCACAGGCGCGGCCGACCATCTTCTGGGCCAGCGAGAAGCCCTTGCCGGTATCCTTGGGCACGGCCGGCAGGCGGAACAGGGTGGAGACCGGCAGACCCAGGGCCTCGCGGGCCTTGGTGGTCAGGCCGCGGCCGATGATCAGCGGAATGCGGCCGCCGGCGCGCACTTCGTCGAAAATCACCTCGGACTTGACGGTGAATTCGCTGATGACCTTGCCGTCCTTCAGCGCCTTGCCCTCATAGGGACGCAGCTCGACCACGTCGCCCATGTTCATCTGGTTGACGTCCAGCTCGATGGGCAGGGCGCCGGCATCTTCCATGGTGTTGTAGAAGATGGGGGCGATCTTGGTGCCCAGGCAGACGCCGCCGAAACGCTTGTTGGGGACGTAGGGGATGTCCTCGCCGGTGAACCACAGCACCGAGTTGGTGGCGGACTTGCGCGAGGAGCCGGTGCCGACCACGTCGCCCACATAGGCCACCAGATTGCCCTTCTTGGCCAGGGCCTCCAACTGCTTCAGCGGGCCGCGGGCGCCGGGCTCGTCGGCCTCGATGCCGGGGCGGGGATTCTTCAGCATGGCCAGGGCATGCAGGGGGATGTCGGGACGGCTCCAGGCGTCGGGCGCGGGCGACAGGTCGTCGGTGTTGGTCTCGCCGGTCACCTTGAAGATGGTGACGGTCAGCGACTTCGGCACTTCCGGGCGCGAGGTGAACCACTCGGCGTCGGCCCAGGACTGCAGCACCCCCTTGGCGTTGGCGTTGCCCTTGTCGGCCAGATCCTTGACGTCGTGGAAGAAGTCGAACACCAGCAGGGTCTTCTTCAGCCCCTCGGCGGCGACGCCGCCCACCTTGGCATCGCCCAGCAGCTCGATCAGCGGCTTGACGTTGAAGCCGCCCAGCATGGTGCCCAGTAATTCGGCGGCCTTCTCGCGGCTGATCAGCGCGCAGGAAACGGTGCCCTTGGCCACCTTGTCCAGGAACTCGGCCTTGATCTTGGCGGCGTCGTCCACGCCGGCCGGGACGCGATAGGTGATCAGATCGACGAGGGTCTGCTCCTCGCCCTTGGGCGGATTCTGCAGCAGGCCGACCAGGGCCTCGGTCTGCTCCGCCGACAGCGGCAGGGGGGGAATCCCGAGCGCGGCGCGTTCGGCGACATGCTGGCGATAGGCTTCAAGCACGGCGTAATCCTCTCGATCATGGTTGCGGCCCCACTTCCGGGTGGTTCGGCCGATCCGTTGGACGCACGCAAGCACCGCGACCTTGGCTGCTGCCGAGGCCCCCGGTGTCCGGTGCGCAGGATACCACCCTTAAGTGGGGGTTCAAGCGGAAGAAAACTACCCCCAACCCCGGCCCGGGGAAAAGACAATTTCTTGCCGCCAGCCCGCATGGCGTCCATGAAATCGCCACAATTGGCCCCGATGATCCCTGTCATGGCCCTCCACATGGCCGTCGCTCCCTGACCCCCTCTGGAGCGGCGAGCCGGCCAGACGCGGCGGCTGGTGCTTCCCCCCTGGCACCAGCCGCCGCACTTATTTCCAGGTCCCTCGATCGAGATATTTACCGGCAAAGCCGGCGCGCGCGGCCCCCTGGACCCAGCCGCGACACGTCACAGCAAGGCCGGTGGCGCGTCTTGCTGCTCCAGCCAGGGCGGCGGCAGCAGGAATTCCGAATCGGGGTCATGCCCGGCATGGCGGCGCTTGGCCAGGGCGCGGGCGTTGACCGCATAGCAATAGGTGCAGCCGTGCGGGCAGGTGTCGTACTCGCCGATGTCGCGGCTTTCATGGCACAGGCAGCCGGGGCGGTTGCCCTTGACCTTGGCGGCGATCCGCCGGTCCAGGCCCCAGCCCCTCGCCACGTCCTCCAGCCGCCTTGCGTCGATGCAGGCCGCCGGCGCGACGCCCTCCGCCAGCAGGTCGGGCTGCGAACACAGCGTCAGGCGGATGCCGTGGGCCGCCGCCGCCTGGGCCAGCCGGGGCAGCAGGGCGCGCTTGTCCTCCGCCGGCGGATCGCCCCAGCCGAAGCGGTGGGCGCGGGCGGCGGCGGCCAGATTGCGCCCGGTCTTGCGGTAGAGGGTGGCGAAGGACACCGACGCTTCGTCGGTGATTCCCGCCAGCCGCGCCGCCAGCCGGGCGAAATTCTCCTCGTGCCAGTCCAGCGGCGTCAGCGAGCTGGCCAGGATGGGATCGTAGCGCCACACCACCACCCGGGGGCCATGGGTCTTGGCGATCTCGGCCATCAGGGACAGCGACCGCTCGACCTCGATCACCGAGCTTTCCAGGGCGCGGGGATAGCCGGTGACGGTGCAGTGCAGCGCGAACGGCATTCCGGCCCGGCGGATCTCGGCCAGGGCGTCGAGAAACGGTCCGGGATTGCGGGTCCAGAACACGAAGCCGTCCACGCCAAGGCGCAGGGGGATGGTGGAGACCTGCCGGCCATAGGGATTGACCGCCTTGGCCCAGCCCGCCCGGAAACGGTTGAGGAACCAACGGCCGTAGAAGGCGGGAATGTCGGTGCGATAGCTGGCCGAGACGATCATCGCGCCATTATGGAACTTGCAGGCGAATCCTGCCACATCGACTCGGATGTGAAGTTTATCGTATTGATTTAAAACGTAATTTCATGGTTTGCTCATGACTCGCGAGTCGTTTTTCGTTGCCCTGGCGGCGGCGGTCATTTATAAAACCGGTGACCTCGATTGGTTTTGTCGATAACCCTGTGGTCCGATCCCGGCGCGCGATCCGCGAGCGACGGGCGAATCGGAGCACCAGCGAAACAGAGGAGAACAGCCTTGCGCGACAGGCTCCTCCCGGCAGTGATGCTGGCGATCATGGCGGCGACCTCTCCGGCCTTGGCGGGCGACCTCGCCAAGACGGAAGCGGTGCGAATCGCCGCCGCCGATGGCGCCCAGACGGCGGCCATCCTGCCCGGCACCAATCGCGAGGCCCGTGTCGCCCCCCTGCCCAAGCCGCTGTCCGCCGCCGATGCCGACCTCTATCGGCGGGTGATGGCGCTGCAGGCCTCGGGCCAGTCGGCCGCCGCCGACCGCGAGCTGGGCAAGATCCGCGACGAATTGCTGAAGGGCCATGTGCTGGCCGGCCGCCTGCTGGCCCCGGCCGCCAAGCCCAAGTTCCAGGAAATCCGCGCCTGGCTGTCCGAATACGCCGACCTGCCCCAGGCCGAGGCCGTCCACAATCTGGCCAAGGGCGTCAAGGGCGCCAAGGGCGTCGGCGCCCTGCGCGCCCCGGCCAGGGGCGGCCTCAAGGGCACCGGCATCGAGTTCGAGGCCGACGGCGCCACCTGGGAAGAGGCGGCCTACGACGTGGACGGCTCCCCCGCCAGGGTCAAGGCCTTCAAGGCCAGGCTCCGCCAGGCGCTGCGCGACGAGGAGCCGGCCCGGGTCGAGGCCATGATGGCCTCGGCCGAGGCCCAGGCCATGGCGCCGCTGGATTTCGACCGCATGCGCCTGATGGCGGCCGCCGATCATTTCGCCGGCGGCCGCGACGAGCCCGCCGCCACCCTGGCCGGCCTGTCGGCCGAGCGCTCGGGCGAGCTTCTGCCCGCCGCCCACTGGATCGCCGGCCTGGCCCAGTGGCGCATGGGCAAGCCCGATCTGGCGCGCCGCCATTTCGAGGAGGTGGCCAAGCTGGCCGACGGCCAGGACTGGCTGTCCGCCGCCGGAGCCTTCTGGGCCGGGCGGGCCAATCTGGTCACGCGGCGTCCCGAGGCGGTCAATCACTGGTTCGAACTGGCCGCCACCTCGTCCCGGACCTATTATGGCCTGCTGGCGCGCGCCCAGTTGGGGCACCAGACCCAGTTCTCATGGGAGGTGCCGCCCTTTACCGAGGGCGATGCCGACCTGCTGATGCGCGTTCCCGGCGCGCGCCGGGCGCTCGGCCTGCTGCAGCTGGGCGACCGCGCCGGCGCCGAGGAGGAGTTGCGCAAGCTCTATCCCAATGCCGGCAAGGGCCTGCGCCAGTCTATGCTGGTCATGGCCTATGCCGGGCAGATGCCCGCCCTGGCGGTGCGCCTGGGCGGTTCGCTGCCGCGCGAGAACGGCCGCCTGCACGACGCCGCCGCCTTCCCGGTGCCCGACTGGACGCCCAAGGGCGGCTGGCAGGTGGACAAGGCCCTGGTCTTCGCCCTGGTCCGCCAGGAATCCTCGTTCAACCCCAATGCCCGCTCCGGCGCCGGCGCCACCGGGCTGATGCAGCTGATGCCGGCCACCGCCGCCGCCATCGGTGGAAAGGGCGCCCGCGACCGCCTCACCGACCCCGAGCACAACCTGGCCCTGGGCCAGCGTTATGTGGGCAAGCTGCTGGCCGAGGAGCCGGTCAACGGCAACCTGCTGCTGATGGCCGCCGCCTACAATGCCGGCCCTGGCAATCTGGGCCGCTGGCTGGCCAACATCCGCCACAACGACGACCCGCTGCTGCTGGTGGAAAGCCTGCCGTCGCGCGAGACCCGCGCCTTCGTGCAACGGGTGATGACCAGCTACTGGATCTACCAGAGCCGCTTCGCCCACCCGTCGGACACCCTGGAATCCGTGGCGGCCGGCGAATGGCCGCTCTATTCCGGCCAGGACCCGGTCCAGCCCAAGCCGCGCAAGGCGTCGCGCTGATCGATTTTCAGTCCGGCCGCGTCCGCCCCGTCTTGACTCGGGCGGGTGGCGTCGCCACCCTTTCGCCATGACTCTCCTTCACGGCACCTGCGTGGCCATCGGCGGCCGCGGCGTTCTTCTGCGCGGCCCCTCGGGCGGCGGCAAGTCGGATCTGGCGTTGCGGCTGATCGACGGGGGGGCGCTGCTGGTGGCCGATGATCAGACCCGGCTGGAACGCCGGGGCGACACCCTGGTGGCCCGCCCGCCCGCCACCATCGCCGGAATGCTGGAGGTGCGCGGCCTGGGGCTGATCCGTCTTCCCCATCTGGAGCAGGCGCCCCTGGATCTGGTGGTCGATCTGGTCCCCGCATCCGAGGTGGAACGGCTGCCGGAAGCGAACACCTTGGAATTGCTCGGATTGACGCTCCGCCATCTGCGGCTGGCCCCCTTCGAGGCCTCGGCGGCGGCAAAGGTTCGCCTTGCGATGCGCGCTTCAACGCGGGATATAATGCCGCCGTGATGAGCGACCTGCACTCCAGCCCGACGGATTCCACCCCGGCCGGCGCCGCCGAAGGCGGCGGCCGGGTGGTGCTCGTTACCGGCATGTCCGGGGCGGGCAAGACCATGGCGCTGAAGGCGCTGGAGGACATGGGCTGGGAGGCGGTGGACAACCTGCCGCTCTCGCTGGTGGCCAGTCTGGTGCGTTCCGGCGAGGGTCTGGCGCGCCCCCTGGCGCTGGGCGTCGACATCCGTACCCGCGATTTCGGGGTGGAGCCGGTGCTGGCGGCGCTCGACCGCCTGATGGCGGAAAGCGGCCTGGACGTGCGGCTGCTGTTCCTGGATTGCGAGGATGACGTCCTTTGCCGCCGCTTCACCGAGACGCGGCGCCGCCACCCCATGGCGGTGGACCGGCCGCTGCTGGACGGCATCCGCCACGAGCGCACCCTGGTCTCGCCGCTCAAGCGCCGGGCCGACGTGATGATCGACACCACCAACCAGCCGCCCGCCGAGTTCAAGCGGGTGCTGGCCGGGCATTTCGGGCGGGAAGCGTCCGGCGGGTTGGTGGTGTTCGTCACTTCCTTCGCCTACCGCAACGGCCTGCCGCGCGAGGCCGATCTGGTGTTCGACGCCCGCTTCCTGGCCAATCCCCATTACGTGCCCGAGTTGAAGCCGCTGACCGGCCGCGATCCGGCGGTGGCCGAATACGTGGCCGCCGACCCGGCCTTCGGCCCGTTCCTGGAATCGCTCACCCGCCTGCTGGAGCCGCTGCTGCCGCGCTTCGCCGCCGAGGGCAAGAGCTACCTCACCATCGCCGTCGGCTGCACCGGCGGCCGTCACCGTTCCGTCGCCATCGCCGAGCGTCTCGCCGGGTGGATGAAGCGCCGCGGCGGGCGGGTCGAGCTTCGCCATCGCGAACTCGACGAAGGGAGTTCATGATGTCACTGTGCAAGACGCGCGGGAACGGGGCCGGTGGAGCCGGCTTTCCTCCCGCCCAAGGGGGATTGAGATGATCGGACTGGTACTCGTCACCCACGGCCGGCTCGCCGACGAACTCGTCGCCGCGCTCGAGCACGTGGTCGGGCCGCAGCCCAATGTCGGGGCGGTATGCATCGGACCCGACGACGACATGGAGCAGCGCCGCAACGACATCCTGTCCAGCGTGGCGCGCTGCGACGACGGCGCCGGCGTGGTGGTGCTGACCGATATGTTCGGCGGCACGCCGTCCAATCTGGCCATCTCCATCATGGACAAGGCCAAGGTCGAGGTGATCGCCGGCGTCAACCTGCCCATGCTGATCAAGCTGGCCAGCGTGCGGCATTCCGAGCCCCTGGCCGATGCCGTCGCCAGTGCCCAGGAAGCCGGCCGCAAGTACATCAACGTGGCCTCCAAGCTGCTGACCCAGGATCGCAAGTGATGCCGGACGCGACCGAAACCGGCGGCGAACTGACCCGGACGGCGACCATCGCCAACCGGCGCGGCCTGCATGCCCGCGCCGCCGCCAAGTTCGTCAAGCTGGCCGCCACCTTCGACGCCCAGATCACCGTCGGCCATCGCGGCACCGAGGTGTCGGGCCTGTCGATCATGGGGCTGATGATGCTGGCCGCCGCGCCGGGCTGCTCCATCGAGCTGAAAGTGACCGGAAACCAGGCGTTCGAGGCCATGGAGGCCCTGTTCGATCTGGTCGACCGCAAGTTCGACGAAGACTGACGGCTGCTGCCATGGCGACGCGCGGCGGCAGCAAGGCAGGCGGACGGGCAAGGGCGGCGGCTCATCCCGCCACCGCGACCGGCGGCGAACCGGTGCGTGCCGAACTGGTGCGTGATGGCCTGGGGGTGTCGCGCGGCATCGCCATCGGCACCCTCTACCTCCACGATTCCGGCACCATCACCGTCCCCGAGCTGCGCATTCCCGCCGCCCGCCTCGATGCCGAATGCGTCCGTTTCACCGAAGCGGCCGCCAATGCCGGCCATCAGGTGGAGCAACTGCAGGACAAGGCCGGGCGTCTGGGCGGAGCCGCCGGCGAGGAACTGGGCTACCTGCTGGACGCCTACCGCCAGATGCTGCACGGCTCGCGCCTGCTCAGGGGCGTCGAGACCCGCATCCGCGCCGAACGCATCAATGCCGAGGCCGCCGTCCAGCAGGAGATCAACGAGATCGTCCGCGGCTTCGAGGCCATGGACGATCCCTATCTCGCCGCCCGGGTCGCCGACATCAAGGATATCGGGCGGCGCCTGCTCCGCGCGCTGACCAACACCGCCTACCGTCCCTTCACCGCCCTGCCCCGGAACGCGGTGATCATCGCCGAGGAGATGACCCCGGCCGACACCGCTTTGCTCGACCCGGCCCAGGTGGCCGGCCTCGCTGCCGTGATGGGCGGCAGCGAGGGCCATACGGCCATCATGGCCCGTTCGCTGGGCCTGCCCTCGGTGCTGGGCATCGCCGACCTGCTGACCGGGGTCAAGGGCGGCGAAACGGTGATCGTCGACGGCACCAACGGCCTGGTGGTGATCAATCCCCAGCCCGAGACCCTGGCCTTCTACCGCCGCGAGCGCGCCGCTTTCCTCAAGGCGCGGCGCGTCCTGTCGCGCCTGAAGGACGTGCCCGCCGTGACGCGGGATGGCGGACGCATCGGCCTGCAGGCCAACATGGAACTGCCCAACGAGGTGGGGGCGGTGCTGGATTCGGGGGCCGAGGGCATCGGCCTGCTGCGCAGCGAGTTCCTGTTCATGAACCGCGACGACGTGCCCAGCGAGGACGAGCAGTACGGCATCCTCAAGGATGTCATCGAGCGCATGGGCGGACGCACCGTCACGGTGCGCACCTTCGACGCCGGCGGCGACAAGCTGGCCCCGGCGCTCGGCTGCACCATCGGCCCCAATCCGTCGCTGGGCCTCCGGGCCATCCGCCTGGGCCTCGCCCGCCAGGACCTGCTGGAAGCCCAGCTGGCCGCCATCCTGCGCGCCGCATGGCACGGGCCGGTACGCATCCTGATCCCGATGATCGCCACGGTGGGCGAACTGCGCGCCACCCGCGAGGTGATGAACCGGGTGATCCGCCGCCTGCGCAAGGCCGGCATGCCCCTGCCCGACCCGTTGCCGCCGCTCGGCGCCATGATCGAGATTCCCGGCGCGGCCCTGTCGGCCGACGCCATCGCTTGGCACGCCGATTTCTTCGCCATCGGCACCAACGACCTGGTGCAGTACACCCTGGCCATCGACCGCGCCGACGAGGCGGTGGCCCATCTCTACAACCCGCTGCACCCGGCGGTGCTGCGCCTGATCCAGTTCACCACCCAGGCCGCCCACCGGGCCAATATCCCGGTCAGCGTCTGCGGCGAGATGGCCGGCGACCCCCGCTATGCGCCCCTGCTGCTGGGCCTCGGCCTGCGCGAGCTGTCCATGACCACCTCCAACCTGCCGGTGGTCAAGAACCGCATCCGCTCGCTCAACCTCGTCGCCGCCGAGGGGCTGGGCCGCACCATCATGGAGCAGACCGATTCGGGAAAGATCGGCCAATTGCTCGACAATTTCGAGGGGCGTTGAGCCCAAAGGGGAGGGGGAACCATGCGGATCGTCTTCGCCGTCGCCATGGCGGTGCTGCTGGGGGCGAGCCAAGCGGTCGTCGCCCAGAACGCCTATCCCTCGGTGGAACTGCTGTCCACCGGCACCACGGTGGTCGGCGAGCCGATCCGCTATCCCGACAGCGGTCCGGCCCGGGTGACCTCGACCATCGTCACCCTGGCGCCCCATTCCGAGGCGGCCCTGCATCTCCACCCCGCTCCCATGTACGCCTACATCCTGGAAGGCGAGGTGGTGGTGGATTACGGCCCCCACGGCCGGCGCACCTATGTCCAGGGCCAGGCCCTGATGGAAACCATGGCCGTGCCGCACAAGGGCATCAACGCCACCGGCCGGCCGGTGCGCATCCTGTGCGTCTTCATGGGCGCCGAGGGCACCGCCAATGTCAGCCTGGTGAAGTAGGCCATGCCCACATAAAGATATCTTTATATCGTATTGCGTTTTGCCAAGAGGCCTGCTACACAGGCCGCAGCTGGAAAACCACGTCTTAAGGGACCGCCATGACCGCCTTCACCGATTACAAGGTTGCCGATATCGCCCTGGCCGCTTGGGGCCGCAAGGAGCTGGACATCGCCGAGAGCGAGATGCCCGGCCTGATGGCCACCCGCGAGGAATTCGGCCCCAGCCAGCCGCTGAAGGGCGCCCGCATCGCCGGTTCGCTGCACATGACCATCCAGACCGGCGTGCTGATCGAGACCCTGAAGGCTCTCGGCGCCGACATCCGCTGGGCGTCGTGCAACATCTTCTCGACCCAGGACCACGCCGCCGCCGCCATCGCGGCCGCCGGCATCCCGGTGTTCGCCGTCAAGGGCGAGACCCTGGAAGAGTACTGGGACTACACCCACCGCATCTTCGAGTGGAACGACGGCGGCTGCCCGAACATGATTCTGGACGACGGCGGCGACGCCACCCTGCTGATCCACCTGGGTATGCGCGCCGAGAAGGACCTGTCGGTGCTGAACAACCCGACCTGCGAGGAAGAGGAAGTCCTGTTCGCCTCCATCAAGAAGAAGCTGGAGACCGACAAGACCTTCTACACCCGCAACGGCACCGCCATCCGCGGCGTCACCGAGGAGACCACCACCGGCGTGCACCGTCTCTATGAGATGGAGAAGAAGGGCACCCTGCTGTGGCCGGCCATCAACGTCAACGACTCGGTGACCAAGTCCAAGTTCGACAACAAGTACGGCTGCCGTGAATCCCTGGTGGACGGCATCCGCCGTGCCACTGACGTCATGCTGGCCGGCAAGGTCGCCGTGGTCGCCGGCTTCGGCGACGTGGGCAAGGGTTCGGCCGAGTCGCTGGCCAGCCAGGGCTGCCGCGTCATCGTCACCGAGATCGACCCCATCTGCGCGCTGCAGGCCTGCATGGAAGGCTACGAGGTCGCCACCATGGAAGAGGCCGCGCCCCGCGGCGATATCTTCGTCACCACCACCGGCAACGTGGATGTGATCACCGTCGATCACATGCGGGCCATGAAGGACCGCGCCATCGTCTGCAACATCGGTCACTTCGACTCGGAGATCCAGGTCGCCGGCCTGAAGAATTTCGAGTGGAACAACATCAAGCCCCAGGTGGACGAGATCAAGTTCCCCAGCGGCAACCGCATCCTGCTGCTGGCCGAGGGCCGCTTGGTCAACCTGGGCTGCGCCACCGGCCACCCCTCCTTCGTGATGAGCGCCTCGTTCACCAACCAGGTGATGGCCCAGATCGAGATCTTCACCAATCCCGGCAAGTACGAGAAGAAGGTCTACGTCCTGCCCAAGACCCTGGACGAGAAGGTCGCCACGCTGCACCTGGCCAAGCTGGGTGCCACCCTGACCAAGCTGAACCAGAAGCAGTCCGATTATATCGGCGTCGCCGTCGAAGGCCCCTTCAAGCCCGAGACCTATCGGTACTAGACTGCTCGTTCGAGCGGATGGAACCCCCTTCCGGCGACGGAAGGGGGTTTTTTCTTGGGGAGACGCCGTCCATGTGCACCTGTGGCAAGCCCGATTCCACCCGCCGCCGCCTGTTGACCGGCATGGCGGCCCTGGCGGCCTTCGGCAAACTGCGTCCGGCCTCGGCCATGGCGCCCTCCGGCGGCTCCCTGCGCCAGAGCACCGGTGACGTCATGATCAACGGTAAACCAGCCGCTGCGGGCAGCGCCGTCGTTTCCGGCGACACGGTCGCCGCCGGTCCTGGCGGTACGGCGGTGTTCACCCTGGGCGACGACGCCTTCCTGCTGCGGGCCGGCGGCGCGGTGACCGTTTCCGACCGCCCGGCCGGGCGCGAGATCAACCTGGAGAGCGGCCGCCTGCTGTCGGTGTTCGGGCCGAAGACCGTCACCCTGAAGACGCCGCTGGCCAATGTGGGCATCCGCGGCACCGCCGTCTATCTGGAAAGCCACCCGGCGGCGACCAATATCTGCGTCTGCTACGGCCACGCCGTGATGAGCCCCAACGCCGCGCCGGGCCGGGCCGAGGAGGTGCGGACCCGCCACCACGACGCGCCCCGCCGGGTCTTTGCCGCCGGGCGTGACCCGGTGATGGAACCCTACATGGTGACCGACCACGCCGACGAGGAACTGGTGATGCTGGAAGCCCTGCAGGGCCGGGTGCCGCCGTTCGCCGGCAAGTAGTGCCCCCTTGCCCTGGGCCGCGCTTGGCCCCAAACTCTGGCCCCATGCGCGCCCCGATCCTTGCCCTTTGCCTGCTGCTCGCCGTCCCCGCCGCTCTTGCCGAGACGGTGGCGCCGGTGCACGGGCTGGCCATGCACGGGGCGCCCAAATACGGGCCGGGATTCCGGCATTTCGACTACGTCAACCCCGACGCCCCCAAGGGCGGCGAGATGCGGCTGGCCGAGATCGGCGGCTGGGACACCCTCAATCCCTTCATCGTCAAGGGCGACCCGCCGGGCGGGTCCGACCTGCCCTTCGAGACCCTGATGGCCAATTCGGCCGACGAGGCGTTTTCCGAATACGGCCTGATCGCCGAGACCGTCGAGGTGCCCGCCGACCGCTCGTGGGTGGTCTTCAACCTGCGGCCCCAGGCCCGCTGGCATGACGGCAAGCCGATCACCGCCGAGGACGTGGCGTTCTCGTTCGACATCCTGAAGGCCAAGGGCCATCCCCGCTACCGCTTCTACTACGCGGCGGTGGATAAGGTGGAGGTGCTGGGGCCGCGCCGGGTGCGCTTTAGTTTCAAGCCCGGCGACAACCGCGAGCTGCCGCTGATCGTCGGGCAGTTGCCCATCCTGCCCAAGCATTACTGGCAGGGCCGCGACTTCGCCGTCACCACCCTGGAGCCGCCGCTGGGCAGCGGCCCCTACAAGGTGGCGGCGTTCGAGACCCAGCGCACCATCACCTATGAGCGGGTCCGGGATTACTGGGGTGCCGATCTTCCCGTGCGTAAGGGCGAGTACAATTTCGACCGTATCCGCTACGATTCCTACCGCGACACCACGGTGGCGCTGGAGGCGTTCAAGGCCGGCGAGTACGACTGGCGGCTGGAGAACGAGGCCAAGAAATGGGCGACCGCCTATGAGGATTGGGCCGGGCTGAAGGACAAGCGGGGCCGTCGCCAGGCCTTCGCCAACCAGCGTCCGGCCGGCATGCAGGGCTATGCCTTCAACCTGCGCCGTCCGCTGTTCGCCGATATCCGGGTGCGCCAGGCCCTGGGGCTGGCCTTCGATTTCGAATGGACCAACAAGACCCTGTTCCATGGCCAGTACAAGCGCACCGGCTCGTACTTCGCCAATTCGGAACTGGCTTCGGTGGGGCTGCCCTCGGCCCAGGAACTCGCGGTGCTGGAGCCTTTGCGCGGCAAGGTGCCGCCCGAGGTGTTCACCACCGAGTTCAAGCCGCCGGCCACCGAGGGCGACGGCAATATCCGCCCCAACCTGCGCGCCGCCATGAAGCTGCTGGAAGAGGCGGGGTGGATGGTGGTGGACGGCAGGCTGGTGAATGCCTCCGGCCAGCCCTTCGCCTTCGAGATCCTGCTGGTCCAGCCCGCCTGGGAGCGCATCACCCTGCCGTTCGCCCGCAATCTGGCCCGTCTCGGCATCGAGGCCGGCGTGCGCACCGTCGACACCGCCCAGTACAAGAACCGCCTCGACCACTTCGATTTCGACATGGTGGTTCATGTCTGGGGCCAGTCACAGTCGCCGGGCAACGAACAGCTGGGCTATTGGGGCACGGAATCCGCCGATGCCCCCGGCGGCCAGAATCTGGCCGGCATCAAGAACCCGGCGGTGGATTCCCTGGTCGATCTGGTGATTTCCGCTCCCGACCGCGAGACCCTGGTGGCGCGCACCCGCGCCTTGGACCGGGTGCTGTTGTGGAACCATTACGTCATCCCGCAATGGCATCTGGGTCTCGACCGGCTGGTGTGGTGGGACAAATTCGGCATGCCCGACAAGGTTCCCTCCAGCGGGGTGCAGCCCATGACCTGGTGGGTGAGGAAATGATCGCCTACGCCCTTCGCCGTCTGGCCCTGATCCCGCTGACCCTGTTCGGCATCATGCTGATCAATTTCGCGGTGGTGCAGTTCGCCCCCGGCGGGCCGGTGGAGCTGATGATCTCGCGGCTGCAGGGCACCGCCGTCGATGCCGCCGCCCGCGTCTCGGGGGCGGGCTCGGGCGAGACCGCCCAGGTCAAGGCGGCCCCGGCCCAGGGCGGCCAGGGGGCCTATCGCGGGGCCCAGGGCTTGCCGCCCGACTTCATCAAGGAGATCGAGAGGCAGTTCGGCTTCGACCGTCCGGCGCACGAGCGCTTCTGGCTGATGATGGGCCAGTATGCCCGTTTCGATTTCGGCAAGAGCTTCTATCGCGATGTCTCGGTGATCGGGCTGGTGATCGAGAAGATGCCCACCTCCATCTCGCTGGGGCTGTGGAGCACCCTGATCATCTATCTGGTGTCCATTCCGCTGGGTATCGCCAAGGCGACGCGGGACGGCTCGCGCCTCGACGTGGCGTCGTCCTGGGCGGTGATCATCGGCTATGCCGTGCCCGGCTTCCTGTTCGCCATCGCCCTGATCGTCGTGTTCGCCGGCGGCCAGTATTTCTCGTGGTTCCCGCTGAGGGGGCTGTCCTCGTCCGGCATGGAGGGGGCTTCCCTGGCGGCGCGGGCCGGGGATTACTTCTGGCACCTGGCGCTGCCGGTAACCGCGTTGGTGGTTGGCGGATTCGCCGGGTTGACCATGCTGACCAAGAACTCCTTCCTGGAGGAGATCAACAAGCAATACGTGGTGACCGCCAGGGCCAAGGGCCTGTCCGAACGGCGCATCCTCTACGGCCATATCTTCCGCAACGCCATGCTGCTGATCGTCGCCGGTTTCCCCCGCGCCCTGGTCGGCATCCTGTTCACCGGCTCGGTGCTGGTGGAGATCATCTTCTCGCTCGACGGCATCGGCCTGCTGGGCTTCGAGGCGGTGAGCAACCGCGACTATCCGGTGATGTTCGGCACGCTCTACGCCTTCTCGCTGCTGGGTCTGGTGCTCAATCTGGTCAGCGACCTGACCTATCACTGGGTCGATCCCCGCATCGATTT
The DNA here is from genome assembly GCF_000342045.1 of Paramagnetospirillum caucaseum. GTDB lineage: Bacteria > Pseudomonadota > Alphaproteobacteria > Rhodospirillales > Magnetospirillaceae > Phaeospirillum > Phaeospirillum caucaseum. The sequence continues at coordinate 7,781 of NZ_AONQ01000021.1, read as the reverse complement.
CGAGGGGAGGGGGGGATGAGCCTGACGCCGCTCGACCGCCGCCGGCTCGACGCCTTTTGCCGCAATCGGCGGGGATTCTGGAGCCTGTGGATCTTCCTGGCCCTGTTCCTGGTCACCCTGGCCGCCGAACTGGTGGCCAACGACCGGCCGATCATGGTGCGCTATGACGGGGCGATGTACTTCCCCATGGTCAGGGACTATCCCGAGGTGACCTTCGGCGGCGATTTCCTGACCTATGCCGATTACCGCGATCCCTACATCGTGGAAAAGATCGCCGAGAAGGGCTGGGCGCTGTGGCCGCCGGTTCCCTTCGACTACCGCGCCATCAATTACGACCCGCTGGCTACGCACCCGTCGCCGCCGTCGGCCAGAAACTGGCTGGGCACCGACGACCAGGGCCGCGACGTGGTGGCCCGGCTGATCTATGGCCTGCGCCTGTCCATCTGCTTCGGGCTGGCGCTGACCCTGGTCAGTACCGTGGTCGGCGTGGCGGCGGGCGCGGTGCAGGGCTATTTCGGCGGCAAGGTCGATCTGGCCTTCCAGCGCTTCCTGGAGATCTGGGGCGGCCTGCCGGAATTGCTGATCCTGATCATCATCGCCTCCATCATCAAGCCGGGCTTCTGGACCCTGCTGCTGGTCCTGGTGCTGTTCTCGTGGACCAATCTGGTCGGCGTGGTCCGGGCCGAGTTCCTGCGGGCCCGCAACTTCGATTACGTCCGTGCCGCCCGCACGCTGGGCATGAGCGATTCCCGCATCATGGTCCGCCATGTGCTGCCCAACGCCATGGTGGCCACCGTCACCTTCATGCCGTTCATCCTCAATTCCTCCATCGTGTCGCTGACCGCGCTGGATTTTCTCGGGCTCGGCCTGCCGCCCGGCTCGGCCTCGCTGGGCGACCTGCTGCGCCAGGGCAAGGAGAACCTGCAGGCCCCCTGGCTGGGCCTGACCGGCTTCGTGGTGGTCGCCACCCTGCTGTCGCTGCTGGTCTTCGTCGGCGAAGCGGTGCGCGACGCCTTTGATCCGAGAAAGACGACCTGATGAGTGAAAACCCCCCTCTCCTTGTCGTCGACGATCTGGCGGTCAGCTTCGGCCCGGTGGACGCGGTCAAGGGCGTGTCCTTCACCCTGGCCAAGGGCGAGACCCTGGCCCTGGTGGGCGAAAGCGGCTCGGGCAAGTCGGTGACGGCGCTGTCCATCCTGCAATTGCTGCCCTATCCCCGCGCCCGCCACCCCAGGGGCTCCATCCGCCTGGACGGCGCCGAACTGGTGGGCGCGCCGGAGCATGCCCTGCGGAAGGTGCGCGGCGCCCGCGTCGCCATGGTGTTCCAGGAGCCCATGACCTCGCTCAACCCCCTGCATTCCATCGAGAAGCAGGTGGGCGAGGTGCTGGAGCTGCATCGCGGCATGCGCGGCGCGGCACTGCGCGCCCGCGTGGTGGAACTGCTGGCCCTGGTGGGCCTTCCCCAGCCCGAGAAGCGCCTGGGCGCCCTGCCGCACGAGCTGTCGGGCGGCCAGCGCCAGCGGGTGATGATCGCCATGGCCCTGGCCGGCGAGCCCGATATCCTCGTCGCCGACGAGCCGACCACGGCGCTGGACGTCACCATTCAGGCGCAGATCCTGGCGCTGCTGAAGGATTTGCAGGCCCGCCTGGGCATGGCCCTGCTGTTCATCACCCACGATCTCGGCATCGTGCGCAAGATGGCCGACCGGGTTTGCGTCATGAATGGGGGCGAGATCGTGGAAAGCGGTCGGCTGCCCCAGGTGTTCGATGCCCCCGCCCATCCTTACACCAAGCGCCTGCTGGCGGCCGAGCCCAAGGGCAAGCCCCACCGCCCGCCCGAGGGCGAGCCGGTGGTGATGGCGGCCCGCGACCTCAAGGTATGGTTTCCCCTGAAGGCCGGCCTCTGGCGCAAGACCGTCGGCCACGTCAAGGCGGTGGACGGGGTCAGCCTGGACTTAAGGCGCGGCCACACCATCGGCGTGGTGGGCGAATCGGGCTCGGGCAAGACCACCCTGGGCCTCGCCTTGCTCCGCCTGCTGGACTCGGAGGGCGAGATCGCCTTCGGCGGGACGGCCATCCACTCCATGAGCGCCGGAGAGCTGCGGCCGCTCCGCCGCCAGATGCAGATGGTGTTCCAGGATCCCTACGGCTCGCTCAGCCCCCGCATGTCGGTGGGCCAGATCGTCGGCGAGGGCCTCGAGGTGCACGAACCGGCCATGCACGCCGCCGAACGCCACCGGGTGATCGCCGAGGCCCTGGCGGAAGTGGGCCTCGACCCGGCGACGCGCGACCGCTATCCCCACGAATTCTCCGGCGGCCAGCGCCAGCGCATCGCCATCGCCCGCGCTTTGGTGCTCAAGCCCAAATTCATCGTCCTGGACGAGCCGACCAGCGCGCTCGACGTCTCGGTCCAGGCGCAGATCGTCGATCTGCTGCGCGACCTCCAGGCCCGTCACGCCCTGGCCTATCTGTTTATCAGCCACGACCTGCGGGTGGTGCGCGCCCTGGCCGACGACCTGATGGTCATGAAGGACGGCAAGGTGGTGGAGGCCGGCCGCGCCGAGGATCTGTTCAAGGCCCCCAAGACCGCCTACACCAGCGCCCTGATGGCGGCGGCGTTCGATCTGGAGGTGGCATGACTCCCCAGCGCCACACCCATCTCGACGCCCTGGCCATGACCCTGATGATCGGGCTGTGCGCCCTGTGGGGCCTCAACCAGGTGGCGGCCAAGGTGGCCAATGCCGGCATTTCGCCGGTGCTGCAGGCGGGCTTGCGCTCGGCCGGATCGACCCTGCTGCTGATGGGCTGGAGCCGCTGGCAGGGAATCCGCCTGTTCGAATCCGACGGCTCGGGCCGGGCCGGGCTGGCGGCCGGGCTGCTGTTCGCCGCCGAGTTCGCCCTGATCTTCTGGGGGCTGGAATACACCACGGCGTCGCGGGCGGTGGTGTTCCTCTATACCGCGCCCTTCGTGGTGGCGCTGGGCATGCACCTGCTGGTCCCGGCCGAACGCCTGACCCGGAACCAGACCGTGGGCCTGCTGTGCGCCTTCGGCGGCATCGTGCTGGCCTTCGGCGACAACCTGTCGCTGCCCGATCGCCGCCAGCTGGTCGGCGACCTGATGCTGCTGGTTTCGGCGGTGATGTGGGGCGCTACCACCGTGCTGGTGCGCACCACCCGCCTGGCGGCGGTCAGCCCCAACAAGACCCTGCTGTACCAGTTGGGGGTGTCGGCCCTGGCCCTGCCCGTCGCCTCGCTGCTGCTGGGCGAAAAGGGGGTGATCGGCGAGCCGTCGGCGCTGATCTGGGTGTCGCTGGCTTGGCAGATCGTGGCGGTGGCCTTCGCCTCGTATCTGGCGTGGTTCTGGCTGATCTCCCGCTATCCCGCCACCAGGCTGTCGGCCTTCTCGTTCCTGACGCCGCTGTTCGGCATGCTGTTCGGCGCGGCCCTGCTGGGCGAGCGCATCACCTGGGGCCTGGGCGGAGCCATGGTCCTGGTGGCGGCGGGCATCTGGCTGGTGAACCGGAAGTGATTTGAAAGTGATTCCGGCCCCTTGCATTGCCGGATCGCCCGAGCTATAAGCGTCCCCTTCCTGAGCGGACAAGGCTGTTAGGGCTGCCTTGCCGTTCCTCGTCGCTGAACCATTCAGACTAAGGATAAGCGCAAATGCCCAAGATGAAGACCAAGAGCTCCGCGAAGAAGCGGTTCAAGCTCACCGGCACCGGCAAGGTGAAGGGCAACGTGGCGTTCAAGCGTCACTGCCTGTCGGCGAAGTCGCAGAAGATGAAGCGCCAGGCGCGCGGCACCTTCCTGCTGTTCAAGACGGACAGCGACAACGTCAAGAAGTACTTCCTGCCGAACGGAGGCTGATAAATGGCTCGCGTCAAGCGGGGCGTCACCACGCACGCCCGTCACAAGAAGATTCTCAAGCTCGCCAAGGGCTATCGCGGCCGGTCCAGCACCTGCTTCCGGGTCGCGATCCAGAAGGTCGAGAAGGCCCTGCGGTACGCCTATCGCGACCGCCGCGCCAAGAAGCGCAATTTCCGCGCCCTGTGGATTCAGCGCATCAACGCCGGTTCGCGCGCCTACGGCCTGCCGTATTCGCGTTTCATGGACGGCTTGAAGAAGGCCGGCATCGCGCTCGACCGCAAGGTGCTGTCCGATATCGCCATCCGCGAACCCGAAGCGTTTAAGTCGCTGGTGGAAAAGGCTCAGGCCGCCCTCCAGTAGGACTTCCTTTCGGGAAGAAATGTGTTGGAGAGGGGCCGGCCCGTATGGGACGGCCCCTTTTCGCGTCTTGGGGAACGAGAGAGATGCAGGACCTCGATAAACTCCAGTCCGAAGCCTTGGCCGCGGTGGCCGCCGCCTCCACCCTGGACCAGCTGGACGCCGCCCGCGTCGCCGCGCTGGGCAAGAAGGGCAGTATCACCGGCCTGATGAAGTCCCTGGGCGGCATGGGCCCCGACGAGCGCAGGGCCGCCGGTGCGGCGCTCAACGCGGCGCGGGACCGGATCGAGGGCGCGCTGGCCGCCGCCAAGGCCGGTCTGGAGACCAAGGCCCTGGACGAGCGCCTGTCGCGCGAGCGCCTGGACGTGACCCTGCCGTCGCGACCCGAGGCGATGGGGCGCATCCATCCCATTTCCCAGGTCATGGACGAGATGGCCGCCATCTTCGCCCAGATGGGCTTCGACGTGGCGGAAGGTCCGGACATCGAGGACGACTTCCACAATTTCAACGCGCTGAACATTCCGCCCGAGCATCCGGCGCGCCAGATGCACGACACCTTCTATTTCGGCGAGAAGGCCGACGGGGGCCGCCACCTGCTGCGCACCCACACCAGCCCGGTGCAGATCCGCACCATGCTGGCCAACAAGCCCCCCATCCGCATCATCGCGCCCGGCCGCACCTATCGCTGCGATTCGGACATGACCCACACCCCGATGTTCCATCAGATCGAGGGGCTGGTCATCGACGAGGTCACCCATATGGGCCACCTCAAGGGCTGCCTGCTGGAATTCGTCCGCGCCTTCTTCGAGGTGGACGACGTGCCGGTGCGCTTTCGCCCCAGCTTCTTCCCCTTCACCGAGCCCTCGGCCGAGGTGGATATCGGCTGTTCGCGCGAAGGCGGCGAGTTGAAGATCGGACCCGGCGCCGGCTGGCTGGAAATCGGCGGCTCGGGCATGGTCCATCCCAATGTGCTGCGCAATTGCGGCATCGACCCCGACCGCTACCAGGGCTTCGCCTTCGGCATGGGCGTCGAGCGCATGGCCATGCTGAAATACGGCATTCCCGACCTGCGCACCTTCTTCGATTCCGATTTGCGCTGGCTGAAGCATTACGGCTTCGTGCCGCTCGACGTTCCCACGCTCGCGGGAGGGCTGACCCGATGAAGTTCACGCTGGACTGGCTCAAGACCCATCTCGACACCGAGGCCACCCTGGCCGAGATCGAGGTCGGCCTCACCGCCATCGGCCTCGAGGTCGAGGGCATCGACGACCCCGCCAGGCATCTGGGCGGCTTCGTGGTCGGCCATATCCTGGAGGCCGAGAAGCATCCCGACGCCGACAAGCTGAAGCTGTGCAAGGTGGATTCAGGGGACGGCGTGCTGCAGGTGGTCTGCGGCGCTCCCAACGCGCGCGCCGGCCTCAAGGTCATCCTGGCCCAGCCGGGCACCTATATCCCCATCACCGGCGAATTGCTGAAGAAGGGCAAGGTCAGGGGCGTCGAAAGCCAGGGCATGATGTGCTCGTGGCGCGAGCTGAAGTTGGGCGAGGACCACGAGGGCATCGCCGAGCTGGACGTCTCCATCGCGGTGGGCGCCCGCCTGCTCGACGTCATGAGCTTCGATCCCATGATCGAGATTTCGGTCACCCCCAACCGCGTCGACTGCCTGGGCGTGCGCGGCATCGCCCGCGATCTGGCGGCCTTCGGCCTCGGCAATCTCAAGCCGCTCAAGGTCGAGCCGGTGCCGGGCGCCTTCAAGAGCTCCATCGGCGTGCGCCTGGACTTCGCGCCCGAGGATGCCAATGCCTGCCCGCTGTTCGCCGGCCGCCTGATCAAGGGCGTCAGGAACGGCGACAGCCCGCAATGGCTGAAGGACCGCCTCTCCGCCATCGGCCTGCGTCCCATCTCGGCCCTGGTGGATATCACCAACTTCTTCGCCTACGACCTCTGCCGCCCGCTGCACGTCTTCGACGCCGCCAAGGTCAAGGGCGACATCCGCGCCCGTCTGGCGCGTGACGGCGAGACCCTGGCCGGCCTCAACGGCAAGACCTACACGCTGGATGCGGGCATGACGGTCATCGCCGACGACAACGGCCCCGAGGCCCTGGCCGGCATCCTGGGCGGCGAGCACTCGGGCTGCACCGAGTCCACCACCCAGGTGTTCCTGGAAGCCGCCTATTTCGACCCCATCCGCACCGCCGCCACCGGGCGCAGGCTGGACATCCTGTCCGACGCCCGCTTCCGCTTCGAGCGCGGCGTCGATCCGGCCTTCGTGGTGGCGTCCATGGAACTGGCCACCCGCATGATCCTCGATCTGTGCGGCGGCGAGGCCTCCGAGCCGGTGATCACCGGCACCGAGCCCGACTGGCAGAAATCCATCGTGCTGCGTCCCAACCGCGTCGCCGAACTGGGCGGCGTCGACGTCTCCGTCCAGCGTATGGAGACCATCCTCAACGACCTGGGCTGCGCCGTGGCGGAGCATGCGGATGGTTTGCTGGTCAACCCGCCGTCGTGGCGCGGCGACATCGCCGCCGAGCACGATCTGGTGGAGGAGATCATCCGCATCAACGGCTACGACAACATCCCCGCCACTCCCATGCCGCGTCCGGCCATGCCGAAGCCGGTGCTGACCCCCGGCCAGCGCCGTTCCGGCTGGGTGCGCCGCCAGCTGGCCACCCGCGGTCTGGTGGAGACGGTGACCTGGTCGTTTCTGCCCGAAGCCCACGCCGTGATGTTCGGCGGAGGCGCGCCCGAAATGCATCTGGCCAATCCCATCTCCGCCGATCTCGACGTCATGCGTCCCTCGGTGCTGCCCAATCTGGTCACCGCCGCCGGCCGCAACGCCGACCGCGGCATGAAGGATCTCGGTCTGTTCGAGCTGGGGCCGCAATTCGACGGACCCGAGCCGGGCCAGCAGCGGCTGGTGGCCGCCGGCATCCGCGCCGGACGGGCGCGCGGCCGCCACTGGGCCGAGCCGGCGCGGGCCGTGGACGCCTTCGACGCCAAGGCGGATATCCTGGCGGCGGTTGCCGCCGCCGGAGCCAATCCCGAAAGCCTGCAGGTGGTGGCCGAGGCCCCCGCCTGGTACCACCCCGGCCGTTCCGGCACGCTCAAGCTGGGCAACAAGCCGGTGGGCTTCTTCGGCGAACTGCATCCCGGCGTCCTGGCAAGGCTGGACGTCAAGGGGCCGGTGGTCGGCTTCGAGCTGTTCCTCGAGGCCCTGCCGGCGCAAAAAGCCAAGGCCACCAAGGCCAAGCCGCTGCTCAAGGCCTCGGCCCTGCAGCCGCTGGACCGCGACTTCGCCTTCACCCTGGATGCGGGCGTGGCGGCGGATGCGGTGGTCCGCGCGGCGAAGAACGCCGACAAGGCGCTGATCACCGACGTGGCGGTGTTCGACCTCTACGAGGGCGACAAGATGGCGGCGGGCAAGAAGTCGCTGGCCATCACCGTGACGCTGCAGCCCAGCGACAAGACGCTGACCGACGAGGAGATCGAGGCGGTGGGCGCGAAGATCGTCTCGGCGGTGGCCAAGGCCACCGGCGGCGAATTGCGGGGTTAAC
>NZ_AONQ01000020.1 GCF_000342045.1 Paramagnetospirillum caucaseum | reverse complement strand
TCCCTTCCGGTGGGGTGGACGGATCTGTCATAAACAGCAATAAAAATATGTATTTTTATTTTCAATAACACATGCCAATCGTGTTTTAACCCGTGGACGACTGAATGGAGTTTCCGATGGCATTGCGTCTTTCCACTCTCGCCGCCCTGGCCGCCCTGGCCCTGATGCCGGCCGGCGCCCTGGCCCAGGACAAGGCGCCGGGCGAATTGCTGAACGTGTCCTACGACATCGCCCGCGAGTTGTTCCAGCAGATCAACCCCGCCTTCCAGGCCACCCCGGCCGGCAAGGGGATCGCCCAGATCAAGCAGAGCCACGCCGGGTCCTCCAAGCAGGCCCGCGCCATCCTCGAAGGCCTGCCCGCCGACGTGGTGACCTTCAACCAGGTGACCGACGTGCAGGTTCTGGCCGATAAGGGCTTCGTGCGCAAGGATTGGCAGACCGCCTTCCCGCACGGCGCCTCGCCCTATTACTCGCTGCCGGCCTTCGTGGTCCGCAAGGGCAATCCCAAGAACATCCGGAACTGGGACGATCTGGTCCGCCCCGACGTCAAGGTGGTGTTCCCCAACCCGAAGACCTCGGGCAACGGCCGCTACACCCATCTGGCCGCCTATGCCTTCGCCCTGGAAAAGTTCAGCGGCGACCAGGCCCAGGCCAAGGATTTCATCCGCAAGCTGGTGGCCAACGTGCCGGTGTTCGACACCGGCGGGCGCGGCGCCACCACCACCTTTGTCGAGCGGGCCACCGGCGACGTGCTGGTCACCTTCGAGGCCGAGGTGGGCGGCGTCATCAAGGAGTTCGGCGCCGACAAGGTGGAAGGCGTGATCCCGCCGGTCAGCATCCTGGCCGAGTTCCCGGTGGCGGTGGTGGACAAGGTGGCTGTCAAGAAGGGCTCACAGGCCAGCGCCAAGGCCTATCTCGACTACCTCTATTCCGACGAGGCCCAGGAAATCCTGGCGAAGAACTTCTACCGGGTGCGCTCGGAGAAGGTGGCGGCCCGGCATGCGGCGCAGTTTCCCAAGGTGCGCCTCTACACCACCGAACTGTTCGGCGGCTGGGACAACATCCAGAAGATCCACTTCGCCGAGGGCGGCATCTTCGATCAGGTCTTCGGCAAGAAGTGATGCGCAAACCGCGTCATCGGGCTACAAGGTCGGTCGTCTCCGGTTCCGGCCGGAGATGACCGACCGAACGGTTCAACCGGAGTTCGTATGATGCGCGCCCGCAGGCTGTTGCCCGGCTTCTCGCTGACCATGGGGATGACGCTGGCCTATCTCGGCCTCGTCGTCCTCCTGCCGCTGGGCGCCATGCTGATCAAGGCGGCGGGCATGAGCCTGGAGGGCTTCATCGCCGCCACCACCGGCCCGCGCGCCCTGGCCGCCTATCAGGTCACCCTGGTCTCGGCGGCCGAGGCGGTGGCCTTCAACGGGCTGGCCGGGCTGCTGTTCGCCTGGGTGCTGGCCCGCTATCAGTTCCCCGGCCGCAACCTGCTGGACGCCCTGATCGATCTGCCCTTCGCCATGCCCACCGCGGTGGCCGGCCTGGCCCTGGCCGCCGCCTTCGCCCCCAACGGCTGGGTGGGGCAGTACCTGGAGCCGCTGGGCTTCAAGGTGGTCCACGCCCAGCCGGGCATCGCCATCGCCATGGCCTTCACCAGCCTGCCCTTCGTGGTGCGGAGCGTGCAGCCGGTGATCGAGGAGCTGGAGAGCGAGACCGAGGAGGCGGCCCGGACGCTGGGCGCCTCGGAGACGCAGATCTTCATGAAGGTGATCCTGCCCACCCTGGCGCCGGCCCTGCTGGCCGGCATGTCGCTGGCCTTCGCCCGCTGCCTGGGCGAGTTCGGCGCCATCATCTTCATCGCCGGCAACCGCCCCTTCGAGACCGAGATCGCCGCCCTGCTGATCTTCATCAAGCTGGAGGAGTACGAGTTCGGCTCCGCCACCGCCGTGGCCACCGTGGTGCTGGCCTTCGCCTTTGCGACCATGCTGCTGACCAACGGCATCCAGGCCTGGCAGCAGCGCTATCTGGCAAAGGGCTGAGACGATGATACCCGCCATGGCCGTCCATCACGTTCCCCACCGTCAGCCCGGCGGCAAGCGGCGCCTGATCCTGATCGGGCTGGCCGGGCTGCTGGCCCTGGGCTTCCTGATGGTGCCCATGGCGGTGATTTTCGCCCAGGCGCTGTCCAAGGGCTGGGCGGCGTGGTGGCAGGCGGTCAGCCATCCCGAGACCCTGCACGCCATCGGCCTGTCGCTGCTGGTCCTGGCCATCGTGGTGCCCATCAACGCAATCTATGGTCTGGCGGTGGCCTGGACGGTCACCAAGTTCCGCTTCAAGGGCAAGAAATGGCTGGTCAGCCTGGTGGAGGCGCCGTTCTCGGTGTCGCCCATCGTCGCCGGCGTTGCCGCCCTGATGGTCTATGGCGGCTCGGGCCTGCTGGGGCCGTGGCTGGAGGAGCACGACCTCAAGGTGATGTTCGCCCTGCCGGGCATCGTCATCGCCACCCTGTTCGTCACCTCTCCGTTCATCGCCCGCGAATTGCTGCCGCTGATGCAACTGCAGGGCACCGACGACGAGGAGGCGGCGCTGACCCTGGGGGCGGGGGGGCTGGCCATCTTCCTGCGGGTCACCCTGCCCAACGTCAAATGGGCGCTCTACTACGGCATCATCCTGTGCGCCGCCCGCTCGCTGGGCGAGTTCGGCGCCGTCTCGGTGGTGTCGGGGCAGGTGCGGGGCGAGACCATGACGCTCCCGCTGCAGATCGACCTGCTCTACCACGACTATGACAGTTCGGGGGCCTTTGCCGCCGCCTCGGTGCTGACCCTGCTGGCCCTGGTCACGCTGGTGCTCAAGCTGCTGGTCGAACGCTTCTACGACCGCGAGATCGAGGATACCCTGGCCGAGCGCCAGGGCTGATCACGCCGCCCCGCCGACCAGGGTGAAGCGGAAGCACGAGCCCTTCCCCGGTTCGGATTCCACCCAGATGCGGCCGCCGTGGTGCTCGACGATCTTGCGGCACAGCGCCAGCCCGATGCCGGTGCCCTCGTACTCGTTGCGGCTGTGCAGGCGCTGGAAGATGTCGAAGATCCGTTCGAAATATTCCGGCGCGATGCCGATGCCGTTGTCGGCCACCGCGCAGACCCAGACCCTGTCGCCCCGCTGCGCCGACACGGTGATTACCGGCGGGCGGTCGGGGTGGCGATACTTCACCGCGTTGCCGATCAGGTTCTGGAACAGGCGGACCAGTTCGCCGCCCGATCCGGTGATGGTCGGCAGGTCGGCGGGGATGGACAGGGTGGCGCCGCTTTCCTCGATGGGCATCCTGAGATTGTCGAGGGCGGCGGCGATCACGTCGGCCAGGGCGACGGTGGCCAGCGGGTCGCGGACCCGGCCGACGCGGGAGAATTCCAGCAGGTCGAGGACCATCAGGTCCATGCGCTTGGCGCCGTCGCGGGCGAAATCCAGGAACTGGCGGCCGTCCTCGTCCAGCAGGGCGGTGTAGCGCCGCTCCAGCAGGCCGAGATAGCTGGTGATCATGCGCAGCGGCTCGCGCAGGTCGTGGGAGGCGATATAGGCGAACTGCTCCAGCTCGCGGTTGGACGTGTCCAGGTCGCGCAGCAGGGCCGATTGGCGTTCGCGGTGCTCGACCCATTCGGTGATGTCGCGGCCCACCGCCTGGACCTCGACGATGCGTCCGGCCATGTCGCGGATGGCGGCGCCCTCCCACGACACCCAGCGCAGGCCGGCCACCATCTTCATGCGGTTCTCCACCGCGGCGCGGAAACCGGGAGGACGCAGGACGTCGGTGATGGCCTGGGCGGTGGCGGCGTGGTCGTCCTCGTGGACGAAGGCGCGCCAGGACTGGCCGATGATGGCCGAGGAATCCTGCCCGTGGGCGCGGGCGAAGGCCTCGTTGGCGAAAGCCAGGTGCTCGTCGAGGGTGAGGCGGACCACCAGGTCGTTCTGGGTCTCGATCAGGCCGCGATAGCGCTCCTCGCTGGCCGTCAGCGCGACCAGGTGGCGCCCGGCCAGACCGGTCAGCCCGAAGATGGCGATGGCCAGGACGCCCACCACCGCCGCCACCAGCATCGCCTCGGCCCGCCAGGGGGCCAGGACGCCGTCGAGCGGGCGGCCGACGATCACCACCAGCGGCGGCATGGCCGGTTCGGTCAGGGTGCGGGCTGCCGACACCTTCTCCTTGCCGTCGGTCAGGGTGACGTGGACGAAGGTGTTGGCGGCGCTCCCGGCCTCGCGGTGCATGGCGAAGGCGCCGCCCTTGGCGATGTTCTTGCCCACGTAAAGCTCGGGCTCGGGGTCGCGGCCGACGATGTCGCCATCGGGGGTGACCAGCAGCGCGCCGGCCCCCGGCTCGCCGGTGTGGACCGATTGCAGCAGGTGCTGGAAATAGCCCAGTTCCAGCGATACCGCCACGATGCCGTCGAATTGCCCCTCGGCGTCGGTCAGCGGCATGGACACCATGATCACCAGCGCCCCGTCGATCCCGATGGGCAGGGGCTTGTTGACGTGGATGTCGCGGCCGGGCGGCAAATCCCGCGCGGCGGTGAAGAAGGCGCGTCCGCCGGTATCGCGTCCTTCCACCTGGGGCAGGGTCGAGACGGTGACGATGCCCTGGGCATTGACGATGAAGGCCTGGCGGATTTCCGGGACGATCTTGGTTCGCGTCGCCATGAACCGCCGCAGCGGCCCCGGCTCGTTGCGCGGCGCCTCGGCGATGGCGCGCAGCATCAGGCGCACCACCCGCAGGCTGCCGCGCACCTGTTCCTCGGTGACGCGGGCCGTGTCGGCGAGGTTGGCGCTGGCCACTCGGACGGTCCGCAGATAGCCGGCATGCAACTGGAACGCCGTCAGCCCCACCAGCAGGACGACCAGCCCGGCCGAAAGCCCCCAGATGCCCAGGGGCGGCAGGCCGGCCAGCAGTGACCGCTTGGGCGTGGTGGTCATTCATCTCCCCCGGGAAGCCAGATGGCAATCATACCCCAGGTGTGGGGAGCCGCCTATGCAAACCAACCCCGGCGGGTGCGTCTTTTCCGTTTCCAGGCCCTGGCAAAATGCGTAGATTCATTTGCTGCCATAGGTATCGATCTTCAATTCGGGGGCGACCCCGGTCAGGCGCGGACGGCGAATCATGGAGACGGAAGCCCCGTTTGCCATCATCGCTTCGGGCGATGAGCGTTCCGGCCCTGCCGGCCAGCCGGCGGCGTTCGTCTCCGAGCCCGGTCTGGCGCGCCATTTCATCGCCCTCGGCGCCGTGGTCATCGCCCTGTGGCTTGGCGGCTGCTGGCTGGCGGCCGGGGAATACGTCGCCTGGCGGGCCTCGGAATCCCTGACCCATGCCGAGCGCGACCTGCGCCAGAGCACCGAGGACATGACCCAGGGCATCCAGCGGACCCTGGCGGTGTTCCACGGCATTCCGGCGGCGCTGGGCCGCGACCGGGCGGTGGTGGAGGCCCTGAAACGGTTCGGCGACCGTCCCGACCTCAGGTCGTTGCCCCGCGAGCGGCGCCAGGCCGTCCTGTCATCCGACCCGCGTCTGGCCGAGCTCAACCGCTCGCTGGCTGGTTCGGTGGCGGATCTGGCGGCGCTCAGCGTCATCTGGCTGATCAATCCGGCCGGCGACGCCATCGCCGCCAGCAACGACGGCAAGGCGGAAAGCTTCATCGGGACCAATTACCGCGACCGGACCTATTTCACCGAGGCCATGGCCGGACGGTTCGGCAACCAGTTCGCCCTGGGGCGCCGGACCAACATCCCCGGCCTGTTCTTCTCGGCGCCGGTCCGCGACGGCGACCGTATCCTGGGCGTCATGACCATCAAGATCGACCTTCCCTATCTGTCGTCCTGGGTCAATCAGGCCAATGCCTTTCTCAGCGACAATTACGGTGTGGTGATCCTGGCCCAGGACAAGGATCTGGAAATGCGCACCCTGCCGGGGGCGGCGGTGGGGGGGCTGTCCCCCGCCGAGCGGACAGGCCGCTACAAGCGTTCGGAATTCACCGAGCTGCCCCTGGTTCCCTGGGGCTCGACCGCGCATCCCGCCCTGCATCGCTGGGGCAGCGACGGTGTGCCGTATCTGCGCCTGTCGACCATCCTGCCCGAGGATGATCTGGCGCTGACCATCCTGGCGCCGGTGCCGCGGGTCGCCACCATCGCCGCCGACCGGCTGGGGCTGTTCGGCCTGTCCGGAGCCCTGGGGACGCTGGTCATCATCCTGGCCGGCGGTGCCGCCTATCACTGGCTCGACCGCGAGCGCAGCCGGCGCAACCGCGCCGCCCGCGAGCGCATGGAATATCTGGCCACCCACGACGTCCTGACCGGCCTGTTCAGCCGCAGCGTCGTCGACCAGTTCATCGCCCATGGCATCGCCGGGGCCCGGCGCTCCGGGCGGGGGCTGGCGGTGCTGTTCATCGATCTCGACCAGTTCAAGGAGGTCAACGACAGCCTGGGCCACGAGGTCGGCGACCTGGTCCTGAAGGAGGCGGCCCGCCGGCTGCGCCACGCCGTCCGCGGCGCCGACGTGGTCATCCGCCAGGGCGGCGACGAATTCATCGTCCTGCTGTTCGACCTGCCCCAGCCCAGCGACGCCGGCAACGTGGCGGAAAAGATCCTGGCGGTCCTGGGCGAGCCCTACACCATCACCGACCCGCCGGTGCGCCTGTCGGCCAGCATCGGTATCGCCGCCTTCCCCGAGCACGGCGAGACCCCGTCCATGCTGCTGCGCCACGCCGACATGGCCATGTACCGCGCCAAGGCAGGGGGGCGGGCCGGCTACCGGTTGTATGGGGCGGCGGCCGATGCATGAGGCTCATGCCAGGATGCGCTGACCGGACCGGTCAGCGCCGCCCTCCCGTATGCACCGCCAGGGCGCGGGCCAGCTCGTAGACCCGCTTGCGCACGTTGGGGTCGCCGATCTTGTAGTAGGTGCGGACCAGGTCCAGGGTCTCGCGCTTGCTCATGGGGTCGACCCGCTGCGGCGCCGGTTCCTCGGTGGCGCGCAGCATGTGCCGCGGGCTGGCGGCCATGACGTCGGGCGACATCTCCTCGTAGAAGTACTCCACCGGCACGTCCAGGGCGCGCGACAGGTCGAACAGGCGCGAGGCGCCGATGCGGTTGGCGCCGCGCTCGTATTTCTGGATCTGCTGGAAGGTCAGCCCCAGGGCCTCGCCCAGGAATTCCTGGCTGAGACCCAGCAGGGTGCGGCGCAGGCGCAGCCGGCTCCCCACATGCACGTCGATGGGGTTGGGGCATCCGCCCGGCGTCCGCCCCCGGCTCGATTGACGCGTTTTTTGCATTGTATGCATCCGTTGAGGTTGTGTTACCCCTATTTGCGGGCGTGCATACAAGCCGCGCAAGTGGCAAATTGGTGCAAAAAACACATAATCATAATATAAATAAATAATTTTCCCGTTTTGTATGCAATGCCGAGTCCTTGCCGCCAAAACAAAACCCCCCGGGAGTTTCCTCCCGGGGGGGCGGCGATCGGATGGGATCGGTCGGATCAGCCGACGATCTCGCAGCCCGAGAAGAAGTAGGAGATTTCGATGGCGGCGTTCTCGGCCGAGTCGGAACCGTGCACCGAATTGGCTTCCACCGATTCGGCGAAGTCGGCGCGGATGGTGCCGGGGGCGGCGTTGGCCGGGTTGGTGGCGCCCATGATCTCGCGGTTGCGGGCGACGGCGCCTTCGCCTTCGAGGACCTGGACCACCACGGGGCCGGAGATCATGAAGTCAACCAGTTCGCCGAAGAACGAGCGCTCGGCATGGACCGAGTAGAACTGACCGGCCTGGGCCTTGGTCAGCTGGACGCGCTTCTGCGCCACGATGCGCAGGCCGGCTTCCTCGAAACGGGCATTGATCTTGCCGGTCAGGTTGCGGCGGGTGGCGTCGGGCTTGATGATCGACAGGGTACGTTCGGTAGCCATTGATGAATTCCTTTCGGCGGTTGCTCGCGCCGCGCCGGGGGACGGGATTTGGGCGGCCGCGCACGCCCCCGGCGGCCGGGCGCTCGGGGGACGGCGGGTTATAACCTCAAAGACCGGGGAGAGCAACGGTCTCGCGCGGGGGTGCAACCGCGCCTTTGCCGTGCAGGCGCGGGCGTGCTATTCCAGCGGCCATGCTGCATATCAATGACCTCACCTTCCGCTATGGTGGCCGGACCATCTTCGAACAGGCCACCGTCCATATTCCCGCCGGGGCGCGGGTCGGCCTGGTCGGGCGCAACGGCACCGGCAAGACCACCCTGTTCAAGCTGATCCTGGGCGAGCTGCACGCCGACGGAGGTGAGATCAACATGCGCCCGCGCGCCCGCCTCGGCCGCCTGGCCCAGGAGGCGCCCGAGGGCGACGTCAGCCTGATCGACTGCGTGCTGGCCTCCGACACCGAACGCACCGCCCTGTTCGAGGAGGCGGAGATCTGCCACGACGGCCACCGCATCGCTGAGATCCACGAGCGGCTGATGGCCATCGACGCCCATTCGGCGCCGGCCCGCGCGGCGGCCATCCTGTCGGGCCTGGGCTTCGATTCCGAGGCGCAACTGCAGCCGGTTTCCGACTTTTCCGGCGGCTGGCGCATGCGCGTCGCCCTGGCGGCCTCGCTGTTCGCCAGCCCGGACCTGCTGCTGCTGGACGAGCCCACCAACCACCTGGACCTCGAGGCCACTCTGTGGCTGCAGAGCCACTTGGCCGCCTATCCCGGCACCCTGGTGGTGATCAGCCACGACCGCGAGCTGCTCAACGAGGTGACCAACCGCATCATCCATCTGGAGAACGGCAAGCTCAACGCCTATGGCGGCAATTACGACCGCTTCGAGGCGACGCGCCGCGCCCGCATGGAATTGCAGGCCAAGGCCTTCACCAAGCAGCAGGAACAGCGCAAGAAGATCCAGTCGTTCATCGACCGCTTCAAGGCCAAGGCCACCAAGGCCGCCCAGGCCCAGAGCCGGGTCAAGATGCTCGAGCGCATGGAGATGGTGGTCCCCGTGGTCGAGGACCGCGCCATGTCCTTCGACTTCCCCGATCCCGAACCCTTGAGCCCGCCGATCATCGCCATCGACCACGGCGTGGCCGGATACGGCGACAAGGTGGTGCTGCGGGGCCTCGACATCCGCATCGACATGGACAGCCGCATCGCCCTGTTGGGCGCCAACGGCAACGGCAAGTCCACCCTGGCCAAGGTGCTGTCGGGGCGCCTCGACCTGCTGGGCGGCCAGTTCCGCAAGCCGCCCAAGCTGAAGATCGGCTATTTCGCCCAGCACCAGACCGAGGAGCTGCGGCTGGAGGAAACACCCTACGAGCATATGGCCATGCTGATGAAGGGCATGCCCGAGGCCAAGGTGCGCGCCCAACTGGGCCGTTTCGGCTTCGAGCAGGACCGCGCCAACGTCAAGGTCGCCAGCCTGTCGGGCGGCGAGAAGTCGCGGCTGCTGTTCGCCCTGATGAGCCGCGAGGCGCCGCACCTGATGATCCTGGACGAGCCCACCAACCACCTGGACATCGACGCCCGCGAGGCGCTGGTGGCGGCGCTCAACGCCTATGACGGCGCGGTGATCCTGATCAGCCACGACCCCCATCTGATCGAACTGACCGCCGACAATCTCTGGCTGGTGGGCGACGGCGGGGTCCAGCCCTTCGACGGCGACCTGGCCGCCTATCGCAAGCTGCTGCTCGACCGCGCCCGCGAGGACCGCCGGGGGGCCAAGCCGGAGCGGACCGGCGACGCCGCCCAGCGCAAGGCCGAGCGCAAGGCGGCGGCCGGGGCCCGTGCCCAGCTGGCGCCGCTGCGCAAGGCGGCCCAGGCGGCGGAGAAGGCGCTGGAAAAGCTGCACGCCGAGCAGAAGGCCCTGGCGGAAAGGCTGGCCGACCCCAAGCTCTACCAGGGACCGCCCGCCAAGGTCACCGAATTGCGCCGCCAGGAGGCTGATCTGGCCCGCCGGGTGGAAGAGGCGGAACTGGCCTGGCTGAGCGCCCAGGAGGAGCTGGAGGCCGCCCAGGAATAGGCATCATGCCGCTTCCGGCCCCTGGGCTTTGGGTATAAGCTGCCCGACGTTCTTTCCGCCAAGGAATCGTCTTGGTGACCGCCTCCGAGCCCATTCCATCCACCGATTCCGCCGGTTCCCGCCGTACTCCGGGGGAATTGCGGCATCGCCTGCGCCTGCTGATCCTGGTCATGGCGCTGCTGCTGCTGGGCGGCGCAGCGGCGATACTGATCCAGTTGCGCGCCGCGGCCATGGAAAAGGCGGCGACGGCCACCGCCGGGGCGGTCCGCCTGCTCGACGACAACCTGACCCGCACCCTGACAACCACCGACGCCATCATCGCCCGCATGGTGGTGGTGGTTCAGGACAAGCTGGCCGGGCGGATCGGCGACGACGAATTGCTGCGGGAGCTGGCCAGTCTCGAGGCCGGCCTGACCCAGCGCGGCAACATGCTGGTGGTCGACGCCCGGGGCGACGTGGCCGCAGCCGTCCGGCCGCCCCAGGGCGGCGTCCCCGTCAACTACGCCCACCGCGAATATTTCAAGGCCCATAGCGAGGGGGCCGAACGGGTGATCGGGCCCATGGTCATGGGGAGCTACAGCCTGGCCCCGGTCTTCACCGTCAGCCGGCGGGTCGCCGGGCCGGACGGAGGTTTCGCCGGCCTGGTGGTGGTGGGGGTCAACGCCCATTTCTTCACCGACTTCCACAACACCCTGGGGCTGGGGCCGTCCGCCTATATCGGCGCCAACACCGGCGGGCGGGTGATGCTGCGCCAGCCCAATCCCGAAAACTACGTGGGCCGCCCCACCCCCAACAATCCCATCTTCGCCGCCGCCGCGACCCGGCCGGTGGGGACCTTGCGCCTCAATTCCCCCATCGACGGGGTTGACCGGGTGGTTTCGTACCGGAAACTGCTCCCGTTCAACGTCATGGTCAGCGCCGGCATGGCCGTGGACGACATTCTCGCCCCCTGGCGGCAGACCGCCCTGATCATCGCGGCCGCCCTGGGGGTGGTGATGCTGGGCCTGGGCGGCATGGCCGTCACCACCTTCCGCATCATCACCCGCGAGGAGCGCTCCATGGCCTCGCTGGAGGAGACGGTGCGGGCCCGCACCGCCGAGGCCGAGTTGCGCGCCGCCGAGGCCCGTCAGGCCAACGAGAGCAAGACCCGCTTCCTGGCCGCCGCCTCCCACGATCTGCGCCAGCCGCTGCAGGCCGCCGGCATGTTCGCCGAGGTGCTGGCCGGGCAGGTGGAGGACGATCCGCGCAAGCTCAAGGTGGTCGACCGCCTGCGCCAGAGCATCGAGGCCACCAATTCCCTGCTCGCCACCCTGCTGGACGTTTCGGCGCTGGAGGCCGGCAAGATCAAGCCCAATGTCAGCACCTTCCGCCTGATGCCGCTGCTGGCCGGGCTGGTCGACCAGATCGAGCCCGAGGCCAGCGCCAAGGGCCTGGCCATCGGCGCGGTTCCCACCTCGCTCATGGTGAGCAGCGATCCGGTCTTGCTGGAACGGCTGCTGCGCAACCTGCTGGTCAACGCCATCCGCTATACCGGGGACGGGCGGGTGCTGATCGGCTGCCGCCGGCGCGGCGGCCAGGTGGTCATCCAGGTGCTCGACACCGGCATCGGCATTCCCGCCGACAAGATCGACACGGTGTTCGACGATTTCGTCCGCCTCGACACGCCGGCCGAGCGGGGCGGCAGCCGGGGCCTCGGCCTCGGCCTGGGGGTGGTGCGGCGCATGGCCGCCCTGCTGGGCCACGACCTGGAATTGCGCTCGATTCCGGGAAAAGGCTCGTGCTTCGGTGTGGTCGTCTCCAAGGCGTAGCGCGGCTTCCGTGCGCGGTATTCGGATACCTCCAGCCTAACACATTGATTTTCAATGATTTAAATGCTGTTGACTCGGGCGTCCGCTGTGGCATACTCCGCGCCCTCGACGTCCCGGCTTTTCGGGGTGTCGCCAACTGGTTTTGCCGTGGGTGCCATGAAGACCTTTAACGCCAAACCGTCCGAAGTTGAGAAGAAGTGGGTCGTGATCGACGCGGACGGCGTCGTGCTCGGCCGCCTGGCCAGCATCGTTTCGATGCGCCTGCGCGGCAAGCATCTGCCGACCTACACCCCGCATGTGGACATGGGCGATAACGTGATTATCGTCAATGCCGAGAAGGTCAAGCTGACCGGCAACAAGCTCGCCGACAAGCGCTTCTACTGGCATACCGGCCATCCCGGCGGCATCAAGGACCGTACCATGGGTCAGCTGCTGTCCGGCCGCTTCCCCGAGCGGGTCATCGAGAAGGCCGTGGAGCGCATGATCACCCGTGGTCCGCTCGGCCGTCAGCAGATGAAGAACCTGCGCGTCTATGCCGGCCCCGCCCACCCGCACGAGGCTCAGGCGCCCGAGGTGGTGGACGTTGCGTCCATGAACCCGAAGAACAAGAGGTAGTCCCATGGCCGATCTCTCCAGCTTGGCCGACCTGAAGGCCGCCTCGCCGGTCCAGGCCCACCCTGTGCACGTGCGCAAGGTTGATGCCCAGGGCCGTGCCTACGCCACCGGCAAGCGCAAGAATGCCGTCGCCCGCGTGTGGATCAAGCCCGGTTCGGGCAAGATCATCGTCAACGGTCGCGAACTGCCGGTCTACTTCGCCCGCCCGGTGCTGCGCATGATCATCAACCAGCCGTTCGAGGCGACCCGCGTCGAGGGGCAGTTCGATGTGCACTGCACCGTCACCGGCGGCGGTCTGTCCGGCCAGGCCGGCGCGCTCCGTCACGGCATCAGCCGCGCGCTGACCTATTTCGACCCGGCGCACCGCCCGGCGTTGAAGGCCGGCGGCTTCCTCACCCGCGATTCCCGCGTGGTCGAGCGCAAGAAGTACGGCAAGCACAAGGCCCGCCGTTCGACCCAGTTCTCCAAGCGTTAAGCTGGGTCGGCGAAAGCCGAGAAGATCAAGGGCCCGGAAGGTATCTTCCGGGCCCTTTTTCCATTGGGTGCCTTGGCCGGGCGGGTATCCCGCCCGTTCGGGATCACTCGTAGCTTGCGGTGGTCTTGTCGCTCTTGCGGTTATAGCGGATGGTGATCTTGCTCACCGAGCACAGGTCGATGTCGTGCCAGACGGCGCTTGAATCATCCTCGGTATAGATCACCTTCAGGTCCCACTGGCAGCTCTTCTCGGCGCGCTTGAAGGTGACGTGGACCGACTCGCCGTCGCCAAGGATGTCCTGACCCATGACGTCTTCTCCCCAGGCATCGGCATGGCCGGGGGAAACATAAACGGCGTTCAGTTCATAGCCGGTCTTGTTGACCAGGGTGAAATCCTGCTTGGCCTCGGCGGCGATGGCCGAACTGGCGATTCCGGACAGCAAAAGCGCGGCGAACAACCTTCCCATCGATACCCCCATTTAATGATGTATTTCATATGGCTGTACGCATTTCTTCTTGGCCATGACCGATGATGGGGGGGGCGGTCGAAGACTGTCAACCGGAATGCTGGGGATATTTGCCCTACGGATTGTGGCGGAATGTTCCCGAATGTTATGGTCCCTCCGGGCAACCGAATGGAGCGGGATCGCATGGCGCGCCAGCCTGGGCATCGGCGGTGGAACGGGGGGCTGCCGGCCATCCTGGCCGTGCTGTGTCTGCTGTTGCCCGCCCTTGCCCTGGCGGAACCCGCCCCGCTGGTGCTGAGGGGCGATGCCCCGTCTTTCCCGCTGGATGGCCGGATGACCGCCCATGCCGGCGACGACGGCTCGGCCCCGGTGGATGAGATCGTCCGGCGGCCCTTTTCCGCCGACTTTCCCGCCATCACCACCGGCACCATCTGGTTCCGCTTCCAGGTGGAGCGGGCTGCCGGCCAGCCGGCAGAATGGCTTCTCGCCTTCGGCGAACCGGACATGGACGACGTCCGGGTCTATGTCCCGGACGGGACGGGCGGTCTGGCCGAGACGCGGCTGGGGCGCAGCATTCCCAACCGGGAGCTGGACACTGCGTCCCGCCTCCATGTGGCCCGACTGATCCTGCCCGAGGGCCAGCCGGTCACCGTCCACCTGCGCCTGTCGTCGCGGCACAAGATCCGCATGGAGGAGGCCGCCCTGTGGCGGCCCGCCGCCCTGGTCCACGAGGAGGCGCGGCGATCGGCGGTGTACGGGCTGCACATGGGGACATTGCTGGTGCTGGCGGTGGTTTCCGGCCTGTTCGGAGCCTGGCTGCGGGACGGCCCCATGCTGGCCTACACCCTTTACGTCGCCACCATCCTGTGCCGGGGCCTGGTTCATACCGGCATCGCGCCCCTGATCTTCTCGGCGGCGGGGCGCGACACCAACTACCTGCTGAGCGGTATCGGCCTGGTGGGGGGAGGCGCCGCGCTGCTGCTGCTGTGGGATCGCATCCTCGACCTGCGCCGGACCGCTCCCGGGCTGCACCGCCTGTTCATGGGCGGCGCCGGACTGATCGGGTTGGGCCTGCTGCTGGTGCTGCATCCCGCCTTCCACCTGATCGTGCTTCCGGTGCAGGTGTTGACGGCGGCGGGCGGGCTGGTGGGCATGTCCCTGGCGGCGATGCGGGCCATGCGGCGGCGCGGCGAGGTGGTGACCCGTATCTACCTGCTGGCCTTCCTGCCGGTGGTGATCGCCTGGGTGGTGGAAGTGGCCGCCCGGATGACCGCCCTGGTTCCCGCCGATCTGGGGCGCAGCATCGATATCGGGGCGAGCATCCTTCATGTGGCCCTGCTGTGCGGCGCGTTGGGCTACCGTCTTCACCTCATCCAGCGGGCCCGTCTCCAGGCCGAGCTGGCCCTGGCCGGCGAGCAGTTGACCCGCCAGCGCCTGCGCACCTTCTTCGACATGGTGGCCCACGAGTTCAAGACGCCGCTGGCCATCATCGACAGCGCGGTGCAGGTGGTCGAACTGGATCTGGGACGGGTGCCGCCCGCTGTGTCCCAGCGCTTCCTTGCCATCCGCCGGGCGGTGCGGCGTCTGGTCAAGCTGATCGAGACCTGCCTGGCGGGCGAACGCGACATGTCCCTGGCCCTGCGCCTGCAGCCCATGGCGCCCGCCGACCTGCTGGAGCGGGTGGTGGAGCGCAACCGCGATCCCGACCATGCCGAGATGATCGTCACCACCGCCGACCTTCCCGAACGCTGCGTCGCCGACGCCGAATTGCTGGGTATCGCCCTGGACGCCCTGATCGACAACGCCCGCCGCTACGGCCCCGCCGACCAGCCGGTGGAAATCCGGGCCCGCGGGGCCGGCGGCCGGCTGGAACTGGTGGTGGCCGACCGGGGGCCCGGCGTCGCCGCCGCCGAGATCGACCGTATCTTCGAGAAGTACTATCGGGGATCGGGCGCCATGGGTATTCCCGGCACCGGCCTCGGCCTGCATCTGGTCAAGGCGGTGGCCGAGATGCATGGCGGCAGCGTCTGCTGCCGCCCCCGCGACGGCGGCGGCGCCGAATTCGCCGTGGCGGTGCCGGTTACAGCTTGATGCCGTAGCGGATGGTGCCCCAGTGGCGCTTGGCGACGGTGATCGGGCAATCGATCTCCTTCAGCACCACGAAATTGCCGCCCCCCATGTCGCGGGCATAGGTCTGCGCCAGGTATTCCTTGGTGTTGCGGGCCGCCAGGATGCCGGTGCGGTCGTCGAACATGCGGCGGTTGCGGCAATTGGCGGTGTTCCACACCGTGTCGCCGGGGCGCTGGGGCTGGGAATAGATCTTGTTGTGGGTGGCGATATAGCCGTTGCGGTCGGCGACGCAGCAGAACACGCCGCGCGGATTGGCGGCCAGCATGGGATCGATGATGCCGGGCACCGCCTGATCGGCCAGATCGCTGTGGGGGGCCAGCATCTGCTGCGGATCGGTGTCGAGGATGGGGGTGTACTCGCTCTCGAACAGGGCGGCCAGGCTGATGCGCCCGGCATCGACCGCCTGTTCGAAGGCCAGGGCCACGTCGGCGGCGGCCTTGCGGGCGGCGTCGACGAAGGGACGGTCCTTGGCCTGGGCGGCCTCGATGGCCTCGGCCAGCCGCTTCTTCGTGTCCGAGCCCACCTTCAGGTACTGGCACTGGATGCCCAGCTTGCTGCCCAGGATGGCCTTGGTGGGAATGTCGCCCACCCCGGGGAAGGTGAGGGTGCCGACTTCGCCTTCCAGCTTGGGGGCGTCGCCCACCACCAGCAGGGCGCCCATCAGCGAGATGTCGCCGGTATGGCCGGTGAAGGTGTGGCCGGCGAAGGCGGCGGTGAATTCCAGCGAGGCGGGAATGCGCTCCACGGCGCGGCGGTTGCCGCCGTAGGACGTGCGCAGGATGACGTTGAGGCGCCGCTGCAGCGCCCCGATGTCGTGGTTGACCAGCATGGACAGCTCGCTGACCTTGCGCGCCGTGATGCCGGTCTGCTCCGACGCCTTCAGCACGGCGGCGGCGGCCTCGGCCACATCGCGGGTATGGTCGGCGGCCTGTACGGCGCTGGCCATGATCTCGCCGGTGGCGGCGCGCTGTTCGTCGGCCGACGAGGCGATCTGGCCGGCGATCTGCTCCATGTCGCGGATGGTGCCGGCCACCGCCTCGACGGTGGCCACCGCCTGCTGGGTGGTGCTCTCGATGTCGCGGGCCTGGGCGTTGACCCGGCCGATGGCGTCCTCGGTCTGCTCGGCCAGGCCCTTGACCTCGCTGGCCACGACCGCAAAACCTTTTCCGGCCTCGCCGGCGCGGGCCGCCTCGATGGTGGCGTTGAGCGCCAGCATGCGGGTCTGGCCGGCGATGGCCTGGATCAGGGTGACCACGTCGCCGATGCGCGCCGTGGCCTGGGTCAGGGTGCCGACGCTGGCGCTGGCCTCGTCCACCCGGTGGCGGGCGGCCTCGCTGTGTTCGGAGCTGTTCTGGATGCGGGCGGTGATCTCGCGCGACGAGGCCTCCAGTTCCTCGGTGGCGCCGGCCACGGTCTGGACGTTGCCGCTGGTGATCTCGATGGCGCGGGCCACCGTCTCGGAGCGGGTGCGCACTTCCTCGGCGGTGTCCAGCAGGCGGCCGGCGCCTTCCTTCAGGCGTTCGGCCTGGGCGGAGATTTCCGCCACGGTGTTGTCCACCTCGCCTTCCAGCAGTTCGGTGAGGTTGAGCATCTCGCTGCGCAGCTTTTCCTGCGACTTGCGGGCGGTTTCGGCGCGTTCCTGGACGCTGTAGGCCAGCTTGGCCTCCATGGCGCGCAGCATGGCGTTGGAACGCTGGAATTCGCGGACCGGCTCGGCCTGGATTTCGTGGGTGAAGTCGCCCCGCGCGATAGCGTTGAAATGGTGTTCCAGGGTAGCGATGGGGCGGTTGAGGTAGCGGGTCAGCATCCACGCCATCAGGCCGGCGAGCGCCGTCCCGGACAGCAGGAAGCCGATACCCAGGCGCATATGGTCGAGGAAGTCGGCCTTGGCTTCCTCGTACATCTCCGAGGCCTGGCGCAACTGCAGGGTCATCAGGTCCTTCTGCACCTCGTGGACCTGCTCGAACAGGGGAATCAGGGTGGTGGCGTTGTGGCGGGCCAGCCCGGCCGCGTCGCCCGCTTCGGCCAGGGCGATGGCCGGTGACAATCCCTGTCCGACGAAGTCCTTGCGCCGGGTTTCGAAATCGGCGGCCAGTTCCTTTTCGTCGGGGGAGAGAGGATTGGCGAGATAGGCCGCCCACACCGAGCCCACATGCTCCGCCGTGGCGCGTATCCGCAGGACGCGCCGCGCGATGCCGCCGTTCTCGCCGGCCGCCAGGTCGATCTGCATCTGCTGCGCCTGCAGCAGGTTGTCGCGCATGCGGTCGATGATGTCGGCCAGCTGGCCGGCGGGGACGGTGCGGTTCTCGTAGACCGACCGCAGGGCGTCGTTGGAATCGGCCATGCCGGCCAGGCTGATCCACGCCACCGCGCCCATCAGCAGGACCAAGCCGGTGATGATCATGGCCAGGCGGCCGGCGATGGAATGGAGCGCCCGGCCGAGGCGGGCCGCCAGGGTGGTGCTGACCACCTGGCCTTCGACCACCTTGATGTTGCGGGCCTTGCCGGTGCGCACCTGCTCGTAGAGCTGCTCGGCGGCGGCGACCTGGGCGCGGGAGGGGGCGGTGCGGATGGAGATGTAGCCGGTGATCTGGCCGCCCTCCATCTCCGGGGTGGCGTTGGCGCGCACCCAGTAATGGTCGCCGCTCCTGGCGCGGTTCTTGACGATGCCTTCCCACGGCTTGCCGGCCTTGATGGTGGTCCACAGGTCGGCGAAGGCCACTTCCGGCATGTGCGGATGACGGACGATGTTGTGGGGCGCGCCGATCAGCTCTTCCTCGGAAAAGCCGCCGATCTCGACGAAGGCCTGATTGACGAAGGTGATCCGGCCGCCCAGGTCGGTCTTCGACACCAGGATGGTGCCTTCGGGGAGTTCGATCTCGCGATTGGTGATCGGCTCGTTTACACGCATTTACAGATCCGTTCCGCAGGACATATACCAAGGGAGTATATGATCCGACGGGGTCTGGGCTGTCTACCTGCCCGTTCGGCCAAGACCCCGGAAAATCCCCAATTGCTCATAAAAATATAATATTCCTGTCCCGCCGTAATCTCCACGTCATCTTCGGGATGTAGGATGGCGGTTCCATGCCGCCGGGGAGCCCGTCTTGCCGAACATCTATCTTCCCATCGCCGAACAATCGGTCGGCATCCTGAGCCTGCTGGCGGTGGGCGGCGGAATCGGCGTGTTGTCGGGCATCTTCGGGGTGGGCGGCGGCTTCCTGCTGACGCCGCTGCTGATCATGCTGGGTATTCCGCCGGCGGTGGCGGTGGCGTCGGGGGCCAATCAGGTGCTGGGCTCGTCGGTGTCGGGGGTGTTCGCCCATTGGCGGCGGCGCAACGTGGACATCAGGATGGCGGTGTTCCTGCTGGCCGGCGGCTTCGCCGGCTCGGCCGCCGGGGTGTGGCTGTTCGCCCTGCTGAAGCGCCTGGGGCAGATCGATCTGGTGATCAGCCTGTCCTATGTGGGGTTCCTGGGCTCGGTCGGCCTGCTGATGCTGGTCGAGACGCTGCTGTCCCTGCGCGCCGGCGCCGCCGGTCGCCCCGTGGGCAAGCGCCACGTCCACCGTATCTGGCACGGATTGCCGTTCCGCACCCGCTTTCCCCGCTCGGGCCTCTATATCAGCGCCCTGCTGCCCCTGGGGGTGGGGGCCTTCGGCGGATTGCTGGCCGCCCTGATGGGGGTGGGCGGCGGTTTCATCCTGGTGCCGATGATGATCTACATCCTGGGCATGCCCACCGCCGTGGTGGTGGGGACCTCGCTGTTCCAGATGATCTTCGTCACCGCCAACGTCACCCTGCTGCAGGCGGTCACCACCCATTCGGTGGACCTGCCGCTGGCCCTGATCCTGCTGGTGGGCGGCGCGGTGGGGGCGCAGTTCGGTTCGCGCCTGGGGGCCAGGCTGGGCGGTGAAAAGTTGCGTCTGCTGCTGGCCCTGATCGTCCTGGCAGTGTGCGCCGAGATGACCGGAACCCTGATCATGCCGCCCGGGGACACGTTCTCCCTGGACTAATCCAGGAACTGTTCCGCCCCCACCACGCCCAGCCGGGTGACGCCCTGGTGCTGGGCGGCGGCCATCACGCCGGCCACGTGGGCATAGGCCACCGCCTTGTCCGGGCGGACATGGACTTCCGGCGGATTGGCGGCTATGGCCGCTTGGCGCAGCCGCGCCTCGAGATCGGCGCGGTCGGGGACCAGTTCACCGTTCCAGGTGATCAGTCCCTGGGGGTCGATGTCGATGCGCGCCACCTCGGGCAGGACGGCGGCGGGGGGTGGCGGCCCGTCGGGCATGTCGAGGCGCACCGAATGGGTCTGCAGCGGGATGGTGATGATCAGCATGATCAAGAGCACCAGCATCACGTCGATCAGCGGCGTGGTGTTGATGTCGATCAGCACGTCGGGGTCGTCGGACCTGTCCTCGAACATCATCGGATGAGACCTCAGCGCGGCGGCGGTTCGGTGATGAAACTGACCTTGGCGATTCCGGCCTTTTGCGCGGTGGCCAGCACCCGGCCCACATGCTCGTAGGCCACGTCCCTGTCGCCGCGGATGTGGATTTCCGGCTGCGGCGCCCTGGTTGCCGCGGCGTCCAGGCGGGCGGTCAGTTCGGCGCGGCCGGCGACGGTTTCCTCGTTCCACCAGACCTTGCCGTGGTGATCCACGGCGATGGTGACGTTGCCCGGTTGGGTGACGGTGGGCTGGTTGGCTTCCTTGGGCAATTGCAGCGGCACGGTGTGGGTCACCACCGGGATGGTGATGAGGAAGATGATCAGCAGCACCAGCATCACGTCCACCAGGGGCGTGGTGTTGATGGCGGCCATTACCTCATCGCCGTCCTCGTCGCCGTCCCCGGCCGGACCGAAGGAGATGGCCATCAGCGCACCACCCGAAGGCCGTTGCCCGATCCGCCGCTGCCGGCCAGCAGCACGGCGTGCAGGTCGGCGGCGAAGGCGCGGACCTTCTCGGCCACCAGCTTGTTCCTGCGGACCAGCAGGTTGTAGCCCAGTACGGCGGGCACCGCGACCGCCAGGCCGAAGGCGGTCATGATCAGCGCCTCGCCCACCGGGCCGGCCACCTTGTCAATGGCCGCCTGGCCGGCGATGCCGATGGCGGTCAGCGCGTGGTAGATGCCCCAGACGGTGCCGAACAGCCCGACGAAGGGGGCGGTGGAGCCCACGGTGGCCAGGACGGCCAGCCCGCCCTGCAGGTCCGAGACGATCTCGCCGACCGAGCGCTGGATGGACATGGTCACCCAGGTGTGCAGGTCGATCTTCTCGGTCAGCGAGCCCTCGTGGTGCTGGGCGGCCTCCATGCCGGTGGTGGCGACAAAGCGGAAGGGGCTGTCCTCGGCCAGCAGGCGGGCGCCATCGGCCACCGAGGCGGCCTTCCAGAACCCGGCGGCGGCGGCCTTGGCGTGGCGCAGCATGCGGGCCTGCTCCACCAGCTTGACCACCAGGATGTACCATGACGCCATGGACATCAGGGCCAGGATGATCAGCGTGCCCTTGGACACGAAGTCGCCCTGGGCCCACAGGGCGTCCAGGCCGTAGGGGTTGTCGACCACCTGCTTGACGGCGCCCTGATGGGCGTCGTCCACATGGCCGGCCAGGGCCGAGGTGGCCAGCAGCAGGACCGGCAGGGCGGCAAGGGCAGTGCGGAGCATGGTGTGTTTTCCGGTCATTGCAGTTTCCAGACATAGCGGATGCGGGCCCAGGATCGTTCCGGGCGGCCGTCGACGGTGCCGGGCCTGAAGCGGCAGACCGACAGGGCCTGGCGCGCCGCCTCGTCCAGGCGCTCGAAGCCGCTGGAGGAGTCGACGACGCTTTCCATCACCGAGCCGTCGGCGTCGATCAGGAATTTCAGCACCACCGCTCCGGTCTCTCCGGCCCGGCGGGCGGCGGGGGGGTATTGCGGTGGCGGGCAATAGCGGCCCTGGTCGAGGGAGGGCTTCACCGTGACCGGGGCCTCCGCCGGGGCGGGCGCCGTCACCGGCGGCGGCGGGGGAGCGGTGGGCGCCACGTCGGTCACGGCGGTGATGGCGGCGGGCGGCGGCGCCTGGGGCTTGACCCTGGGCGGCGGGGCATAGGCCGGCGGCGGCGGCTTCACCACCTTGGGCTGGGGCGGCGGCGGCTCGACCTTGGGCGGCTCCGGCGGCTTGACCAACTCGGCGACGATTTTCGTTTCCACGGGCGCTTTCAGGAATTCCACCGCCTGATGACCGAGGCCGCTGACCAGGGCATAGACGGCGGCGGCGTGCAGCGCCACCACGCCGGCCAGCCCGGTCAGGCGCTTGGAAGGCGAGGATTGCCGGGCCGCCGCGTAGCTCACGGCTGCAGTTCCACCAGCCGCCAGCCCTCGCGCCGGGTCAGCCAGGAGAGGAACGCCCGCTTTCCATTCCCCGCCAGCAGCGGGTGGTCGGACGAATCCGTCGTTTCCGCCAGGGTGCGGGTCTCGCCCCAGGTCGCGCCGCCATCGGCGGAGCGCTGCCCCATGATGCGGGTGGTGGTGCCGTCGAATTCCTTCCAGGCCATCCACATGGCGCCGTCCAACGACAGCAATTGCGGGTGGGCGGGGGCGTGCTCGGCATTGCCCAGCGGAGCCTGGGGCGCGAAGTGGACACCGTCGGCGGCATGGGCGTGGTAGAGCCCCGGCCCGGCGGCGCCCTTGGTGAACCAGGCGGCGTGCGCCGCCCCGTCCCGACCGGCGGCGATGGCCGGGCCGTGATGGGGGCAGGCGTCCACCCGCCAGTTGTCCTCGCCTACCTTGACCGGCGGGTTGGGACGGCCCGGGGCGGCGAAGGAGATCAGGGCGTGGTCGCGGATGTTGGGCTCGAACACCTGCCGCCACATGACCAGCGGCTGGCCGTGGCGGTCCAGGGTCATGGCGATGCGGCAGCATTCGCAGGCGTGGTCGGCGGCCATGTCCTGGCGCGAGAAGGTGCGGCCGCCGTCGTCGGACCAGACGAGCATCAGGCCCACGGCGCGGTAGGGGCGGTTCTCCCGCTTGGCCGCCGCCGCGCCGCGCTTGTCGATCCAGGCCAGGGTCAGGCGGTCGTCGTTTCCCACCGCCATGGTGACGAAGCCCTGGCTGGCGGGGTCGGTGGCGATGGCCCGGGGCGGGGCGAAGCTGCGGCCGCCGTCCTCGGAGCTGGCGAACATCAAGGTGCCGGCATAGCGGGAATCCGGCTGCTTGGCGGTGACCGCCAGGAAGACGCGGCCCTTGGAATCGGCGGCCAGGGCCGGGCGGCCCTCGGGCATGTCGAACACCCCCTGGGGCATCGGGATGGCGACCGGAGCCTCGAGGCTGCGGCCGCCGTCCGGGGAACGGGCGACCATGACCCTGTCCCCGGCCGGCCAGGCCAGCAGCAGGCTGCCGTCGGGGCCGAAGGCCGGCGTCGCCACCCGGGCGCAATCGGGGCGGAGGGCGATGTCGGCGCAGGCCGGCGCGGCATGCCCGCCATGGCCGGCATGGGACGGGGCGGCATGCGCCGCCCCTCCCCACAGGATGGCCAGAAGCCCGATAAGGATGCGCAGGGACGGGGTCATGACCGCTCTCCGGTTACCACTTGACGTTGACGCCCATATAGACGGCGCGGCCTTCGCCGGGGCTGATGGTTCCCGACGTCCCCATGGTGGGGAGGACGTTGACCTGGGCGATATAGGCCCGGTCGGCCAGATTGCGGGCGTCGGCGAAGATGGACAGGTGTTCGTTGACGTCCCAGCCGGTCTTCACGCCCCACAGGTGATAGCCGATGGTGCGCGCCGTGTTGGCGTTATCGATGTGGTAGGACTGGGGCGCCCATTCCAGGTTCGGGCCGAAATAGGCCCCGCTGGGATGGGTGTAGCGGACTTCACCCCGGTAATAGTGCAGCGGCACGCCGGGCAACTCGTTGTCGCCGTACTGCCGGTCGCCGTCGAAGGTGAAGTGGTTCAGCGTATAGGAGTTGCGCCACACCAGCTTCTCGGAGTCCGAGCCGGTGAACAGGCCCTGGGCCAGCGGAACCGAGAGGCCAAGTTCGACGCCCTGGTGGATGGTGCGGTCGGCGTTGACCGTATAGGTGTTGTTGTCGGACAGGGTGAAGCGCTGCAATTCGTGCTTCATCCACGAGCGGTAGGCCACCGCGTCCCAGCCCCAGCCCTTGTGGTTGCCACGGGTGCCCAATTCCAGGGTGACGGATTCCTGCGGATCGAGCGGTGCGAAATTGCCGGTCAGGCCCGAGGGATTGAGGTCCGAGATGATCGGCGGCTCGACGGCGCGCGACAGGTTGCCGAACACCTGCAGGTCGGGAGAGGGCTGCCACATGGCGCCGACCTTGGGGTTGAAGGCGGTGAAGGTGCGGTAGCCCGAACTGTTGCCGTTGCTGAGGAACTGGTCGGTGGCGTTGCGGTCGGCGATCAGGCCCTGGCCGGCGGCGATCAGCGACACCGCCGGGGTGAGGTAGAGACGGTCCTCGCCATAGAACTCGATGTTCTGGGCCTGCTGCTGCGACTTGCCGGTGAGCGTGCCTCGGGTGCCGTTGATGATGCCGAAGGTCTTGGCGTCGGTGTGGCCCCAGGCGTAATTGCCGCCGAGCGTCAGCTGGTTGCGCAGCCCGAACAGGCTGTGCTCGTGGGTGCCGCGCACGAAGGTGCCCATGTCCTCGCTGACCTGGTCGATGACCGTCGTCGTCAGGGGATGGAACAGGTTCTTGTAGGCGCCGTAGATGCCGGCTTCCATCTCCCAGTCGGCCACCTGGAACGCCGTCTTGTTGCCGAAGCGCATGGACTGGATGTCGCGCTTGGTGTTGTTGGAGAAATTCCGGTTGTCGCCCGCCATCTTGGGATTGGCGCGGAACTGCGCCATGGTCAGGGATGAGTTCAGTTCCTGGCGGATGTCGTTGAGGTTGACGTAGATCCGGGTCTCGGCGCCGTTGGCGAAGCGGTAGCCGGTGTTGGCGGTGAGCCGGTTGCTGTCGGTGCCGCTGTGGTTGCGGTACCCGCCGCTCTGCAGCCGGGTCGGGCTGATGTAGTAGTCCCAGGCGCCCAGCGCCATGCCCGAGCTGATCTGGGCGCGGCGGTAGCCGAAGCTGCCCAGCTCCAGCCGCGCCTGGGCGGGTGAGGCGGTGTGGCCGGTGAAGCTGGTCATGTTGATGGCGCCGCCCAGCATGGCGGCGCCGTAGCGCAGCGCATTGCCGCCCTTCCACACGTCCACATGCTCGACGCTCAGCGGGTCGATCTGCTGCAGGTCGGTGAAGCCGTCGGCGGCGTTGAACGGCACGCCGTCCTGCATCAGCTTGACGCCGCGCGTGTGTGCCGACTGCGCCAGGCCCGAGCCGCGGATGGACAGGCGCGAATCCTCGCCCCACTTGGCCTGGGCGAAGACGCCGGGCACGAAGTCCAGCATGTCCTTGACGGTCTGGGTGCGGCCGTCGCGGAATTCCTCGGCCGACACCGAATCGACGCCGCCCGCCGTTTCGCGGATGGCGGCCTTGGCCTCGGCGGCGTTGGGGTTCAGCTTGGATTTCTGCAGCTTGTCGGTCACCACCACTTCGGTGATGTCGCCGGAATCGTCGGCGGCCGGGGCGGGGTTGGATGCCAGGGCGAGAATGGAGCACAAGGCGGTGCCGGCGCACAGCAGCGCGCGGCGGGAGAACTGGGCAGGCATGATTGATCCTCGAAAACCGTGGAATGCCCGAAAGGGGGCAGGTATGGCTCAGACGGTACGAGGCGAGGATGGGGGCGCGCGTGCGCGGGCGAAGGCCGGCCGCGAGACGGAGGGCACCTGATCATCGGCGGCGAAGGGGACGATGGCCGCGGCGACGGTGGGGACGGGAGCCTGGAGAATGAAGACGGCGGTGGCCGGGTTGCCGGCCATGGGCAGGCAGAAGATGCAATGCTTGACCTGGGGCGGCGCAGCCGGGGACTGGTCCGGTGCCGCGCCGCTGCTTCCATCGTGGCAGAGCGAGGATTGCAGATCGGCCCGGAGCGCCGCCTCGCCGGCCAGGGCGGCGATCCCGCCCAGGTCGAATGCCGGCACGGCCAACTGCAGGGTGAAGGCCAGCAATAGCAGCCGCACGACACCGGCCCCTCCGGCCCGTATCCTCCGCAACCACCCGCTTCGACCCAAGACGCCGCCGCTCATCAGCCCGGCCGCTCCAAATGCATGTCAAGACGACGGCATGGGTGTAGGCGCGGGCTTTTCCAAAGTCAACGAAGATTCCCTTGCGGCGGCGTGTCTCCGGGGAAGGCGAATAATTCAGAAGTCATAATATTCAATATCTATAATTGACCGGCGCCGATCGGCGGGGTTTGCGGCCTTGGCGGCGGAAGAGATGGGCTTCGTCACATGGACTCACAAGTTCTTTCGCTTCGTCTCTGGCCTGCGGCGTCAGAGGGTTCCATCATGAGGTGGAAGTATTCCAACGGTCGGCATCCGGGGCAGGGCATGAACGGTTCACTCATCGGGATCATCGGCGGCGCCATTGCCGCCGCTCGGCGGCTGGGCCTGGATTGCGCCGAGGAGCGCGACGCGGCGTGGGCGGTGCTGCTGGCGCGCGATTCCAGCCTGTCCCCGGGTGCGGCCCGCATTCTTGTGGATCAACTCTATTCCCTGGCGGCGGGAGAACGCGCCGCATGATCGGGTGAGGACGCGGTGACCGGGCAATCCTATCGCTGCATCGCCATGCTGTCCGAGGCCCGTCGCCTTTATGACGAGGGCAAGTACTCGGAATGCCTGTGCATCATCGACAGCATCCGCTCCTGCTCCACCCGGTGCGGCGAGGAATCGGCCTGCGCTGTGGCGCTTCGTCTGGCGGCGCCGCTGATGGGCGACCTCCACCCGGCGGAGTGAGGAAGGCCGGCTACCCCTTGGCCTGGTAGTACAGGTTCTGGACGTGGTCCGCGTCGGCGAAGAACACCCAGCGCTCGGCCAGCAGGCCCACATACTGGCAGAGGAAGGCCAGCACCGGCATTCCGGCCAGCAGCAGCGCCACGGGCGCCACGAAACCCACCGCCAGGAAGAACGCCGACAGCCCCCTGACCGTCTCGGCGCCGCCGGGGGCGGTGAACTCGACGGTGTTGAACGAGCTGCCCATGAAGCCCTGGGTGATCTGGCGGATCTGGGCATGGTGCACGCCGATGGCGCTCTTCAGGGTCGAGCAGGGTGCGCCGGTGGTGTTCCGCCACAGCTGGAAGGCGCGGGCCGCCAGGGCCAGCAGGGTCAGCCACACGGCAGCCCCGCTCATGAAGCCGGACAAAAGGCTGTCCTGGAGCCGGGCGTAGGCGGCGGCCAGGGTGAAGCCGGAAGCCAGGCCCATCAGCAGGTAATTGACCACCGTCCAGCCCGAGGCCCACTGGCGGATGAAGCGGACGCAGGCATAGATCATGCCGGTGCACACGAACAGGGCCAGCGAGGCCAGGGTGGTCAGCAGGCCGAGCGCCAGGGGCAGGTCGATGGCGGCGCCGTTGCCCAGGCGGACCAGAACCGGCGCCCAGCCGAAGGCGTGGATCACCGCGTAGAGGAAGGCGAGGGCCGAGAGCGCGGGGATCAGGATCACTTCCCGCGACAGCCACGAGGTGCGCCAGCGGGCCGCCGCCCGCCAGCCGCGCTGGGGATTGGCCAGATGGAACACCGAGGCCACCAGTCCCAGACACAGCAGAGCCAGGGCCAGGGCGGCGCCCAGGGCGAAAAAGCCGCCGCTTTGGCCGCCGGCATACATCTGCCCGGCGGTGAGCGCGATCAGCAGGCCTTGGGCCGCGCCGATCAGGGTGGTGAGGAAGATCACGGAAAAGGCGGGTTTCATGATGCTCTCTCTCCCCCTTACCAGCTGGAAACGCCGTCGATGGTCGGCGTGGTGAAGGCGGGGCGCGGCGTCTCGCCCTCGGCCTTCAGCGGATTGTCGACGCGCGTCAACTGGTCGGGATGAAGCGTGGTGGTGGTCTTGCGCCGGGGCAGATAGTGGTTGGCCGGCCTGGTACCCCATTCCGGCATCAGCGGAAAGCCGCCATTGTCGCGGATGGCCCTGGCCGCCTCGGATTCGGGATCGTTGATGTCGCCGAAGATACGGGCGCCGGCGGGACAGGCCAGGACACAGGCCGGCTTGCGCCGCTCCGCCTCGATGGTCTGGTCGTAGATGCGGTCGACGCACAGCGTGCACTTCTTCATGACGCCCTGGACCGGGTCGAACTCGCGGGCGCCGTAGGGGCACGACCACGAGCAGTATTTGCAGCCGATGCACTTGTCGTAATCCACCAGGACGATGCCGTCCTCGTCCCGCTTGTAGCTGGCGCCGGTCGGGCAGACCGGCACGCAGGGCGGCTCCTCGCAATGGAGGCAGGATTTGGGGAAGTGGATGGTCTCGGTGTTGGGGAAGGTGCCGCATTCATAGGTCTGGACGCGATTGAAGAACACGCCGTTGGGATCGGCGCCATAGGGATTGACGTCGGGCAGCGGACCGGCCCAGCCCGAGGTGTTCCATTCCTTGCACGACGTCACGCAGGCATGGCAGCCGACGCAGACGTTGAGGTCGATGACCAGGGCCAACTGTTTCTTGGTCATGGCTATTTCCCCCCGGCCAGGAAGGCGCGGACCTTCGACTTGAAGCCGATGGTCTGGCCGGGCAGCGGCGCCATGGGCTTGAACTGGGGCCAGCTTTCCCCCGCCTCGCCCGGCTTGCATTTGGTGACCCGGACCTTGAGGTCGTACCACGCCGCCTGGCCGGTCACCGGATCGGAATTGGAGACATGGCGGTCGCCCACCATGTTGGGCAGTTCTTCGCTGATCAGGTGGTTCAACAGGAACCCCTTCCGCGATTCGTCGGCATCGGGATCGAGGCCCCAGGCCCCCGACGCCTTGCCGATGGCGTTCCAGGTCCACACCGTGCCGGGCTCCACCGCCTCGGTGAAGCGGGCCTGGCATTTGATCCTGCCCCACGGGCTTTCCACCCACACCCAGTCGGCATCGCCGAAATTGCCCAGCGCGCCGACCTTGGGGTGCATGAACAGCACGTTGCTGGTGTGGATCTGGCGCAGCCAGGCGTTCTGGGAATCCCAGGAATGGTACATGGCCATGGGCCGCTGGGTCAGCGCCGACAGGGGATAGGCATGCCCGTCCGAGCACCGCCATTCCAAGGGCGTGTAGTAGAAAGGCAGGGGATCGAAGAAGGTCTTCACCCTCTCGCGCAGGCGATCCGGCGGCTGCTTGCCCTTCCACTTGCCCTCGCCGGCCAGGCGGAACTTCTGCAGCACTTCGGAATAGATGTGCGGCATGATCGGGTCGGTGAAGCGCACCAGACGGTGGCGGTAGGCCCATTCCAGGTAGCCCTTGTTCCAGTTGCGCATGTACTGGAAGCTGGGCGGCAGTGCGTAGTGGAAGTGATTGTTGTTGCGGGCGTACTGGTCCCACTGGTTGGGGTTGGGCTCGCCCACCATGGCCTTCTCGCCCGCTTTTCCGCGCCAGCCCGCCAGGAAGCCGATGCCCGATCCCGGTTCGGTCTCGAATTTGACGATGAAGTCGGGATAGTCGCGGAACTTGCGGCTGCCGTCCTTGTTGGTGAAGGCGGGAAGCTTCAGTCTGGTGGCCAGCTCGATGAGCACCTCCTGGAACGGCTTGGACTCGCCCAGGGGCGGCAGGATGGGGACGCGCACCGAATCCACCGGCCCGTCGAATTCCGAGATGGGCCGGTCCAGCATGCTCATCACGTCGTGGCGTTCGAGATAGGTGGTGTCGGGCAGCACCAGATCGGCGAAGGCCACCGTTTCCGACTGGAAGGCGTCGCACACCACCAGGAAGGGAATCTTGTATTGGCCGGATTCGTCCTTGTCGGTGAGCATCTTCCTCACCTCGGACGTGTTCATGGTCGAGTTCCACGCCATGTTGGCCATGAACAGCAGCAGCGTGTCGATGGGGTAGGGATCGGCCCGCCAGGCATTGGTGATGGCGTTGTGCATCATGCCGTGCACCGACAGCGGGTATTCCCAGGAAAAGCCCTTGTCCAGGCGGATGGGCTCGCCGTCGGCATCCACCGACAGGTCGTCGGGGTCGGCGGGCCAGCCCAGCGGCGTGCCGGTCAGCGGCTCGCCGGACTTGATGGCCTGGGGCCCCTTGGGCGGCTTGGGGCAGGGCGGGATGGGACGCGGGAAGGGCGCCCGGTGCCTGAACCCGCCCGGCCGGTCGATGGTGCCCAGCAGCGTCATCAGGATGGCCAGGGCGCGGGTGGTATGGAAGCCGTTGGAATGGGCCGCCAGTCCGCGCATGGCGTGGAAGGCCACCGGGTTGCCGGTGATCTTGTCGTGCTCCTCGCCCCAGCAATCGGTCCAGGCGATGGGCAGCTCGATGGTCTGGTCGCGCGCCGTGACCCCCATCTCGTGGGCGAGGCGGCGGATGGTGGCGGCGGGAATGCCGGTGATGCCCTCGGCCCATTCCGGCGTGTAGTCCTTGACCCGCTCCTTGAGCAATTGCAGCGAGGGCTTGGCCGGCGTGCCGTCGGGCAGGTGATAGGAGCCGAACAGCCGGCCTTCGGTCCCCTTGGTCCGGGCGATCACCGGCTTGTCGGAGTCCCGGTCCCACCACATCTTGTCCGGCGTCTCGAAGGTGTCGGGCCGCACGGGCACGCTGCCTTCGCGCACGAACAGGCCGAACTGGTCACTGTCGGCGTTCTGGTTCACCAGTTCGGCGGCGTTGGTGTAGCGGATCAGGAAGTCGCGGTCGAACAGGCCCAGTTCCATGATCTCGCGCACCAGGGCCAGCAGCAGGGCGCCGTCGGTGCCGGGGCGGATGGGCACCCATTCGTCGGCGATGGCGGCATAGCCGGTGCGCACCGGATTGATGGCGATGAAGCGCCCGCCGCCGCGTTTGAAGGCGGCGAGATCGCGCTTCATGGGGTTGGAATGGTGGTCCTCGGCGGTGCCGATCATGATGAACAGCTTGGCCCGCTCCAGGTCGGGGCCGCCGAATTCCCAGAAGCTGCCGCCGATGGTGTAGATCATGCCGGCCGCCATGTTGACCGAGCAGAAGCCGCCGTGGGCGGCGTAATTGGGGGTGCCGAACTTGGCGGCGAACAGCCCGGTCAGCGCCTGCATCTGGTCGCGACCGGTGAACAGCGCGAACTTCTTCGGGTCGGTGGCCCGCAGGTGGCCCAGGCGCTCGGCCAGGGTGGAGAACGCCTCTTCCCACGAGATGGGCTCGAAGGCGCCGGCACCGCGTTCGCTGCCCTCCTTGCGCTTCAGGGGCTTGGTCAGGCGGGCGGGCGAGTACTGCTTCATGATGCCCGAGGCGCCCTTGGCGCACATGATACCCTTGTTGAGGGGGTGGTCGGGGTTACCCTCGATGTAGCGGATCTCGCCGTCGCGCAGGTGCACGCGGATGCCGCAGCGGCAGGCGCACATGTAGCATGTGGTGGTTTTGACCTCGGATCGCCCGAGATCGGAATCCGGAATGGATGCGGGATCCCTCATGCCGGTCTGCTCCCCCCTGTTTATTGTCCATAGCCTCGAAAGGGCTTTTAGGACACTCTACTTTAGGGGGCTCTAATAAGGCAATCGCGAAAGGGGATCAGCCCTTGTCGTCCAGCAGCGTCTCGCACAGCTCGTTGAGGCGCTTGGGCGCGATTTCCGAGACACGCAGGCCGTGGATGGCCGACAGTTCGGCCGGACCGACCCCCTTCTTGGCGGCGGCCATGGCGTCGAGGCCCTGGAGATGTTTGGACAGGCGGTTGAATTTGGTGATCTGGCGGCTGGCGGCCAGTACATCGTCCAGCCCGACCGGGGCGGGGCCGATGGTGTCGCTGAAGGCCCGCTTCAAGCTCTTGCGCCAGTTGTCCATGATCCGCCCTCTCCCATCCCGAAGGAGGGATCATACCTTCGGTCTAGGGGGGTGTCTTGTAATAAGTAGTGAT
Source organism: Paramagnetospirillum caucaseum (assembly GCF_000342045.1). Classification (GTDB taxonomy): domain Bacteria; phylum Pseudomonadota; class Alphaproteobacteria; order Rhodospirillales; family Magnetospirillaceae; genus Phaeospirillum; species Phaeospirillum caucaseum. The sequence goes on along the minus strand of NZ_AONQ01000020.1, from coordinate 37,234 downwards.
AGTTTGCCCCTGCTATAGGGCCTAGCCGCGTACCGACCGAAGGAAATCCTCGGCCTCGGTCTTGAGGTCGGACACCGCCTCGGACAGGGCCTTGGCGCTCCAGATCACCCGCACCGCGCCGGCGCACGAGCGGGCCGACGAGCGCGACAGGGTCGAGACACTGGAAGACACCTCGCCGGCCTGGACGGCGACCTCGTCGATGTGGCTGGCGATGTCGCGGGTGGTGGATTCCTGCTGCTGCACGGCGCCGGCGATGGCGGTGGAGATGTTGTCGATGGTGCGGATGGTTTCCACCACGCCCTCGATGGAGGCGGTCATCTCGCGGGTGGAGGTCTGCACCGCCATCACCTGGTTGGAGATTTCCTCGGTGGCCTTGGCGGTCTGGTTGGCGAGGTTCTTGACCTCGTTGGCCACCACGGCGAAGCCTTTTCCGGCCTCGCCGGCGCGGGCCGCCTCGATGGTGGCGTTGAGCGCCAGCAGGTTGGTCTGGGCGGCGATGTCGTTGATCAGCTGCACGACGTTGCCGATGGCCTGGACGGAATCCGACAGGCCGGACATCTGGCCGGCGGTGGTGTTGACGTTCGCCACCGCCTGCTGGGCGATGCGGCTCGACTCGCCCACCTGCAGGGCGATCTGGTTGATGGACAGGGCCAACTGGCGGGTGGCGTCGGACACCGTGTCGGCGCGGGCCGTGGTGATGTTGGCCGCCTCGCTGACGTCGAGCGAGCGCGAGCCGCTCTGGCCCGAACGGGTGGCCATGGCGTGGGCGGTCTTGTGGATGCCGGTGGTGGAGACCTCCACCTCGGCCACCTTGGCCTTGACGGTGGCCTCGAAATGGTCGGCCATGTCGCGCATGGTCCGGGCCCGCTCTTCGGCGGCGCGCAGGCGCTCCTGTTCCTGGGCGGAGCGCAGGTGCTCGGCCTCCAGCATGTGCTCCTTGAACACCTGGACGGTGCGGGCCATGTCGCCCACCTCGTCCTTGCGGTCGACGGCCTCGATCTCCACCGAGGTGTCGCCATCGGCCAGCCGTCCCATCAGGGTGGTCATGCGGCCGATGGGCCGGGTGATGACGCTGGTCAGAATCCAGCGCACGCCGAGCATCGAGACCAGGGTGGCGATGATGCCGAAGGCGAGCAGCCCGATCAGGATGTTGTGGAGCTCGGCCTTCTCGGCGGCGGTCGACAGCGACGAGGACAGCACGGCGATCACCTCGCCGTCGTTCATGCCCATGCCGCCGTGGCAGGAATGGCAGACCTCGTCCTTGGCGCCGTCGGTGACGCCCAGCACGATGGGCATGGCGTAGCGGTAGGACTCACCCACCAGGCGTCCGACCGGCCGACCGGTGGCCAGGGCCTCGCGGTCGATGTCGTCCTGGGCGAGCTTGGGGGCGCGGTCGGGTTCGACGTCCTTCATGTGGGCGGCGACCTTGGGGCCCCACACGCTCCACACCTTGCCCGCGTAATGGATGTTGCGGGAATCGAACCACTTGTTGAAGACCTTGATGCCGATGTTGTCGCCGTCCTCGGGACGGGTGGCCATGACGTTGACGATCAGGGCGTGCAGCGAGGTCATTTCGTTGACGGAGAGCTCGTGGAGCTTGCGCTCCAGGGCCTCTTCCTCGAACCGGGCGATGAAGACCACGATCACCGCGGCCATGACGATGACGCCCAGGCCAACGACGATCATGAACCGCTGGCGCAGTCTCAAATTCTGCCAGACACCGTCGGACATGCGAAATTTCCCCCTCGCGTCTTCCGCCTGTTGGTTCGCCGCCTCCCCGGGCGGCGGGCGTCAGCGCTTGATTTCGAAGGTCTTGTGGGCCTCGGTCAGTTCCAGCATGCGGAACACGTTGTCGCGCGGATTGACCAGGCTGATGGAGGAGCCGCCTTCGGCCAGATCCTCGCGGGCGATATAAAGCAGGCCGAGCCCCACCGAGTCGATATGGCTGAGGCCAGACATCTCGAATACGACCTTGCGGTTCTTGAAGTTGTTCAACTGGCCGAGAAGGGCCTGGAAATCCTCGTTGGCGGCGAAATTCAGCTGCCCTTCGAGCGACACGTGGACAGCGGTTCCATCGTCCTTGACACGAAATTGCATGCTACCGTCCTCCTGGTCCCGACGCCTGATTTCGCCCGCTGCCGCCCAGCCCTCCATCGCGCCACGGGCGTGTCGCTCCGTCGAGTATTCGGGTGAAAGCCTTACCTCCGGGGCCGGGGCGATTGCAAGAGGCGAGTGTCACGATCAGGCGAAAAAAGTCGTTGTGTAACGCAACGATCAGCGGGCGAAGGTCATCACCAGGGTCCGCCCTCCGTCCTCGCCGTGCAGCGAGTGGGTGGCCTTGCGGATCAGGCACAGGCCGCGGCCGTTTTTCGCCGTGGCCTTGGCGGTATGGGCCAGTTTGGCGCTCAGGTCGAAGCCGTTGCCCTGGTCGGAAACCGCGATACCGATGAAGTCCGGCCCCCGGGCCTGGACGTTGATCTCGACCCGCCGGCCGGCCAGGGTGGGATCGGCCATGCGGGCATGCATCAGCTTCTGGAACTGGATGAAGCCCTCGGTGGTGGTCCTGAGGTGGCTGGGGATGCCGAGATTGCCGTGGATGACGGCGTTGGAGAGCGCCTCGGCCAGGGAAATCTCCATCAGGTCGGCGGTGTCCTGCGAGATGCCGGTGAAATTGGCGCGGATGGCCTGCGCCACCAGTTCCAGGGTTTCCAGGCGGTAGGCGGTGGTGGTCTGCAGCGACAGGGTCATGCCGCCGCCCCGGACCGTCTCGAAGCAGCGCAGGCCGATGCCCACCACCCCTTCGGCGCCCAGTTCCACGAAGCCGCAATAAGGGGAGCCCAGGCCGGCGCGGACCGTTTCGGTGGTTCCAGCGCCGCCCAGGACCGGCGCCGACGGCGCCTCGCCATCCATGTCGCCCTGGCGCAGATCGATGCCCAGGGCCCGGCATTGGGCGGCCAGATCCTCGGACGGGGCGGCCTCGACCACCAGGCAGGGGCGCCGCTCGATGGCGCGGCAGTCGGGAGAGGGGACGCTCATCACGCTGGCCATGGGTTCAGCCCTCCCCCCGCAGCCGCCGGATGCAGACGGCGGTCAGGTCGTCCTCGAAAGGCATGTGGACCTGGCGGCAGACCTCGTCGAGCAGGTGATCGACCCGCAATTCGCCGTGACGCAGCAGCAATCCCTGGATCGCCTCGCTCAGACCGCCCTCGCCGAACAGGGTCTCGCCCTCCACGGGGGAATCGGTGATGGCGTCGGAATACATGAACAGGGCGGCACCCGGCGGGAAGGGCTCGCGATGCTCGCGGTAGCCGGGCGAGCGCGACAGGCCGAGCGGAATGCCCCTGGCGTCCAGGAAGCGGGAATCCTGGCCCAGCATCATCACCGGGGCGGGGGCGCCGGCCGAGGCCCATTCGATCTCGCCGGCCTCGGTGTCGATGGTGCACAGGAACATGGTGGCGAACTGGCCGCGGCCCAGCAGGCCCTTCAGGGCGGCGCTCAGGGTGGTCAGCATCTCGCCCGGCTGGCGCCGGGGGTCCCAGTGGTCGGAGATCAGGGCGTGCAGGCGGAAGACGTTCAGCGCCGCGCCGATGCCGTGGCCGGTGAAATCGAAGCAATAGAAGCTCATGCGCGGGCCGCCGCAATCCAGGCAGCCCCACAGATCGCCGCCGATGCCCGACGACGGCTCGAAGAAGGATTCGACCTCGACGCCCAGGGTGGCCAGCCGCTCGTCCAGGCGTTCCGGGCGGGGCAGCAGGTCGAACTGCATGGCGCGGGCGGCGTTGACCTCCTCGACCAGATGGCGCTGCTGCTCGGCGATGCGTTCCAGCAGGGCCTGGCGTTCCAACTGGCCGGCCATGCGGGTGATGGCGTAGCGGATGGCGCGGCCCACCGTGCGCTCGGGGTCGTCGCTCTTGATCAGGTAGTCCTGGGCGCCGGCCTCCAGGGCGTAGGAGGCGAAGCGCGGGTCGTCCATGCCGGTCATGATGACGATGGGGGTGCGCGACGCCGCCTCCTGCATGCGCGACACCGTGGCGATACCGGTGGAATCGGGCAGCGAGAGGTCCAGCAGCACCACGTCCACGGTCTGGCCGCTGTCGATATGCTCGATGGCGGCGGCCAGGGTGCCCACATGCTTGACCATGAAGACCGGGGCGCTCGACATCCTGAGCGCGTATTCCACCAGCCGGGCGTCGCCCGGCTCGTCCTCGACCAGCAGGACGTGCAGCGTGTCCTTCACCACCCGGGTTCCGCCGATTCCCGCCACATTGGCCGTCTCTCCGGCCTCGGGGTCGGTGCGCCAGCCGCCGGTGCGGCTGGGCAGGCGGATCAGTCGTCCTCCCCTGCTCGCCATATTCATCGTCCCGCTCCCGGTAGGCTTGGTGTCGGTATGATTGCGTACTACAGACTAATGGATAGGTGTGTCTCCAATTCACGCACATTGTCAACGCAATGTGAACGCGGGCGCAAGCCTTCGTAACATAGCGTAATTCCCCGCCTGACCGCCAAGGTTCAGAAATCGCCTCCGGGATTGATCTGGGCGCCGTCGGTCAGGTGCAGGTCGCGCTCGCTGACCAGGCAGGGTTTTTCCCCGGTGCCGCGTCCGCCCAGGGGGGCGGCCACGGCCTGGACCATGCAGCGCTGGGCGCAGACCTCGGCGCAGATCTGTATCTGGTTTTCCCATGTCTCGCCGGCTCCCAGGTCGACATAGCCCTTCATGGCGGCGACCTCGCCCGCCGGGTAGAGGTCCCCCAGGGCCTTGCGGTATTCGGCGATCATCCGTTCGGCGCCGATGTCGGAGCAGCCGCAATTGGCGACCAGCCCCATGAAGCGGCCCATGCGGGTGTAATGGGCCGGCTGGTCCGGGGGCGGCACGCAGGCGGCGAGCAGCAGCAGGGTCAGGGCGGTGGCGACGTGTCTCATGGAGGTTCTCCCGGCCGGTAGAAGGCGACGCGGAACAGATTGTGTCATGGCCATCATCCCAGGTGCCTTGCCTCGGCAACTTGGCTATCATGCCGCCAGGAAGCAAGTCCAGGCTGGGCGCGCCGCCGCCCGATCCGGCTGGCGTGGGGAAGGGGGCGGAAACAACCGATGTCCATGACCACCGGGCGGCCTGTGCGCCGGCGATGACCCAGCGCAGGCCCATTCTCGTGCTGATCGCCCTGATCCAGGCGGCCGGGCTGCTGCTCCTGTGGGCGCAGACTCCCGCCCCGTCCCCCTGGGCAATGGCGGCCCTGGGGCTTGGGGCTGCGGCGATTCTGTGGCTTGCCGCCCGCTGCGGCCGGGCCGAGGCCGGCCCGGTCGGGCAATTGCGCCAGGAAAACGCGGCGCTGCGCCAGGAGCGCGACCGCCTCAGCCTGCTGTGCGAGGTGGTAAAGGAAAGTTCCGAGCGCTACCGCGAGTATTCCGAGGCCGCCGCCGACTGGTTCTGGGAGAGCGATGCCGAGCAGCGCTTCACCTTCTTCTCGTCGTCCTTCGAGGCGGTGATGAACATCTCGTCCGACGACCTGCTGGGCAAGCGTTCGTGGGACATCGTCAGCGAGCGCATGGAAATCGATTCCGACCAGTGGCAGGCCCATATCGCCGACCTGACCGCCCAGCGGCCGTTCCGCGACTTCAAGTACTGGCTGGAGGACGGCGCCGGCCGGGCCCGCTGGATCAAGGTCAACGGCCTGCCGCGCTTCGACGAGGACGGGGTGTTCATCGGCTATCGCGGCACCGGCAGCGACATCACCGCCGCCGTGGAGAACGCCCACCGCATGCACATGCTCAACCGCGCGGTGGAGCAGAGCCCGGTGTCCATCGTCATCACCGACCTCAACGCCGATATCCAGTATGTCAACGGCAGCTTCCTCAGGGTCACCGGCTATTCCATGGACGAGGTGATCGGCCGCAATCCCCGCATCCTGCGCTCCGAGAAGACCCCGCCCGAGACCTATCAGGCCATGTGGGCGGCGCTGTCCGCGGGTGAGAAGTGGGAGGGCGAACTGGCCAACCGCCGCAAGAACGGCGAGATCTACTGGGAGATGGCCACCATCCAGCCCATCCAGAACATCGAGGGCGAGATCACCAATTATCTCGCCATCAAGGCCGACGTCACCGAGCAGAAACGCGCCGCCGCCAAGCTGGCCGAACTGGTCGAGGAGTTGCGCCGCTCCAACGAGGAGCTGGAGCAGTTCGCCTATGTGGCCTCCCACGACCTGCGCCAGCCGCTGCGCATGATCAGCGCCTATCTCGGCCTGTTGGAAAAGAAGCTGGGGGCCAGTTTCGACCAGGATTCCCGCGACTTCTTCGGCTTCGCCCTCGACGGGGCCAAGCGCCTCGACCACATGATCGTCGATCTGCTGGAATATTCGCGCATCGGCCGCGTATCGGTGCCCATGGCGCCGGTCAGCCTTGGCGAGGTGGTGGCCGACAGCATCCGCCACCTGGAGGTGGCCGCCGCCGAAAGCGGCGCCGAGATCATGGTACCCGAAATCCTGCCCGCCATCTCGGGCGACGCCAACGAATTGCTGCGGTTGTTCCAGAATCTGATCGCCAACGCCATCAAGTACATGCCCGAGGGGCGCAAGCCCCGCATCGAGGTGCTGTGCAGCGATTCCGGCGGCGAATGGGTGGTGGGGGTCAGGGACAACGGTATCGGCATCCCCCCCGACGAACTGAAGCGGGTGTTCGGCATCTTCCAGCGCCTGGTGGCCCGCGAGCAGTACGAGGGGACCGGCATCGGCCTCGCCGTCTGCCGCAAGATCGCCGAGCACCACGGCGGCCGCATCTGGGCCGAGTCCGAACTGGGCGCCGGCAGCACCTTCCTGGTCGCCTTCCCCAAGGGATAGGGGCGGCGTTTCCATATCGCTCCGATATCGCTTAACAGCCTATGCGGATAGGGCTACCATCCTCCTTAAGGTTTATTGCCGGGGAGATGGGGCGGTGACGATCCGCAGGGAAGAATTGCCCGCGGCCCTGGTGGCGGGGGCGGTGACCGGTCTGGTGGTGGTCATCCTGTCGCTGTCCTTCGCCGTACTGATCTTTTCGGGCGAACTGGCCGGGCATGTGGGTACCGCCATCGGCATGGCGCTGTTCACCGCCGTGGTGGTCGGCGCCCTGGTGGCGCTGTTCGGCTCCTATGCCGGCACCATCGCCTTTCCCCAGGACAAGATCGCCCCCATCCTGGCCCTGATGGCCTCGATGATCGTCGCCGAGACGCCGCCCGGCACCGACCCCGAGCGGCTGTTCGCCACGGTGGCCACCGCCCTGATGCTGGCCACGGCGCTGACCGGCCTGTTGCTGTTCGCCCTGGGCCATTTCCGCCTGGGCGGCTTCATCCGCTTCATCCCCTATCCGGTGATCGGCGGCTTCCTGGCCGGCACCGGCTGGCTGCTGGTCAAGGGCGCCATCAAGGTGATGACCGGCCACGCCCCCACCCTGGAGACGGCGCTGCACCTGTTCTCGGTCGATGAGATGATCAAGTGGGGGCCGGGGCTGGTGTTCGCCGTGGCGCTGATCGCCGGCATGCGCCGCTGGAAGCATGTGGCGACCCTGCCGCTGCTGCTGGCCGGCGGCATTCTCGGCTATCACCTGGCGGCCCGCGCCCTGGGCATGAGCCTGGAGCAACTGGAGCAGGGCGGCTACCTGCTCGGCCATTTTCCCGCCGCCGGCGGCTGGCGCCCCGACGCGATGGTCCGCGCCCTGTCGGCCGACTGGCTGACGATCGCCGATCAGGCCGGTTCGGTGTCCACCATCCTGCTGATCAGCGCCATCGGCCTCCTGCTCAATTCCAGCGGCATCGAGGTGGCGGCCAACCGCGACATGGACCTCAACCGCGAACTGAAGATCGCCGGCATCGCCAACATGGTCTCGGGGGCGGGGGGCGGCATCATCGGCTTCCACACCCTGGGCCTGTCGTCCATGGTACTGAAGATGGGGGTGCGCTCGCGCCTGGTGGGGCTGATCTCGGCGCTGGTCTGCCTGACCATGCTGGTGATCGGCACCGAGCCGCTGGCCCTGTTCCCCAAGGCGGTGCTGGGCGGGTTGCTGATGTTCATCGGCCTGGGCTTCCTCGAGGAATGGCTGGTCGAGGGCCGTCACCAGATGCCGGCCGCCGATTACGCCATCATCCTGATGATCGTCGGCGTGGTGGGAACCTTCGGCTATCTCCAGGGGGCGGCGGTGGGCATCGTCGCCTGCGTGGTGCTGTTCGTGGTCAACTACTCGCGGGTCGCGGTGGCCAAGCACGAGCTGACCGCCGCCGAGGTCTCGTCCAACGTCGACCGGCCGCGCGACGAGGTGCGGCTGCTCAAGGAGTATGGCGGGCGCGTCCTGGTGTTCAGTCTGCAGGGTTTCATGTTCTTCGGTACCGCCAACAAGCTGCTGACCCGGGTGATCGGGCGGTGCGGCGACCCGGGCGGCGACCCGGTCGAGGTGGTGGTGTTCGACTTCCGCCGGGTGGCGGGCATCGACACCTCGGCGGCCATGAGCTTCGTGAAGCTGCGCCAGTTTGCCGAGAAGCGGGACCTGTCCTTGGTCTTCGCCGGGCAGAACGACGAGGTGGGCATGGTGCTGGAACGCGCCGGCTTCGTCGGCGCCGAGGGCGCCACCTGGCGGACTTCCCCCGACCTGGACCACGCGCTGGAATGGTCGGAGAACCGCCTGTTGGCCCGGCTGGAGGTTGAGGCCTGCGCCAAGCCGCGCTCGCTGATGGCCGATCTGGCCGAGGATCTGGGCGAGCCGCTGCAGGTGGCCCGCATGATGTCCTTCGTCGAGACCCTGAGCATTCCCGCCGGCACCGTGGTGCTGGAACAGGGCAGCGCCGCCCACGACCTGTTCATCCTGGATTCGGGCCAGGTGACGGTGCGGCTGATGAACGACAACGGCACCTCCATCCGGCTGCGCACCATGCATGCCGGCACCGTGGTGGGCGAGATGGGGCTTTATCTCAACGAGGAGCGCTCGGCCTCGGTGGTGGCGGACAGCGACTGCGTCATCCACCGCCTGACGGCGCGCAACCTGGAACGCATGGAGGAGGAGGCGCCCCAGGCGGCGGCGGCCTTCCACCGCCTGATGGCCCGCCAGCTGGCCGAGCGGCTGCGCAACACCGACCACATGATCCGGGCTTTGACCGATTGACCCCAGCCTTTGCCCGATTGACCCGGGCTCCGGCTTGGCCCACCATCCCGGCAGTTTAACAGGAAGGGGTAGAGCCCATGGTTTCCGAGATTTTCGCCGACGGCGTCGGCCGGGTCGATTTCGTCAGCGGCGTGGTGCGTATCGAGCTGGTGTCGCTGGAGCCCACCGAATCCGGCCAGGGCAAGATGGAAGTGCGCCAGCGCATCGCCATGCCGGTGGACGGCTTCCTGCACTCCCTCAACACCATGGGCGACCTGGTCAACAAGCTGGTCGAGGCCGGCGTGCTGAAGCGCAACGAGCAGACCGCCACCGCCGGCGCTCCGGCCCCCGCCAAGAAGTAGGCGCCGCTTCGTCCCCCCCTCCCGCGGAAGGGGGGGGGCTTGGCCGCCTGGCGCCGCGCAAACGAAAAGGCCGCCGGAATCACCGGCGGCCTTTTCTGACGCTTTTGCAGGGACGGCCCCAGGGGCGGCGTCGCGCGCCGCCACAACCCCTCTGGGTTGTGAACCGTCTCCAAGTCACCGTACGTGCATTACGGCGGCTGTTAGGTGGCGGGGACTCCCGTCACCTGGAAATAGTCGCTCAAATCCGCCAAAAATGCAAGGTCTTTCACCTATGCCCATGGTCGGGACGCCAACCCTTGTTTGGGGAATTACCCTCTGCCCTTGGCGATGAAATCCGGGTTGAGGAATCTGGGCGCCTTGCCATAGGCCATGGCGGCGCCGTCGAAGGTGGCGACGCTGCCGCCCGCCGCCAGCAGCACGGCGCTGGCCGCCGCGATGTCCCACTCGCAGGTGGGGCCGAAGCGGGGATAGAGGTCGGCGGCGCCCTCGGCCACTAGGCAGAACTTCAGCGACGAGCCGGCGAAGTCCAGGGTGGCGCCGGGATATTGCTCCAGCCACTTGTCCATGGCCTCGGGGTTGCGGTGCGAGCGGGACGTCATGGCCACCGCGCCGGTGGCGGGAACGGGGCGGCAGGCGATGGGGCGGCGGCCGGTCCGGTCGGCCTTGAAGGCGGTGGAACCGGTCCCCGACCACAATTCGTTCCGCGCCGGGGCCAGCACCACGCCCAGCACCGGGACGCCGTCCCGGATCAGGCCGATATTGACGGTGAATTCGCCGTTGCGCTTGATGAATTCCTTGGTGCCGTCCAGGGGATCGACCAGCCAGAACGGGCCGGCGCCGATCTCGGGGATACGCCCGGCCGCCACCTGCTCCTCGGCCACCACCGGCACGCCGGGGGCCAGGGCGGCCAGGCCGGGCAGGATCACCGCCTCGGCCTTCTCGTCGGCCTCGGTGACCGGCGAGGCATCGTCCTTGTCGCGCACGGCGAAGTCGGATTGGTAGACCTCCATGATCACCGCGCCGGCCCGGCGGGCGAGGTCTTCCAGGGGTTCGAGCAGCGGCGACAGATCGGCGGGCAGGGACATTCAGGTCTTCCGGTTGAGGACGTTCCAGACCGCCAGCGGCGTGGCGGGCATGTCCATATGGCGGATATCCAGGGCGTTGCATAGGGCGTTGATCACCGCCGGGGCGGCGCCGATGGTTCCGGCCTCGCCGGCCCCCTTGAGCCCCAGGGGATGGGTGCGGCAGGGAATCTCCACGGTGGAGAAGTCGATCTCCGGAACATGGGCGGCCCTGGGCAGCGCATAGTCGATCAGGCTCGAGGTCAGCGGCTGGAAGCTTTCGGGATCGAATACGGCCTGCTCCAGCAGGGCCTGGCCGATGCCCTGGATGGCGCCGCCGACGATCTGGCCCTTGAGCAGCAGCGGGTTGAGCACGGTGCCCACGTCGTCGACGATGGTGTAGCGCAGGATTTCGCTCTCGCCGGTTTCGGGGTCCACCTCGATCTCGCAGACATGGCAGCCGTTGGGAAAGGTCGAGGCCGGCGGACGGAAGCGCAGCCGGGCGTGCAGCGGCATTCCGTGATCGGCCAGGACCTGGGCGAAGGATACCGAGCCGCCCGCCGCCCGGTAACGGCCGTCCTCGAACTCCACCTGCCCGGCCTGCAGCAGCCTGGCGGCCAGGGGGCGGGCCTGCTCGGCCAGGGAGATGGCCGCCGCCGCGATGGCGCCGCCTTGCTGCGACAGCGAGCGCGAGCCGCCGGTGCCGCCGCCGCTGCCGATGCGCCGCGTGTCGCCCTGGACCACCCGGATGCGCTCCATCTCCAGGCCCAGTTCGGCGGCCAGCATCTGGGCATAGGCGGTCTCGTGACCCTGGCCGCTGGACTGGGTGCCGACCAGGATTTCCGCCGTGCCGTCCGGGCCGACGGTCACCGCCACGTCCTCGCCCGAGGTGCCGCCGCAGATCTCGATGTAATAGGCCAGTCCGATGCCGCGCCGCCGGCCCCGGGCTTCGCTGTCCGCCCGGCGGGCCGGGAAATCCGCCCAGCCGGAACGCTCCAGCGCCGCATCCATCACCCGGGCGAACTCGCCGGAATCGTAGGTGTGCTGGCCGGCGCTGGCATAGGGGAAGGCTTCGGGGGGGATGAAGTTGCGCTTCCTGATCTCCATCGGGGTGAGGCCGCTGTCGCGCGCCGCCGCCTCGACCAGCCGCTCGATGAGATAGGCGGCCTCGGGCCGTCCGGCGCCCCGGTAGGCATCGGTGGGAGTGGTGTGGGTATGGATGCAGCGCACCCGCGCATGGAAGGCGGGGATGTCGTAGACCCCGGTCAGCATGCCGGTCCCCGCCAGGGTGGGGATGTAGGCGCCGTAATTGGAGACGTAGGCGCCGAGATCGGCCACCGTCTCCACCTGCAGCCCGAGGAAGCGTCCCTCGGCGTCCAGCGCCAGCCGCCCGGTGCTGACATGGCCGCGCCCGTGGGTGTCGGACAGGAAGCTTTCGGTGCGGTCGGCGGTCCACTTGACCGGGCGGTCGAGCATGCGCGCCGCCACCAGCGCCATGGCCTGCTCGGGGAACGGGCTGATCTTGAGGCCGAAGCCGCCGCCCACGTCGGGGGTGATGACGTCGAGGATTTCCGGCGCGATGCCCAGGACCGGGGCGAGGCGGTCGCGGATTTCGTGCACCCCCTGGCTGCCGGAGATCAGTTCCAGCCGTCCCCCGGGCAGCGGCCGGGCCAGGCAGGCGCGCGGCTCCATGGCGGTGGGGGCCAGGCGGTTGTTGACCAGGTCCAGTTCCACCACCCGGTCGGCGCGGGCGAAGGCCTCGGCCACCCGGGCGGCGTCGCCCATCTCCCAGACGAAGGCGTCCTCGGGGGTGGGGGGCAGGGGATGGTAGTCCACCAGCACCGCCTCGGCGGCGTCGCGGGCCTGGGCCAGGGTCTCGGCCACCACGAAGGCCAGCGGCTCGCCGGCATGCCGCGTGCGGGGGCCGGCGATCACCGGGCGCGGCGGCGGCGGCCGGGCGCCCTCGGGCAGGAAGCCGTAGACCATGGGGCCGATTCCCTGCTCGGCCATCTCGGCATGGGTCAGCACCAGCAGCACGCCGGGCATGCTCCGCGCCGCCCCCGCATCCACCGCGACGTCGGCATGGGGCAGCAGCGAACGCACCACCATCCCGTATAACTGACCGGTCAGGTTGATGTCGTCGGCGTAATGGCCCCGCCCGCCGAGGAAGCGCAGGTCCTCGACCCGGGTGCGGCTCTGGCCGAAGCCGAAGCGCTTCACTTGCCGATCTCCACCGCCTGGAAGCGCGACGCCCTGAAGCCCGGCGACCAGTGGTCGGCCTTCATGCCGGCCTTGGCCTTGAGGTGGGCGAGGAACAGGCGCTTGTCGGGCAGTTGCTCCCATACCGAGGGCAGGAACAGGGCGCGCTTGCCGCCATCCTCGATGATCAGGCCGTCGGTGCGCGGCCGCAATTGTTCCAGCATGTGGGCTTCGTCCCTGAAGGTCATGGGCACGGGGGGCGTCAGCACCGAGAGCGACAGGCCGAGGCCGTCCATCTCCTCGGGGCCGAGCGGCGGGAAGCGCGGGTCCTTGAAGGCCGATTTGAAGGCGTTGTCCACCAAATCCTCGGCCAGCGGCCGCCAGGCGGTCACCGAGCCGATGCAGCCGCGCAGATTGCCGAGGCGGTTGAGCGTCACGAACACCGCGCCGGGCCGGCCCAGGATGCCGGGCCGCTCGGCGGGAGGGGCGGCGGGGGCGCCGGTCTCCAACCCGTGGCGGATGGAGGCCCAGGACAGGTCCAGCAGGGTCTGGCCCATGGCCTTGATCTCGTCGGATTCGCTCATGGCCTTCTCCGTCTCGAACAGCGCCCATGCGCCATAGCCCACCACCCGGTCCTTCGGTCCGGCGGTATCGCCGGAATTGCGCACGTCCAGGGTGACGATCTCCAGGCCCCGGCGTTTGGCGGCGGTCAGCAGCCCGCCCACCGGCAGGCGGCCGCAGGCGCCCTCGCGGGAAATGGCCACCGGGTCCATGCGCTCGATGGCGGCGGCGGTCTGGCCGTCGGTGCCGCGGCACTGCTCGTAGGGCAGGTAGTGGGACAGGTCGGTGGAAATGACGATCAGCGTCTCGTCGCCGCCCCACAGGGCGTCGAGCAATCCGGCGACCATCTCGGGGGTGGCGTCGCCGATCACCACCGGCAGCAGGGTGAATTCACCGAGGGTCGCCTGCAGGAAGGGAACGTGCACCTCCAGGGAATGCTCCTGGGCATGGGCCTGGTCCAGCACGCCGACGCCGGCCACCCCGGCCAGCCGCGACCAGTCCTTGTCCAGCGGCTGAGGCCCCAGCGGCGAGGCCCACTGGTCGGCCGACGACAGCGCCATGCCCCGGAACGCCAGCCGGTGGCTGGGGCCCAGCAGCACCACGCGGGCATAGCCGCCCCGGAAAGGCTTCAACAGGGCATAGGCCCCCGCCGCCACCGGGCCGGAATAGACCCAGCCGGCATGGGGCGCGATCAGCGCCTTGGGCCGCCGTCCGGCGCAAGGGGCGGGCGCCGCGCCGTCGAGAAAGGCGGTGAGCTGCCGGTTGGCCTCGGCGAAATCGGCGGGATAGAACTGTCCGGCCACGGCGGTGGGACGGATGGCGGTCATGGCGGCCTCCCTCATCCGTTTCAGGATAGCAGATCAGACGCCGTTCAGCACCGGTACGCCGTAACGGGCGACCATGGGATCGACGCTGGCCAGGGTCAGGGATTCGCAGGCTGCCTGGGCGACCAGCATGCGGTCGAAGGGATCAGCATGGTGACGGGGCAGGGCGCCTGCCGCCACTGCGTGGGCGGTCGTGATGGGCAGCGGCTTGAAGCCGTTGTCTTTCAGGATGCTCTCCAGTTCATCCGCCGGAAAATCCAGCCGGCCCAGAGCCCGCTTGATGGCGATCTCCCAGGCGGTGGCGGCGCTGACCAGGGCCTCGACGGACGGATCGGCCAGGGCGGCGCGGATCGTCCGGGGCAGGGCCGGATCGTCGGCCAGCCACCACAGCACTACATGGGTGTCGAGCAGCAGCCTCATGCGCCCGCGAATCCGGCCATCAGATCATCGGGCAACGGCGCGTCGAAATCGCCGCCGATACGGACACGACCGGCCAGGGCGCCGGGCACCCGCCGCGGTCCCGGCGCTTCCAGCGGCACCAGCCGGGCCAGGGGGCGCCCGGCCTTGGCGATGATGATCTCTTCGCCTCGCGCGGCGCGCTCCACCAGTTGCGACAGGTGGGTCTTGGCGTCGTAGAGATTAACGGCTTCGCTCACGGAAATGCTCCTTGACCAAGCTTGGTCAAGGATGCGCCCGCAATGGCCGCCGGGTCAAGTTCAGCGTATGATGGGGCCATGAACGACGTCCTCCAGGGGTCGCATTTTCCCGGACGCCACTGGCGTGTCCTCGACGACGGGCGGGTGCAGTGCGACGTCTGCCCGCGCGAGTGCCGCTTAAACGACGGGCAGCGGGGGCTGTGCTTCGTGCGGGCCAACGACGGCGGCAAGATGGTGTTGACCACCTATGGCCGCTCGTCGGGGTTCTGCGTCGATCCCGTCGAGAAGAAGCCCTTGAACCACTTCCTGCCCGGCACGCCGATCCTGTCGTTCGGCACGGCGGGCTGCAACCTGACCTGCAAGTTCTGCCAGAACTGGGACATCTCCAAGGCGAAGGAGATCGACCGGCTCAACGATGCCGCCGATCCCGACATGATCGCCCGGGCGGCGGTGCAGCTGGGCTGCCGCTCGGTGGCCTTCACCTACAACGATCCGGTCATCTTCCTGGAATACGCCGTGGACGTGGCCAAGGCCTGCCACGCCCGCGGCCTGAAGACCGTGGCGGTGACCGCCGGTTATATCAAGCCCGAGGCCCGGGCCGAGTTCTACGCCCACATGGATGCCGCCAACGTGGACCTGAAGGCCTTCACCGAGGATTTCTACCACCGCCTGTGCGGCGCCCATCTCGAGGCGGTGAAGGACACCCTGGTCTATCTCAGGCATGAGACCGACGTGTGGTTCGAGGTCACCACCCTTCTGATCCCCGGCGAGAACGACAGCCCGGAGGAGATCGACGCCCAGAGCAAGTGGATGATGGCGGCGCTGGGTCCCGACGTGCCGCTGCACTTCTCCGCCTTCCATCCCGACTGGAAGATGCGCGACAAGGCCAACACGCCGCCCGCCACCCTGACCCGAGCCCGCGACATCGCCCTCGGGAACGGCCTGCGCTACGTCTATACCGGCAACGTCCACGACCCGGCGGGGGGCGGGACCTATTGTTCCGGCTGCGGCGCCCTGCTGATCGGGCGGGACTGGTACGAGCTGTCCACCTGGGGGCTGACCCCCGAGGGCCATTGCCGGGAATGCGGCACGCCGCTGCCGGGGCGCTTCGAGGCGGCGCCGGGCACCTGGGGGCGCAAGCGCCAGCCGGTACGTTTTCAGCGCTGAGGCATATTCCCTTTCCCGCCGGATGTGGTAAAGCTTGCCGCCTCGCGCTCTGACGGGTTTCGGGATTGATGGTGAAACGCTGGTTGCCGTGGGTGCTCAAGGGCGTGCTCTCGGTCGGGCTGATCTGGTTCGCATTCAGGAATGTCGATCTTGCTGCGGCCTGGGGTCAGGCCAAGACGCTTGATCCCTTGATGTTGCTTGCCGCCCTGTCGCTGGGCGTCGCCCAGGTATTCCTCGGCGCCATGCGCTGGTGGCTGGTGCTGCGCGCCCTCAAGGCGGCGTTCTCTGCGCTGCAGGCGCTGCCGGTCTATTATATCGGCGTCTGTTTCTCCATCGTCACCCCGGTGGTGGGCGACGCCATGCGCATGTGGAAGGCGCACCGGTCGGGCCTGTCCCTGCAGGCCAGCGTCAATTCGGTGATGCTGGAGCGTATCGTCACCATCCTGGGGCTGGTCCTGCTGGTGGCGGCCATGCAGCCGCTGCTGCTGGACCGGGTGCCGGAAATTCCCGGAACCTGGGTGTTTCCCCTGCTGTCGGCCGTCGGCATCAGCGGCATCGCCTTCATCAGCCAGCTGGACCGGCTGCCGGTCTCGCTGCACCGCTGGCGGGTGGTGCGGGGGATGGTCCATCTGGCGGGCGATACGCGCAAGCTGTGCCGCCGGGTGCCTTTCAGCCTCGGCACGCTGGCCGTCGCCGTCATCGGCCACGCCAACCTGTCGCTGGTGGTCTATGTCCTGGCCCTGGGACTCGGCCTCGATGTTTCCATCATCGATTGCCTGATCCTGTTCCCGCCGGTCATCCTCGCCCTGACCCTGCCCATCTCCATCGCCGGCTTCGGCCTGCGCGAGAACATCATGATCGTGGCCTTCGGCTATGTCGGGGTCGAACCCGGCTCGGCCGCCGTGCTGGGGCGTGCTGTTCGGGGTGAGCAGCATCGTCACCGCCCTCGCCGGGCGGCCTGATCTGGCTGATGTCGGGCGAGCATCCCAAGCTCGAGGAAATCGAGCACATCGAGGACGAGGCCGACGAGGAAGCGGAAAAGCAGGCGGAAAAGGCCTGATTCACAGTGCCCCCGATCGCCGGGCGGCCCCTGGGCCTGGCCATGTTCCACCGGACTTCGTCCGTCCCAATATGGCATACCCCCTTTCCTTCCGCTCCGGGCGCGCTACATTGGGACAAGTGAATTCCATCCCAATGTCCGAGCGCGAGGATGTCCATGAAGATCGCCTTTTCCAAGCCGTCGCAGCCCACCAGCGGCGCGGTCGCCGTCGGTATTCTTGAAGGCAAGGTGCTGACCGGCGCCGCCCAGGCGCTTGACGCCCAGGCCAAGGGCGGCATTGCCCGCGCCATCGCCGCCTCGGGCCGTTTCGAGGGCAAGAAGGGCCAGACGCTGCTGATCCTGGCTCCCGCTGGGCTGGACCTCGCCCGCGTGCTGCTGGTCGGCCTGGGCAAGGCCAAGGACCTGGATGCCCTGGCGGCCCAGGCCCTTGGCGGCGCCGTGGTGGGCCAGTTGCAGACCTCGGGCGATGCCGAGGTGGCCCTGGCGCTGGACGTCGTCCCCGGCTCGCCGCTGTCGCCGGCCGAGTTCGCCGCCCAGGCGGCGCTGGGGGCGCGGCTGCGCTCGTACCGCTTCGACAAGTACATGACCAAGCAGAAGAAGGAGGACAAGCCCTCCTTGAAGAAGCTGACGCTCATGACCGACGCGGCCGCCGAGGCCAAGGGCGCCTTCGCCGCCCTGGACAAGGTGGCCGACGCGGTGTTCCTGACCCGCGACGTGGTCTCGGAACCCGCCAACGTCATCCACCCCGAATCTCTGGCCGAGAAGGCCGAGAGCCTCAAGGACCTCGGAATCGAGGTCGAGGTGCTGGGCGAGAAGCAGATGAAGAAGCTGGGCATGGGCTCGCTGCTCGGCGTCGGCCAGGGTTCGGAGCGCGAATCCAAACTGGTGGTCATGCGCTGGCAGAATGGAGCCAGGAAGGACGAGGCCCCGGTGGCCTTCGTCGGCAAGGGCGTCACCTTCGATTCGGGCGGCATCTCCATCAAGCCGGGCGCCGGCATGGAGGACATGAAGTGGGACATGGCGGGGGCCGGCGCGGTGATCGGCGCCATGGCCGCCCTAGCCGGGCGCAAGGCCAAGGTCAACGCCGTCGGCGTGGTCGGGCTGGTGGAGAACATGCCGTCGGGCACCGCCCAGCGTCCCGGCGACGTGGTGACCTCCATGTCGGGCCAGACCATCGAGGTGATCAACACCGACGCCGAGGGCCGTCTCGTTCTCGCCGATGCCCTGTGGTACACCCAGGACCGCTTCAAGCCGAAATTCATGGTCGACCTCGCCACCCTGACCGGGGCGATCATCATTGCGCTGGGCAACGAATACGCCGGCCTGATGGCCAGCGACGACAAGCTTGCCGACCGCCTGACCGCCGCCGGCAAGGCGGTGGACGAGAAGCTGTGGCGTCTGCCGCTGGGCGAGTCCTACGACAAGCAGATCAAGTCCGACATCGCCGACATGAAGAATGTCGGCGGGCGGGAAGGCGGCTCCATCACCGCCGCCCAGTTCCTCAAGCGCTTCACCAACGACGTGGCCTGGGCCCATCTCGACATCGCCGGCGTGGCGTGGAGCAAGAAGGACGCCGCCACCGCGCCTAAGGGCGCCACCGCCTTCGGCGTCCGCCTGCTGGACCGGCTGGTGGCCGATTTCTACGAGGAGAAGAAGTAGGAATAATCTGTCTTCCCGAGCTTCGGCGAGGGATCTCCGCCTGATCCGATGGTGCCGGTTTTGACCCGCCGGATCAGGATGAGATCCCTCCGCCCCTCGGTTGTCGGGATGACATGTTTGATAGGGCGTCCATGCGCATCACCTTCCGCTCCCTTCCCGCCACCCCCGACGGCGCCGTCGCCGTCGGGCTGTGGCGGGGGCGTCTGGCCACGCCGTCCTTCACCGCCCTGGATGGCGGTGGGGGGCTGTCCAGGGCGCTGAAGCGCCTGGGCTTCGACGGTGACGCAGGGGAGACCGAGTTGTTGCGCGCTCCGTCGCCGCCGCTGTCCTCGCTGGTGGTGTTCGGGCTGGGCAAGGGGCGCAGACTCACGCCTAGGAAGCTGCGCCGCATCGGCGGAGCCCTGCTGGACGAGTTGGACGAGAGCCGGGCCAAGTCGGTCACATTGCTGCTCGACCTGGCCCCGGATCAGGTGGCGGAACTGGCCTACGGCCTGCGGCTCAAGGGCTATCGCCCGCTGTCCAAATACCGCACCAGGTACGATCCCGACGACGAGGACGACCAGCCGCCGGTGCTGGACGGCGTGGTGGTCTGTTGCGCCGAGCCGGACGAGGCGGCGCGGCTGTTCGCCGCCCGCGAGGCGGTGGCCCAGGGGGTGTTCCTGGCCCGCGACCTCGCCGACGAGCCGGCCAACGCCCTGGGACCGGACGAATTCGCCGGGCGCGCCCGCCTGCTGGAAGCCCTGGGCGTCGAGGTCTCCGTGCTGGACGAGGCGGCGCTGCGCGAGCAGGGCCTCAACCTGCTGGCGGCGGTGGGGCAGGGAAGCCGCCGGCCGCCGCGCCTGGTGCTGCTGCGCTGGAGGGGGGCGGAAGCGCGGCCGCTGGTGCTGGTGGGCAAGGGCGTCACCTTCGACACCGGCGGCATCACCATCAAGGATGCCGAGGACATGGAACTGATGAAGGCCGATATGGCCGGGGCGGCCGCCGTGATCGGCGCCCTCCGCGCCGTGGCGGGGCGCAAGGCCAAGGCCCATGTGTGCGGCGTGCTGGCCCTGGCCGAGAACATGCCCTCGGGCGCGGCCCAGCGGCCCGGCGACGTGGTCAGATCCTTCTCGGGCCAGACCGTCGAGGTGATCGACACCGACGCCGAGGGGCGTCTGGTGCTGGCCGACGCCCTGGCCTGGGCGGCGGCGACGCTGAAGCCCGCCGCCCTGGTGGATATCGCCACGCTCACCGGCACCACCGAGGAACTGCTCGACGCCGAATACGCCGGCCTCTACGTCAACGACGATCTGCTGGCCCGGCGGCTGCTGAAGCACGCCAAGGCGGAGGACGAACCCCTGTGGCGGCTGCCGCTGACCAAGGCCTGCGACGGGGACCTGAAGTCCGACATTGCCGATCTGAAGCACTGCGCCTGGGGCGACGTGCCCGACAACGACGACGCGGCCCGCTTCCTCGAGCATTTCGTACCCGAGGGGCTGCCCTGGGCCCATATCGACATGGCCGGGCGCGAATTCGCCGACGAGGACGATCCGCTCTGTCCCGAGACGGCGACGGGGTACGGGGTGCGGCTGTTCGACGCCCTGGCGGGGGGTTAGCCGCGCGGCCGCGGCGCCGACTGGACGTCGTGGGCGATGGCTTGCAGCAGCAGCTGGAAGCCCAGGATGGTGGGCATGGCGGCCAGCATGACCGTGCCGGCGGTACGCGGCACGCCGCTGCTCACCGAGGCGATCCACTGGCCGATCCCCTCGAACAGGCCGAAGGCCAGCAGCGGCACGCCGATCAGCAGATAGAGCGAGGCGATGGTGAAGTCGCTGATGAAATAGCGGAACAGCAGGCGCTTCAGAAAGCCCCTCGCCAGCAGCGGCGGGAAGTCGCGCAGCACCCTGGCCACCGACAGGGACGAAACCTCGTCGCCATAGCGGGCCGGCATGGCCACGTCCTCCACCGGCAGCCCGGCCATGCCCAGCTGGATCAGCATGTCGCTTTCGAAGAAATAGCGCTCGGCCAGACGGCCCAGGTCGATCTCGTCGAGGGCGCGGCGGTGGATGGCGGTATAGCCGTTGGTGGGGTCCATCACCCCCCACTGGCCCGACGCCGCCTTGACCAGGAACGACAGGGCCGAATTGCCGATCAGGCGGACCGGCGGCATGGCCTTCAATTCGGGCAGATGGCGGAAGCGGTTGCCCTTGGTGTAGTCCACCCGGCCCGAGGCCAGCGGCTCGATCAGCCGGGGCAGTTCGGTCGGGTCCATCTGGCCGTCGCCGTCCATCTTGACGCAGATGTCCGCGCCCAGTTCCAGGGCGCGGCGGTAGCCGGTGACCACCGCGCCGCCGACGCCCTTGTTGACGGCGTGGCGGATCACCTCGACGCGCGGGTCGGCGACCCTGGCCGCCGCATCGCCCGAGCCCTCGGGGCAGCAATCGTCCACCACCAGGATGTGGTCGATGGTGTCGGGAATACCGGCCAGCACCGCCTCGATATGGCGGGTGACCTTGTAGCAGGGGATGATCACGGCGATCGTCATGGCAGGGGATTATACCCACGGCTCGCCGGAACGCCATTCCCATGGTAAACCTGGGGCATGACCCAGATCGGCTTCTACCACCTGATGCGCCTGCCGCTGGAGCAGGCATTGCCCAAGCTGCTGGACAAGGCGCTGGCCGCCGGCTTCCGCGCCGTAGTGTTGGCTGGTTCGGCCGAGCGGGTGGAATTCCTCAACGACCGGCTCTGGACCTACGAGCCGGATTCCTGGCTGCCCCACGGCTCGGCCCGGGACGGCGAGGCGGCGGCCCAGCCCATCTGGCTGACCGATACGGACGAGAACCCCAATCAGGCCACCATCCTGGTGATGTGCGACGGCGCGGAATCGGAGCAGGTGGCGGGGTTCCAGCGCTGCCTCGACCTGTTCGACGGCAACGATTCCGAGGCGGTCGAGAAGGCGCGCGAACGCTGGAAGCGCTGGAAGGCGGCGGGCCACCAACTGGTCTACTACCAGCAGACCGAACGCGGCGGCTGGGAGGAAAAGGCGCGGGGCTAGGCGCTACTCGTAGCGCGTGATGTCGAGCTTTTCCGGCGAATCGGCCACCAGCTGCAGGGCGACGGTGCCGTTGCCGGTGCGGATCAGAAGTTCCAGGAACCAGGTGCCGTCCTCCAGCTCCATGGGCTGGGCGGCACCGATATAGCTGACCCCCTCCACGTCCATGCTGAGGCTGTGGTTGTCGTTGAACGAAATGGCCGCGACCTTCATGGTCGAACACTCCTTCTGGACGCGACCATGAGAGTCGCCCAATTGGCCGGCGGCGTCAATGCGCCGGAAGGGCCGGTTTGGCGGCGTGGTCGGCCGGCAGCGCCACCAGGAAGCGGCAGCCCTGGCCGGGTTCCGACTCGACCCAGATGCGGCCCTGGTGGGTGGTGACGATCTTGCGGCAGATGGCGAGGCCGATGCCGGTGCCCTCGTACTCCCCCTCGCCGTGCAGGCGCTGGAACATGCCGAAGATGCGCTCGAAATGCTCGGGCTCGATGCCCATGCCGTTGTCCTCGACGGCGATCACCCACTCGGCGCCGTCCTGCCGGGCGCTGACGCGGATTTCCGGCTTGCGGTCGGGATGGCGGTACTTGACGGCGTTGCCGATCAGGTTCTGGAACAGCCTGGCCAGTTCGCTGGGGATGCCGGGGAGGGTGGGCAGCGGGGGCACGACGGTCACCCTGGCATCGGCATTGCCGCCGTCCAGGCCGAGATTGGCCGAGGCCTCCGCCACCGTCTCCTCCAGATTGACGCCGGTGAAATCCTCGGTGCCGCGCCCGACCCGCGAATAGTCGAGCAGGCCCTTGATCAGGGCCTCCATGCGCTTGACCCCGGAGACGGCATAGCCGATGAATTCGCGCGACGGGATATCCAGGCGCTCGCCCAGGTGCCGTTCCAGCAGGGTGACGTAGGAGCTGACCATGCGCAGCGGCTGGCGCAAATCGTGGGAGGCCACGTAGGCGAACTGCTCCAGCTCGGCATTGGAGCGTGCCAGTTCGGCGGTCTTGGCCTGCAGTTCCGCCTCGAAGCGGTTGCGGTCCGAGACGTCCACCACGATGCTGCTGAGATAGGCGCGCCCGCCCACGTGCAGGGGCGAGGTATAGACCTCCACGTCGCGGATGCCGCCCGAGGACAGGCGGTGCCTGAAGCGCAGGAACTTGCGCCCCTCGTACTCCACCGCCGCCATTTCCCGACTGATCTCGTCCGGCGCGGCGATGTTGATGTCGCCGATCTGCATCCGCTTCAGCACCTCGATGGGATAGCCGTAGAACAGCGCCGCCGAATCGTTGGCGTCGGTGATGGCGCCGGTCTTGGGATCGATCAGCAGCTTGATGGCCGGGTTGCGGTGGAAACTCTGGCTGTAGAGCTCCTCCCGCTCGGAGATGGCCTGCTGGGCCCGGTGGGAATCAGTGACGTCGCGCCCCACCGTCTGGTAGCCGGTCAGGTTGTCGAGGGAATCGTACAGCGCCGTGGTCCGCCATTCGATCCAGCGTTCCTGGCCGTCGGGACGCACTACCCGGCGATGGTCCTCGCGGTAGGGCTGAACGTGGTTCAGGGCCTGCAGGCAGGACAGCGTGAAGGCGCGCTCCTCCACCGGGACGAGGTCGATCCACTTGCGCCCCACCAACTGGTCGGGCTGCTCGCCGTAGAAGCGGGCATAGGCCCGGTTGACGGTCAGCAACGTGGTGTCGGGAGCATAGCGGTGGATCAGGTCGTCCTGGTCGTTGACCAGGATGCGGTAGCTTTCCTCGCTGGCCTGGAGCGCCGCTTCGGCCCGGCGCCGGTCCCGCTCGCGCCGTTCCAGCTGAACCGCCGCCACCAGGGCCAGGGCGGAGAACACCAGGCCGGCCCCGCCCATGATCAGGGTGTTGATGGTCCAGCGCCGAAGCGCCGCCTGGGTGGTGATGCCCACCGAGACCACCACGGGGTGCTGGTCCAGCGCCTGATAGGAGGCCAGCCGTTCCAGGCCGTCGAAGGCGCTGGGGGCGGTGAAGGTGCCTGCGCGGGCCTTGGGCAGGTATTGGGTGAACAGGGGGCCGGAGCGGATGGAGCTGCCCATGTGGCGGCCGGGATCGGGCAGCCGCGCCATGACGTCGCCGTCCAGGTTGGCGATCACCGCCCGGTCCACCTCGCCTTCCACCACGCCGCTCAGCGCCTCGGTGAAGAATTCGGGGTTCAGCGCCGCCGCCACGATTCCGGCGAAGGTGCCGAGCGGGCTGATGATCGGCCGCGCCACCACCAGGCCGGGCTTGCCGGTCACCGGGCTGATGGCGGGCGGCGCGACGACCAGGCCGGTGCGGAATGGCGCCTTGGCGGCCGTCTCGAAATAGGGGCGGCGGCTGAGGTCGATGCCGACCATGGAGCCGAGGGTGGACGCCGTCACCCGCCCGTCGGCGGCGATCACGAAGACGTTGCGCACTTCGGGCAAGCCGGCGGCGCGATAGCGCATCAGGGTCAGCAGTTCGGCGGCTTGGCCGCCCTTGTCCTGGGAGTGCACGGCCACGTCCTGCAGCATCAGGTCGAGGCCGCGCAGCGAACCGGAAATCCGTTCGGCCACCACGCGGGTCAGCGCTCCGGTCAGGCGGCCGCTGTCGTTGAGCGAATCGCTGCGGTCCCGCCATGCCACCAGGATGCCGCTGGTCCATACGACCAGCAGCACCGCGACCGTGAAGGTCAGTGGCCGATATGCCCTGCCAATGACGTTCAGCCTACCCCCCCCCTGTTCCCCAGGCCTTAGGTTCAGTCGCCCTCGATTCCGCCCATGGCCGCCTGCAGGTAGTTCTGCGTCCCCATCTTGGCCATCAGGTCGATCTGGGTTTCCAGCCAGTCGATGTGTTCCTCGGTATCTTCGAGAATCTCCGCCAGTTCATCGCGGGTGACGAAGTCCTGCTTGGCCTCGCACAGCGCGATGGCCTCGGCCAGGGCCTTGTGCTCGCCCTGCTCCATCTTCAGGTCGGAGGCCAGCATCTCGGCCACGGTCTCGCCGATGCCGAGCTTGCCCAGGTCCTGCAGGTTGGGAAGTCCCTCGAGGAAGAGGATGCGCTCGATGACCTCGTCTGCCTGCTTCATCTCCTCGATGGAATACTTGTAGATCGCCTTGCCCAGATCCTTCAGGCCCCAGTTCTTCAGCATGCGGGCATGCAGGAAGTATTGGTTGATGGCGGTCAGGTGCAGTTTCAGCACGCCGTTCAGGTGGCGCAGGACCTCCTTGTCGCCCTTCATGACGCCCCCCCGGAAATATCGCCGGCCGCCGACTGGATGTAGTTCTGCAGGCCCATGCGCTCGATCAGGCCCAACTGCTGTTCCAGCCACAGGGTGTGATCCTGCTCGGTGTCCTCGAGAATCTTGCCCAGGATGCGCCGGCTGTCGTAGTCGCCCTGCTCCTCGCAATGGGCGATGACCTCCTTCAGCTCGGCGATGACCGCCAGTTCCAGGTCCAGGTCGGCTTTCAGCATGGACGGCACGTCCTTGCCGATGGTCGGCGCCGGCCGCTTGGAGAGGTCGGGGGTGCCTTCCAGGAACAGGATGCGGCGGATCAGCAGGTCGGCGTGGCCGATCTCGTCCTGGCGCTCGTGGTCGATGCGTTCGTAAAGTCTGTGCAGGCCCCATTCCTGGTACATGCGGGAATGCACGAAATACTGGTCCGCGGCCACAAGCTCCCCGACCAAGAGTTTGTTGAGCCTGGATATGACGCTCTTCTTGCCCTTCATCGGCGGTCTCCTGATCCGGAATTGACCCGATATCAGCCTAGCACCCCGCCTTCGGAAGGCAAGGGGGCTGTCGGGGTAAACCCATCAGGTGGTGACGACCTCGGTCTTGATCCAGTCCCGGAAGGCGCGGATGGCCGGGGTCTCGGCCCGGTCGGGTAGGCAGACCAGATGATAGGCGCTGGCCAGCGGGCGTCCGGGGAACAGGGCCACCAGCCTTCCGGCGGCCAGTTCGTCGGAAACCAGGGTCCGCCAGACCAGGGCGGCGCCCAATCCGGCCAGGGCGGCCTCGACCACCAGCGAGGCGTCGCCGAACGGGCGGAGCTTCAGCGGCTCGTCGGGCGCGGCGCCCATCTCGGCCAGCCAGCCCGGCCAGGTGGGGAAGGCCGGGTCCCAGCCCATGAACTCATTAACCAGCAAGGTGGCGCGGGTGAGGTCGGCCAGGTCGCGCAGGCTGCCGGCCAGGCGCGGCGCCGCCACCGCCACCACCTCCTCCAGGCGCAGGCGCTCGACCAGCAGGCCGGGATAGCGGCCCGGGCCGTAGCGGATGCCCACGTCCACCCCCTCGCGGTCGAGGTCCACCAGCCGCAGCGTCGCCGACAGGTGCAGGTCGATGCCGGGATGGGCCTCCTGGAAGCGGGTCAGGCGCGGCACCAGCCAGCGCGCCGCAAAGGCCGGCGGGGCCGAGACCACCAGCGGCCTGGCCGGGCCGTCGGGGGCAAGGCGGCCGACCGCCGAGGCCAGGCGATCGAAGGCATCGCTGAGATCCACGCTGACCAGGGCGGCCGGACGGGTCAGGGACAGCCGCGCCCCGCGATGGAACAGCGCCACTCCCAGGATATCCTCCAGCTGCTTGATCTGCTGGCTGATGGCCGCCGGGGTGACGCCCATCTCCTCGGCGGCGCGGGCGAAGGACAGGTGGCGGGCGGCGGCCTCGAAGGCGTGCAGGGCGCGAAGCGGGGGCAGGCGGCGACGCATGATTAGATTTCCTTACCCCGAGAGCGAGAAAAGCTCGTTTGAGGTCAAGTATTTCCAGAGCGTATCGTCGAGGAATGGATTAGTCTATCTCAATGGAGGCTCCCATGGGCCCGGCCGCGATCTATACCCTTGCCGCCCTGTCCGCCCTGTTCTGGGGGGCCAATTTCAATCTGGCCGGCCCGGTGCTGGCGGACATGGCCCCCATGAACGCGGCGGCGGCGCGCTTCGGGCTGGCGACGCTGATCATGGCGGCGCTGGTGGCCGGGCGCGGCGAGGTCTCCGCCATGCTGGGCATCGCCCGGCGGTACGGCGGGCGGCTGGCCCTGGTGGGGGTGGTCGGCATCGCCGGCTTCAACACGTTGTTCTTCGATGCCATGCGCACGACCACGGCGGTCAACGGTGCGCTGATCATGGCGACCAATCCGCTGCTCACCGCTTTGCTGGCGGCGCTGACCCTGGGCGAGCGGCTTCCCGGCCGCCAGATCGCCGCCATTCCGGTGGCCATGGCCGGGGTGGCCATGGTGGTGCTGGGCGGCGGATCGGCGGGCGGGGCCATGGAATTCGGCCTGGGCGACGTGGAGATGATGGGCGCCAACCTGGCCTGGGCGGGCTACAACGTGCTGGCCCGCAAGCTGACGCCGCCCGGCCCGCAACTGGCCAACACCACCGTGATGATGGCCGCCGGGACCCTGGCGCTGGCGCTGGCCGCCCTGGTGGCCGGCTCGGCCTACACCATGCCCGGCCCCAAGGCGGGGGCGGCGCTACTGCTGATGGCGGTGACCGGCTCGGTGCTGGCCTATCTGTTCTGGAGCATGGCCATCACCCGCCTGGGGGCGGGGCGGACGGCGCTGTTCCTCAATCTGGTGCCGGTGTTCGCCGCTGTCATCGCCACCCTGGGCGGCTCGCCGCCCAACCCGGCCCAGTTGGGAGGCGGTGCGGTGGTGATCGCCGCCGTGGTATTCTCCATGCTGCCGTCGCGGCGGCGCTGCATAGCCTGAGGGAACCGTTGAGAGAGCCCATGACCCATACCGCCAAGCCCGACCTGAAGAACCCCGCCGTCTATCCCCATTGGTGCCGCGAGACCCTGCGCTATTGCGATACCGACCAGCAGGGCCACATCAACAACGTGGCGTTCTCGGTGTTCTGCGAGACGGGGCGCACCCAGTTCCTGCTGGAACCGGACCGGCCGCTGACGCCGCCCGGCACCTTCATGGTCATCGCCCGGCTGGTGCTCGACTTCATCGGCGAGATCCACTGGCCGGGCGAGGTGCGCATCGGCACCGGGGTGACCGGGATCGGCCGCTCCTCGTTCCATCTGGGCCAGGGGGTGTTCGTCGGCGACCGTTGCGTCGCCATCGCCGATTCGGTGCTGGTGCTGGCCGATCAGCAGACGCGGCGTTCGACGCCGCTTCCCGACGATCTGCGGGCCCGGGTCGAGGCGATGATGATCACCGTTCCCGCCTGAGGGTCCAACGGGCGTTCTGTCCCGCCTTGTTGACGGCGTAGCCGTAGATCTTGCCGTCCTCGGTGCGCACGCCCTCGAAGGCGAAGGCGGTTTCGCCGTTCTCGGCGGCCTGCAGGGTCATGGTGCAGGGGCTGACGGCCGTCACCTTGCCCTCGATGACCGCGCCCTGCTTGTAGCCCAGGTTGCGGTTGACGTCGGGCTTCTGCTCCAGCTTCCAGGCCAGGCCCTGGGCATCCCGCCTGAACTCCCATTTGGAATAGGGCGCCACCCAGCGGCCCACCAGCCAGTCGCCGGAATCGGGCCGGGCGGTGTCGCAAGGCGCGTCGGGCAGCGGCTCGGGCGGCGGGGCCTTGGGGCCCTGGGGCAGGTCCTCGGCCCAGGTGGGAGCGGCGGCGAGCAGGCAGCAGAGGGCCAGGGCGGCACGGCGCATGGTGGGGAACCTCATTTCTGGGGAACGGGGAAATAGCCGAGGGAGCGCATGCAGGCGTTCAACCCGGAATCATAGATGCGCTTGGCCTGGGCGCGTTCGTATTCGCGGGTCGGGCTGTAGCTGTCGCGGCCGTCGTCGCGGTAGCCGGAATCCCGGTCGGCCGAGCGGCGGCAGGCGGAATAGTCGCGGCTCCACTGGTCCTTGGGCAATTGCGGATGCATCCAGGGATTGCCGGCGGCGCAGGCGCCCAGCAGCAGGGGAAGCAGGAGGATGATGCGGTATCTCACGGGCGGGCACGCATGGCTGTTGCAAGGCCGGCATTCGGCCACAGCCGGCGCGCCAAGGCAAGGCTTGAACCGCTCCAATCCGTCGGTTGAGGATCGCCCCTCCTTGCGTCTATACTCCGCCCGCGCTTTGCGCTGCGTCGCAGCAACAACCATAAATGTGGAGACGAAGAATGAGCGGCGAGTCGTTGAACGGAATGTATTTCGAGGAATTGTCGGTCGGCCAGTCGGCCATCTTCGCCAAGACCGTCACCGAAGCCGACATCGTCGCCTTCGCCGGCGTGTCGGGCGACTTCAACCCGGTCCACATCAACGAGGAATTCGCCTCCCAGACCATGTTCAAGGGCCGCATCGCCCACGGCATGCTGTCGGCGGCCTTCGTCTCCACCGTGTTCGGCACCAAGCTGCCCGGCCCAGGCTGCATCTACGTCTCGCAGCTGCTGAAGTTCAAGGCTCCGGTGCGCATCGGCGACACCGTCACCGCCCGCGTCGAGGTCACCGCGCTGACCCCGGAAAAGAAGTTCGCCACCTTCAAGACCACCTGCTCGGTGGCCGGCAAGATCGTCATGGACGGCGAAGCCACCCTGATGGTCCCCTCCAAGGGCTGAGGCCAGGCGCCCCCCTCTCCCGGCGGGAGAGGGGGAAGTCTTGCGCTTCGAAGCCTTTTGCACTACCCCTTGCCCCTTGGTTTCTTCCTGGGGTCCAGTCCTTAAGATGCGCCTGATCCGGCATTGCGGCGAGCTTTCCCCCGACCACCGCGGTTGCGTGGTGGCGCTGGGCAATTTCGACGGCGTCCATCTCGGCCATCAGTCGGTGATCCTGACGGCGCGCCGCATCGCCGCCGAACTGGGCGTCGCCCATGCGGTGATGACCTTCGAGCCCCATCCGCGCTCGCTGTTCAATCCCGACCAGCCGCCCTTCCGCCTGACCCCCTTCCGCGTCAAGGCCCGCCTGATCGAGGCGCTGGGCACCGACTTCCTCTATCAGCAGCATTTCGACCGCGACTTTGCCGCCATGACGGCGCTGGAATTCGTCGGCGACGTGCTGGTCTCCTGCCTGAAGGCCAGCCATGTGGTGGTGGGCTACGACTACGTGTTCGGCAAGGGCCGCCTGGGCACCTGCGCCTTCTTGCAGAAATGCGGCGAGGAATCGGGCTTCGGCGTCACCGTGGTGCCGCCCGCCATGTCCGACAGCGGCGAGACCTATTCCTCCACCGCCGTGCGCGACCATCTGGTGGCCGGCCGCCCCGATGCCGCCGCCCGCCTGCTCGGCCATTACTGGGAGGTGGAGGGACGCATTGAGCACGGCGACGCCCGCGGCCGCCTGCTGGGCTTTCCCACCGCCAACCTGCGCCTGGGCGAGTATCAGCGCCCGGCCACCGGCGTCTACGCGGTGCGGGCCGGTATCGACAAGGGCGGGGCCACCATGTGGCATGACGGCGTCGCCAATTTCGGCCGCCGCCCCACCTTCGACAAGACCGACGAACTGATGGAAGTCCACCTGCTCGGCTTCGACGAAGACCTTTACGGCCGCCATCTGCGGGTGGCTCTGGTCGAGCACATCCGCCCGGAACGCCGCTTCGCCGGGCTCAGCGAACTGACCAGCCAGATCGCCGCCGACGTCGAGGCCGGCCGGCGCATGCTGGCCGCCCGCCGATTTTCCGCCGCCGCCGGGCCCATGGTGCCCGTCGCCCCTGCCGTTTGAGAGCCGATCATGAGCGCCGATTACAAGAACACCGTCTTCCTGCCCAAGACCGATTTCCCCATGAAGGGCGAACTGCCCAAGCTGGAGCCCGAGCTGCTGGCCCGCTGGGAGAAGATCGGCCTGTTCGGCCGCCTGCGTGCCACCGCCAAGGGCAGGGAGAAGTTCATCCTTCACGACGGCCCGCCCTACGCCAACGGCAACCTGCATATCGGGCACGCGCTGAACAAGATCCTCAAGGACGTCATCACCCGCTCGCAGCAGATGCTGGGCCGTGATGCCGAGTACGTGCCGGGCTGGGACTGCCACGGCCTGCCCATCGAGTGGAAGATCGAGGAGAAATACCGGGAATCCGGCAAGGACAAGGACGAGGTCGACATCGTCGCCTTCCGCGAGGAATGCCGCCAGTTCGCCGCCAAGTGGATCGGAATTCAAAAGGAAGAGTTCAAGCGTCTCGGCATCACCGGCGATTGGGACCATCCCTACACCACCATGACCAACCACGCCGAATCGGTGATCTGCGCCGAGCTGGGCAAGTTCCTGCTGGACGGCTCGCTCTACAAGGGCGCCAAGCCGGTGCTGTGGTCGGTGGTGGAGAAGACCGCCCTGGCCGAGGCCGAGGTGGAGTATCACGACCACACCTCCATCACCATCTGGGTCAAGTTCCCGGTGGTCACGGCCAGCGTGCCCGAGGTCGAGGGCGCGTCCGTGGTGATCTGGACCACCACGCCGTGGACCATGCCCGGCAACCGCGCCGTCGCCTACGGCGCCGATTTCGACTACGTGGTGGTCGAGGTGGAAAGCGCCGAGCCCGGTTCCCTGGCCGGCGTGGGCGACAGGCTGGTGGTCTGCGCCGATCTGGCCGGGCAGGTGGCCAAGGACGCCAAGTGCGCCTTCAAGATCCTGCATACCCTGAAGGGCGCGGCCTTGGCCGGCACCGTCTGCCATCATCCGCTCAAGCTGCATGAGACGGCGGCGGGCGGCTACGACTTCACCGTGCCGCTGCTGGCCGGCGGCTTCGTCACCACCGACACCGGTACCGGCTTCGTCCACATCGCGCCGGGCCACGGCGAGGACGACTGGCACCTGGGCAAGGAGCATGGGCTGGCCATTCCCGATACCGTGCAGCCCGACGGCAAGTACTTCCCCCATGTGGCGATCTTCGCCGGGATGGAGGTGCTGAACCAGGGCAAGAACGGCAAGTACTACTCCCCCGTCGCCAAGCCGGTGATCGAGGCCATGACCGCCACCGGCAATTTGCTGGCCCACGGCAAGGTGGAGCATTCCTATCCCCATTCCTGGCGCTCCAAGGCGCCGCTGATCTTCCGCAACACGCCGCAATGGTTCATCTCCATGGAGAGCACCGGCCTGCGCGCCAAGGCTCTCCAGGCCATCGCCGACACCCGCTTCGTGCCCGACCAGGGGCGCAACCGCATCGGCTCCATGGTGGAGAACCGCCCCGATTGGTGCGTGTCGCGCCAGCGCGCCTGGGGCGTGCCCATCACCGTGTTCGTGGACAAGAAGACCGGCCAGCCGTTGCGCGACCAGGGCGTCATGGACCGCATCGTCGCCGCCTTTAAGGCCGAGGGCTCCGACGCCTGGTTTACCTCCGATCCTTCGCGCTTCCTGGGGCCGGACCGCGATCCCGCCGATTACGACAAGGTCACCGACATTCTCGATGTCTGGTTCGATTCCGGCTGCACCCACGCCTTCGTGCTGGAGGGCGAGGAGTGGCCGCGCCTGTCGTGGCCGGCGTCGCTGTATCTGGAGGGTTCGGACCAGCATCGCGGCTGGTTCCATTCCTCCCTGCTGGAATCCTGCGGCACCAGGGGCCGCGCCCCCTATGACGCGGTGCTGACCCACGGCTTCGTCCTCGACGAGGACGGCCGCAAGATGAGCAAGTCGCTGGGCAACGTGGTGGCGCCGCAGGAAGTGGTGGGCAGCATGGGTGCCGACATCCTGCGCCTGTGGGTGGTGGGCTCGGACTATTCCGACGACCTGCGCATCGGCCCCGAGATCCTCAAGACCCAGGTGGATATCTACCGCCGCCTGCGCAACACGCTGCGCTATCTGCTGGGGGCGCTCGACGGCTTCACGGATGCGGAAAAGCTGCCGGCGGCCGAGATGCCCGAGTTGGAGCGCTGGGTTCTGCACCGCCTGACCGAACTGGATGCGCAGTTCAGGGATGCCTGCGACGGTTTCCAATTCCACGGGCTGTTCACCGAACTGCACAATTTCTGCGCCGTCGACCTCTCGGCCTTCTACTTCGACATCCGGAAGGACGCGCTGTACTGCGACGCGGCCTCGTCCATCCGCCGCCGGGCGGCGCGCACGGTAATGGATATCGTGCTCGACGCCCTGACCAAGTGGCTGGCCCCCTTCCTGTGCTTCACCGCCGAGCAGGCCTGGCTGGCCCGCCATCCGTCCGAGGACGGTTCGGTCCATCTGGAGCTGTTCCCCGAGATACCGGCCGAGTGGCGCGACGGGGACCTGGCCGCCAAATGGGCCAGAATCCGCGACGTGCGCAAGGTGGTCACCGGCGCCCTGGAGATCGAACGGCGCGAAAAGCGCATCGGATCGAGCCTGCAGGCCAGCCCGCGCCTGACCGTGTCCTCGGAAATTCATGAGTTGCTGACCGGCCTCGACATGGCGGAAATCTGCATCACGTCGGGTATCCGCGTCATCGACGGCCTGCCGGCCGAGGGCGAATTCCAACTGCCCGAGGTGCCCGGCGTCTCGGTGTCGCCCAATCCGGCCGAGGGCGAGAAATGCCAGCGCTGCTGGAAGGTGTTGCACGAGGTGGGAACCGCCCGGCACGAGGGCGCCTGCCACCGCTGCTCCGACGCGGTCGAGGCGGGGTAGGGCGATGATGCTGTCCAACGCGCTGCCCCGGGGGCTGTCCGTCGCCGGCCTGATCATCCTCCTCGACCAGTTGTCCAAGTACTGGATCATCGAGAAGGTGATGCGGCCCGAAGGCGTGGACGGCACGCCGTTCCATTCCGCCACCCGCATCGAGGTGCTGCCGTTCTTCGATCTGGTGATGGCCTGGAACCGAGGCGTCAGCTTCGGCATCGGCAATAGCGGCGGGGAATGGAACGCGGTGATCCTCTCGGCCCTGGCGGTGGCCATCTGCGTCGGCATGGCCGTCTGGCTGGCCAAGGCCGAGACCCTGCCGCTGCAACTGGCGCTGGGCGGCATCATCGGCGGCGCGCTGGGCAACGTCATCGACCGGGCGCGGTTCGGGGCGGTGGCCGACTTCCTCGACGTCCATGTGGCGGGCTATCACTGGCCGGCCTTCAACGTGGCGGATTCGGCCATTACCATCGGCGCGGTTTTTCTCATCGCCGACTCCTTGTTTGCCGGCCGGGATTCGTCTAAGAATTAAGGCCATGAAGACCAAGCGCCCCACCACCCGCCTGTCCACCGCCCGCCTGCTGGCCCTGGCCGCCCTGCTGGCGCCGGTGGCGTTGTCCGCCTGCACCGACGTCAAGCGCTCGCTTGGCTACGAGAAGCAGCCGCCGGACGAATTCCAGGTGGTGCAGCGCGCGCCGCTCTCCATGCCGCCGGAATTCACCCTGCGGCCGCCGCAGCCGGGCGCCGTCCGGCCGCAGGAAGGCACGACCCGCGATCAGGCCCGCCAGGTCCTGGTGGGCGGGCGCACCGCCACCCCCATCTCGACCGAGGGCCGCACCGCCGGCGATCTGGCCATGATGAAGCGGGTCGGCGCCGATTCCATCCAGCCCGAGATCCGCGTCCTGGTGAACAAGGAAAGCCAGGCCCTGGTCGAGGCGGACAAGAGCTTCCAGGACCGCGTCATGTTCTGGCGCAAGGCCGAGCCCCCGGGCACCGCCGTGGACGCCACCAAGGAGACCCAGCGCCTGCGCGAGAATCAGGCGCTCGGCAAGTCGGTGTCCGAGGGCGAGACCCCCCAGGTCCAGCGCCGCAAGAAGGCCTGGCTGGAAGGCGTCTTCAACTAGCATCCCGCCACCGTCGCCGCCGCCGGGCCGTCGCGCCCGGCATGACGGTTTGTTCAGGTTGCTTGCCAAGCCCCACAATACGGCCCATATCCGTCGCGTCTGATTTTCAGGAGGCCCGATGAGCCCGATCCGTTCGTGCGCGCTGTTTCTGGGGGCGCTGCTGGCTGCCGTTCCGGCCTGGGCCGGGGTATTCGACCCGGCGACCTTCACCCTGTCCAACGGCATGCAGGTGGTGGTGATCTCCAACCGCCGGGTGCCCATCGTCAGCCACATGGTCTGGTACAAGGTGGGCGCCGCCGACGAGAATCCGGGCAAGAGCGGCATCGCCCATCTGCTGGAACACCTGATGTTCAAGGGTACGCCCGCGATTCCCCCCGGCGAGTTCTCCAAGATCGTGGCGCGCAACGGCGGCCGCGACAACGCCTTCACCTCGTCGGACTACACCGGCTATTACCAGAACGTCGCCGCCGACAAGCTGGAACTGGTGATGCGCATGGAGGCCGACCGCATGACCAATCTGGTGCTGGGCGAGGCCGATTTCCGCACCGAGCGGGACGTGGTGCTGGAGGAGCGCCGCTCGCGCACCGACAACAATCCCGCCGCCCTGCTGGGCGAGCAGATGGAAGCGGCGCTCTACCTCAACTCGCCCTACCGCCGCCCGATCATCGGCTGGCCCGACGAGATCGCCGCGCTCACCCTGTACGACGCCCTGGCCTTCTACCGCCGCTGGTACGCCCCCAACAACGCCATCCTGGTGGTGGCCGGCGACGTGACGGCCGAGACGGTGCGGCCCCTGGCCGAGAAGTATTATGGCGGCATTCCCCGCGCCGACACCCCGCCGCGCGCCCGTACCGAGGAGCCGCCCCATCGGGCCGAGCGCCGGGTGACGCTGAAGGACGGCCGGGTCGCCCAGCCGTCGTGGAGCCGCCTCTACCTCGCCCCCAGCCTGGGCGGCGGGGCGCGCGAATTGGCCTATCCGCTGGAAGTACTGGCCGATCTGGTGGGCGGCGGCGCCACCTCGCGGCTCTACCGCTCCCTGGTGGTGGACAAGGGGGCGGCGGCCGCCGCCAGCGCCGCCTACGATCCCGTCGCGGTCGGCCAGACCACCTTCCGGGTGGCGGCGGTGCCGCGTCCCGGCGTGCCGTTGGACAAGCTGGAGACCCTGATCGAGCAGGAACTGGCCCGTATCCTCAAGGACGGTTTCACCGCCGAGGAGATCGAGCGCGCCAAGGCCCGCCTGCGGGCCAGCGCCGCCTATGGCCGCGATTCGCTCCATACCGGGGCGCAGACCCTGGGCCAGGCCCTGGCCTCGGGTGTTTCCGTCGAGGAAGTGGAGTCCTGGCCCGAACGGATCGAGGCCGTGACCCCCGAGCAGGTGGCCAAGGCCGCCGCCGCATTGTTCAAGCCGGCCTCGTCGGTGACCGGCCTGCTGCTGCCCGATCCCGCCGCCGTTCCGCCCCCCGGCCGGGCAGCGCCGCCGCCTCCGGGCCGCCCGACCAAGGGAGTGCATTGAGATGCTGGGGCGTATCGCCGTCCTGCTGGGCCTGCTGCTGTTCAGCCTGCCCGCCGCCGCCGTCACCGTCGAGAAGGTGACCAGCGCCTCGGGCATCGAGGCCTGGCTGGTTCGTGACCATTCCAACCCGATCATCGCCATGGAGGTGGCCTTCAGGGGCGGCGCCGCCCATGACCCGGCGGCCAAGTCCGGGCTGGCCGGCATGATGGCCGCCCTGCTGGACGAAGGGGCCGGTCCCCACGATTCCCAGGCGTTCCAGCAGATTCTCGAGGACAAGGTGATCAGCCTGGGCTTCAACGCCGGCCGCGATTCCTTCGCCGGGCATTTGAAGACCCTGTCCGAGAACAAGGATACCGCCTTCGACCTGTTCCGGCTGGCGCTCTCCCAGCCGCGCTTCGACAAGGAGCCGGTGGAGCGAATCCGCGGCCAGTTGCTGGCCGGGTTGATGCGTGAAAGCCAGGACCCCAACGCCCAGGCGTCGCGCCGCTTCTTCGAGGTGGCCTTCGCCGGCCACGCTTACGCCCGCTCGCCGCGCGGCACCCTGGAAAGCGTCAAGGCCATCCAGGTCGCCGATCTGCGCGCCCTGGCCAAGGCGCAGTTGATCCGCGACCGGCTGGTGGTCGGCGTGGTGGGCGACATCAGCCCCGAGGAACTGGCGCGCCGTCTCGACGCGGTGTTCGGCGCCCTGCCGGCCAGCGGTCCGCTGGGCGTCATTCCCGATGTCGATGCGGCGCCGCCGGCCGGTCTGGCGGTGATCCCCAAGGACAACCCCCAGACCTTGGCCCTGTTCGGCCTGCCCGGCCTGCGCCGCAACGATCCCGACTGGTACGCCGCTTATGTGGTGAACTACGTCCTGGGCGGCGGCGGCTTTTCGTCGCGCCTGACCGAGGAGGTGCGGGAAAAGCGCGGACTGGCCTATTCCGTCACCTCGTACCTGATGCCCTTTGCCCATTCGGGGCTGATCGTCGGCTCGGTGGCCACCGAGAACTCGCGCTTTCCCGAATCGGTCCGCCTGATCAAGGAGGAGTTCCGCCGCATGCAGGGCGAGGGCCCGAGCGAGAAGGAGTTGGCCGACGCCAAGACCTATCTCAACGGCTCATTCCCGCTGTCGCAGGATTCCACCGCCGCCATCGCCGGGCTGCTGGTCCAGATGCAGGTGGACAAGCTCGGCATCGACTTCCTCGACCGGCGGGCGGCGATGATCTCGGCGGTGAGCCTGGAGGATGCCCGGCGTGCCGCCAGACGGCTGCTCGACCCCGACGCGCTGTCCTTCGTGGCGGTGGGAAAGCCGGCCCAATAGAAGAGAGGCGGGCGGGACGCCCGCGCTCCGGCCGGATTTGGAGCGCGGGCGTCCCGGCCATTGTCCAAGAGTGGAGCGCGGGCGTCCCGCCCGCAGGCCCCTTACTTCTGCTTGGTCAGTTGGTCGATCTGCTTCTGCAGGGCCGAAACGCTGGCCTGCAGGTCCTCGACCTTGGGCGAGGAACCGTCGGCGCCCTGGGGGTAGAA
>NZ_AONQ01000019.1 GCF_000342045.1 Paramagnetospirillum caucaseum | reverse complement strand
CCGGAAAGGCGCGAGCCGATGGCCCCCACCCCGCCCCTCCCCCGCCTTTGGCGGGGGAGGGGGAGTGACGGTTCAGGTATCGAGGAACGAACGCAGCTTGCGCGACCGCGACGGGTGCTTGAGCTTCCTCAGCGCCTTGGCCTCGATCTGGCGGATACGCTCGCGGGTCACGCTGAACTGCTGACCGACCTCTTCCAGGGTATGGTCGGTGTTCATGCCGATGCCGAAGCGCATGCGCAGCACGCGTTCCTCGCGCGGCGTCAGGCTGGCCAGGACGCGGGTGGTGGTTTCGCGCAAATTAGCCTGGATGGCGGCGTCGAGCGGCAGGACGGCGTTCTTGTCCTCGATGAAGTCGCCCAGGTGGCTGTCTTCCTCGTCGCCGATGGGGGTTTCGAGGGAGATGGGCTCCTTGGCGATCTTGAGGACCTTGCGCACCTTCTCCAGCGGCATGGACAGCTTTTCCGCCAGTTCCTCCGGCGTGGGTTCGCGGCCGATCTCGTGCAGCATCTGGCGCGAGGTGCGGACCAGCTTGTTGATGGTCTCGATCATGTGCACCGGGATGCGGATGGTGCGGGCCTGATCGGCGATGGACCGCGTGATGGCCTGGCGGATCCACCAGGTGGCGTAGGTGGAGAACTTGTAACCGCGCCGGTACTCGAACTTGTCGACCGCCTTCATCAGGCCGATATTGCCCTCCTGGATCAGGTCGAGGAACTGCAGGCCGCGGTTGGTGTACTTCTTGGCGATGGAGATCACCAGACGCAGGTTGGCCTCGATCATCTCCTTCTTGGCCCGGCTGGCCTCGCGCTCGCCGCGCTGCACCGTCTGGACGATGCGGCGGTATTCGCTGATGGGCAGGCCGGCCTCGCCCGAGATGTCGGCGATGGTGGCGCGGATGTCGATGGCTTCCTTGCCGTGACGGGCGCCGAAATCCTTCCACTGCTTGGAACGCTGGCTGACCTGCTCGAGCCAGTTGGGGTCCAGCTCCGAGCCGTAATAGGCGTCGAGGAAGTCCTGGCGCTTCACCCGGCAGCTTTCGGCCAGGCGCAGCAGGCGGCCTTCCTGGGCCATCAGGCGGCGGTTGAGGCCGTTCAACTGCTCGACCAACTGCTCGATGCGGGCGTTGTTGAGGTGGATGCCGTCCATCAGACGGACCAGCTCGGCCTTCAGTTTGTCGTACTTCTTCTCCATGGCCGCAGTGACGGTCTCGCCCTTGTTGAGGGCGGCCAGACGCTGGTCCTGGACCTTTTCGAGCTTGTGGTGGGTGGCGGCGATGACCTCGAAGGTCTCGAGCACGATGGGCAGCAGCTCGGTTTCCATGGCGGCCAGCGAGATGGAGTTCTCCTCGCCTTCCTCGGCCTCGCCCTCGACTTCGCCCTCGACGCTCTCGGCGCCGTCTTCCTTCTCGCCGTCCCCGGCTTCGCCCTCGGCCTTGGCGGCAACCTCGCCCTCGGCCTTGCCGGCCTCGGGGGAGGCTTCGGGGACGGGGACGGCCTCGACGACGCCCTCGGCCTCCACCTGGGCCAGTTCGTCAGCCTCGGGGTCGGCGCCATAGGTGGCGTCCAGGTCGATGATGTCGCGCAGCAGCATCTTGCCCTCGACCAGGGCATCATGCCACTCGACCACGGCGCGCAGGGTCAGGGGGCTTTCGCAAATGCCGCCGATCATCATCTCGCGACCGGCCTCGATGCGCTTGGCGATGGCGATTTCGCCCTCGCGGCTCAACAGCTCCACCGAGCCCATCTCGCGCAGGTACATGCGGACCGGGTCGTCGGTACGGCCCAGGTCCTCCTCGTCCACGTTGCCGGCGCCGGAATAGCCTTCGGTCTCGGTGGCCTCTTCCTCGGCGGCCTCGGGGCGTTGTCCTCGCCTTCCTCGCTCTCGACCACGTTGATGCCCAGCTCGGACAGCATGGCCATGGTGTCCTCGATCTGCTCGGACGACACCTCCTCGGGCGGCATGGCGGCGTTCAACTCGTCATAGGTGACGTAGCCGCGCTCCTTGCCCTTGGCCACCATCTTCTTGACGGCGACGCCCAGGGTGTCGAGCAGCGGGCCGTCCATCGCCTCGTCCTGGTTCTCGGAAACTTCGGCCGTATTCGTCGATTTGGTCGCCATGAAAAACGCTGCTCCTCAAGGGTCTTGACCCCGAGACGAACCGGATCAGTCCGGTTCCGCCCCACTCTCCATATTTTTCTCAGCCGTCCCCGGACACTTCGTCGTCCAGGGTGGTGGCCGCCTGCTGCTGCTTCTTCACCGCCTCGAAACGGCTCCACGACGCGGCCGTGGGGCCTTGGGCGAGTTCGGCGTTGGCTTCGCTCACGTCAGCCAGCAGGTCCTTCCTGGTGTAAAGATTGTAGACGTGTTCCCAGTGGGTCCGGGCATCCTCGGCGGAAAGGTCGCTGCGCACCGCGCGCACCCGCCTTTCGTTCGCATCGAGCAGGAAGTCCAGAACCTCGGAATATCCGTCCGTCCTCAGATGGGCTGCAAGACCGTCCGCGTCAAGGTCGCGGGCTGCCCCGAGGTGCTTTAGAATCCCGCGTCGAAGATTGTCAAGGGTCTTGTCCGCGAAAGTGGTCTCCCCCAGCCTCTCGCCGATGGAATCCATCAGGCGGGGATGGTCGAGAACCAGGGCCAGCATCATCCATTCCTGGGCACCGGAATTGGGGCGCGGCGGCCGGGGGCGCCCGGCGCCGGGCAGCAATCCGTCGGGGCCTTTCAGCGGTGCCTGGGGCGGCTGGCCGAAGCGGCCGAAGCCCCTGCCCCCCGGCCGGCCGCCGCCGGCATTGTTCCAGGGGCGCGGCGGCGGGCGGAACGAATCCTTGGCCTTCTGGCGGAAGGTGGCGAGGTACTGCCAGCGCACCGCCTCGTCGGCGATGGTGTGGGCCTTGTCGGACAGCTCCTTCTCGAGCAAAGCGCGGCGTTCGGGCGTGTCCAGCGGACGGTCAAGGGTGGCGATGCGCCACGCCACCTCGACCAGGGGCTGGGCGGCGTCCAGCACGGCGGCCATGGCGGCCGGCCCCTTGGCCTTGATCAGCGAATCCGGGTCCTCGGGCGAAGGCAGGGTGGCGAAGCGCAAGGATTGGCCGGGCTTCAGGATGGGAAAGGCCCGCTCCAGCGCCCGGGCCATGGCCCGCTGCCCGGCCTTGTCGCCGTCCAGGCAGAGGATGGGTTCGGGGGCGAGACGCCACAGCTCCTCGATCTGCTGCTCGGTGACCGCCGTGCCCAGCGGCGCCACCGCATAGGCGAAGCCCGCCTGATGCAGGGCGATGACGTCCATGTAGCCCTCGACCACCACCACCCGGTTCAGTTCGCGGGCCTGCTCGCGGGCGTGGGCCAGGCCGTAGAGGGTCTGGCCCTTGTGAAACAGCGGGGTATCGGGCGAGTTGAGGTATTTGGGCTGGCCGTCGCCCAGGGTCCGGGCGCCGAAGCCGATCACCCTTCCGCGCCGGTCGGTGATGGGGAACATCACCCGGCCGCGGAAATAGTCGAACGAGCCGCCGCCATTGTCGGGCTTCTTCAGCAGCCCGGCCTCGATCAGCAGGCTTTCCGGGCATTCCTTGCTCATCAGCGAGGATTTCAGCGCCTCGCGGGAATCGGGGGCGAACCCTAAGCGGAAGCGGGCGATGGTGTCGTCGGAAAGCCCCCGGTTCTTGAGATAGGCGAAGCCGTCGCGCCCCGCGGGCCCGCGCAAATGCTTCTCGAAGAAGGCGGCGGCGCTCTCCAGGGCGTCGTGCAGCGAGGCGCGGCGCTGCTCGCGCACCCGCTCCTCGGGCGTGGCCTTGGGCACCTCCAGGCCGGCCTCGGCGGCCAGCTTCTCCACCGCCTCGGTGAAGCCGAGATGCCCGGCCCGCATCTCGAAGCCGATGGCGTCGCCGTGGGCACCGCAGCCGAAGCAGTGGAAGAAGCCCTTGTCCTCGTTGACGGTGAAGGATGGGGTCTTCTCGTTGTGGAACGGGCACAGACCCTGGTGCTCGCGGCCCTTGCGGACCAGCTTGACCCGGCGCGCCACCACCGAGGTCACCGGCACGCGGGCACGCAGTTCGTCGAGGAATTGGGGAGGGAAGGCCATGGAGGCTTGAGGTCCCGGATCTAAAGGCGGCGGCTCGTCCCAACCATATGGGGCCGGGCCGGAAGGAGGATCAGCCCCCCAGTTCCTTCTTTACCACCGCGCCGGCCTTGGCGAAGTCCATGGTGCCGGCATGGCTCCCCTTCAGCGCCGCCATGACCTTGCCCATGTCCTTGATGCCGCCGGCCCCGGTGGCGGCGATGGCGGCCTTGACGGCGGCGGCGGTCTCCGCCTCGTCCATCTGCCGGGGCAGGAACCGTTCGATGACGGTGATCTCGTCGGCTTCCTGCTTGGCCAGTTCCGGGCGGTTGCCCTGCTCGTACATGGCGATGCTCTCGCGGCGCTGCTTGATCATGGACTGCAGCATCTGGCGGATCTCGTCGTCGCTGACGCCGTCGGCGACGCCCTTGGGCCGGGCCGCGATGTCGCGGTCCTTCAGCGCCGCCAGGATCAGGCGGACGGTAGAAACCGTGCGGGCATCCTTGCCCAGCATCGCGGCCTTGAGCGCGTCGTTCAACTGCGGGCGCAGCATGGTCACCCCCGTTTGGGAAAGCGCACAGGCTACTCCAATTCCCTACGGAAAGGAAGCCTATCCATGGCGGGACAGGGCATTGAAAAAGAAGGATTTTTCTGACGGCGTCGCGGAGCTTGACTCTGTGACGGCCCGTCATTATAAGGCGCGGAATTTACCTGATGCCGACTGGGCCACGATACGGCCCCGCAGCCCCGAAGGTCTTGCCCGTTCGCGAGATGCTCCGGCGGCCGTTTGCGGCCCAAAGCTGGCGAAGGGGAGCCCGTCTCCCTTATTATAAGACCTGCGGCCGGAGCCCTTCCGACCCGCGAACGCGACAAAGGACCACCATGCCGAACCAACACGGGACCGCACCGAAGCCCAGCAGCCAGGTGCCGACCTTTGATGCGCCGCGCCCCCCGGGCGCCACCGGGGCGCTGGTCCTGGCCGACGGCACCGTGCTGTGGGGCAAGGGCGTCGGCGCCGCCGGCTCCAACGTGGGCGAGGTGGTGTTCACCACCGGCATGACCGGCTATCAGGAAACCCTGACCGACCCGTCCTTCGCCGGGCAGGTCATCACCTTCACCTTCCCGCACGTGGGCAATGTCGGCACCAACGCCGAGGATCTGGAGACCACCAATCCGGCAGCGCGCGGCGTGATCCTGCGCGCCGACATCACCGAGCCGGCCAACTGGCGCTCGGCCAAGCACCTGGATTCGTGGCTGAAGGCCAACAACATCGTGGGTCTGTGCGGCATCGACACAAGGGCGCTGACGCGGCGCATCCGGGAGAAGGGCGCCCCCAACGGCGTGATCGTCAACGCCCCCGACGGCAATTTCGATCTGCCCGCCTTGTGGGGCAAGGCCAGCGACTGGCCC
Source organism: Paramagnetospirillum caucaseum (assembly GCF_000342045.1). Classification (GTDB taxonomy): domain Bacteria; phylum Pseudomonadota; class Alphaproteobacteria; order Rhodospirillales; family Magnetospirillaceae; genus Phaeospirillum; species Phaeospirillum caucaseum. Next base: position 67,150 of record NZ_AONQ01000019.1, on the reverse strand, counting down.
GGCCTGGAAGGCATGGATCTGGCGCGTGACGTCACCTGCGCCCAGACCTATTCCTGGGACGAGACCGAGTGGTCCTTGCGCGGCGGCTACGGCAAGCAGGACAAGCCCCGCTTCCACGTGGTGGCCATCGATTTCGGCGCCAAGCGCAACATCCTGCGCTGCCTGGCCGAGACCGGCTGCAAGGTGACGGTGCTGCCGGCCGACGCCACCGCCGAGCAGGTGCTGGCGCTGGCCCCCGATGGCGTCTTCCTGTCCAACGGCCCCGGCGACCCGGCGGCCACCGGCACGTATGCCGTGCCGATGATCCAGGGCGTGATCGCCTCGGGCAAGCCGCTGTTCGGCATCTGCCTCGGCCACCAGATGCTGTCCCTGGCGCTGGGCGCCAAGACCTTCAAGATGGACACCGGCCACCGCGGCGCCAACCACCCGGTCAAGGACCTGGAAACCGGCAAGGTGGAGATCACCAGCCAGAACCACGGCTTCGTGGTCGACGAAAAGTCCCTGCCGGCCGGAATCAAGGTCACCCACCGCTCGCTGTTCGACGGCTCGGTGGAAGGCATCGCCGTCGAGGGCAAGCCGGTGTTCTCCGTCCAGTACCACCCCGAGGCCAGCCCCGGTCCGCAGGACGCCCATTATCTGTTCGAGCGCTTCGTGGGCTTGATGGAGAAGCGGGGCTAACAGCCCCGTTTTTCTCAAGGTCCCGCACCGAGATTTATTCAGAAAAGAAACGCCGCCATGCCCAAACGTACAGACATCAAGTCCATCCTCATCATCGGCGCCGGTCCGATCGTCATCGGACAGGCCTGCGAGTTCGACTATTCCGGCGTGCAGGCGTGCAAGGCGCTGAAGGACGAGGGCTACCGGGTCATCCTGGTCAACTCCAATCCGGCGACCATCATGACCGACCCCGGTCTGGCCGACGCCACTTATATCGAGCCGATCACGCCGGAGATCGTCGCCAAGATCATCGAGAAGGAGCGTCCCGACGCCCTGCTGCCCACCATGGGCGGCCAGACGGCGCTCAACACCGCCATGAAGCTGGCGGACATGGGCATCCTCGAGAAGTTCGGCGTCGAGATGATCGCCGCCAAGCGCGACGTCATCGCCAAGGCCGAGGACCGGCTGCTGTTCCGCGACGCCATGGACAAGATCGGCCTGGAAAGCCCGAAGTCGCGCATGGTGAAGACCCTGCAGGAAGCGCGCGACGCGCTCGACTTCGTCGGCCTGCCGGCCATCATCCGCCCCAGCTTCACCCTGGCCGGCACCGGCGGCGGCATCGCCTACAACGTGGCGGAATACGAGCACATCGTCTCGGGCGGCCTGGCGGCAAGCCCCGTGCACGAGGTCCTGGTCGAGGAATCGGTGCTCGGCTGGAAGGAATACGAGATGGAGGTTGTCCGCGACAAGAAGGACAACTGCATCATCATCTGCTCCATCGAGAACGTCGACCCCATGGGCGTGCATACCGGTGATTCCATCACCGTCGCCCCGGCGCTCACGCTGACCGACAAGGAATACCAGATCATGCGCAACGCCTCGCTGGCGGTGCTGCGCGAGATCGGGGTGGATACCGGCGGCTCCAACGTGCAGTTCGCGGTCAACCCCAAGGACGGCCGCATGACCGTCATCGAGATGAATCCGCGCGTGTCGCGCTCGTCGGCCCTGGCGTCGAAGGCCACCGGCTTCCCCATCGCCAAGGTGGCGGCCAAGCTGGCGGTGGGCTACACCCTGGACGAGCTGACCAACGACATCACCGGCTGTACCCCGGCGTCGTTCGAGCCGACCATCGATTACGTGGTCACCAAGATTCCGCGCTTCACCTTCGAGAAGTTCCCCGGCGCCGATCCCAACCTCACCACCTCCATGAAGTCGGTGGGCGAGGCCATGGCCATCGGCCGCACCTTCCAGGAATCCCTCCAGAAGGGCCTGCGGTCCATGGAAACCGGCCTGACCGGCCTGGACGAGGTGGAGATCCCCGGCGCCGGCGCCGGCGACATGAAGGACGCGGTGAAGTCCGCTCTGGCCCAGCCGCGCCATGACCGCCTGCTGGTCATCGCCCAGGCCTTCCGCTTCGGCCTGTCCATCGACGAGGTTCACGCCGCCTGCTTCTACGACAAGTGGTTCCTGGCCCAGATCAAGGGCATCGTCGATGCCGAGGCCGAGATCAAGGCCAAGGGCCTGCCCATCGACGCCCCCGGCCTGCTGCGCCTGAAGAAGATGGGCTTCTCGGACCAGCGCCTGTCCAAGCTGTCGGGCAAGTCCCTGGTGGAGACGACGTTCCGCCGCGAGGTGCTGAACGTCAAGCCGGTCTACAAGCGCATCGACACCTGCGCCGCCGAGTTCCCGTCGTCCACCGCCTACATGTATTCGTGCTACGAGGGCGACGGCGTCAACCCGGCCGAGTGCGAGGCCCAGCCCTCCGACCGTACCAAGGTGATCATCCTGGGCGGCGGTCCCAACCGCATCGGCCAGGGCATCGAGTTCGACTATTGCTGCGTCCATGCCGCCTACGCCCTCGACGAGGCCGGCAAGGAGACCATCATGGTCAACTGCAACCCCGAGACGGTATCCACCGACTACGACACCTCGGACCGCCTGTATTTCGAGCCGCTGACCGCCGAGACGGTGATCGATCTGGTGCGTAAGGAGCAGTCCAACGGCAAGGTGCTGGGCTGCATCGTCCAGTTCGGCGGCCAGACGCCGCTGAAACTGGCCCACGCCCTGGAAAAGGCCGGCATTCCGATCCTGGGCACCAGCCCGGATTCCATCGATCTGGCCGAGGACCGCGAGCGCTTCCAGAAGCTGCTGCACGATTTGGGCCTCAAGCAGCCCGCCAACGGCACCGCGCGGTCCCTGGACGAGGCCATCAAGGTGGCCGAGAAGATCGGCTATCCCGTGGTGATCCGTCCCAGCTTCGTGCTGGGCGGCCGCGCCATGCAGATCGTCTACGACCACGAGGCGCTGGAGCGCTACATGGTCGAGGCGGTCAAGGTCTCGGGCGACGATCCGGTGCTGATCGACTACTACCTGAAGGACGCCATCGAGGTGGATGTGGACGCCCTGTGCGACGGCAATCAGGTCTATGTGGCCGGCATCATGCAGCACATCGAGGAGGCGGGCATCCATTCGGGCGATTCCGCCTGCTCGCTGCCGCCCTACTCCCTGGACAAGGCCACCATCGCCGAACTGGAGCGCCAGACGGCGGCCCTGGCCAAGGCCCTGAACGTGGTCGGCCTGATGAACTGCCAGTACGCCATCAAGGACGGCGACATCTACATCCTGGAGGTCAATCCGCGCGCTTCCCGCACGGTGCCCTTCGTGGCCAAGGCCACCGGCGTGCCCATCGCCAAGATCGCCGCCCGCGTCATGGCCGGCGAGACCCTGGCCTCCTTCGGCCTCACCACCCGTCCCGAGCTCAAGCACGTGGCGGTGAAGGAGGCGGTGTTCCCCTTCGCCCGCTTCCCCGGCGTCGACATCCTGCTCGGGCCGGAAATGAAGTCCACCGGCGAGGTGATGGGCATCGATTCCGACTTCGCCCGGGCCTTCGCCAAGAGCCAGCTGGGGGCCGGCACCCACCTGCCCACCGAGGGCGGCGCCTTCATCTCGGTCAGGGACGGCGACAAGCCGGCCATGGTCGAGATCGCCCGGCGCCTGCTGGAGATGGGCTTCAAGGTGATGGCCACCGACGGCACCGCCTTCTACCTCAAGGACCGGGGCGTCACCGGCGTCACCATCGTCAACAAGGTGCTGGAAGGCCGCCCCCATTGCGTCGACGCCATGATGAACGGCCAGGTGCATCTGGTGGTCAACACCACCGAGGGCAGCCAGGCGGTGAAGGACAGCTTCTCCATCCGCCGCACCGCTCTCACCAACAACATTCCCCACTACACCACGGTGGCCGGCGCCCGCGCGGCGGTGGAGGCGATCGAGGCCATGCGTTGCGGCACGCTTGATGTGGCGCCGCTGCAATCGTACTTTAAGGGGTCGTTCTAGGGGCGTAGGGGCGTTTGATGGAAAAGATACCGATGACTCCGGCTGGCCTTGCCCAGTTGGAGGAAGAGCTTAGGACACTCAAATATGTCGAGCGCCAGGCGGTCATCCGAGCCATCGCCGAGGCGCGCGAGCATGGCGACCTGTCCGAGAACGCCGAATACCACGCGGCGCGCGAACGCCAGAGCTTCATCGAGGGCCGGGTCTCCGAGCTGGAGGACATCATCTCCCGCGCCCAGGTGATCGACATCGCCACCCTGTCGGGCGATCAGGTGCGTTTCGGCGCCACCGTCACCCTGGCCGACGAGGATTCCGATGACGAGGTGGTCTACACCATCGTCGGCGCCCACGAGGCCGACATCAAGTCGGGCCGCATGTCGGTGCACTCGCCCCTGGCGCGCGCCCTGATCGGCAAGCATCTGGGCGACACGGTCGAGGTCACCGCGCCCGGCGGTTCCAAGTCGTACGAGATCGTCGACGTCCGGTTCGGGTGAGGCCATGACGCCCCAATCGGCCATCTGCGCGGAGGGCGGCGATTTCGCCCTGTTCCTCACCCTGGTGCTGGCCGATGGCGACGTAAGCCCGGTGCGGCGCGTCCTGGCCGCGCTGCCCGACCTGACCGCCGCCCTGGCCGCCCAGCTGGATGAGCCGGCCCTGGCCAGTTCGGTAGCCATCGGAGCGGCCTGCTGGACCCGGCTGACCAGCCGGGAATGTCCGGACGGCCTGGCGCCCTTCGCCCCCCTGGCCGAAGGCGGCCGCAAGGCGCCGGCCACCCCGGCCGATCTGTTCCTCCATATCCATTCGCCCCGCGCCGATGCCAACCTGATGCTGGCCCGCCGGGTGATGGGGGCGCTGGGCCCCCACGTGCGGGTGGTGGAGGAGGTGATGGGCTTCCGCCATCTGGGCAAGCGCGACCTGACCGGCTTCGTCGACGGCACCGAAAATCCGGAAGGTGACGAGCGGGCCGGAGTGGCGCTGGTCAAGGACGGCCCCTTCGCCGGCGGCAGCTTCGTCTCGCTGCAGCGCTACGTCCACGATCTGCCCCGTTGGGAGGCCCTGTCGCTGTCCGACCAGGAGGCGGCGGTGGGCCGCACCAAGGAGGCCGACGAGGAGATGGAGGTCAAGCCGCCGTCCGCCCACATCGCCCGCGTGGTGATCGAGGAGGACGGCGAGGAACTGGAAGTCCTGCGCCATTCCATGCCCTACGGCACCACCTCCGAGCACGGCCTTTATTTCGTCGCCTATTGCGCCAGCCCGGCACCGTTCCGCAAGATGCTCGAGCGCATGGTGCTGTCCTCGGGCGGCGGACACCACGACCGGCTGCTGGACTTCACCCGGCCGGTGACGGGAGCCGCCTTCTTCGCCCCCTCGGCGGAGTTGCTGGAATCCCTGTCCTGAGGAGTTTCACAACCATGATATCGCGTCTCGGCGCCCTGCTGCTGGCGGTGGCTTCCCTGTGGGCCGCGCCCACCGCCGCCGCCGGGTTCGAGTCGGTGTCGGGCCTGCATGCCGGCGGCAGCCAGCTGTGGTGGTGGAACCTGGAGGTCAAGGCCTATGTCCCCGACGCCGCCCGCGGGCGGCCGGGGCCGATGGTTCTGTTGCTGCACGGCTGCAAGCAGGAGGGCATCCCCTTCGCCGTGGACAGCGGCTGGCGCGACCTGGCGGAAAAGCGGGGCTTCGCCCTGCTGGTCGCCGAGTTCAAGGATTCCATCTCCGGCGCACCCGGCAACAACTGTCTGTGGTGGTTCGATGCCGAGGAGCGGCAGCCCACCGGGCGCAATATCACCGGCCGCCTGCATCAGGCCGTGATGAAAGCGCGCGAGAGCTACGGCATGGCCGGCGGCGACAATTTCGTGGTCGGTCTGTCGGCCGGCGGCGCCATGGCCCAGGTGTTGCTGGCCGCCCTGCCCGACGATTTCGCCGCCGGGGCCTCCATGGCCGGCGTGCCGGTGGGCTGCGCCCGCATCGGCGGGGTGACCGGCGGATCGTATTTCGCCACGCCCGAGGTCCGGCGCGCCTTCGGCTGCATGGAAGGCCCGGCGGAGGTCAGGCCCCAGGACTGGGCGGCGGAGATTTCCCGCCAGCATCCGCCGCGCGCCAAATGGCCGCGCCTGTCCGTCTGGCACGGCGATGCCGACAAGAGCGTGGCCTGCGTCAACGCGGTGGAGACGGCGGCTCAGTGGGCCGGCCTGCACGGTGCCGCCCTGCCGGCCTTCACCACCTGCGAGCAGACCCACCGCAACCCGCCGCCTTTCGATCCCGTCTGGACCGCCACGCGGGGCGGGGCGGAAACGGTGGTGGAATTGCGGCTGTTGCCGGGTCTGAGCCATGCTGTCCCCGTGGCGCCCGGCGCCGGCTGTGGCCGCGAGAGCGAGTATGTGGTCAATGCGGGCGTGTGCGCCGCCGCCGAGATCGCCGGCTTCTTCGGCCTGTGACCCACATGACGCAAGTCAAGCCCAGCGGGGTCGGCCTGGGTTAGGTTGGCAGCCGAGATTGCCCGGGGAGAGGTCATGAAGCGCACGGTTCCGCTCGTCCTGCTGCTGTTGTCGTCCACCTCGGCCCTGGCGGCCGGGGCGGGGATGGAGACGCGCAACTACGTCGCCCGCCGCCTGGCCGCCGAAAGCCATGTGCAGGTTCAGGTGTCGGGGGTCGAGGTCCTGGGCTCCGCCTGCCGGGTCGGCGGCACGGTGCGCAAGGTCTTCGCCGGCAAGGCCGTGGCGGATCAGCCCCTGTCGTTCCAACTGCCCTGCGGCCCCGATGCCTTCTGGCCGGCCGACACGCTGAAATCCGCCAAGGTGGTCGAGGTCTTCCTCAAGCCCGGCCTGGATGGGGTCGACGCCGCCGATGACGGCCAGGGGCTGCGCGTCCTCGACGCGGTGACCGAGCGGCCGCAATGGGTGGACGATCCCGCCCTGGTGCGCGAGATGACCGAGTCCATCGCCCGCTACCGCATCGATGCCGAGGTCAAGCGCCGCGACCCGGCCGCCGCCCTGTCCCTGGCGCGGGTGGTCGATCCGGTGCTGCGTGCCCGGCTGCTGGCCCACACCGCCGGTCTGATGGCCGCGCGCAAGCAGCCCGAGGCCGGGGCGACGGCCGACGAGGCCATCGCGGCGGTCAAGGCGCTGGCCGAGGCCGGGGCACGGCTGGAGAGCGGGTTGGTGGCGCTGGAATCCCTGGCCATGGGTCAGGCGAAGAAGGGGGCACTGGCCCTGGCCGCCCTGCTGGAGCCCGAGGTGGACGCCCTGACCGAGCCGTCGCGGCGCGACGCGGCGTCCCTGGTGCTCTACGGTGCCCGCATCCGCTCCGACGATCCCGCCGCCGCCTTCGTCTCGCTGTCCAAGGTGACCGATCCGGCCACACGGCGCGACCGGCTGTCCAACATGCCGTTCGCGCAAAAGGATTTCAGCCCGGTCCATCCCGACTCGCTGGGCTGGATGGACCGCCTGCTGGCCGGAGCCGAGGCGTTGCCGGCCAGCGGATTCCGCACCGAGGCCCTGACCGAATTGTGCCGCACCGCCCAGCGCTCGGCCATGGAGATGACCAAGCTGCCGGAATTGCTGGGCAAGGCCGCCGCCATGGCGGAAGTGTCGGCCCGGCGCCGCCATGCCCCCTCGGCCCAGTTGCTGGCGCTGATCCGCGAGGTGGAGGGTGGAGCTCCGGCCCGGGCCGAGGCGGCCCGCTGGCACGCCGTTTCCGCCACCGGCTTCGACGGCGGGTCCAAGGCCAGGACCGAGGCCCTGAAGGCGCTGGGCACCTTCACGCCCGCCGAGCGCGCCGCCGCCGCCCGTCTGCTGCTTCCCTCGGCCAAGGGCGACGCCTCGCCCGCCCGGCTGGTGGAACTGGCGGCGAAATGATGTCCAATGCCTGAAGCTGAAGCTGCCTAAAAACGCTGGGACAGGCTGAACCCGCCATACTCGTCCATCTGGTTCTGCCCCTTGAACTCCGGGGTGCGGAACAGGTGGACATAGCTTAGCCGGGTGTTCCCCCAGGTGACGGCCGCGCCGAACTGGAAATCGGCGATCAGCGGCTCCTTGTCGACCCTGCGGCTGTCGCGGAAGGTGTTGCCGTCGAGGAAGATGTTGCGGGCCACCGCCCGCCCGTCGATGCCGCCGAACAGGTACCAGCCCAGTCCCGGGTTGGGGATGAAGAAGCCCGCTCCGGGCAGGCTCGGCTGGATTCCGGGCGGGCCGTAATCGAGAAGAAGACCATCGCCGAAGCGCAGCATCACACCGCCGTTGGCGTAGGTGAACACGTTGCCGCCGGCTCCACCCAGATGGGGCGTGACGTCGAACGACAGGCCGGCGACGGGCTCCGAGATCAGGCTGCGCCAGCTGCGCTGATAGGTCAGGATGAGGCCCGGCTCGTTATGCAACTGGGTGTCCCAGCCGCGCGGGTCGGGGGAATCCACCTGCCGGTGGATGAATTTCTGCGTCGGCTCGGCCATGGAGGCGGGGCCGACCACCCCGAGGGTCAGGCTCAGCTGGTCAAGCCGCGCCCCGGTCTCGGCGATCAGCCCGACCGAACCGTAAAGCCATCCCGCATAGGGCCGGTCGCCGTCCGGCGGATTCTCCAGCCGGATGTCGCCCGGCGAGTACATGCTTTGGCCCAGCGCGTACTCCACCCGCACCGTGCCGCCCTCCGGGAACAGGGGGAACCGGCGCGCCGGATCGAGCACCCATTGGGGCGTGTCGCCCGGCCCCGACAGCCAGGCCCCCCGCACGCCGTTGGTGTAGTGCCGGTCGGTGCCGTAGAACAGGTCGTTCTCGAACACGATGCTGAGCGTGCCGTTTTCCGGCTCGCCCGCCCAGGAGACGGTCGGCAACGCGGCTATGGCCGCCACGGCGGCGTTCCGCAGGAGCCTGATCATGCCTCCGATCGGTTTGCGGTTCGACGCGTCGCTCATTCGCCCCCCCTCTTCCTTGGGCATTCTGCCCATTCCTCCGCGGAAAGATAGGGGGTTGGGGGCGCGTTTCCGGCATGGAAGAACTGCGCCCCCGCCTGAAATCCTAGTGGCGGCCCAGCTTGGCCAGGAAGCCGTCGATGGCGCCCTGGAACTCGGCGGTGATGCGGGCCAGTTCCTGGGTGGCCTGGGCGATGTCCTCGGCACCGCCCGCCGCCGAATCCACCGTCGACATCACGTCCTTGAGGCGGCCTGCCACGTCGGCGGTTCCCTCGGCGGCCTGGCGGACCCGGTTGGCGATATCGCCGGTGGCGGCGTCCTGGCGGGTCATCACCTCGGAGACCCTTTGCGAAATATCGCTCATCTGGGCGATGATCTTGCCGATCGAGCCGATCTCGCTCACCACGTCGCCGGCCGAGCTCTGGATCGAGCCGACCACTTGGCCGATCTCCTCGGTGGCCCGCGCCGTCTGGCTGGCCAGATGCTTGACCTCGTTGGCGACGACGGCGAAGCCCTTGCCGGCCTCGCCCGCCCGGGCCGCCTCGATGGTGGCGTTCAAGGCCAGCAGGTTGGTCTGGGCGGCGATATCGGTGATCAGGGTGACGATCTCTCCAATCCGCCGGGTCGATTCGTCGAGGCCGGCGATGGTGCCCGACGCCCGTTCGGCGGCGGTCAGCGCCTTGCCGGCGATGGCGCTCGCCTCGTCGACCCGACCGCGCACCTCGGCGATGGACTGGGACAGGTCCCGCGCCGCGCCGGCCACCACGTCGACGCTGGCCGCCACCGCGTCCGAGGCCCGCACCGCCTCGTTGCAGCGGCCCCGCGACGTCCCCACGTCGGCCAGGACCACCTTGGACTTGGCGCGGGCGACCTTGACGTTGGCGGCGACGCTGGGGACCAGATCATGCAGCGAATCCTGGAAATCGCCGCGGACGCCGTCGATGGCCTGGCGGCGGGCCATGGCGGCGCGGCGCTGCTGGGTCTCGCTTTCCTGGTGGCTGCGCCACACCTCCCAGATGTTGAGCTTGACCAGTTCGACGGCGGCGGCCATGCGGCCCAGCTGGTCCCCGCGACGGACGCCCGGCACCTTGGTGTCGAGCTTGTTCTCGGCCAGCCGGGTGAGGGCCTCGGTCATGGCGGCGATCACGCCCACCGCCCGGCCGCCCAGGGTCAGGGCCAGCACCGACGCCAGGAGCGCCGCCCCCGCCTGAACCCACAAGGCCGGTCCCGCCGCCCCCGCCGCCGCCGAGCCGGCCAGACCCGCCACCACCGCCACCGCCGGCAGGGCCAGGGCCACCGCCAGCGAATGGGGACTGAACAGCGGCAGGGAGCGGAACCGCTCCCCCAGGAAATCCTTGTAGGCCATGTCCTCCTTCATGACGTGCTCGACCAGCCAGGCCTCGATGGAATCGGCGAACGAGGCGGTCACGCCGTCGCGCCGGCCGGCGCGCCAGTCGTTCAGCACCGCCGTCGCCTCGTTGGCGAAGCGGTCGTGATTGGCCTTGTGGCCGGAGAATTCGGGATAGCCGTTGCCTTCCAGCAAGGCTTCCTCGCGGCGGAAATGGTAGGCGGCGAAGTCGATCATGCGCTCGAGCAGGAACTCGATGTCGTCGGGGTGGGCCTGACGCACCGCCATGCCGCGCAATTCGTCGATCATGGTGAAAAGTTTCCGGTGATCCTCGTCAATGGCGACGATACCCACCGAGAATTGAGAGCCCCATTGTACCGCCATGATGCATGCCTCTGGCCAGCCAGTGCGCGTCGCCGGGCCGGCCCTCGCATCTGGCGTGATGATAAGAAATCAAGACGGTATCTTCCGGCAAAGCCAGACGACATCGACTTGACGCCAGTCAATGGGGCACTAAAGGCAAAAACAGTTTAAGTTCAGTATTTATGGGGATCATTGTTGACGTAGATCAAGATGATCATGGTTTTTATTTCCCCCCTGCATAGGCACACGGCCGTTCGGCCAATCCTACTTATCGGAAGAAAAGCGGGCGCCGGGAAAGATCCGGACGATCCAGTCGCGAAGGGGAGAGACGCGGGTGAACCACGAGGAATCGCCATAGCTGGCGTTGCCCGATCCGTTGGAATTCACCCCCACGACCACCCAGCCGTTCCCCTGGGGCATCCAGGCCGAGCCGCCACTGTCGCCCGACCCCAGCAAGCCGACGAGGGGCGTGGCCGGTTTATTGGAGCCGCCATAGGGATTGGCAAGACCGCCGTCCTCGCGCGGCAGCCAGACGCTCAGATAATTGCCGGAATCGCCGTCGCGGGGCGGGGGCGACGCCAGTTCGGCCACCTCGTCCACCACGCCCTGCGCGGCGGCCTTGTCGGAACCGCGATAAAAGCGGTCCTCCTCGCCGATGGAACCGATGCCACGGCTGCCGAATCCCACGAAGGTGATCAGCCGGCCCGCCTCGCCCGTTCCGCCGTAAAGCACCGGCGGCGGCCCGGCCTCGGCCAGGGGCTCGACAAGACGGAGAATGGCCAGGTCGAAGCCCGTCCGGCTGTCGAAATCGCCGTTCCACTTCGGGTGCGTCCAGACCCGGTCGGCGGCCAGAATCTTCCCGCCGGGGGTGCGGACCACATAGGCGTCGGCCGTGGCCGGCAGCTCAAAAATATGGGCCGAGGTTAGCACATAGGCATGGCCGGCATCGTTGCCGATCCAGGTGCCCGAGGCATCGCCCCAGGTCCGGCCATCCTCGGACAGGGCGAGCACCGCCCGGAACTGCGGCTCCGCCGCCAGCCGGAGATTGGCGCCGAACCCCGCCCATTCCCGTCCCTTGCCGCCGCCCTCGTCCCGCCAGAGGCTGTCCTGGATCACCACGGCCGACGCCGGGACATGCGCCGCGGCCACGGCCGCCGCCAGGATAGCGGCCCCCACCCATTTCCCCGGCTTCCGATACAGTCCCGGCATTCACTGGCTCCGGCGCGTGATGAAGTCGATGATCCGCTGGCCGGCGCCGTGCTCCCACACATCGTTATGGCCGGCCTCGGGCAGGAACAGCCCCTCCTTGACGCTGCCGGCGGCGTTCAGTACCGCATGCCCCATGCTGACCGGCACCAGGCTGTCCTTGTCGCCATGCACCACCAGAAGCGGCATCCGCAGGCTGGAGGCCTTGTACAGGTTGTCGTAGCGGTCGCGGGTCAGCAATTGGGCCAGCGGCGGCAACACATAGGCGGGCGCCAGATCGGCCAGCGAGGTGAACGGACATTCCAGCACCAGCATCATCAGTTGGCGGCGGATGGCCATTTCCATGGCAACGCCCGAGCCCAGCGACTCGCCGTAGAGCACTAGGCGGCGGGCCGGCACGCCCTGGCCGGTCAGCCAGCCGACCGCCGCCTCGGCGTCGGCGTAGAGCCCCTGCTCGCTCGGACTTCCAGCGTTGCCGCCATAGCCCCGATAACCGGCCAGCAGCACCCCGAATCCGGCATCGAGAAAGGCGCGGGCCTTGTGGGCGCGGTCAGCCAGGGTGCCGGAATTGCCGTGAAAGAAGACGATGGTCGGCCGGCCGGAGCTTTTCGGCGGCGCATACCAGCTGGTGACCATCCAGCCGTCGGCGGTCTTGATCGACACCGGCACCATCTCGGGCAGGCCCGCCTGGTCAGGGCGGGTACGGGTGGCATCGGGATGGTAGATCAGGCCGCGCTGCATCAGGGCGACGAAGCCGACCAGCAGCAGGTACGCCCCGCCCAGTCCCAGCGCCGTCTTCACCATGATCATCAGCACGCCGCCGCCCCTCCCAAAAGGGTGGGGCCCGCGAACGGCTCCGCGGGCCCCGGTCTCCCCACTTGAGCGTGGAGTATTAGCCGCGATTCATGCGGCTGTCGATCAGGTCGTCCACCACGCTCGGGTCGGCGAGCGTCGAGGTGTCGCCCAGCGAGCCGAAGTCGTTCTCGGCGATCTTGCGCAGGATGCGGCGCATGATCTTGCCCGAACGGGTCTTGGGCAGGCCCGGCGACCACTGGATCAGGTCGGGGCTGGCGATGGGGCCGATTTCCTTGCGGACCCAGTTGACCAGTTCCTTGCGCAGATCCTCGCTCGGCTCCTCGCCCGACACCAGGGTGACGTAGGCGTAGATGCCCTGGCCCTTGATATCGTGCGGATAGCCGACCACGGCGGCCTCGGCCACCTTGGGATGGGCGACCAGGGCGGATTCCACCTCGGCGGTGCCCATGCGGTGACCGGACACGTTGATCACGTCGTCGACGCGGCCGGTGATCCAGTAATAGCCGTCCTCGTCGCGACGGGCGCCGTCACCGGTGAAGTACATGCCCTTGTAGGTGGCGAAGTACGTCTGGATGAAACGCTCGTGATCGCCGTAGACAGTGCGCATCTGGCCGGGCCAGCCGGGCTCGTCCAGGCAGAGGTTGCCCTCGGCCTTGCCTTCCAGGACCTTGCCCTCGGCATCGACCATCACCGGCTTGACGCCGAAGAACGGACGGGTGGCCGAACCGGGCTTCAGCGGCGTGGCGCCCGGCAGCGGGGTGATCAGGATGCCGCCGGTCTCGGTCTGCCACCAGGTGTCGACGATGGGGCAACGGTTGTCGCCCACCACGCGGTGGTACCAGGTCCAGGCCTCAGGATTGATGGGCTCGCCCACCGACCCCAGCAGACGCAGCGACTTGCGGCTGGTCTTCTTCACCGGCTCCTCGCCTTCGCGCATCAGCGAGCGGATGGCGGTCGGCGCGGTGTAGAAGATGTTGACCTTGTGCTTGTCCACTACGTCCCAGAACCGCGACACAGTCGGGTAGTTGGGGATGCCCTCGAACATCAGGGTGATGGCGCCGTTGGCCAGCGGGCCGTAGACGATGTAGGAGTGGCCGGTGACCCAGCCCACGTCGGCGGTGCACCAGTAGATCTCGCCCTCGTGGTAGTCGAAGACGTACTGGTGGGTCATGGAGGCGTACACCAGGTAGCCGCCCGTGGTGTGCAGCACGCCCTTCGGCTTGCCGGTCGAACCCGAGGTGTAGAGGATGAACAGCGGGTCTTCGGCGTTCATCTCCACCGGGGTGTGAGTGGGCGCCGCCTTGGCGACGATGTCGTGGTACCAGTGGTCACGGCCGCTGACCATATGGATGTTGCCGCCGGTGCGCTTGACGACGATGACGCTCTTGCACGACCAGCAGGTCTCCAACGCCTTGTCCACATTGGCCTTCAGCGGAACCTTGCGGCCGCCGCGCAGACCTTCGTCGGCGGTGATCACCAGATTGGAATCGCAATCCTGGATACGGCCGGCCAGGGCGTCGGGGGAGAAGCCGCCGAACACGATGGAATGGACGGCGCCGATACGGGCGCACGCCAGCATGGCCACCGCCGCCTCGGGGATCATGGGCAGGTAGATGGTGACGCGGTCACCCTTCTTGATGCCCATGTCGGTCATGGCGTTGGACAGGCGGCAGACGCGCTCGTGCAGGTCGCCGTAGGTGATGTGGGCGGACTCGTTGGGGTCGTCGCCTTCCCAGATGATGGCGGTCTGGTCCTTGCGGGTGGCCAAGTGGCGGTCCAGGCAATTGGCCGCCACGTTCAGCGTGCCGTCCTCGAACCACTTGATGCTGACGTCGCCGGAATAGCTGACATTCTTCACCTTGGTGAAGGGCTTGATCCAGTCGATGCGCTTGCCGTGTTCGGCCCAGAACCCGTCGGGGTCCTTCACCGAGCGCTCATACCATTCATTGTACTTCTTGTCGTCGATGAGAGCGTTCTTCGCAGTCTCAGCGGGAACAGGATAGACCTCGGACATCTTGGGGGTGTCTCCCTTTTCTGATTGACCCGCGTCCATCCGTAGGCTGGCGCGGGATGTTTCCCCGGTAGGCAGGCGACGATTATGTTCGACTCGCCAGGACGACACAAGCCCGCTCAAAGGGGTAGGTGTCATGCCGCCATCAAATGGCCGCCAGGGTCCATTCGGATATGTCCGGAAGAGCAAATGGCGGGGTGGGTGGGCGCGCACGCCGGTGACGGCTTTTCCCGACAGAGCCCCCTTTGCGGCGCTCCCTCTGTGACCCAAGCCATACCCGAGCATTCGAGTATGGATTAGGATGAGGACAAATCCCCCGAGGGAGCGTCGAAGGTCGTGTGGCGAGTGCTGACTGTCGTACTGATGATGGGACTGTCGTCCTGTTCCACGCCGCCCGTCCCGCCGTTGGAAACCCCCATTCCCAAGCCGCCGCCGCCGCGGCCCGAACCGCCCCGCTTCCGCCCGACCCCGGCCCCCGCCACACCCGAAAGTCTGACCGGGCTGAGCCGCGACGAAGCCCGCGCCCTGCTGGGCCGTCCGGCCAGCGAGACGGCGCGCGCCATGGGCACGGTCTGGCGCTACCGCCGGGGCGATTGCGCCCTGTCGCTGGTGTTCTATCCCGAGGTGGAGACCAATGTGGAGCGGGTGCTCAGCTACGAGTTCGAAGGCCGCGAGGAGGCCGGCGCCTGCTTCAGGCGCCTGCGGGACGCGGGAGGGCGCAATGGCAAGTGAGTCCCCCCTGATCGGCATCGTCGACGACGACCCGCTGTTCCGCGAAACCCTGGCGGGCAATCTGGCCGACGCCGGCTATGGCGTGCGGGCCTGGGAGTGCGGCGAGACCTTCCTGGCGGCCATGGAAAGCGGCCGGCGGCCCGACCTGCTGCTGCTGGACTGGAAGATGCCCGGCCTCAACGGCATCGAGGTGCTGCGGCGGATGCGCGCTGCCCAGTTGGCCCTGCCGGTGATCTTCCTGACCGTGCTGAGCGACCAGATCTTCGAGGAGGCGGCGCTGCTGGGCGGCGCGGTGGATTTCGTCGAGAAGTCGCGCAGCTTCACCATCTTGGAGCGGCGCATCCAACTGACGCTCGGACGCAACGCCGCCGAGCCCGGGGCCGCCCCCGCCCGGGTCGGCGGCCTCAGCCTGGACAGCGCCAGCCGCCGCGCCCAATGGCGGGGACGGCCGGTGGACCTGACGGTCGGCGAGTTCGCCATGGTCGAGACTCTGGCCGCCAAGGCCGGCCGCGACGTCAGCTACCGCGAATTGTATGATTCCGGACGCGGCAAGGGCTTCCACGGCGGAGCCGGCGAGGACGGCTACCGCACCAACGTCAGGGCCGCCATCAAGCGTATCCGCGAGAAGTTCAAGGCCATAGACCCCGATTTCGAGCAGATCGGCAACTATCCCGGCTTCGGCTATGTCTGGCAGGCCGGCCGCGATGCCTAGGCCCGCGCTGCGGCTGCGCTCCTTCGCCGTCAAGCTGGCCAGCGTCGCCCTGATCTTCGCCGTGGTCCCGGTATTGCTCTACCTGCAGTTGGAAACGGTGGAGAACCAGCGCAACGCCCTGATGCTGCGGCTGGCCCAGGAACAGGGAAAACTGGTGGGCGAGGCGCTGTTTCCCCTGCTGGAGCAGTTCTCACCGCGCAACGCCGACCGCATCGATCCGGCGGTGAAGCGCCTGGCCGAGGGCGGCATGTCGGTCAAGGTGCTGTTCCGCCCGGCCCCGGCCACCGGCGCCCGCACCTTCCTGCTGGTCGCCTCGGCCCCCGAGACCGGACCGCAGCAGGCCCGCGCCGCCATGGACCGGCTGGTGGACAGCGGGGTCCTCGCCCATCTGGCCGCCAGCTGCGAGGGCCGCGCCCCGCTGGCCGTGCGGCTGGCCGGGGCGCAGGAGGGGGCGGAGCTTCTCACCTATCTGGCGCCCCACGCCACCCGCCTGGGCTGCTGGGTGGTGCTGACCGCCCAGCCTACCGGCACCCTGCCGGAACAGGTGATCGGCCGCCCCTACTGGCAGTCGCCCGACGTGCAGGTGGCGGCCTCCATCTACCTGCTGATGGCGGTGCTGGTCCTGTCCATCCTCACCGACGCCTGGGGCAATCTGCGGCGTTTCCAGGCGGTGGCTCGCTCGGTGATCCGGGGCGAGTCCAAGGTATCGTTCGCCACGGGCAACCGGGTGCCCGAACTGGCCGAGACGGCCGCCGAGCTGGATTCCATGGTCGCCACCCTCAAACGGTCGGAACGGCTGCTGCGCCAGGCGGCGGAAGAGAACGCCCACGCCCTCAAAGCGCCCCTGGCGGTGATCTCCCAATCCCTGGAGCCGCTGGGCCGCGCCGTTCCCGCCGGCAACGCCCGGGCGCTCCGCGCCCTCGAACTGATCGGCCGGTCGGTGGAGCGGCTCGACGGCCTGGTTTCGACCATCCGCCGCACCGACGAAACCATCGCCGCCCTGATCGACCTGCCGCGCCGCCGGGTGGAAGCCTCCACCCTGCTCAACCGGCTGGGACGCGGCTACATCCGCATGGCCGCCGAACGCTCCATCGGCCTGGACATCGCCGTCGCCGCCGGCCTCCAGGTGTCCGGCCGCGACGAGATGCTGGAAGTGATCGCCGAGAACCTGCTGGACAACGCCCTCGATTTCTCGCCCCCCGGCGGACAGGTCGCCATGCGTCTGCGGGAAGAGGAGGGCATGGCGCTGTTGCGGGTCCAAGACAACGGCCCCGGCGTGGCCGAGGACGAACTGGAGCGCATCTTCGAACGCCACGTGTCGCGGCGCTCCGCGGGCCAGGGCGGCGATGTCGAGCATTACGGCCTGGGCCTGTGGATCGTGCGCCGCAACGCCGAAGCCATGGGCGGGCGCGCCTGGGCCGTCAACGCCCCCGAAGGCGGCCTGGAGGTCAGCGTCGCCCTCCCGCTGAGCGACTGAACCGGCGTCACAGCTTTATCACAGCCTTCTCACCCCCCGGTCCCGGCGGCAGGCGTATTCCTATCCGTGATGGGTTCATCCCAGCTCTGAAGGAATCAAGCCATGACCATCCGCTCGAACACCCCCGCCCGCCCCGCGACGGCCCTGGCCGCGGTCGTCCTGGCCATTGCCCTGTCGGGCTGCGCCAACATGACCAACCAGCAGCAGCGCGCCCTGTCGGGCGGCGCCATGGGCGCGGCCGGCGGTGCGGCCATCGCCGCCATGGCCGGCGGCGGCGTGGTGACCGGAGCCCTGATCGGTGCCGGCGGCGGCGGCGCCATCGGCGCCCTGCTGCCCGACAACTGGACCGGCCGCACGTCGTCGTCCGGGACCAAGACGTCCCGGTAGAACCCCCAGGAGGCGATCATGAACACCTTGATCCTTCGCTCCGCCCTGCTGGCCGCCGCCGCCGCCCTGACGCTGGCCGGCCCCGCCCAGGCCGACCCGCCGTGGAAGCACAACGGCCCGCCCGGCTGGTCCCGGCACCATCACGGCGGGCCGGACCACCGCGGCTGGCGCGGCTGGGACGACCGGCATGGCCATCGCCACGGCCCGCCGCCCTTCGTCTACGGCTATCCCGGGGTCGTGTACCTGCCGCCGCCGGTGGTCTACGCGCCGCGGCGCCCCGGCATCAGCATCCACCTGCCCCTGGACCTGCGCTAGGGGCGCGACGCCACAGGAGGAGACCATGCCGACATCCCGCCTCGCCCGCGACGCCGATATCGACTGGGATCTTCTGCGTCTCCTCGCCCGGACGGAAGCGGCGCTGACCTGGCCCGACGGCCCGCCGGACGAACCCGAGCCGTCGATCCCCCAAGGGCTGGATTTGCGCCACCCGGGAGACCTGGATTTGGTATCGCGGACGGTGATGCTCGCCGAGCTCCCGGCTCGGAACTAGGTGTTCGAGATGGCGCCGACCGGCCGGGGTGCCGCACGGGAGCGCGAGGCTTCGTGGATGCATTCCCGGAGGATGGGGTTGGTTTCGATCAGTGCGTCGAAATCGCGGGCCTGAAGGACCAGCAGCGAACAAAACCCCAGGGCGACCACGTCGGCATTGCGCCGCTCCCGGGACAGCAGCGCCATCTCGCCAAAGAAATCGCCGCTGCCTCGCCGGATGCGCGACGTCCCAGTCCAGACCTCGACGGCTCCGGACCCGACGAAATACATGCAATTTCCGACGTCGCCCTTCCTGATCAGGCTATCGCCGGGAACCGCCAGCATGGGACGCAGCAAGCCGGTGATCTCCGCCAACTGTTCCTGGGACAGGGCAGTGAACAGGGGAACCCTGGCAACCAGTTCCTGGGGACCGAGATGAAGGTCCAGGGCAGGCCGCCTGGCAAGGCGGCGGGAGCGTTCATCCAGTTCGGCCAGCAGGTCCTTGAGAACTTCGTGGCCGATGGCCGCCTCGGCGCGCAGCCGCAGATACTCCGCCTCCTCGATGCGCACGGCGGCGCGCTCCAGATACTGGAGCTGCAGCGCCCGCGAGAAATCGGCGTATTGCAGGCGCAATCCCGCCAGCGCCGTCTCGACGCTTTCCATGCGGGCGGCAATGGTCGTCATGATGGTCGCCGCGGCCTCGGCGCTGACCATCTGGGGCAGCTTGGTCCGGGCGAATTCCGTCAGTTCGCCGATGGCGGCCTGGACCATCAGCAGCACCTCGAAACGGTTGGCGATCTGCGCCGACAGCAAGCCGTCCAGGCCGAACCGGCGATGCAGCGCCAGCGCCAGCCGGAACCGCCAGCGAAACCCCGCGAACAGGGCCTGGGCTTGGTCATAGCCCCCGGCGCCGCCGGTCTTGACCCCATCCTGCAGCCGGGCGGCGCCGGCCAGCAGGGTCCGGGTGATGCGACCGCTGACCGTTCCCTCGTGATAATGGCGCAGATAGATGGCGTGCTCGCGGTCGGCCAGCATCATCAGGCCGCCGCGCACATCGTCCTCCCGGCTGAGCGCCGCGTCGCCGCCCACCTGGATTTCCGCCGCGCCCAGCCGCTCGGTATAGCGGTCGGCCAGTTCCACCGCCAGGTCCCGCTCGATGCCGTAATCGGCGGCGGCGTCGGTCACCCGTCGGCGCACCTCGGTCAGGGCGGTGGTGATGGCCCGGCTGCGCACCGCCATGTCCGACGGCGACAGCCGGTCCAGGCCGAGCAGACGGATCA
This sequence comes from Paramagnetospirillum caucaseum, assembly GCF_000342045.1. Lineage (GTDB taxonomy): Bacteria > Pseudomonadota > Alphaproteobacteria > Rhodospirillales > Magnetospirillaceae > Phaeospirillum > Phaeospirillum caucaseum. Next base: position 47,400 of record NZ_AONQ01000019.1, on the reverse strand, counting down.
GCGGCCGCAGCAGCGGCGCATTGACGAACAGGGTGAACAGCACGAAGGCGGTGCACATCACCGAGACGAACGATTTCACGTCGGCGGGGATGCGGGGGTTCTCCACCACCGCCAGGGCCAGGGCCAGCGAGATTGCCCCGCGCAACCCGCCCCACAGCACCACGGCGCGCAGCGGCATGCCCACCGGCTCGGCCCAGCCCAGCGCCGTCAACCCGGGGAACAGTCCGAACAGCACCATGGCGCGGGCGGCCAGCGCCGAGACGATCAGCACCGCCAGGACCACGAAATCGCCGCCGTCCATGCCCGCCAGCATCTCGGGAACCCGCATGGTGGCCAGCAGGAAGATCAGCGAACTGGCCCAGTACCCCACCTGCCGCCAGACATCGACCAGACTCGCCCAGGTCTCGGCCGAAACGCGGGTGCGGCCTTCGTAGCTGACCGCCAGAGCGGCGGTGACCACCGCCACCACCCCCGATACGTGGAGGTAATGCTCACCCAGCAGGAACACCAGATAGGCCGCCGCCACCGTCAGGGTGATCTCGGCGACGCTCTGGCCGCGCAACAGGACGAAGCTCCAGCACACCAGCCGCCCGCAGGCATAGCCGAAGGCCAGCCCGCCGGCGAAACCCCAGGCAAAGGCCAGGATACCCCCCAGCACGTCGGACTGGCGCTCGCCGGTCAGCATACCCAGGAACAGGGCGAACAGCGAGATGGCCGCCGCGTCGTTGAACAGGCTCTCACCCTCCACCAGCAGGCTCAGGCGGTGGGGGACGCCCAGGTCGCGGAAGATCCCGACCACGGCGATGGGATCGGTGGTCGAGACGATGGCCGCCAGCAGCAGGCAGGCGATGATGCCGATATCGGACACCCCGGCCAGGGCGAACCCGACCACGAAGGTCGACAGCAGCACCGCCACCACCGCCAGAAGCAGGATGGGCGCCAGATCGTCCATCAGCCGCCGCACGTCGATCACCACGGCGGTCTCGAACAGCAGCACCGGCAGGAACACCAGGATGAAGGCTTCCGACGACAGGTCGAAATGGCCCAGGGCGCCGAGGAAATCGGCGACCGGCCCGCCGCCCAGCATGGAAGCATTGCCGACGACCAGCCCGAGGACGATCCCCGCCGCCGCCAGAACCAGGGAGAACGCGACGTTGGCCCGTGCCGCGACCGGCACCAGCAAGGTCACCAGCCCCAGCAGCCCGGTGACGCCCAGCATCACCATGGAAATTCCCTGCATGCCCCTCCCCTTCCGGCCCGAACCGCCGAAGACGGCAACGCGCCGGCCCGACGGCCACGGCGACGCGGCCGGCGGCAATGCTATCGGCCGGCGCGTTCAAATGAAAGGCGTTGGTGGCGCCACCCCCAAGCACCGCCGGCCGGGAACCCTCCCGGCCGGCGGTCGTTCCTCGCGGCGATCAGAAGCTCAGGCGAAGATTGGCGGAAACCCCGAGTTCCTGCTGGGTCTCGCGTCCGACATTGGCCGTGCCCTCGAAGGTGAGGTCCAGGCCGGGGGTGATGGCCGAGGCGGTGCCGATGGACAGGCGGGCGGATTTCTCGGAAAGGGCAATCAGCTCCCTTTCATGCTCATAGGCGGCCGAGAAATAGCCCTGGGTGGAATCCGTCAGGGCCATCATGGCCCTGGCGCCGGCCCGGGCCAGCCAATGGGGGGAGGTGTCGCCCGGGACAAGGGTGTTCTCGCTGTCCCGATAGGTTTCGACCTTGCCATACTGGCCGCTGAAGCCGGAGAAGAGCTTCACGGCGAAGCGGTCGTTCAGGGGGATCAGGTATCCGACGTTGACGGCCGAGAAGAACGTCCTGGAATGGTTGCTTCCCGTCACCTTGCTTCCCGAGTTGTAGTCGCGCGTATCGATGAAGGAATGGGTGTAACCGACCAGGGCGTCGAAGGTGAGATTCTCGGTGGGGGCGAAGCCGATATACGGGGAAATGGTCAGCGAATCGGAGGATTGATCCAGCCGCCTGGCCCTGGAATTCCGCCCATCGGTCTCGGCCCGGCCGTAGCTCAGGGCCACACCGGCCAGCACCTGATCATTGATGGCGAAATCGACGCCGCCGACCGCGGTGTAGATATCGGTCAGGCGACGCTGCTCGCGGTCACCATCGGGAAGGATGCGGAGATAGGTGTAATCGACGCTGCCCCACGTGGCGACTCCGGACGCGGTCTCGCCGCCGGAAAGGCCGGTCGCCCCCTCGGACAGGCTGGTTTTCCTCGGGCCGGAATTCTGCTTGAACATGTTCCCGGACTGGAGAACCCGCCCCAGGCTGCCGCTGATGGCGTTCGAAATCGTCCGGACGACGTTCTGGGTCGATGCCTGGGTGACGGTGGTGGAGGTTGCAACCGCCGTCGGGAGGGTGCTGCTGCTGCTGCCCGAGGCATGGACAACACCCGTCGAACAGGCAAACGAGAAGACGCCAATTGCAAGTATCCGAGTGCGCCGCATCATATTACTCCAGAAGTGTGTTTTGACTGGTTGGCCAGGGATCTTCCTGGAATTCTGAACAAGGAAATACAGGTGCGCCTGCGACGCTCAGCCCGCGACGCAAGATCGGTCGATACCTAATTTTAGCGGATGCCATTCCCCCCGCCATACCCTCCAGGATAGCGAAAGCTGGTGCGGGCGACAATCCCCTTGGCATACATCAGCGCGTCGAAGTTCCGGCGTTCGAGACGGAAAAGCCGATACCCCCGCGAAAAGCCCGGGACTCGTTCCGCGCCCTGCCCGGCGGGGCGGGGCCGCGAATCTGTCTGGTGTTTTCACATGGCCGACACTATGACTGCGGCCGCACTCTCCCTCCCCGCCCAGGATTGGGGGCGGGAGCTCCGTCAGACGCATCACGCGGGACCATCACATGTTCGTCGGAATGGATTTCGGCACCACCAACAGCGCCGTCGCCCTGGCCGGAGCCGACCGGAACGTGGAGGTGCTGAACTTCGCCACTTCGGCCGGCCCGGCCTCGACGCTGCGCTCGGTGCTGGCCTTCGAGAATGCCCGGCGCGACGCCCAGCGCCGCATCCTGCCCCTGGTCGGCCATGACGCCATCGACGCCTATCTGCATGGCGACGGGGATTGCCGCTTCCTGCAATCCTTCAAGTCCTACCTGACCAGCCGGTCCTTCACCAGCACCGCCATCCATGGGGCGCCCTACTCCCTGGAGGACCTGGTGGCGCTGATCGTCGTCCGGCTGCGGCAAACCGCCGAGGCGGCGGGGGCCAGGGTCGAGCGGGTGGTGGCCGGCCGCCCGGTGCGCTTCGTCGCCGAGGGCGGCGAGGAGGAGGACGGCTACGCCACCGGCCGGCTGGTCGAGGCCTTCGCCAAGGCCGGCATCCACGAGGTGGTGTTCGAGTACGAACCCATCGCCGCCGCCTATTACTATGAAAGCACGCTGCGCCAGGACCAGACCGTGCTGGTGGCCGATTTCGGCGGCGGCACCAGCGATTTCTGCCTGATCCGCCTGGGGCCGGGGCGCGCCGGGCTGGCCCGGCCCGAGGACGCCATCATCGGCACCGCCGGCGTGGGCGTCGCCGGCGACGCCTTCGACCGCCGCATGGTCGAGCACGGCCTGTCCGACCATTTCGGCAAGCGCACCACCTATGTCAGCGACGGCAAGGTCCTGCCCATGCCGGCCTGGGTCTACGCCAAGCTGGAACGCTGGCACCATGTGGCCTTTCTCAACACGCCCTCGACGCTGCGCCTGCTGCGCGACCTGCGCCGCCATGTGGAACACCCCGACCGGATCGAGCAATTGCTGGCGCTGATCGAGCACAATCTCGGCTATCACCTCTATCGCGCGGTGGAACAGGCCAAGCGCGACCTGTCCCAGGCGGACGAGACCGTGCTGCGCTTCGACCACGATCCGGTGGTGGTGGAGCGCCGCATTACCCGCGCCGAGTTCGAAGGCTGGATCGGCAAGGAACTGGCCGCCATCGAAACCTGCGTCGACGGCTTGCTGGAGGCCACCGGCACCGGGCTTGCCCAGGTGGACCGGGTGTTCCTCACCGGCGGCTCGTCCCTGGTGCCGGCGGTGCGCGCCATCTTCGCCAGCCGCTTCGGCGAAGGCCGCCTCAGCGCCGGCGGCGAGTTCATCTCGGTCGCCACCGGCCTCGCCCAACGCGCCCGCGAAGTCTTCGCCTAGCTCCTGGATAGGCCTGGCGCCTCCGTGGCGATGCTGTCGAGCAGGGTCTGGCGCCGTATCGCGGCGGCCTCGGCCTGCCCCTCCCTGACCCGGCCGTATCCCCGGATGCCGTCGGGCAGCTCGGCCAGCTGGATGGCGGCCTCGTAGGTCGCCGGGGTCAGCCGGGCCAGAACCCAGGCGATGTCGGCCTCGTATTGCGCCGCCAGCCGGCGGGCGTTCCGCCGTTCCCGGCCGAAGCGGAAGGGATCGAGGACGGTGCCCCGAAGCCTTCCGGCCCGGGCCAGCAGGCGCAAAAGCGGCAGGGCGACGCCCTCCGGAACGGTCAGCTTTCCCTTGCGCCACCGGGATATCCAGGGATGGGCAAAGTGGAACTCGAGCCGCCAGGGGCCCTCGAAATCCTGCCGCAGGCCGTTCAGGAAGCCCTCGTCGCTCAATTGGCGGGCGACTTCGTACTCGTCCTTGTCGGCCAACAGATGGGCGTAGCCGGCGGCCACCGCCCCGGCCAGACGGGAAGCGCCCGGCATCACGGCGCTTTCGGCCTCATGGACACTCCGCACCAGGGCTTTCAGCATCCCGGCCTGGGCCGCCCCCCGGCGATCGGCGAGATGGGCGGCGAAGAACTCCACCCGCGCCGGCAACTCGGCGGGAGCCTGGACATCGCCTCCGCCATCCGGCGCGGCGAAGCCGGGCTCGGCAATGGCCAGGCGGCCGGCTCCAAAGGCCAGGCGGTTGTCCTCGGCGGCGGCCTCCATGCCGGCGATGGCCTGTTCCAGCGCGGCAAGGGGCACCGGCAGCAACCCTTGCTGAAAGGCCGCGCCGAGCAGGATCATGTTGGCCATGACGTTGCTGCCGAACAGCCGGTCGGCCAGCCCCGAGGCATCCAGCGCGGTCAGCGCGCCGTCGGCCCGCGCCTGCAGGAACCCGGCCAGCACCGCTCCGTCGGGCAGAAGCCCGGGATGGCGCGTGAAGTCGCCGGTCGGCGCCACATGCGTGTTGGCGACGATCCGGGTCCGATGGCGGCCGATGGCCTGGACGGGATCGTTGCCGCAGGCCACCACCAGATCGCAGGCGATCAGCACGTCGCACTGGCCGGCGGCGATGCGGGCCTGATGGGGCTGGCCCGACGCCACGATGCGCAGATGGCTGAGGACCGCCCCGCCCTTCTGGGCGAAGCCGGTGAAGTCCAGGACGGAGATTCCCTTTCCCTCCAGCTCGGCGGCTTTGGCCAGCACCCGCGCCACGGTCACCACGCCGGTGCCGCCGATGCCGGCGAACAGGATGTCGGCGTCCTTTCTGGCCGGGCCGGCCGGCGGCGGCAGATTGGCGATCCGCGCGGCGCCCCGGTCCGGGGCCGGCTTGCGCCGCCGCCCCCCCACCACCGTGACGAAGCTGGGGCAATAGCCCTCGACGCAGGTCATGTCCTTGTTGCAGGAGGTCTGGTCCACCATGCGCTTGAGGCCGAACGGACCCAGCCGCGGCACGATGGACAGGCAGTTGGAGACCTTGCCGCAATCGCCGCAGCCATCGCAGACGGCGTCGTTGATCACCGCATGGCGGGCCGGCGGAGCCATCTTGCCGCGCTTCTCGCGCCGCCGCTTCTCCGTGGCGCAAAGCTGGTCGTAGACCAGGACGGTGACGCCGGGAATATCGCGCAGTTCCAGCTGCACCGCCTCGATATCCCTGCGGTGGTGCAGCGTGGTTCCGGCGGCGAAGTCCCTGACGTCGTGGCGGGCCGGCGAATCGCTGACCACGGCGATGCGCCCGACGCCCTCGCCGCGCACCTGATGGGTGATGGCGGCGACCGTCAGCGGCCCGTCCACCGCCTGCCCGCCGGTCATGGCCACGGCGCCGTTGACGAGGATCTTGTAGGTGATGTTGGCCTTGGCCGCGACCGCCTGCCGGACGGCGAGGCTGCCCGAATGGTAATAGGTGCCGTCCCCCAAATTCTGGAAGACGTGGCGGGCGGCGGTAAAGGTGGACTGCCCGACCCAGTTGGCGCCCTCGCCGCCCATCTGGGTGATGAAGGCGGTGTCGCGGTCCATCCAGCACGCCATGACGTGGCATCCGACTCCCGCCTGTCCCCGGCTTCCCGCCGGTATGCGGGTGGACGAGCTGTGCGGGCAGCCGGAACAGAAATAAGGGCGCCGCGCCGGTGATTTGACCGGCGGCGGCGGCGGGACCGGGACCAGGCCGTCGGCCACCTGGACGAAGCGCTCCATGCCGGCCCGGCGCGACAGGCAGGCGGCCAGGGCGCGGGCGACCCGCCACGGCCGTATCTCGGCGATCTCGGGCAGCAATTCCGCCCCGGCCTCGTCGCTCTTGCCCAGGATCACGGGGCGGGTATCGCGGGGGGCGTTGTAGAACAGCTCCTTGATCTGCGTCTCGACCACCGGCAGCCGTTCCTCGACCACCAGGAGCAGCTCCAGCCCGGCGGCGAAGTCGAGCAACCCCTCGCTCTCCAGCGGATAGGACAATCCGACCTTGTAGACCCGCAAGCCGATCCGCGCCGCCTCGTCCTCGTCGATGCCCAGCAGGCGCAGCGCCTCCTGGAGGTCGCGGAACGCCTTGCCGGTGGCGACGATGCCCAGCCACGCCCGCTCGTCGCCCATGACCCTCCGGTCGAGGGGATTGGCGCGGGCGAAAGCCAGGACGGCCTTCTGCTTCACCAGGAGGCGCTCCTCGATGGCCGGGCTGGGATAATCGGGCCAGCGGATGTGCACCCCGTCGGCGGGGAAGGCGAAATCAGGGATGGCGTAGCGATGGTCGAGGTCGGGCAGCCGGGTGCACACCGTCGCCTCGACGCACTCGGAAATGGCCTTGAAGCCCACCCAGCCCCCGGAAAAGCGCGACAGGGCATAGCCGTACAGGCCGAATTCGAAATAATCGCGGATATCGGCGGGATTGAGGACCGGCATGCGCCAGCCGATCATCGCCGGCTCGCTTTGCTGGGGAAAGCTGGTGGACACCCCGCCGTGATCGTCGCCGACCACCACCAGGACTCCGCCCTGCGGCGAGCTGCCGAAGGCATGGGCGTGCCGGAAGGCGTCGCTGGCCCGGTCGACCCCCGGCCCCTTGCCGTACCACATGGCGAACACGCCATCGACCGTGGCCTCGGGATCGATTCCCGTCTGCTGCGAGCCCTGCACGGCGGCGACGGCCAGTTCCTCGTTGATCGCCGGCAGGAAGCGGATGGCCTTCGCCTCCAGCTCGGGCTGCCGCCGCCACAGGGCCTGGTCAAGGCCGCCAAGGGGGGAGCCGCGATAGCCGCTGACGAAACCGGCGGTGCGCAGACCGGAGCGGCGGTCGCGTTCGGCCTGGAGAAACAGAATGTCGATCAGCGCCTGCGTGCCGGACAGCATCCTCGGCGTATCCGGCGGGACAGCGGCGGTCGAATGCGCATGGCCGGCGGTCGGGTCTGACATTGGAACGGCTCCTCATACGCTTCCGGCGACGTCACCGCCAAGGCAGATGAGATAGGTTGCCTCATTCCCAGGAAAATGAATTTGCTATCTGGCGTGACATAACCGATTTTTAGGTAAAGCATTCCTCATTTAAGCACTATATGAGAATAAAATGGTTGCAGCTAAATTGGATTCGTTCGAGAAAGCAATTCTTTCCGCACTGCAGCAAGACGCGCGCCTGACCACACAGGAACTGGCCGAGAAAATCGGCTTGTCGGGAACACCGTGCTGGCGCCGGACGAAGGCGCTCGAGGAGGCGGGTATTATCCGCCAGTACGTCGCCTTGTTGGACCCGCGCAAGATCGGGCTTGGCGAATGCGTCTTTCTTCATGTCACCCTGAGAGGCCACGCCAACGGGGAAGGCGAGGTCTTCGAGAAGGCGGTCTGCGCCCTCCCCGAGGTCCTGGAATGCCATGCGACCATGGGAGAGGCCGATTACCTGCTGCGGGTGGCCATACCAAGCATCCAGGGCTATGGCGAATTCCTCCAGCGCCACATTTTCGGCATTCCGGGCGTCGCCCAGATCCGTTCCAACGCATCCCTGCGCCAGGTCAAATCCGAAACGGCCCTGCCCCTGGATTATGCGTAATGCCAAGGCTCACCGCCCGGCCCCCGGGCGGGAGCATTCGGATTTCCGCCGCGACTTGTTCCGTGCCGCCTTGCCTCTGCGGCCTCCTCCGTGCCATCGTTTCCCCAGTACAATTGTGGGGAAAACACATTGGCCGACGACTTCGCCAAGGCAGTCCAGCTCCATCAGGCGGGCAGGCTCCTGGAGGCCGTGGAGATCTACCAGCGAATTCTCGTCTCCAATCCCTATGACGAGGGGGCCAATCACCTGCTGGGGGTCGCCTGCTCCCAGATGGGCCAATTCGACCTGGCCATCCACCTGATCAGCGAGGCCATCCGCGCCAACGACCGGGTTCCCGACTACCACGTCAATCTGGGCAACGCCCAGTTCAGCGCCCGCCGCCTGCCCGAGGCCGAGGCCTCCTATCGCCGCGCCCTGGCCCTGAACGTCGATATTCCCGAGGCGTTGTTCGGCCTGGGCAACACCCTGGCCCAGACCGGCCGCCTGGACGACGCCCTGGTCGCCCACGAGCGGGCGGTGGCGCTGCGCCCTGCCTTCGTCGAGGCCCTGGCCAACATGGCCGGAGTGCTGAACCGCCTGGGCCGTCCGGCCGAGGCGGTGGACAAGCTGCGCCGCGCCGTGGCCGAACGCCCGGGAGAGGCCAGCCTGCACGCCGATCTGGGCCGCGCCCTGCTGGCCACCGACCGGCCCGCCGAGGCCGACGCCACCGCCGCCCGCGCCCTGCGCCTCGCCCCCGACAGCGCCCCCATCCTGGTGGCCGCCGCCGACGTGATCCGGGCGCGCGGACGCCTCGAGGAGGCCATGGAGCACGCCTCCCGCGCCGCCGAGCTTTCCCCCAATTACCCGCCAGCGGTGCTGATCCTGGCCCGGCTGCTGCGGGCCATGGGGCGCGACGAGCGGGCGGCGGAGACTTATCTGCGGCTGGCCGGCATCGAGAGCGCCGGGGTGTCGCACCTGTTCGAGGCGGCCAACGCCATGAACGAGATGCGCCGCCTGCCCGAGGCGGTGGCGCTGTATCAGACCCTGCTGGCCCGCGAGCACGATCATTCCGAGGTGTGGAACAACCTGGGCAACGCGCTGCGCGAGCAGGGCGAACTGGACCGCGCCGCTGAATGCTACGAGACCGCAGAGAAGCTCTGCCCCGACGACCCCATCGTCATGTCCAACCGGGCGGCCCTGCTGGGCAGCCTGGGCCGCGTCCAGGAGGCCGAGGCCCTGAGCCGCCGGGTGGTGGAACTGTCGCCGGGGGCGGCGGTCCCGCTCAGCAATCTCGGCCAGGCCCTCTACGCCCAGGGGCGCATGGAGGAGGCCCGGGAACAGTTCGATGCCGCCGGCCTCGCCGACCCGGACAACGACGACATCCGCTTCCACCGGGGCATCGTCCGGCTGATGCTGGGCGAGTTCACCGAAGGCTGGGCGCTGTACGAGGCGCGCTGGGGCAACCGCAAGCGTGCCGATGTCCACCGCCATCCCGGAACCCCGCAATGGCGGGGCGAGGATGTGGCGGGCCGCACCCTGCTGCTGTGGTCGGAACAGGGTTTCGGCGACACCCTGCAATTCGTCCGCTACGCCCCCCTGGCGGCGGCGCGCGGCGCAAGGGTGATCCTGGAGGTGCAGCCCGCCCTGGTCTCGCTGCTGCAAGGCATGCCGGGCATCGCCAAGGTGGTGGCGGTGGGCGGGGAGACCGGGCCGGTGGACCTCCAGGCGCCGCTGATGAGTCTGCCGCTGGCCTTCGGCACCACGCCGGACACCATTCCCGCCGCCATTCCCTATCTGGCTCCGCCGCCCGAACGGCTGGAGCCCTGGACCCGGCGGCTGAACGCCAGCCTGCCCCCCGGCTCCCGCATCGGGCTGGTGTGGGCCGGCGATTCCCGCGACCACGACATCGAATGCACGCTGATCGACCGGCGGCGCTCGCTGGCTTTGGCCCAATTGCAGCCGCTCCTGGCGGTGACGGGCGCCGCCTTCGTCAGCCTGCAGGTGGGCAGGCAGGGGCTTCAGGCCAGGGACGAGACGCGGGTCGCCGACCTGACCTCGGGCATCACCGATTTCGCCGATACCGCCGCCCTGATCGCCGGCCTCGACCTGGTGATCAGCGTCGACACCTCCACCGCCCATCTGGCCGCCGCCATGGGCAAGCCGGTCTGGCTGCTGTCGCGCTTCGACGGCTGCTGGCGCTGGCTGATGGGCCGCGACGACAGCCCGTGGTATCCGACGCTCAGGCTCTACCGCCAGCCCAAGGCCGGCGACTGGGAGACGCCCTTGGCCCGCATGGCGGCGGACCTGGCTGCCTGGTTGAAAGGACGGTAGCGGGCGGGACGCCCGCCCGTCCTCAGGACCATCCGGCGACAACCGTCTCGGCCGACGCCTCGGCCAGCGGCTTGCGGCGGCGGGGGCGCTCGCCTTCCATCAGCACGGGCAGCAGCACCTCGACCAGACCCTGCCCGCTGACATGGGTGAAGCCGCGCTCCACATGGTGGGGGTGGGTGGCGACCTCGTGGGGTTCCAGCACCGGCTCGAAGGTGCAGTCGGCGGGCTCCAGCAGGGCCGTCCACTCGGCCAGGGTGCGGCTGGCGAACAGCGTCTCCATCTCGGCGATCAGGTCGTGCTGGGGCAGGGGCTCGCCCTGACGGGCGATCCAGTCGGGCTTGCCGATACTGGTGCAGAACGCCTGCCAGAACTTCTCCTCCAGCGCGGCGATGGCGGCGAAGCGGCCATCCTTGGTCCGGTAGATGCGGTAGAAGGCGGCTCCGCCGTTGATCAAATCGTGCTCGCGCCTGGGGTCGCCCCAGCGCTGCGCCATGGTCAGCACGCCGCCCATCCACGACAGCGCCGCCTCGGCCAGGGAAATATCGATGGTGGTGCCCTTGCCGGAGGTCGAGCGCTTCAGCAGCGCCGCCAGGATGGCGTTGACCGCCAGCATGGCCCCGGCATGGTCGGCCAGCGGCGGAAAGGTCATGATCGGGCGCTCGGCGGGGCCGCTGGCCGCCAGCAGGCCGGTGACCGCCAGATAGGTGACGTCGTGGCCCGCCCTGGTGGCGAAGGGGCCGGTGCCGCCATAGCCCGACAGGGCGCAATGGACCAGGCGGGGATTGATCTGGTGCAGGCGCGCGATGCCGAAGCCCAGGCGTTCCATCACCCCGGGGCGGAAGCCTTCCAGCAGCACGTCGGCCCCGGCCACCATCTCGGCGAAGCGCGCCTTGCCGTCCGCGGATTTGAGGTCGAGGGTGACGATGGTCTTGTTGGCGTTGGCCAGCTTGTAGAAGGCGGTGGTGCCGTCGTCGTCCACCGGCCCCATGGTGCGCATGGGGTCGCCGGCCGGGCTCTCCACCTTGACCACCTCGGCGCCCAGGTCGGACAGCCACAGGGTGGCCAGCGGGCCGGGAATGTACATGGACAGGTCGAGGACCTTCAGCCCGGCAAGGCAATCGGCGATCATGCTCAACTCCAGAGTTGAATTGTCATCCCGAGCGGAGCGAGGGATCTCATCCTGGCCCGGCATTTCCATTTTGGGTGCGATGGAGCGGGCGGAGATTCCTCCTCCCGATGGTCGTCGGAATGACAGGTTTCCCTAAACGCTCCAGCTCGGCTTGCGCTTCTCGGTCAGGGCGGTGACGCCTTCGCGGCATTCGGCCCCGGCGCGGGCATCGACGAATTGGGCGACGGAATAGCGCATCAGGTCGGGGCCGGCCGGGCTGTCGTCGACCACGCGGAGCATGTCCTTGGCGGCGGCTTGGGCCTTGGGCGCGCCCTTCAGGCAGGCCTCGACCATCAGGTCGCGGGCGGAATCCAGCCTGTCGGCGGCCACCACGGCGTGGACGAGGCCCAGGCGCAGTGCCTCGCGGGCGTCGAAGCGCTCGCCCGACAGCACGTAGCGGCGCATGGCCCGCGTGCCGATGGCGGCGGCCATGGCGGGCATGATCAGGGTGGGGGAGAAGCCGGCGCGCACCTCGGGCAGCGAGAAGCTGGCATCGTCGGCGGCCACCACCATGTCGGACACCGCGACGATGCCCGCCCCCATGCCCAGCGCCGCGCCCTGCACCCGGGCAATCACCGGCTTGGCGCAGCGGTCGATGGCGTCGAGCATCACCGCCATCTGCATGGCGCTGCGGCTGACCTCCTCGGCCTCCTGGTCGAGCATGGCCCGCGTCCAGGCGATGTCGCCGCCGGCGCAGAAGCTGGGGCCCTGGCCCTCGATCACAACCACGCGCACCGCCTCGGCGACCGAGAGTTTCTGGAAGGTCTGGGCCAGGTTGCCGACCATCTGCTCGTCCAGCGCGTTGTGCTGATCGGGACGGCAGAGCGTCACGGTGGCGGTGGCGCCGTTGATCTTGACGTGGATGGTATCGGTCATGGCTTCCCCTTCCCCGGAACGACTGCTCCAGTAAACCACGCCGGGAGGGTATCGACCAAGATGCAAGCAGTGCAGCCTTGTGGCCGGCGGGCACCATTTCCTGTTGCCAGGGGGGGCTTTGACTGGAACCATGGTCCGGCTGGGCGTGGGGGTTCCGGCCTCCAGCCAAAACAAGAAGTTCCGGAGGGTCCATGACGTCCAAGTCTCCTTCCCCGCCGCGTGCCTGCGCCCTGGTCGGGCCGTTCGCCGCCGGCAAGACCAGTCTGCTCGAAGCCATGCTGTTCGCCTGCGGCGCGACGGGGCGCCAGGGCCGCATCAAGGACGGCACCACCACCGGCGATGCCAGTCCCGAGGCCCGCGCCCGCCTGATGAGCGTCGAGCCCAACATCGCCGGCGCCGAATACCTGGGCGAGAAGTGGACCTTCATCGACTGTCCCGGCTCGGTGGAGTTCCAGCAGGATTCCTACAACGCCCTGATGGTCGCCGACGTGGCGGTGGTGGTGTGCGAGCCCGACCCCGCCCGCGCCGTGATGGTCGCCCCGGTGCTGAAGTTCCTGGACGAGCACAAGGTTCCTCACCTGCTGTTCGTCAACAAGATCGACGCCGCCGGCACACGGCTCAAGGAAACCCTCGAGGCCCTGCAGGCGGTGTCCGACCGCCCGCTGGTCATGCGCGAGATTCCCATCCGCGAGGGCGATTCGGTCACCGGCTACATCGACCTGGTCAGCGAGCGGGCCTACACGTACCGCCCCGGCCAGCCCTCGGCGGTGATCAAGATTCCCGACGCGCTGAAGGGCGAGGAAAGCGCCGCGCGCCAGGAGATGCTGGAGCATCTGGCCGATTTCGACGACCACCTGATGGAGGAATTGCTCGAAGACATCCAACCGCCCGCCGACGAGGTCTATGCCGATCTGGGCAAGGATCTGGCCGGGGACCTGATCGTGCCGGTATTCTTCGGCTCGGCCGAGAACGACGGCGGCATCCATCGCCTGCTCAAGGCGCTGCGCCACGACGCCCCCGGCCCGGCCGCCACCGCCGCCCGCCTGGGCATCAAGGCCGACGGTGCCCCCCTGGCCACCGTGTTCAAGACGGTGCACGCCGCCCATACCGGCAAACTCAGCTTCTCGCGCGTCTGGCGGGGCGAGTTCGCCGACAACCAGTCGCTGGAGGCGGGCCGCATCGGCGGCCTCTACCTGATGACCGGCGGCACGCCCGCCAAGGTGGCCAAGGTGGGAATGGGCGACGTCTGCGCCTTCGGCCGCCTGGATTCCGTTTCCACCGGCCAGGCGATCGGCGCCGCCGATGCCGGCATGGCCGGATGGCCCGCCCCGTTGCCGCCGCTGTTCGCCTTCGCCCTGGAGGCCGAGAAGAAGGGCGACGACGTCAAGCTGACCGGGGCCATCGCCAAGTTGGCCGAGGAGGACCCCTCGCTGTCGCTGGACCATGGCGAGTTCGGCGAACAGGTGCTGCGCGGCCAGGGCGAGATTCATCTCCAGGTGGCCATCGAGCGGCTGAAGAGCCGCTTCAACATGGGCGTGGTGACCAGGAAGCCGACGGTTCCCTACAAGGAGACCATCCGTAAATCCACCTCGGTGCACGGCCGCCACAAGAAGCAGTCGGGCGGCCACGGCCAGTTCGGCGACATCCATATCGACATCGCGCCGCTGCCCAGGGGCTCGGGCTTCAAGTTCGTCGACAAGATCGTCGGCGGCGTGGTGCCGCGCCAGTACATCCCCTCGGTCGAGGAGGGCGTCGCCGATTTCCTGCGCCAGGGCCCCTTCGGCTTCCCGGTGGTGGACCTGCAGGTGACCCTGACCTCGGGCAGCTATCACGCCGTGGACAGTTCCGACATGGCCTTCAAGACGGCGGCCCGCATCGCCATGAGCGAGGGCATGCCCCAGTGCGAGCCGGTGCTGCTGGAACCCATCCTGGCGGTGGAAATCTCGGTGCCCGCCGAGTTCACCGCCAAGGCCCAGCGCATCGTTTCGGGGCGGCGGGGCCAGATTCTCGGTTACGACGCCAAGGCGGGTTGGCAGGGCTGGGACACGGTCTCGGCCTATCTGCCCCAGGCCGAGATGGACGACCTGATCGTCGAACTGCGCTCGCTGACCATGGGGGTGGGCACCTTCTCGTGGACGTTCGACCACCTGCAGGAAATCTCCGGCCGCGTCGCCGACAAGGTGGTCGAACAGCGCAAGGAGGTGCTGGCCAACGCCTGATCTGGCGTTTCCTGATACTGGCGTTTCCGGCCGTCCCGGTGCTATAGAGCGGGGCTCTGGTCTGGATCAAGGAGCCCCGCCCATGGAAAACCGCGAGATGTTCGAAGAGATCGCCGCCCTGATCGGCTCCATCGCCAAGGCGTTCGACCTTTCCGATACCGACGTGGTGGCCGCCATCGAGCAGGGCGGCCTCGGCATGGAAATGATCACCGACGACGAAGGCCGCAACTGCGTCGAGGCCACCCACGACGGACGGGTCGCCCGCATCTATCCCGGCGCCATCTTCCGGGTCGGCGACGCGGCGCCCGAGAAGGACGAGGATTGCGGCGGCGGCTGTTCCTGCGGGCACTGAGTCTTAATACCGACCCGCGATAAGTTCCACTCAACGCAGGTCGGCATTATTCGATCATCGACCAGTCGAAGGCGGTGCCGCGCGGGACCGTCTTCCTGGCCTTGCGGCCCAGGATTTCCGGCAGGAATTTCGGTTCCAGCCCATAGCCCGGACGGATGGAGCGCACCTTGTCCTCGGTGATGGTCTCGCCGGGGTGCAGATCCTCGACCACGTAGAGCGAGCGGCGGAAGGCCTTCGATCCCTGTTCGCAATCGGCCAGGGCGTAGGAGATGCGCCCGCGCGCCGTCCAGACGGCGCGGCAGTCGCTGACCAGCCGGGCCAGTTCCTCTGGCTCCAGCGAGAAGTGGGAATCCAGCCCACCGTCGGCGCGGCGCAGGGTGAAGTGCTTTTCGACGATGCAGGCGCCCAGCGCCACCGCCGCCACCGCCACCGCCGTGCCCTGGGTATGGTCCGACAGGCCCACCGGCACGCCGAAGGCCTGGGCCATGTGGGGAATGGTGGCCAGGTTGGAATCCTCGGTGGGGGCCGGATACGAGCTGATGCAGTGGAGCAGCGCCAGTTGGTCGTTGCCGGCGCGGCGCACGGTCTCCACCGTGGCGGCGATGTCGCCCAGGCCGGCCATGCCGGTGGACACGATGACCGGCTTGCCCTGGCGGGCGGCGTGGGCCACCAGTCCGGGATCGGCCATCTCGAAGCTGGCGATCTTGAAGGCCGGGGCGTCCAGCCCGGCCAGGAAATCCACCGCCGCCTTGTCGAAGGGCGAGGAGAAGACGATCAGCCCCAGTTCCTTGCCGCGCTCGAACAGCCTGGGATGCCAGTCCCACGGGGTCTGGGCCTCGGCGTAAAGGTCATAGAGCTTGCGCCCGCCCCACGGGCCGCCCTCGATGACGAAGTCGGGGCGGTCGCAATCGATGGTGATGGCGTCGGGCTTGAGCGTCTGCAGTTTGACCGCGTCGGCCCCGGCGTTCGCCGCCGCTTCCAGCAGGGCCATGGCGCGGCCCAGGTCGCCGTTATGGTTGGCCGACATCTCGGCGATGACGAAGGGGGGGTGGTCGGGGCCGATGGGGCGGCCGGCGATGGCGAGATCGGTCATGGGGAAAGGCCTTTCAGGGAAGGAAGGCGTCTGAGCGCGTCGGCGGTGCGGGCGGCGCCCAGTCCGTCGCACAAGCCGGCGGCGGCCTTGGACAGGGACAGCAGGATCGGCGGCCGGGCGGCGAGGTGCCGCAACTGGCCGGCGATGGTGGCGGGGGTGGCCTCCAGGGCGGCGCCCGCTCCGCTCACCAGCCGGACCACGTCCTTCTGGTTGTCGGCGATGACCAGCATCAGGGTGGGCAGGCCGAGGCAGCAGCGCTCCCAGGTGGTGGTGCCGCCCGCGCCGATGGCCAGATCGGCCCCGGCCATCAGCCCGGCCATGTCGCCGGTTCCCACCAGCACCCGCGCCCCGGCCATGGCGGCGGCGCGGGCCAGCACGGTCTCCAGGTGCGGCGCCTTGGCGCCCATCACCACGTCCACCGCCACCTCCAGGCCCGAGGCGGCGATGGCGTCCAACACCCGGAGGGTGACGTTGTCGGGATCGGTGCCGCCCAGGCTGACCAGGATGCGCCGCAGCGATCCGTCCCGCCGCGCCAGGGACGCCGGGCGCGCCTCGGCGAATTGCGGCCGCAACAGGGCGTAATCGGCTCCGGCCAGGACGATGCCGCCGTGGGGCACCAGATCCCGGTACTCCCCGGCCCGGCGCCCGTGGGTCTGGTCGAGCAGCAGGTCGCAGTGATGGCGGCGGGTGGGCAGGTCGTCGATGACCATCACCGCCCGGCTCATGCCACGGATGCGGGCCTCCTCGGCGGCGCCGATGCCGTAATGGTCGACCACCGCCAGGGCCGCCCCGAAGGGCAGGCGCTCGGGCGGCACCACCGGATAGGGCAGGGCCGGCACCAGTTCCTCGGTGCCCGGCGCGGCGGCGAACAGGCATTGGGCGCCGCGCCGCGCCAGCTCGCCGGCCAGCGTGAGGCAGCGCATGACATGGCCGGTGCCGATGGCGGCGGAGGCGTCGGCGCGGAAACAGATGGTGAGCGTGACCATGGCCTGGAATATGGGTAGAATCCGGCTCTCAGTATAGGCGGGCCGAGGGGGAGGGCAAATGGAGTTCCGCAGGGCCGAAGACGGCGATTGCCAGGACCTTCTGGTCTGGCGCAACGATCCGGTGACCGTGCGGCATTCCCTGACCGGGGCCGGGGTGGACGCGGCGGCGCACCGCGTCTGGTTCGCCCGTGTCCTGGCGGATTCCGCCCGCATCCTGCTGATCGCCGAGGACAAGGGGGAAAAACTCGGCATGGTGCGCTTCGACCGCCACGACGACGGGGCGTGGGAGGTGGGCATCAACCTCGCCCCCACCGCGCGCGGGCGAGGGCTGGCGGCCGGCGTGCTGGCCGGGGCGGTGGCCGCCGCCTTCCCCGCCGCCGCCCGCCCGCCGCTGGTCGCCCAGGTCAAGCATGACAATCCCGCCAGCCGGCGCATCTTCCTGCGCTGCGGTTTCGTCCTGGCCGACGAGGTAGACGGGGTGGGAACCTTTCGCCTTGCCCGTTCTTGTGGAGTTGGGGGGCGCGTGCCATGATCCGCCCAGCAAATGTTGCCGCCGAAGGAGTGATGCCTTGACCGCGTCCAAGTACTACGACATCGACCTCGATCTGGAAGGCAAGTCCATCCTGGTCACCGGCGGCACCGGCTCGTTCGGCAAGAAATTCGTGAAGACGGTGCTGGAGCGTTACAACCCGCACCGCCTGATCATCTTCTCGCGCGATGAGCTGAAGCAGTTCGAGATGGCTCAGACCTTCGATCCGGCCGAGCATCGCTGTCTGCGTTACTTCCTGGGCGACGTCCGCGACCGCGAGCGCCTGCAGATGGCCATGCGCGAGGTGGATGTGGTGGTGCACGCCGCCGCCCTGAAGCAGGTCCCGGCCGCCGAGTACAACCCGTTCGAATTCGTGCGCACCAACATCCTGGGCGCCGAGAACGTGGTGCAGGCGGCGCTGGCCAACAAGGTCGGCCACGTCATCGCGCTATCCACCGACAAGGCCATGAGCCCCATCAACCTCTACGGCGCCACCAAGCTGGCGTCCGACAAGATCTTCGTCGCCGCCAACAACCTGTCGGGCTCGGTGGGCTCGAAGTTCGCGGTGGTGCGCTACGGCAACGTGGTCGGCTCGCGCGGTTCGGTCGTGCCGTTCTTCCACAAGCTGATCCAGTCCGGCGCCGCCGAGCTGCCCATCACCGATCCGCGCATGACCCGTTTCTGGATCACCCTGGAGCAGGGCGTGGATTTCGTGCTGTCCTGTCTGGACAAGATGCAGGGCGGCGAGACCTATATCCCCAAGATTCCCTCCATGCGCATGACCGACCTGGCCGAGGCCATGGCGCCGGGCCTGCCCCACAAGATCATCGGCATCCGTCCGGGCGAGAAGATCCACGAGGTGATGATCACCGAGGATTACGCCCGCAACACGGTGGAGTTGCCCGACCGCTACATCATCCAGCCGGTCTTCGCCTTCTGGACCACCGAGCACCTGATCGACGCCGGCGCCAAGGTGGTCCCCGACGACTTCCGCTACGGCTCGGACAACAACACCGACTGGATGGACGGGCCGCGGCTCCATTCCATGCTGTCGGGGCTGGAACTGTGAGCGGGGAGCCTTTTCTCCCCTACTGCCGCCATGTGGTGGACGAGGACGACATCGCCGCCGTGGCGGCGGTGATGAAGGGCGACATCCTGACCACCGGCCCGTCGGTGGCCGCCTTCGAGGACGCCCTGGCCCGCACCGTCGGCGCGCGGCATGCCGTGGTCTGCGCCAACGGTACCGCCGCTCTGCATCTGGCGGTCCTGGCTCTCGGCATCGGTCCCGGCGATGCGGTGCTGGTGCCCGCCCAGACCTTCGCCGCCACCGGCAATTGCGCCCGCTATGTGGGGGCCGAGGTGGTGCTGACCGACGTCGACCCCGACAGCGGCCTGATGCGCGTCGGTGACCTGGAGGCCGCCATCGCCGCCCATCCGGGCAAACGCTTCCGCTCGGTGCACCCGGTCCACCTCAACGGCCAGTCGGCGGACATGCCCGGCCTGGCGGCGGTGGCCCGCAAGCATGGTCTGGCCATCATCGAGGATTGCTGTCACGCGCTGGGCACCATCGCCGCCGACGGGGCGGTGATCGGCGATTGCCGCCATGGCGACCTGAACGTCTTTTCCTTCCACCCGGCCAAGACCATCGCCATGGGCGAGGGCGGGGCGATCACCACCAACGACGAATCCCTGGCCGCTCGCCTCCGCCTGCTGCGCAGCCACGGCATCACGCGGGATTCATCCATCTTCGTGGACGAGGTGGAGGGCTTCGATTCCGAGGGCCAGCCCAATCCCTGGTACTACGAGATGCAGGACCTGGGCTTCAACTACCGGGCCTGCGACATCCAGTGCGCGCTGGGTCTGAGCCAACTCGCCAAGCTGCCCCGCTTCGCCGAGACCCGGCGGCGGCTGGTGCGCCATTACCGCGACAGGCTGGCGCCCCTGGCGCCCAAGGTGAAGCCCATCACGCTCTCGGGCGGCGAAGCGGTGTGGCACCTGTCGGTGGCCCTGATCGATTATCAGGCCTGCGGCACCACGCGAGCCCGGGTGATGAACGCGCTCCGGGCCAGGGGGATCGGTACCCAGGTCAACTACATCCCCGTGCACAAGCTGCCCTATTACCGGACCCTGCTGGGCGAGATCAGCCTGCCCGGCGCGGAGGAATACTACCGCCGTTGCCTGTCCCTGCCCCTCTCGGCGGCCATGACCGAGGCCGACGTGGACCGGGTGGTCGAGGCTCTGCGCGAAGTGCTGGGGCTGTGACCGCCGCAATCATCGTCCAGGCCCGCATGGGCTCCACCCGTCTGCCGGGCAAGATCCTCAAGCCCCTGGGCTCCATGACCGCCCTGGCCCAGTGCCTGTGCCGCTGCGCCGCCATTCCCGGCATCGACAAGGTGGTCTGCGCCATCCCCGAGGGCGAGGCCGAGGCGCCGGTGGTGGCGGAGGCCGAACGTTGCGGCGCCCTGGTGGCGCGCGGCCCCTCCGACGACGTGCTGAAGCGCTACGCCATCGCCGCAAGGGCGGCGGGGGCCGACGTGATCATGCGGGTGACCAGCGACTGCCCGCTGATCGATCCGCAATTGTGCGGGCGGATGCTGGCCAGGCTGCAAGACGAGGGGCTGGATTACTGCTGCAACAACCTGCCGCCGTCCTGGCCCCACGGGCTGGATGCCGAGGTGTTTCGCGCCGCCGCCCTGTTCGAGGCCGAGGGCAAGGCCGCAGAGCCCTTCGACCGCGAGCACGTCACCCCCTGGCTGCGCCGCGCGCCGCACCTGAAACGCGGCAACATAGCCCGCGACGGCGAGGACCTGTCGCAGATGTGCCGCTGGACCCTGGATTATCCCGAGGATTACGCCTTCCTGGCCGCCCTGTTCGAGCGGCTGCCCGATGCCATCGTCCCCATGGAGGATGTGCTGGCGGTGCTCGCCGCCCATCCCGAACTGGCGGAAATCAACGCCATGCACCACGGGGTCAGGGCCGGGGGCAAGGCAAAATAAGGAAGCGGGCGGGAGACGCCCGCGCTCCGTCGACCTTGGAGCGCGGGCGTCTCCCGCCCGCTTTATCCTATCGCCCCCGCCCAGCGTGCATCTGGGCGTCCACCGCCGCCAGGGCGGTGATATTGACGATGTTGCGCACGGTGGCCGAGGGGGTGAGCACGTGGGCCGGTTGGGCGATGCCCATCAGGATCGGCCCCACCGACAGGGCATCGCCCGCCACCTTCAGCAGGTTGAACGAGATGTTGGCGGCGTCCAGCGTCGGCATGACCAGCAGGTTGGCGGCACCCTTCAGCTTGGAATTGGGGAAGATGCGGGTGCGGATTTCCTCGGACAGGGCGGCGTCGCCGTGCATCTCGCCCTCGGCCTCCAGATAGGGGGCCTTCTCGCGCAGCAGGGCCAGGGCGTCGCGCTGGCGCTGGGCCGAGGCAGTGGAACGGTTGCCGAAATTGGCGTGGGACAGGAAGGCGACCTTGGGCTCGATGCCGAAGCGCCGCACTTCCTCGGCGGCCAGCAGGGTCATGTCGCAGATCTGTTCCGGCGTCGGCTCGGGCGTCACGTAGGTGTCGCAGATGAAGAAGGTCCCGGCCGGCATGATCAGCAGGTTCATGGCCGCCGGCACCTTGACGCCGTCCCGCGTGCCGATGACGTTGAGGATGTGCGACAGGTGCTTATCGTAGCGGCCGATGGTGCCACAGATCATGGCGTCCACTTCCTTGCGCTTCAGCATCAGGGTGCCGATCACCGTGTTGCGGGTGCGGACCACGGTGCGGGCGTATTCGGGGCTGACCCCCTGGCGCTCCATGATGGAGTGGTAGAGGCGCCAGTATTCGTTGAAGCGGGGATCGTCCTCGGGATCGCACAGGTCGAAATCCTGGTCGATGCGGATGCGCAGGTCCAGATCATGGATGCGCTTCTCCACCACCTCGCGCCGGCCGATCAGCACGGGGCGGGCCAGCCCTTCGTCCACCACGGTCTGGGCGGCGTGCAGCACGCGGCGGCCTTCACCCTCGGTATAGACGATGCGGCGCATGTCCTGGCGCGCCCGGTCGAACACCGGCTTCATCACCAGGCCCGAGCGGAAAACGAACTGGTTGAGCCGGTCCATGTAGACGTCGAAATCGATGATCGGGCGACGCGCCACGCCGGATTCCATGGCCGCCTTGGCCACCGCCGGGGCGATCTTGATGATCAGGCGGGAATCGAACGGCTTGGGGATCAGGTATTCCGGCCCGAAGGTCAAGGGCGCGGTGCCGTAGGCGGCACGCACCCGCTCGTCGGATTCGGCCATGGCGAGATTGGCCAGGGCGTAGACGCAGGCCAGCTTCATGGAATCGTTGATCTCGGTGGCGCCCACGTCCAGGGCGCCGCGGAAGATGTAGGGGAAGACCAGGACGTTGTTGACCTGGTTGGGATAGTCCGAGCGGCCGGTGGCGATGATGGCGTCGGGACGCACCGCCTTGACCTCGTCGGGGAGGATTTCCGGGGTCGGGTTGGCCAGGGCGAAGACGATGGGCTTGGCCGCCATGGTGTCGACCATCTCGCCGGTCAGCACGCGCGGCGCCGACAGACCCAGGAAGATGTCGGCGCCCTCGATGACCTCGGCCAGGGTGCGCATGTCGGTCTTCTTGGCGTAGATCGACTTGTACTGGTCCATCAACTCGGTACGGCCCTCGTAGACCACGCCCTTGATGTCGGTGACCCAGACGTTTTCGCGCTTCACACCCAGCTTGCACAGCAGGTTGAGGCAGGCCAGCGCCGCCGCGCCGGCGCCGGATGCCACCACCTTGACGTCGGCGATGTTCTTGCCCACCACGCGCAGCGCGTTGACCATGGCGGCACCCACCACGATGGCGGTGCCGTGCTGGTCGTCGTGCATCACCGGAATCTTGACCCGCTCCTGCAGCTTGCGCTCGACCTCGAAACACTCGGGGGCCTTGATGTCTTCCAGGTTGATGGCGCCGAAGGTGGGCTCCATGGCGGCGATGATGTCCACCAGCTTGTCGGGGTCCAGCTCGGCCAGCTCCATGTCGAACACGTCGATGCCGGCGAACTTCTTGAACAGGACGCCCTTGCCCTCCATCACCGGCTTGGCGGCCAGCGGGCCGATGGGGCCGAGGCCCAGCACGGCGGTGCCGTTGGTCACCACGGCCACCAGATTGCCCCTGGCCGTCACGTCGGCGGCGCTGTCCTCGTCGGCGACGATCAACTCGCAGGCGGCGGCCACGCCGGGGGAATAGGCCAGCGCCAGGTCGCGCTGGGTGGCCAGCGGCTTGGTGGGGGTGACGCTGATCTTACCGGGGGTGGGCAGGCGATGGTATTCCAGCGCCGCGTCGCGCAACTCGTCGGACATGCTCATGGAACGGAGACCTCTGACGCAATGTTATTTCTCGAAGGCGGCGATACCATACTCGCTTGAGGGCGCCGCGCAAAGCCTCCGATCGGGGGAATTACGGAAAACCACAGGAAATGCAATGGTATGGCGGCATGACCACTGCCTCGGCGGCGGGTTACAAAGTTGCGTAAACTTCCCGGAAACGACCAAGCCCGCCGGGGTCGCCGGCGGGCCTGATGGTAAAGAATGGTGCGGCCAAGAAGACTCGAACTTCCACGGGTGTTACCCCACAAGCACCTCAAGCTTGCGCGTCTACCAATTCCGCCATGGCCGCGTTTTCCGGTAGCCTCGAAGGACTTGCCAACGAGGAGACAGGGGAATACCAAATCACCTCGCCCGAATCAAGCGCGCATCCCGGAGTCCCTGATGAATTCTCCCGTCGAGTGGCGGATTTCCGATTTTCCCGTCGATTATCCCCAGGCGGTGGCCGCCATGGAGGAGCGCGTCGCCGCCATCCGGGCCGGCACGGCGCCCGAACTGGTATGGCTGCTGGAGCACCCGCCGCTCTATACGGCGGGGACCAGCGCCGACCCGCGCGACCTGGTCGAGCCCGAGCGTTTCCCGGTGTTCGAGAGCGGGCGCGGCGGCCAGTACACCTATCACGGCCCCGGCCAACGGGTGGCCTATGTGCTGCTCGACCTGAAGAAACGCGGCGCCGACGTGCGGGCCTATGTCTGCAATCTGGAGGAATGGCTGATCCGCACCCTGGCGCGCTTCGTGGTCCGGGGCGAGCGGCGTCCGGGCCGCGTCGGCATCTGGGTGGAGCGGCCCGGCGGGCGCGAGGACAAGATCGCCGCCATCGGCGTGCGGGTCCGCCACTGGGTGACCTTCCACGGCATCGCGCTCAACGTCGACCCCGACCTGTCCCACTTCGCCGGCATCGTGCCCTGCGGCATCCGCGAGCACGGCGTCACCTCGCTGTGGAACCTGGGGCTCACCCCCACCATGGAAGACGTGGACTGCGCCCTGATGGCCACCTTCCCCGAGGTGTTCGGCCGCGAGACCGACCGACCGTACATTCCCCCGGCCGGATAAAGAAAGACCCCCGCCAGTTTCCTGACGGGGGCTTTCCTGACTGGTCCACCATCCCCTTGTCAGGGACGGCAGAGAGCGCAGACACCCTTATTCGGATCAGACCGAATAGTACATCTGGAACTCGACCGGATGCGGGGTGTGCTCGAAGCGGTAGACTTCCTCGTACTTGAGCTCGATGTAGGCCTCGATGAATTCCTTCGAGAACACGTCGCCCTTGCACAGGAAGTCGTGGCTGGCGCGCAGGGCCTCGAGGGCCTCGCGCAGGCTGCCGCACACGGTCGGGACCTGCTTGAGCTCCTCGGGGGGCAGATCGTACAGGTTCTTGTCCATGGGATCGCCGGGGTGGATCTTGTTGGCGATACCGTCCAGGCCGGCCATCAGCATGGCCG
Source organism: Paramagnetospirillum caucaseum (assembly GCF_000342045.1). Classification (GTDB taxonomy): domain Bacteria; phylum Pseudomonadota; class Alphaproteobacteria; order Rhodospirillales; family Magnetospirillaceae; genus Phaeospirillum; species Phaeospirillum caucaseum. Next base: position 22,850 of record NZ_AONQ01000019.1, on the reverse strand, counting down.
AGAAGGCCAGGTAGGGGTTCGCGCCCGGGTCGGGGAAGCGGACCTCGACGCGCTTGCCCTTCGGCGAGGCCGAGTAGGGGATGCGGCAGGAGGCCGAACGGTTGCGGGCCGAGTAGGCCAGCAGAACCGGGGCTTCGAAGCCGGGGATCAGGCGCTTGTAGCTGTTGGTCAGCGGGTTGGTGAAGGCGTTGATGGCCTTGGCGTGCTTGATGATGCCGCCGATGTAGTACAGCGCCATATCCGACAGGTCGGCATAGCCCGAACCGGCGAACAGGGGCTTGCCGGCCTTCCAGATGGACTGGTGGACGTGCATGCCCGAGCCGTTGTCGCCATAGATCGGCTTCGGCATGAAGGTCGCGGTCTTGCCATAGGAGGCGGCGACATTGTGGACCACGTACTTGTAGATCTGGATCCAGTCGGCGGCTTCGACCAGGCCGCCGAACTTGATGCCCAGTTCGTGCTGCGACGAGGCCACTTCGTGGTGGTGCTTCTCGATGGGCAGGCCCATCTCGCCCATCACGGTCAGCATCTCGGCGCGCATGTCCACGTGGCCGTCCACCGGCGGAACCGGAAAGTAGCCGCCCTTGACGCCCGGGCGGTGGCCCAGGTTGCCCTCGGCGAAGTCGCGGCCCTGGGCCTCGACACCGTCTTCCGAGCGCAGCTCGTAATAGCCCTTGTTCATGCCGAGTTCGTACTTGACGTCGTCGAACACGAAGAACTCGGCCTCGGGGCCGAAATAGGTGGAATCGCCCACGCCCGAGGACTTCACATAGGCCTCGGCGCGCTTGGCGATGGAGCGCGGGTCGCGGTCATAGAGCTGGCCGGTGGCGGGCTCGACGATGTCGCAGTTGATGATCAGCTGCGACTGGGCGGCGAAGGGGTCCATGACGGCGGAAGCCGGGTCGGGCTTCAGGATCATGTCGGACTCGTTGATGCTCTTCCAGCCGGCGATCGACGAGCCGTCGAACATGATGCCTTCGTTCAGCATGTCGGCGTCCACGGTGGACACGTGCTGGGCAGTGTGCTGCCACTTGCCGCGCGGATCGGTGAAGCGGAAATCGACGTACTTCACGTCGTTTTCCTTGATCAGTTCGAGGACCTTCTTGACGTCGTCGGACATGGTCACATTCCTGAGAGTTGAGAGTTGAACACGCTAGCCCGTCCCGCGCCCGTATCGAGGAGCGGCGGGAGGGGCGAAAAACTCAGATGGCGTCGCTGCCGCGCTCGCCGGTGCGGATGCGGATGGCCTCTTCCACCGTGGAGATGAAGATCTTGCCGTCACCGATGCGGCCCGTATGGGCGGCCTGCTGGATGGCCTCGACGGCGCGCTCCACCAGATTGTCCTCGATGACCAGCTCGATCTTGACCTTGGGCAGGAAGTCCACCACGTACTCGGCGCCGCGATAGAGCTCGGTATGCCCCTTCTGCCGGCCGAAACCCTTGGCTTCAGTCACAGTAAGACCCTGGAGGCCGACCTCGTGAAGGGCTTCCTTCACCTCGTCCAGCTTGAAGGGCTTGATGATGGCTTCGATCTTCTTCATGAACCCGCCGCTTTCGGATTGGCGTTGCGAACCCGCGTCAAAACGCGCGACTCATTTAGCACGCATCGTGCCAGTTCGGCCACCGTGAAAACACGGGGCGCGGCAGGAATCTCAAGGCAAAGATGCCCTATTTTCAGGCATTTACGCCTATTTCATGGGCAGACGACATCCTCTTCACCTGGACCCGCCTTCCGGGCTAGGCTGGACTCTCCCGATTCCGCTCCGGAGCCAGCCCGTTGAAGCCCGCCAACTCCATCCTGTCGTCGTTCGGCACCACCATCTTCGAGACCATGTCGCGCCTGGCCCAGGCCCACGGCGCGGTCAATCTGGGCCAGGGCTTCCCCGAAGGGCTGGAGCCCGCCGACGTGGTCGCCAGGGCGGCCGAGGCGGTGACCGCCGGCCCCAACCAGTACCCCTCCATGATGGGCATCCCGGACTTGCGTCGGGCCGTCGCCGACCACGACCGGCGCTTCTACGGCCTGGACCTCGACCCCATGGCCGAGGTGATGGCGACCTCGGGCGCCACCGAGGCGCTGGCCGCCTGCCTGTTCGGGCTGATCGAGCCGGGCGACGAAGTGGTGCTGATCGAGCCGCTCTACGACAGCTACCTGCCGATCATCCGCCGGGCCGGGGGCATCCCCAGACTGGTCCGGGTCGAACCGCCCCATTGGAATCTGCCGCGCGACGCCCTGGCGGCGGCGTTCTCGCCCAAGACCAAGCTGATGGTGCTCAACACGCCGATGAATCCGGCGGGCAAGGTGTGGGGCCACGACGAGTTGGAATTCCTGGCCGGGCTGCTGGAGCGTTACGACGCCTATTGCGTCTGCGACGAGGTCTACGAGCATCTGGTCTATGATGGGCGGCGCCATGTGCCGCTGATGACCCTGCCGGGCATGCGCGGCCGCTGCCTGAAGATCGGCTCGGCCGGCAAGATTTTCTCGCTGACCGGCTGGAAGGTGGGCTGGGTGATCGCCGCCCCCGAGGTGCTGGCGCCGGTGGCCAAGGCCCACCAGTACCTGACCTTCACCACGCCGCCCAATCTTCAGGCCGCCGTGGCCTGGGGCCTGGGCAAGGACGATGCCTATTACCACGGGTTGGCCGCCATGCTGGCCGAGCGCCGCGACCGGCTGGCCGCCGGCCTGCGCACGGTGGGTTTCGAGGTGATGGACACCGGCGGCAGCTATTTCATCACCGCCGATTTCCGCCCCCTGGGTTTTGCCGGCGACGATGCCGAATTCTGCCGCCACATCACCGAACGGGCGGGCGTGACGGCCATTCCGGTCAGCGCCTTCTACCAGGGCGGCGACGTCGACCGCTTCGCCCGCTTCTGCTTCGCCAAGACCGAAAGCGCCATCGACGAGGCGGTGACGCGGCTCGCCAACTATTTCCGAGGATAGCCCCTTGACGGGCGCCCCCGGATTTGGCTAAACATGCGGCCTCTCCCGGTGGCGGGTGTAGCTCAGTTGGTTAGAGCGCCAGTTTGTGGTACTGGATGTCGTCGGTTCGATCCCGATCACTCGCCCCATCCCCCCTTTATTTGTCCGTGATGTCCTTCGGCCCCTGACAGGCCCCGGGACGCTCCCCCCTTGCGGGGAGAGCGTTGCACCAGGCCATGGCGAAGATCACGGCTTGCGCACGGCCCAGTAATCGCCGTCGATGTCGCCGTCCGAGCCGCCGCGGATGCGGGCGCGCTCGCACGCCGCCTCGGTCAGGCCGTGGCGGGCGATGAGGGCGCGGATGTAGGCCGGCGACTGGGCGTAGCGGCCGGTGGGGCGCAGGGTATAGCCCTCGCCGTCGCCCGCCTCCACCGAGAACAGCAGCCAGCCGCCCGGCGCCAGGGCGCGGGCGGCGGCGGCGAAGATATCCTCGAGGTCGCCCACATAGATGAACAGGTCGGTGGCCAGCACCGCCGAGAGGTTGACGCCGTGGGCCAGGGCCGCGGCGGCGTCCGCCTCGTACAGCTCGGCATAGAGCCCCCCCGCCGCCGCCAGTTGCAGCATGCGCGGCGACAGGTCGACGCCGATGAAGCGGCCGGCCGCCCCCTGGAAGGCGCGGGCGGTCAGGCCGGTGCCGCAGCCCAGGTCGATGACGGTATCCAGCGGCGCGCCGCCGCCCACCCGGTCGAACAGGGCGCGCAGCGTGGCGGGCGCCTGATACTTGACGTCCTCCACCAGATGGCTCTCGAAACGGTCGGCATAGGTGTCGAAGAAGCCCCGCACATAATCGGCCGGGGCGCGTTGCGTATTGGCCCCGGTCAGCGCGGCGATCATGTGGCCGGCCTCGCCGTCCCCGGGCTCGAGGCCGAGCGTCGTGCGGTAGGCGGCCAGAGCCTCGCCGTTGCGGCCCTGCTTCTTGCGGGCATGGCCCAGGGCGCGCCATAACCGCACGTCGGCGGGATGGGCGTCCAGCACCGGGTTCAGCACCGCCTCGGCCTCGGCATGCCGTCCCGCCTCGCCCAGGATGTCGGCCAGACGCAGGGTGGTGTCCGGTCCGGGCTCCAGGCCATGGGCGCGGCGGGCCAGATCCTCGGCTTCGTCGCGCCGCCCCTGGGCCAGGCACAGCCCGGCCAGGTTATGCAGCGCCAGGGCGGCCTGGGGGGCGAAATCCAGGACGGCGCGGTAGCGGCGCTCCGCCTCGGCCAGATTGCCGGCCACCTGCTCCAGCCCGCCAAGATTGGTCAGGGCCGCCACATGGCCGGGCGCCCGCTCCAGGCATCGGGCGAAGGCCGCCCGCGCCTCGTCGCGGCGCCCCAGGGCGGCCAGCACCACGCCACGGCCGTACAGGGCGTCGGGGGAACCCGACACCGCCGCCCGGTCGAGGAATTTCAGCGCCAGGGACAAATCCCCCGCCTGATGCACGGCCACCGCCACGGCCATCAGACCGGGATGGCCGGGGGGCACCTTGCCCAAATCCCGCGACAGGGTGCGGGCCTTGGACAGGTCGCCCATCCCGGCCTTGGCCAGGGCTTCATCGATTCGGTCAAGCTTCGCCATGGGGTCTTTCCGCCAGATGTTGTATCAAATCCGCCAGGCGGGCCGGAGCCTCGCCGTGGCGCGTTCCGTCGGGCCGAGGCTCCCCCGGCCCGGCCGCCAGCCACTCCGCCACCGCCGCCGGCACCTGCCCGCTTTGGGTCGCCAGCCCTATGCCGGGCCGCCGCACCGACCGCTCCAGGTCGGCGCGGACCAGCCCCGGCTGCAGGCTGAGCACCGGCTTGCCCTGCAGCCAGGCCTCGTAGAGCAGGATCGAGGCCATGCCGGCCACCCGGTCGGCGGCCAGCACCACCTGACGTCCGGCGACGTCCCTGACGATGCCGCCGCCCAGTTCGCCCCGGCATTGTTGCCACAGATCCTCCAGCGCCGCCACGTCGTCGCGGGGGTGGGGCACGATGGCCAGGTCCAGGGTTCGGGCATGGGGCCGCAAGACCTCGCACAGCAGCGGCAGCACGTCGCGCTCGGTATAGCCGCGCCAGCCGGGGGTCTCCGGCCCGGCACCCTGGTCGCGGGCCACCGGCTCGCCGATGAAGGCGATCAGGTCGCGTCCGCCGCGTCCCAGGCCGAGACGCGCCCGCACGTCCCGCCGCCAGCCGGGGCCGGCGGCGGCGATCTCCCCGGCCAGTCCGGCCAGTCCGGGATGGCCGGTGACCCGCAGGCAATGCTCGGGCACGCCCTCGGCCAGCGCCTCGTCCCGCGCCTTGTCGTCCATGACGGCATAGAGGTCGGGAACCAGCAGCGGCCCGCCATCCATCTCCAGGCGAGCCCGGTAGTTCATCCAGTTGTCCAGCACGCCCGTCACCGGCAGGCCCCGCCGGCGGGCGGCGCGGGCCAGCGACAGGGGCAGGCGGTCGGCCAGCGAGGTGCCGAAGCACAGGCCGTCGACGCCGGCATCATCCAGCCACGCCTCCAGGTCGCCGCCCCCCGGCGGCGGCAGCCGCCTCAGGCCGGCCGGGGCGTTGCGGCCGAGAAAGCCGTGGTCGAGAATCGCCACCCCGGCGCCGCGGCCGGCCAGCAGCACGGCGACGGGCAGGATGGCGTTGGCGCCGCCCGGATCGGCGGCGGCGAACAGCAGGACGGGACGGGACGGCGGGGTCATGACGGGCCGGAATGGAACGGGGCGGAATCAAAAATCCCCGGACAGGGCATCGGGCCGTGTCCGGGGATCGAAGGACGCATCCTCGCCGCGGTCAGGCGGTGGCGCTGATCGGCGTGTGGGCGGCTCCGGGCGCCGGGGCATAGGCGCCGGCGGTCGCGGCGGAAGCGGCGGCGGGAGCGGCCTCACCGGCGGCGGCGGCGGCTTCCCGCGCCTCGCGGGCCAGGGAATCGCGCAGGCCGCTGGCGATGTTGCGGTTGATGTTGACCAGAACCTCCATCTTGGCGGCATCGGGCTCGGTCAGGGCGGCGACGGTGTGGAAGTCCACGAACTGGCAAAGGCTCAGCATGTTGACGACGGTCTCGGTCGTCTCGCCCGCCTCGGCCTTGCCGATCAGGTCCGCCTGGAAGATGGTCCAGAGCTTCCAGTTGAGCCGCAGCGCCTCGCGCATGCCTTCGGGCTCGCCACGGGACGCCGACGCCATGCGACGGGCCGCCTCGGTCAACGCCCAGGCCTCCGTTTCCCGAGGATTGCCTTCCTGGGGAAAATTCGCGGCGTGGGCTGCATTGCTGTAAGGATTCATAACCACTCCCATTACGTCTCAGGAAGGTAAGCCCATCGACTCATGAAAACAAATTGACCACGGACCCCGGCTGATAGGTGTCGTTGGTCTGCGCCTTGACGATCTGTTCGTTGGACGCCTGCTGCGCCTCGAAGCTGACGGACAGGGCCTGGAGCTGCGAGGCGATCTGGAGCTTCATCTCCTGCGCCTTCCTGGCCACGTCCTTCTTGATGTCGGCGACCTGGGCCTGCTGGTGGTCCTGGATTTCCGAAATCCGGTCCTTCACCCGGTCCACCTCGCCAGCCACCATGTCCAGGCGGTTGTAAAGCTGCGACACCAGGAGGTTGACCCGGCTGAGGCCGGCGGACAATTCATAGCTTGATCCGGTGGGCGGATCGGCCTGGTCGTCATCGACGGTGAAGTGGTCGATGCCGATGCCGTTCAGCCGGATCTGGCCCACCCCTTCGTCGCCGTAGAACGAGAATTCCGTCCCGTCGAGGATGGGCAGGCGGCTCAAGGCGTCGTTCAGGTTGTCGACACCGGAATCGAACTCGGTGGTGTCCAGCGGGTCGCCCACCGAGGCGTGAAGCTGCAACGACGCGTTCTGAATGTCCAGGTCGCCGATCTGGTCGAGACGCTCGGACACCAGGGAGACGCTGTCGGCCACCAGATTCTGGTATTCCTCGAGCTTCGGCAGCTGTTCCTTCAACTTTATGAGTTCAGCGTCGAGCGAGGTATCATAGCGGTCCAGCGCCTGGCGCTGCAGAACCTGCATCTTGTCATTGTACTGATTGGCATAGGAATTCTGGAGGTTGGCGAACGTCAGATTGAAGGCCGGACGCGCCGACATGCCGGACAGGGTGCTGAGCATCTGGGTAAGGTCGCCCGTATAGGCGCTGAGCACGGTATCGGTCACAATAACCTCCGACGCGTTCGGGCAAGCTCGTCACCCGTATCGGAGCCTAGCACCCTTCCGTTAAGAAATCCATAAATCGCCCCCGGAGGGAGTGGCCCACCCCGGTGGGGTTAACGGTTTTCTAACCGGAACCGGCAAAGAATGTCGGGCTAAATCAATGCCATCCGCCGGCATGCCGCAAATCCCGGAGTCCCCCATGACCGAAGAAATCGGTGACCTCTCCTCCCTTCCCCTGCCCGAGCAGGAAGCGCTCAGCCTGGCGGAGGCGGCCATTGCCCTGGACCGGGCCCGCAGCGGCGACAACCGGGCGGCGGAACTGGTGGCCGCCCTCAACCACAATCTCGAGGTCTGGGTGGCCATCCGCTCGCTGGCCCGTTCGCCGGGAAGCCCCCTGCCGCCGAACCTGAAGGCCAACCTGATCCGGCTGAGCGAGTACGTGGCCCACACCACCTTCACCAACGGCGCCACCATCGGCGATTCGGCCCTGAACACCCTGATCAACATCAACATGCAATTGGCCGAAGGCCTGCTGGAAGGCCAGAAGAACGCCCCGCCGGTCCCCGGCAAGGGCTGATCACCCGCCGCCGGCAGCGGCGGTCAGCGCCCCCCGCACCCGGCCCGCGACCTGGTCCCAGCCTTCGCCGTGCCGGGCGCGGAACAGCCGCGCCGTGGGGTACCAGGGGCTGTCCTCGCGATCCAGAAGCCAGCGCCAATCGGGAAAGTCCGCCAGGACGACCCAGACCGGACGGCCCAGGGCGCCGGCCAGATGGGCGGGCGCGGTGCAGGAGGAAATCACCAGGTCCAGCGCCTGCATGACCGCCGCCGTCTGATCGAAATCGGTGAGCTGCGGCCCCAGATCGATGAAATTGGGCGGCATGGACCGCCCCGCCAGGGCCGCCGCCGCCGGCCCCTTCTGAAGGCTGAAGACGGTGACGCCCGGCACGTCCAGCAGGGAAAGACAGGGCGCCAGCCCGGGCGACCGGCGGCCGTCATAGGGAACATCAGGATTGCCGCCCCACACCAGCCCGACCTTGAGGCCGCCATGGGGGGCCAGACGGGCGCGCCAGGCGGCCACCGCCTCGGGCAGGGGAGTGAGATAGGGAACGCGGGCCGGGATGGTCTGCGCCGTGGTCCCGAACAGATAGGGCAGCGACATCATGGGAACCATGAAATCGGGGGGCGTCATCGCCTGCCCCGATTCCAGGACCGCCGACACGCCGGGCGTGGTGGACAACAGCCGGCCGAGGCCGGGCTGGCAGCCCACCACCACGCGGGCGCCACGCCGGGCCAGGGGCTCGGCGTAGCGCACGAACTGGATATTGTCGCCGAATCCCTGTTCGCCCACCACCAGCACGGTCTCGCCCTTCAGCGGCTGACCGCGCCAGCGGGGGCCCGGAATCGGCTTTTGCGGCCGGTGCTCGTTGAGCGGCAGCCCCCTGCGGTAATCGCCCTGCAGCAGCAGCAGCTGACCCAGGGACATGCGCAGCCGCGGATCGTCCGCCCCGGCCTCCAGGGCCTGCCGGTAAACGGCCGCCGCCCCCGCCAGATCACCCGCCTGGATGCGGGCGAAGGCCTCGGCGAGGGGATCGCCGCCCACGCGGCTAGGCCTTCTTTTGACGGTGGGCGAGAACGCTTTGCAGCTTCAGGGAGATTTCCTTGCCCAGCACCCCCGGATTGGCCAGCGCCGAGGCCAGGACCTGGTCCCGCAGCCCGGCCCGGATGGCGCCGAGCCCGGAATCGCCGGCCAGACGGGCGGCGATCTCCACATACTGCGCCTCGCTGCCGGCGATCCATTCCGGACGGCCGGCGGCGCGCAGGATCGACGCTCCGGCCCGCCCCGCCCGGCAATCGGACCGCAGGGAAACCACCGGCACCCCCATCCACAGATCGGTGGCGGTTTCCGCCAGGCCGGCCACCGGCAGGGTATCGAGAACCACGTCCACCATATGGCAGAAGGCCCGGCCCGGCGACCCGGCCGCCAGGGTCACCGGCTCCTGGAAGTGCACCCGGCCGGCCACACCATACTCGGCGAAGGCCCCCAGGGCCCACTCGACCAGTTCATCTTCCCAGGCATCGCGGCCGCCGATCAGCAGGTGCGATCCCGGCGCCGCCCACAGCACCCGCGACCACAGCGCGACGGAGGCGTCGTTGAAGCGCGACGGCTCGCCGTGGACCCCGAACATGGCGAAGCCCCGCGTGTTGCGCGGCAGGTCGAGGATCTCGTCCTCGGCGCCCAGGCTCTGGGGATAATCGAAGGCCAGCAGCGCGCTCACCTCGACGATCATGTCGGGCCCATAGGTCCGCCGGTCGATGTCCGCGGTCTCGGCGTCGGACAGGACCAGCCCGGCGCCGGGAAGCCGGTCGCACATGGGAGAGGTCACCCAATGGACGACCAGGGGCGTCCGCTCCCCCTTGAACACCGGGAAGCGGGCGTGATCGGACGGGGCGCAGAGATTGATCAGGCACGCCACCTGATCGCCGCCCACGATGCGGCCCAGGGTGGCGTCGTCGATATTGATGCTTTGGCGCGGCCGCATCACCGAGGTGCGCATGGATTCGGTGATGTGGTCGTGGCGGGGATTGAGGGTGTAGAGCACCGTATTGGGAATCTGCCGCACGACCGGCGCCACGCAATGGGCCAGGGGGCTGTCGTAGACCTGGTCCCACATGATGCCGAGCAGGGTGGAGGAGGCGTCCACATCGGCCTTCACCCGCCGCAGCGGCGCCTCGCACCCGGCGGCATAGGCGTCGGCCAGGGCCGTGGCCGCCGGCCGGCCGGCATCGGATTGCAGGGCCAGGGTTCCGGCCAGACGGCTCCGCAGCCTGTCGTCGTCGCCCGCCAGTTCCCAGGCCAGCTTCTGATGGGCCAGGGCGGTGGCGTGCCGCACCTCGCCCATCAAGGCCTCGGCCATCAGCACGTGCAGCCACGGCTCGGCGGGCTTGTGGTGGAGGGCGGCGCGCAGCATGGACGCGGCGGCGGAAGGACGCTTCAGGGCCAGCAAGGTCCGGGCGGCGACCATCATGCAGTCCACGTCGTCGGAATGGATGCGCAGGTGCTTCTCGGCCTGGGCCAGCGCCTCCTCGAACATGCCCAGCTGGAGGGCGGCCTCGGCATTGGTGGCGTGGTGGGAGATGCCCACGTTGCGGATGCCATCCATGTACGACGCCATGCGGTGGGGCAGCAGGGCGGCGGCATCGGGGCGCGGCTTCAGGCAGACGGCGAGCTTGCCGTAGTAAAGGCCGTCGGTCAGCCGGCCGATCCGGGTACACACCCCGGCCAGTCCGTCCACCAGTTCGCGGCAATCGGGATTGAGAGCCAGCCCGCGTTCCATCAGCTGGATCGCCAGGCCGGGATCGTCGTTGTAGTAGGAGACCATGCCCATGGCGAGAAAGACGTAGGGGTTGGTGCTCCCCTCCCCCAGGCGCCGGCTGCAATACTCCATGATCTCGTTCGACGAGGCGGTTTCGACCATCCCGCTCAGAGCGTGGATGTCGGCGGAGATTTCATCAGTCATAGCACCACTCCGTCACCTTCTCGAACAGCTCCTCGTCGGATTCGAAGACCTCGATGTTCTCGAAGAACCAGTCGGCCTGGATCGCCAGCACCCGGAGGATGTCCATGAACTCCTCCTCCACGATGGTCCAGAATTCGTCCGTGCGCTCCGGCGGCTGCACCCGACGCACGTAATAGGCCAGGCACATGGCCGACATCAGCAAGGTGCCGCGGACAAAGTACTGGGCGACGGTCGGCGGCCCCTCGTTCTCGGTGATCAGCGTATTGCACAGGTCCAGCATCAGCTTGTTGAGGTCGCGGCCGCTGCCGTCCAGCACGACCTGGACCTTGTCCAGCAGCGCCTTGATGGTCTCGGGCCAGTTCTCCCGCTGCCAACGCTCGTCGAAATGGCCCTCGGCGGCGGGCAGGAGCGAACGCTCCCAGGCCCGGGCCAGGTCGCGCGCCTTGGTTTCCGGCGTGGATTTCAGCCGGATGGACGAAGAACTCATGGGGCGCGTGTTCTCGATCAGCAATCCGTCGCTGCAGTTGAACACCTCGGCGGCGGGCCGATAGCGGCCGATGGCGCGGCCGAGCGCGTCGCGGGTCCACAGCATGATGGCCTCGGTATGGGCCACCCCGCCGAAATTGGCGACCTCCACCTGATCGAACACGGTATCGAAATTCATCGCCCCGTCCACGCCGTCCTTCTGGTCGTCGTCGTGGCGGTAGAGCGAGTGCTTCGAATGGTGGCGTCCCTGGGTCCGGGTGCCGAGATCGACGCCGAACAGGTATAGCTCGCGGAACCCCATGGCCAGGGCGGCGGCAACGCCGGTATTGGTGACGGTCGGCCCCGACTCGTCCAGGGTATGCTGGTCGCCGGGGCTGAACATGGTGTACGAACTGAGCGAATTGCGGAAATAGAAGACGGGAGTCCGGAACATCTCCTTGACGCGGGGATCGACCGTGTTGGACGCGATCAGCACCGTGTCGGCATAGCCAAACTCGTCGGCCACCGCCTTGAGCGCCCGATAGGGGGCGGCTCCGTTCTCCAGCAGCATCTGGAAGTCGGGCTGGATGCCATTGGCCATCAGGACCCGGGCGGCGGTGCCGCACGAAATGATCACCGCGCGGTCCTTGTAGGCCTTGATCACCTCGATGTCGTCATCCAGGGACGGGCCGGAACCGACGATGAAGACCGGCGTCGGCATGGGATACGGGCTCTGCCTGAAGATCCGATAATCGGCATTGCGCAGGTTCATGTAGGAGGCCCGCACCATCTCCATCTCGTCGTGGAAGAAGCCGAGGCCGATGCCGATCAGCTGGGCGTCGCGGTAGAATTCGGTGATGGCCGCCGTCAGGATGGCGCTGGGATAGGCCTGCTGGAAGCGGGTCCAGTCCACCATGATCGGGCAGGAATAGCGCAGATGGGCCCGGACCCGCCGGGCGATCTCGGACGGCTGCTCCGAGACCTCGATGGTCACGTGATGCCGCCCCTTGGCCGCCATTTCCAGGATGCCCACCCAATCCATCACCGCCAGGGAATGGACCAGGAAATCCAGATTGGGTTCGACGATGCACACCGAGATGGGATCGACCTGCTCCATCAGCACCGGGATGTGGTAGCCGAGGCCGAGGCCGAAGCTGACCACATGGAAACCCTGGGGTCCGGAAGGATAGCGCAGGAACGCCAGGCCGGCATCGGTTCCCCGCCGGAGAATGCGGCTGAGGAAGCGGTTGGTGATCAAGTCCACGTTGTAGCTGGACAAGGGAGCCATGTTGACGCGGGATTCGGGGGCCAGGGCCAGGGCCTCGGCGGCCTTTTCCGAACGGCTGCGCCCGCCCGGGCCATAGAGGAACTCGCCGCGGAATTCCACGTCCCAATCGCCGTCGGCGTTGCGCACCAGGCTGCTTTGGGGAACATGGCTGGCGAGTTGGGCGGCCAGATGCGGAACCCAGGTCTGAAAGGCCTTTAGATTCCGGGAAACCCGCTCGGTATCCAACCCGTTCTCCGTACTCATCTCGACGCGGTCCCTCCAATGGCTCTGCGGCGTGCCGGCCCCTGGAACGCGGCCCGGAAAAAAGAAAAGAGGTGGCAGAGCCACCTCTTTCCCCTAAATCTGCGCCATTCCGACTTAACGGAACAGGGACAGGATCGACTTTTCGTTCTGACCGGCGAAGGACAGCGCCTGGATACCCAGCTGCTGGCGGGTCTGCAGGGCCAGCAGGTTGGCGCCTTCCTCGTTGAGGTCGGCCAGGGTCAGCTTGCCCGAGCCCGACTGCAGCAGGTCGACGTAGTTCTTGGTGAAGTCCAGACGGGTGTTCAGCAGGGCGACGTTGGTACCCAGGTTCTGAGCGTGAGCGCGCAGAGTCTGAAGGTTCTCGTCCAGCTTGGTCACCAGACCCTGCACCACGCCGGTGAGCTTGGAGTCCAGCACGTACTGGCCCGACACGTTGGTCAGGGTCTGGCGGGACGACACCTGGGCGCCGTAGGCGATCGTCAGGTCGCCGCCGGACGCGAAGGCCACGCCGCGCACCTTGCCGGTAGCGGCGGTCAGGCTGCCGGTGGAGTTACCGACCAGGAGCGAGCCCGTACCGACACCGCCGGCCGTGCCGAGGGTCAGGCTGAGCGCGCTCGACACACCATTGGTGAAGGTGTCGGTGGTGGTGAAGGTGGTGCCGGTGTTGCCGGCCGAACCCACGGTGAAGCTCAGGGTTTCGCCGGCATAGCTGAAGGTGTAGTTGCCCGAGGCCAGACCGCTGCCGGTCAGGCCGTTGAAGCCGACCGTGATGGTGCTGCCGATGGCGATGGCCGCGGCGCTGATGCCGCCGCTGGCGGAACCGCTGTACTCGATGGCCAGACGGTTGCCGTTCTGCACGCTGCCGGCGGTGATGTCGAAGGTGTCGCCGTTGGCTTCGGTGCTGACGCGGAAAGCGAAGGAATCACCGTTGGCCACCGCGGTGGTGGTGGTGAAGGCCTGGAAGTCGGTGCCCTGCTCGGTCAGCGAACCGGCCGAGTAGACGGTGAACGACATGACGGCCGAGCCGTACGAGAAGGTGTAGAGACCCGAGGTCAGCGCGACGGCGGTACCGGCATAGGTGGTCCGCACGACGCCTTCGCCCAGCGACACCGAGCTGGCGTCCTGGAAGTTCAGCTGGAAGCCGCCGTTGGAGGTCACCGCCTTGGAGATATTCAGGCCGGTGGCGCCGACGCGCACGTCGACCGAGGTCACCTCGAGGGTGGAGCCGGTCAGGTTGGAGAAGCTGACGGTCAGGGTCTGGCCGGCACCGGCGACCAGGTTCTGGCCCTGGTACTGGGTATCCAGCGCCAAGTTGTCCAGCTGGCTGCGCAGGGCGTTGAACTGCTGCACCAGGCTGCCGATCTGGGCGCTCGACGCGGACTGCGCGTTCAGCGCAAGACCCTTGAGCTGCTTGACCAGCGTCGAAACGCCGGAAATGCCCTGCAGAGCGGTGGACAGGGAGGAAACGCCCTGATCGATGTTGTCCTTCTTGCCCTGGAAGTCGCTGGCGCGATCGGACAGGGCCTTGGACTGGAAGTAGGCCACCGGATCGTCGATGGCGCTGCCGACCTTCAAACCGGTCGACAGACGGCCCTGGGTACGATTCACGAGGCCCTGGGTGGATTGCAGCGCCAGCAGGTTGCTGCGGACGGCCGAAGTAAGGGTGACGTCAGACATAACAAAGTCTCCTTTCTAGAGAGGCCGGTGCGATTCTCGCCCCGGGCTTCCTTACATTCCCCGCAACCGGCAAGCCACTGGCTGCGGGTCGCATGCAGGGAGCACACTTCCTAACAACATCAGTCTAGATCAACTGACAGTCCCGGTGCAACCGAATTTTCGTCAATCACTTCAACGCGCTGCCCCCTCCGGGAGTAAAGGATTTATTAACCATCCATCTCAAAAGAGAAGCTTCCGATCACAAGGAATAGAGGCGAAATATTCCGGCAGAAAATTCTGAAACGGATTCTGATGGCCGACAGTGAAACACATCAAGTTATCGGCCGATGCCGAGCCGAGCCGATATCAAGCCCGGGATGCCGCCCCGGGCGCCTGATCCGCTATTTCGCGGGCATCCGCGGAAATGCCGCGCCCCCCCGCCTCCCGATGGATGTATTCCATCCATCGGCGGCAAGTCGGGCCGGCTGTTCCTTGATCCTTGGCCCCGGCGCGGGCCGGTCACGTCTTGGCGGCGGCTTTCCCGGCGGCCGGCTTCTTGGCCGGAGCCTTCTTGGGTGCGGCCTTCTTGGCGGCGGCCTTCTTGGCCGGAGCCTTCTTGGGCGCGGTTTCCGCCTTGGCGGCGGGGGCCGCCTTGCGCCCCCTGACCGGCTTGGACGGCCCCTTGGCCGCCTTGGCGGCGATCAGGACCAGGGCGGCTTCCAGGGTCACCGTGTCGATGGCGCTGTCCTTGGGCAGGGTGGCGTGCACCCCGTCGCGCGACACATAGGGGCCGTAGCGCCCCTCGTGCAGGGTGACCGGCTTGCCCTCGTGCTCGCCCAGCGTCCTGAGCGGGCCGTTGCCGCCGCGCCCCTTGGCCTGGGACAGGAGCTCCATGGCGCGGTTCATGCCGACGACCAGCACATCGTCGTCCTTGGCCAGCGATTTGTAGACCCCGTCATGCACCACATAGGGGCCGAAGCGCCCGACGCCGGCGCTGATGGACTTGGCCGTCTCGGGATGAGTGCCGATCAGGCGCGGCAGGGCCAGCAGCCGGCAGGCGATGTCCAGGGTGACGCCGCCCGGCTCCAGCCCCTTGTACAGAGACACGCGCTTGGGCTTGGGGGCCTTGACCGCTTTTGCGGCCTTCTTGCCCTTTTCCGGCACGGGGGCGGGCTCGGCCTTCAGCGTCGTCTCGTCGCCCAGTTGGACGTAATGGCCGTAGGGCCCCTTGCGCAGGGTAACCGGCAGGCCGCTCTCCGGGTCGTTGCCCAGGTCCTTGGGGCCTTCGCGCACCTCCTCCTCGCCCTCGCCGCCGGTGGTCAGCGGCCGGGTGAAGCGGCATTCGGGATAGGCCGAGCAGCCGATGAAGGCGCCGAACTTGCCCAGCTTCAGCGACAGGCGTCCGGCGTTGCAGGTGGGGCAGGAGCGCGGGTCGTGGCCCGAGCCGTCGTCGGGGAAGAAGTGCGGCCCCAGCAATTCGTCCAGCGCGTCCAGAACCTGTCCGACCCGCAGGTCCTTGGTGCCGTCCACCGCGCCGGAGAAGTCCTTCCAGAAGACCTCCAGCACCTTCTTCCAGTCGATGCGCCCGCCGGAGATGTCGTCCAGCTGGTTCTCCAGATCGGCGGTGAAGTTGTACTCCACATAGCGGCCGAAGAAGCTTTCCAGGAAGGCGGTGACCAGCCGGCCCCGATCTTCCGGAATGAAGCGCCGCTGATCGAGGCGGACATAATTGCGTTCCTGCAGCACCGACAGGATGGAGGCGTAGGTGGACGGCCGGCCGATGCCCAGCTCTTCCATGCGCTTGACCAGGCTGGCTTCGGAAAAGCGCGGCGGCGGCTGGGTGAAGTGCTGCTCGGTGCGCATAGCCTTGCGCTCCATGGCATCCTTCTCGGTCACGTCGGGCAGCAGCTTTTCCGCCTCGTCGTCGTCGGAATCGTCCTTGTCCTCGCGGTAGACCTTGAGGAAGCCGTCGAACACCACCACCGAGCCGGTGGCGCGGAAGACGATGCCGTGCCGGTCGCCGGCGATGTCGACGCCCACCTGATCCAGCTCGGCGGCGGCCATCTGGCTGGCGATGGTGCGCTTCCAGATCAGTTCGTAGAGGCGCAGTTGGTCACGATCGAGATAGCGGGCCACGTCCTCGGGACGCCGGGCCAGATCGGTGGGGCGGATGGCCTCGTGGGCCTCCTGGGCGTTCTTGGCCTTGGTCTTATAGAGGCGCGGCGCCTCGGGGACATAGGCCTTGCCGAAATCCTCGGCGATCACCGCGCGCGCCCCGGCGATGGCCTCGGCGGCCATCTGCACGCCGTCGGTTCGCATATAGGTGATCAGACCCACCGTCTCGCCGCCGATGTCGACGCCTTCATACAGGCGCTGGGCCAGCTGCATGGTGCGCGCCGCGGCGAAGTACAGCTTGCGGCTGGCCTCCTGCTGCACGGTCGAGGTGGTGAAGGGCGGATAGGGATTGCGCCTGGTCCGCTTGCGCTCCACCGCGGCGACGGAATAGCGGGCGGACGCCGCCTTGGTCTCGGCGTCGCGGGCCAGCGCCTCGGACGACAGGTCGAACTTGTCGAGCTTCTTGCCGCCCAGATGGGTCAGCCCGGCCGACAGCAGCGCCCCCTTGGGGGTCAGGAAGTCGGCGGCGATGGTCCAGTATTCGCGGGGATTGAAGCTCTCGATCTCGGATTCGCGCTCGCAGATCAGGCGCAGCGCCACCGACTGGACGCGTCCCGCCGAGCGCGAGCCCGGCAGCTTGCGCCACAGCACCGGCGACAGGGTGAAGCCCACCAGATAGTCCAGCGCGCGGCGCGCCAGATAGGCGTCCACCAGTTCCTGGTGGATGTCGCGGGGATTGCGCATGGCGTCGAGCACGGCGGATTTGGTGATCTCGTTGAACACCACCCTTTTCACCTCGACGCCCTTCAGCGCCCGCCTTTCCTCCAGCACCTGACGGACATGCCACGAGATGGCCTCGCCCTCGCGGTCCGGATCGGTGGCCAGGAACAGTTTGTCGGCGCCCTTGACCGCCGCGACGATCTCCTTGATCTGGCGCTCGGACTTGCCGTCCGTCTCCCAGTCCATGGCGAAGCCCTCGTCGGGCCGCACCGAGCCGTCCTTGGGCGGCAGGTCGCGGATATGGCCGTAGGAGGCCAGGACGTGGAAGTCGCTGCCCAGATATTTATTGATGGTCTTGGCCTTGGCCGGAGACTCGACGACGACGACTTTCATCCGCACCCGATCACATCCGAAGGGCTTACGGGCTCAGCCGACCAGCAGCGAGACCCGGTTGCCGGGATGGCGTTCCAACCGCCCCGCCAGTTCGACTTCCAGCAGGACCCAGGACACCATGGAGGGTGACAATTGGCATTGGCGGATGATTTCGTCAACCCCAATCGCACATCATTGATTTTATTGTTTTTTTCTCAATTTCAATGTCCTAACGGGGGGCTGAACTGAGAATGCATACAGAACACAACGCCAACATAACGTACACGAGTGTACTTCGCTGCTTACCGGTTGCTTTCCCGAAAAGGCTGCCGACATTCGAATAAGAAAGGCGGAAATCCGCCATTTCTCTGGATGAGCAAAGCCTAACACGTCGAAGGAATCCACTGTGCCTAAAATTCGCCTAACCACCACCGCTCTTCGCAACCTCGTGCCGCAATGCACTGATAGAATCTACTGGGATGAAACTCTGCCGGGGTTTGGCGTCAAGGTCACCCCCAATGGGCACAGGAGCTATGTCGTTCAGTACCGCAACTCGTATGGCGTAGATCGACGCATGACACTTTCAGATGTGCGAGTGCTGACCATTGAGCAAGCTCGAACCAGAGCGAAAGAAGTGTTGGCGAAAGTAACTCTGGGCGGCGACCCCGCCAAAGACAAGCAGGATGACAGAAAGTGCATCACTATAAATGATATACTTGATTTGTACATGGCAAATCATATTGAGAAAAAAGGAGCAAACACGCAGCGTTCCTATAGAGCAATGTATAAAAATTATGTGCGTCCATTCATGGGAACTAAGCCATGGAAGGATGTCACCCAAGATGACTGCCAGAAGCTACTCGATCATGTGACGGAGACATCGGGAGAAGGGAATGGCAACAATGCCGTTGGCTACCTTCGATCCGCCTGGAACTGGTGTATCCCAAAAATTCTGCCGATGAACAGCAACCCAACATTTAAAGTTGAGATGAACGAGAAGAAATCAAGAGATGTTGTGATTGATGAAAATGAATATAGAGAGCTATACAAAGCCCTCATTGCCCATCGAGCGGCAAACCCTCAAAACAACCCATCAATGTATCTGGCAATCGAAATGATTATTTTCACAGCCGCCCGAAAAATGGAGGTGTTGTCAATGCAGTGGGATGCCATAAAAGATGGATATATTCATGTGACTGACAAAGGAAATTCACGGCGTCGCAAGCCGAAGATCAAGCAAATCGTGATCACGGACCCCGTTCAGGAACTGCTTGGCCGAATCCCGAAAAACTCAAAGTGGCTTTTTGCTCGTTCCACGGCCCCGGAATTACACATCACCTCAGTTGACGAAGTATGGTGTGATGTCCGAAAGGAAGCTGGCTTGCCCCATGTGAACATCCACGATCTTCGCCGATCATGGATTACGTTCGCCATTGATGACTTGAAGATTAGCCTTGAGACGGTCTCGAAGGCAGTTGGGCACTCAAGCCCGGAGGTCACCAGAATCCACTACAACAAGATTGCCCGGAAAACCAAGCTCAAGGCGAATCACGACATTGCAGAGGGATTGGCATCTGCAATGATGGGCGATTAGATGCATCAGCCCGCAGCAATCTATGGCCGTGGATACCATAAATCTGATATGGTTCTGAGGATCGGATGAAGGCGACCCTTATTATCCACACCAAGGCGGTCTACGACGATGGGTCCATCGTTGAGATGACAGTATGGGCAGTGCCGATGCAGGTTCAAGGCAGCGGCCATGGTTTCAAGTACTCGCTGTTCTACGGTCGAGATGGAAGGCGGATCGTCGGCTACGACAACGAGGCTGGAAAGGGCGATCACCGGCATCTTGATGGCGATGAGACTGCGTACTCATTCTCCACCATTGAGCAGTTGATTGAGGATTTTAAGGCCGATGTCAGACGGCGGAGGGCAAATTGAACCGGATCAATGTTTCCATCGGCAACGGGCATAGCGATCCTCTTGATGACATGGGCAAGAGAGTGATCGCGGCATGGCATAACGCCGAACATGGAAAAATCGGTGAACCCGAACTCAACGTGACATTCGAGTCTATGGAAGCTTTTCTCCGTCACGTTACGCCGAAGCGATTGGAAATGGTTCGCTTCCTTCGGGAGCACCCCACGACATCAGTTGCAGAACTCGCCCGGCAACTCGGTCGAGATTATAAAAACGTCTATGAAGATGTGGACGCCCTGGCCGCTGCGGGGTTGATCGAAAAGGAAGGTCGGTCGATCAGGGCGATTGCAGACGAGATAGTCCTGAAGCTTTAGGGAATTTCCAGAGCAGCATGGTGTTCCGCCAAGCCCCCCATTATTTGGCACCACCCAGAGCCTTTGCCATCGCCAGAACCTGATCCCTGACCTTGGGGTCATTGATGCTGAAATAGGCCCGTACCAATTCGAGAGTTTCCCGCTTCGTCATCGGATCATCGTCGGGGACATCAACTGACTTGGTGACATTGCCCCGGATCACTTCGACCGGCGATGCTGCCTGGGCAGTCACAGAGATTTCTTCGAAAAAATAGCCGACGCGAACATCCAGAACGCGGGACAGGTCGAACAGCCTCGAAGCCCCCACCCGATTGGCTCCACGCTCGTATTTTTGGACCTGCTGGAAGGTCAGCCCCAGACATTCACCAAGCCTCTCCTGGCTCATGCCCAGCAGGGTCCGGCGAAGCCGAATTCGGGCACCGACATGGACATCAATGGGATTGGCACTGCCATCGTCCAAGCGACCTCTGGTAGACCGGCCAGCCTTCTTGGCGACCTTGGCAGGCTTGGGGGTGGCTGTGGGCTTGGAACTCTTACGTGGCGGCATGGTGATCCCTTCCCCTGCTCATCAGGTGGCTGATTTGGGCCGACGATTCTTCCGCGTGAAGCCAAGCCCCGCTGCCTTGGCGAGTTCGGATCGGCGTGCAGCATATTCCGGTGCGACCAAGGGGTAATCCCTGGGCAACGACCACTTGGCCCGGTACTCGTCGGCGGTCAGTCCGTGGCCGGTCAGGAGATGCCGCTTGAGCATCTTCTGGTGGTCGCCGCATTCCAGACAGACGATATGGCCGGGGGTCACTGACCGCTTCACGGAAACGGCTGGTTGCTGCTGTTCAGCAGGTGCTGCGGCGGGGGCGTCCATGCCAACCAAGGTCAAATAAACGGACTTGATCAGGTTCGGAACTTCCCTGGCTTCCACCGTGTTCCCCCCCAGATAGGCAGTCACAATCTTGGTGGTCAGAGCCTTGATGTCATCGGCCATTGATGGTGTCCTTCAGGCCCTTACCGGCAGTGAATTTCGGCGACTTGCTTGCGGGAATGACGAGGGTTTCGCCAGTACGTGGATTTCGGCCAGTGCGATGAGGGCGTGATGCAACTGAGAAAGACCCGAAGCCGACCAGACGCACATCATCGCCGGACTTCATGGCGGTAGTGATGGCTGCAAAAACAGCGTCAATGGCACTCCCTGTGTCGGCCTTGGTCATGTTGGAACCATCGGCGACGGCATTGATCAATTCGGACTTGTTCATGTCACCCCCTACGAAAAGCATGGGTTCATGATTTACACGAGGTGCTTGTGCCGTCAAGCTCCCCAAAATTTCACAAGTTGCCGGAAATTCTGGTGCCGATCTTCTCGGATGCCGATGCCACCGTTCTTGCTGGCGGTCATCATTTCCTTAATGATTGCCCAGGATATCGGTAGGGGGGAGGCAAACAAATGCGATGCCCGTTTTGCGGCCAGGATGATACCCAGGTGAAGGATTCTCGCCCGACCGATGACAATGCGGCCATCCGTCGCCGCCGAGCTTGTCCAGGGTGTGGATCACGGTTCACCACCTTCGAGCGGGTTCAAATTCGTGATCTGGTCGTGGTCAAAAAGGACGGATCACGCTCGACCTTCGACCGGGAGAAAGTGGTCAAGTCGCTTCAGATCGCCCTACGAAAACGCCCAGTCGAAGATGACCAGATCGAACGGATTGCCAATGGCATCTACCGCCGCCTTGAGAGCTTGGGAGAAAACGAGGTTCCGTCCAAGCTCATCGGCGAACTGGTCATGGACGTGCTGATGGAACTCGATCAGGTCGCCTACCTCCGTTATGCATCGGTCTACCGAAACTTCCGTGAGGCCAAAGATTTTGGGGATTTCCTGGGGAAGATGGGAACCAGCAGCGGGGATTGATACGCCCTGACGATCCCACCACAAGGCATTGCCCTACCATACCCTTCCGTTGGAATGTGCTTATCATGTTCAGCCGATATGTGGGCATCGACTACTCCGGGGCGGAAACGCCAACAGCGAACCTCAAAGGACTGCGGGTCTACGTCACAACTGGGGCGGCTGATCCCATTGAGGTCCCACCACCGCCGTCTCCTATTCCGAATCCGACCCCTCGAAAATATTGGTCCCGCAAGGGTATCGCCCACTGGCTCGTGGACCTGCTCTCAGATGAGGTGCCGACCTTGGTTGGCATCGATCACGGCTTCTCGTTTCCGCTCAGATATTTTGAAGTGCATGGTTTGCCTCCTGATTGGCCGACCTTCCTTGATGATTTCCATGCTCATTGGCCCACTGACGGCGATCATGTCTATGTCGATTTCATTCGGCATGGTGCCGTGGGGAATGGTGCGGATCGCACCGGCAACACTCGGTGGCGGCGACTGACTGAGGAACGGGCCGGTGGAGCCAAATCGGTATTCCACTTCGATGTGCAGGGAACCGTCGCAAAATCTACTCATTCCGGAATTCCCTGGCTCCGCTTCATCCGTCAGAAGCTTGGTCGCCGTGTTCATTTTTGGCCGTTCGATGGGTGGGAAATTCCCTCAGGGGGGTCAGCCATTGTTGAAGCCTATCCTGCCCTCTGGAGCCGAGGTTTCCCCAGGCAGGATCGCACCCCAGATCAACATGACGCATTCAGTATCGCGGCATGGATGTCACGAGCAGACCGGGATGGCACCCTTCCTGGGTTCTTCCACCCCAACCTTTCACCACCACAGCGAACTGTAGCTGAAGTTGAAGGCTGGATTCTGGGTGTCGCCTGAGGAAGAGGAGCGTGGAATGCAGGAGATGGGTGATCACGAGAAGATGGCTGTGGCGTTGGAGGTCACCGGCCAGTATCGCGTCCTTCGTAAATTGCTCCACCGCCAGAATCTTGCTCCGCACGATGGTTCCAAGACTCGATTGGGCATTTTTATCGACGTGGAAACCACGGGTTTGGACCCGACCAAAGATGAGATCATCGAGTTGGCAATGGTTCCGTTTGTCTATGGGCTGGATGGTCGGATTTTCGAAGTCCAGGCTGCATTCCAAGGTCTGAGGCAGCCTGCAAATCCCATCCCAGCGGAAATCACCAAGC
>NZ_AONQ01000018.1 GCF_000342045.1 Paramagnetospirillum caucaseum | reverse complement strand
CCCGGCGGCGTAAGCCCGGATCGATGCCTTCCGCCGGCACGCCGAACACCTGGGAGGCGGTGATGGCGTGGATGTCCTGGCCATGGGCGAAGGCGTCGCGCAGGCCCTCGATCTCCGCCACGTGGGCGACCAGACGCAGCTCGATCTGGGAATAGTCGGCGCTGATCAGCTTCTTTCCGGCCTCGGCGATGAAGGCGTGGCGGATCTTGCGGCCTTCCTCGCTGCGGATGGGGATGTTCTGCAGGTTGGGGTCGCTCGACGACAGCCGCCCGGTGGTGGTGACGGCCAGGGCGTAGGAGGTGTGGACGCGCCCCGTCGCCGGGTTGATCTGGGCGACCAGGGCGTCGGTGTAGGTACCCTTCAGCTTGGACAGCATCCGCCAGTCCAGCAGGCGGGCGGGCAGCGGATGAAGATGGGCCAGCTCTTCCAGCACGTCGGCGCCGGTGGCCCACTGGCCGGTCTTGGTCTTCTTGCCGCCGGGCAGGCCAAGGGTCTCGAACAGCACCTTGCCCAGCTGCTGTGGCGAGCCCAGGTTGAAGGCCTCGCCGTTGTTGAGGCCGATGACCTCGGCCTCCAGCTCGCCCAGGCGGCGGCCGAAATCCTCGGACAGGGCCATCAGCTGGGCGCGGTCCACCTTGATGCCGTCGCGCTCCATGTCCCTGATCACCGGCACCAGCGGGCGCTCCAGGGTCTCGTAGACGCAGACCATGCGCTCAGACAAAAGGCGCGGCTTGAGCGCGGCGTGCAGCCGCAGGGTCATGTCGGCGTCCTCGGCGGCGTAGGCGCAGGCCTTGTCCAGGGGCACCTTGTCGAAGGTCACCTGATTGCGCCCGCTGCCGCAGACCTCGGAGAAGGGGATGTTGGCATGGCCGAGATGCAGCAGGGACAGCTCGTCCAGCCCATGGCCGTGGCTGCCGCCGTCCAGCACGTAGGACAGCAGCATGGTGTCGTCGAAGGGCAGGACGCCGAGGCCCAGCCCGGCCATCACCTGCATGTCGTACTTGATGTTGTGGCCGACCTTCAGCACCGAGGGATCGGCCAGCAGCGGCGCGAGCCGCGCCAGGGTCTCGGCGGCGGGGATGATTTCGGGGGTGTCGGCCGACGGGCCGCCGAGCAGGTCGCCCTGGGCCTGGGCCGGGGCGTGCAGGACGGGGATATAGCAGGCCCGCCCCGGCGCCACCGCCAGCGACACGCCCACCAGCCGGGCGCGCAGGGGGTCGAGGCCGGTGGTCTCGGTGTCGAAGCCCACCAGTCCGGCCAGGGTGGCCTGGGCGATCCAGCGGTCCAGGGCGGCGAGGTCGGTGACCAGTTCGTAAGCGGTCTCCACCGCGGGCGGCAGGGACGGGGCTTCGGCCGGAGCCGCCGTGACGATCGCCCGCGTGGCGGTGGGGGCGCCGGGAATCCTGGCGTTGAGGCGGCCCATCAGCGACCTGAAGCCCTGGGCGGCGCAGAAGGCGGCCAGCTTCTCGGGCGCTGGCGGCTTGACGTCCAGCTCGGACAGCGGCACCGGCACCGGCGCGTCGGTGCGCAGGCGGACCAGCTGGCGCGAGATGCGGGCCAACTCGGCATTGGCGATCAGGGTTTCGCGGCGCTTGGGCTGCTTGATCTCGCCGGCCCGGGCCAGCAGGGTGTCGAGATCGCCGTATTCCTC
Source organism: Paramagnetospirillum caucaseum (assembly GCF_000342045.1). Classification (GTDB taxonomy): domain Bacteria; phylum Pseudomonadota; class Alphaproteobacteria; order Rhodospirillales; family Magnetospirillaceae; genus Phaeospirillum; species Phaeospirillum caucaseum. Next base: position 72,739 of record NZ_AONQ01000018.1, on the reverse strand, counting down.
GATCAGCTGCGCGGCGGTCTTGACGCCGATGCCCGGCACGCCCGGCACGTTGTCCGAGGAATCGCCGCACAAGGCCTGGACGTCGACCACCTTATGGGGCGGCACGCCGAATTTTTCCCGCACCTCGGCCTCGCCGATGGCGCGGTTCTTCATGGGGTCGTACATCTCGACGCGATCGCCCACCAGCTGCATCAGATCCTTGTCGGACGAGACGATGGTGACCCTGGCCCCGGCCTCGACGGCCAGGCGGGCATAGGTGGCGATCAGGTCGTCGGCCTCGAAGCCTTCCAGCTCGATGGCCGGCAGGTCGAAGGCCCGTGTGGCGTCGCGCACCAGGGGGAACTGGGGCACCAGGTCCTCGGGGGCCGGCGGGCGGTGGGCCTTGTATTCGGGATAGATGTCGCTGCGGAAGGTCTGGCGCGACGAATCGAAGATCACCGCCACGTGATCGGATTGGCTGTCGGCCAGCAGCTTCATCAGCATGGTGGTGAAGCCGTAGACGGCGTTAACCGGCGTGCCGTCGGCCCGCGTCATGGGCGGCAGGCCGTGGAAGGCCCGGAAGATGAAGCCCGAACCGTCGATCAGCGTGACGTGGCGGGGGGAGGACATGGTGCCGCCCTTTCAGAAGGAAAAACCCTCAAAAGCCCGAGCGGCGATTGAGCCCGCCCGGGACGGGCGCGCCACAGGCAAAGCTGAAGCCGATACGATCGGCTTCAGTGGTGACCGATCTTGGCGCCTTCGGCCAGGACGTAGGTGCGCGAGCAATAGGGGCACACGATCTTGCCTTCGGCGGTCAGGTCGAGGAAGACGCGGGGATGGCCGAGACCCGTGGCCACGTCGCCGTCACAGGCGACCTTGGCGGCGGAGACGGTGACGGTTTCGAAGGCGGCGGCGGGCTGGGTGGAAGCGGACGACATGGGTGCTCCGTTGACCGAGGTGTTGGCCGGATGATACCCATTGGCGGCCATGGTTCAATCACTCTCTCACGCCACCCCGCCCGAATCGGCGGTGGAGGCCCACTCCCTGGTCAAGGTCTATCGCGGCCGGGGCGGTGAAAAGCGTGCGCTCGACGGCGTCAGCCTGTCGGTTCCCCGCGGCTCGTTCTTCGGCCTGCTGGGGCCGAACGGGGCGGGCAAGAGCACCTTCATCAACATCCTGGCCGGGCTGGTGCTGAAGACCGAGGGCCGGGTGAGGATCTGGGACCGCGACATCGACGCCGACCCGCGCGGCGCCAAGGCGGCCATCGGCGTGGTGCCGCAGGAACTGAACCTCGACCCCTTTTTCACGCCGCGCGAATTACTGGACGTGCAGGCCGGCATGTACGGGGTGCCCAAGGCCGAACGCCGCACCATGGAAATCCTCGAGGCGGTGGGGCTGGCCGACAAGGCCGGCGCCTATGCCCGGACGCTGTCGGGCGGCATGCGCCGCCGGCTGCTGGTGGCCAAGGCCATGGTGCACGCCCCGCCGGTCCTGGTGCTGGATGAACCCACCGCCGGCGTCGATATCGAACTGCGCCAGCAATTGTGGGCCTATGTGCGTGAACTCAACGCGCGGGGCACCACCATCTTGCTGACCACCCACTACCTGGAGGAGGCGGAGCAGCTCTGCGACCGCGTCGCCATCATCAACCACGGCCGGCTGGTGGCCTGCGATTCCACTCCCAACCTCTTGAAGCGCATCGACGGCAAGACCCTGACCATCACCCTGGCCGCCGATCTGGCCGAGATTCCGGCGGCGCTGCTCGCCTTCGGGCCGGAGCGGCTGGACGGGCGGCGGCTGCTGTTGCGGTATCGCCCGTCGACCACGCCCATGGGCCGCATCCTCGCCGCCTTCGCCGCCGCCGACCTGACCATCGCCGACCTGTCCACCGAGGAGACCGACCTCGAGGACATCTTCCTGCAACTGACCTCGTCGAAATAATGGGCGCGCGCGCCGCGGGTGTCCTGGGGGGGCTGCTGATGGCCTTGCTGCTTTCCGCCTGCGCCGCCACCACCCATCCCGCCGGCCCCGCCATCCGCCCGCCCGTCCTGGAGGACGGCGCCATCGCCGCCGCCGACGGGGCGCGCCTGCCACTACGCTCGTGGTTGCCCGACGGCGAGCCCAGGGCGGTGATCGTCGCCACCCACGGCATGAACGACTATTCCAACGCCTTCGACGGGCCGGGCCGGGCTCTGGCCGCCAAGGGGATCGCCGTCTACGCCTACGACCAGCGGGGGTTCGGCGCCGGGCCCCATCCCGGCAGGTGGTCGTCCACCGCGGCCATGGCCGCCGACCTGCGCACCGCCGTCCACCTGCTGGCCGTCCGCCATCCGCGGGCGCCGCTCTACCTGCTGGGCGAGAGCATGGGCGGCGCGGTGGTCATCGAGGCCGCCGTCCACGTTCCGCCGCCCGAGGTGAAGGGGGTGATCCTGTCGGCCCCGGCGGTCTGGGGGCGGGCCAGCATGCCGTGGTACCAGCGGGCCGCCCTGTGGCTGGCCTACCGGCTGGCGCCGGGCTGGACGCTGAGCGGAAGGGGCCTGAAAATCCAGCCCTCGGACAATATCGAGATGCTGCGCGCCCTGTCGAAGGATCCCCTGGTGATCAAGGAGACGCGGGTGGACGCCATCTTCGGTCTGGTGGACCTGATGGACGCGGCGCAAGGCGACGCGCCCCGCCTGGACCTGCCGTCCCTGCTGCTCTACGGCGCCCGCGACGAGATCATCCCGCCCGAGCCCACCTGGGCGGCGGTGGCCGGGCTGCCCCATCTGGGAACCCGCCAGCGCGCCGCCCTCTATGCCGATGGCTGGCACATGCTGCTGCGCGACCTGCAGGCCCGGGTGGTGATCGACGATATCGCCGCCTGGGTCGCCGACCCGTCCGCTCCGCTGCCGTCGGGGGCTGACAGGGCGGCGTCAGAAAAGCTTGCGACCCTTGCGTCGGAGGGCCGGTGACGGATCGCCGGTCCCGTGCCATACTTCGCAGGTGCGAAATGACCTGGGACGTTTCATGACGGCTTCACATGGGCTCTGGACACTGGTGATGGCGGCCATCGTCGCCTGGGGGCCGGCCCTGGCCGATCCGAAGGTGGTCCGCGCCCTGGGCGAGGATCTGCCGCAACCCGGCGCGCTGTTCGAGGATGTGCGCGCCATGAAGCTGGCGCCCGGCCGGCGCATCGTCTGCGAATCCGATACCGACAAGCCGTCCCTGGCCAATCCCGGCCAGATGAAGCCCCAGCGCTCGCGCGGGGCCGACCATGTGCGGCGCTGCTCGGTGTTCGCCGACGACGGCGGCGATTCCTGGCGGCAGGCCGGGGTGGCGACGGTGTTCGGCGAGGCGCGGCTGTGGCTGATCTTCATCGAGCACGGGGCCCAGGGGCGCTATCGCCTGGCCCAGCTCAGCCTGTGGGCCAAGGCCGGCGAATGGGACAAGGCGGCCGGGCTGCTGGGCGCCCTGCTGGGCGAGCCCTCCACCAGGGCCAGCCGCTTCCTCGGCTGGCAGGACGAGCAGCACGAGACCCTGATGTTCATCGATGAGAAACACCCGGACGAGTTCGCCGTCGCCATCGGCGATATCCGCCTGCGCAAGCTGATGAAATCCCCAGGAACCGCCATCCGCGAGTAGCCGCCATGCGTCTTGCCGTTCTCCTCTGCCTGCTGCTGTCCGCCCTGCCGGCTCTCGCCGCCGACACCACCCGGCCCCTGGACCTGGGGCCGGCCCAGTTGGGCATGCGGGCCAACCAGCTGCGCTTCTCGGCGCTGCCCGCCAACACCAGGATGGTGTGCGGCTGGGATCCGGAGAAGCCGCCGGGGGTGGAGAAGACGCCGCTGATGATGGTGGGGGCCATGGTCTCCGCCAAGGTCGACCGCTGCGCCCTGTTCCAGGACGACGGCAAGAACAACTGGAGCCCGCGTCCCGCCCAGGTGGGCGGCATTCCCACCGAATTATGGTTCCTGACCATCGAGGACGAGGCGGGCAGCCAGCGCATCTTCCAGATCGTCGGCCGCCAGCCGCCCAACGCCTTCAACGCCACCGCCGCCTTTCTGGCCGAGCGCTGGGGCCCGCCGGTGCAGAAGGCGCCCTATTTCGTCCGTTGGCTGAACGGCACCAACGAGGGCCAGATGAAGGAGGACGGCGAGGGCGTGATGCTCTGGCTGTTCGACACCAAGCTGCACGCCCTGATGGAATCGCGCATGCCCCGGGGCAAGGCCAAGAAGTAGCCCTGCCCTCTCAGGGACAGCCGCGTACGCTCATCCGTTTGCCGATGGAGGCCGCCCGCCGCTCGCCCAGGCCCAGGGCCAGCACGGCGACGCGGTCGTTTTCCATCAACTCGCACTCGGCCATCAGGACCGCCTTCACGTCGCTCTTGGTCAGGAGGGCATGGTACTTGCGGGCGACCGGGTCGTTCGGCCCCTTCTGCCGGGCCGACAGGTAGGCCCGATGCCAGTGGGCGTAGCTTCCGTTGCCCATCAGCGACATGGCGACGTCGGCGGCGGACAGGTTGCCGGGTTTCAGGGGAAAGCGGATATAGCCGCCGGGGGTGTCCGGCGATTGCATGGTGTAGATTCCGATGGTGTTGTCGACGACGGCATTGGTCCGCCGGGCCTCGGGGATGGGGGAACAGCGCAAATCCTTGACCTCGGAGGTCAGTGCGCGCTGTTTGGGCGGTAATTCCGCCGTCATGTCGATGGCCTTGCGGACCAGGGCCAGGCATTCGCGGCTCTGGTCGCCGTCGGCGACCTGAATTCGCCGGCCCTTGTACTCCACCATCGGTTCCGCCCAAACGCCACCAGCCATCCCCACCGCCAGGACGGCAGCCAGAATCATCCCCCGCATCGCACCACTCCCCCATTGGTTGGGGAGATGCTGCGCGCATTCGCTCATTATGGCAAGGTGGGCAAAGCGGATAGGCTAAACGTTCGACAGGCCACCAGAGTGTTGGTTGTGGATCAGCGCCATGAACTCGCGCCGGGTGGCCGCGTCGTCGCGGAAGGCGCCCAGCATGCGGCTGGTCACCATGGTGACGCCGGGCTTGTGGATGCCGCGCGTCGTCATGCACTGGTGCGCCGCCTCGATCACTACCGCCACGCCCTTGGGCTGCAGTACGTCGTTGATGGTGTTGGCGATCTGGGCGGTGAGCTTTTCCTGGATCTGCAGGCGCCGCGAATAGATCTCCACCACCCGGGCCAGCTTGGAGATGCCCACCACCCGGCGGTTGGGCAGGTAGGCCACATGCGCCTTGCCGATGATCGGCACCACATGGTGCTCGCAATGGGATTCCAGGCGGATGTCGCGCAGCAGCACCATCTCGTCGTAGCCGTCGGTTTCCTCGAAGGTGCGGTGGAGGATTTCGGTGGGGTCCTGGTCGTAGCCCGAGAAGAACTCCTCGTAGGCGCGCACCACCCGGTCGGGGGTGCCCACCAAACCCTCGCGGTCGGGATCGTCGCCGGCCCAGCGCAGCAGGGTGCGCACGGCCTCCTCCGCCTCTTCCCGGCTTGGCTTGTCCAGGCGGGGCTGGGCGGCGGGGAGCAGTTCCTTGGGCAGGGTGAGGGAGCTCGCGTCCTTGCTCACGGCGGCTTTCCTTTCGCGGTGGTCACGATCCGGCATGTGGCGCCGCCTCCGTGATTTTGCAAGTCCGGCTAGTTCAGCCGGGGTTTCTCGTGCGGGCTGTCCAGCGAGAAGGCGGGAATGGCGATATCGAAGGAGGAGCCATCCTCGTCCGTCATCTCGTAGGTGCCGACCATGATGCCCGACGGCGTCGGCAAGGGCGTGCCCGAGGTGTATTCGTAGGCGTCGCCGGGGCGCAGCACCGGCTGCTCGCCCACCACGCCGGGGCCCTTGACCTCCTGCACCCGGCCGATGGCGTCGGTGATCACCCAGTGGCGGCGCATCAGCTGGACGGTGCTCTTGCCCTTGTTGACGATACGCACGCGATAGGCCCAGACGAAGTGGCTGTCTCCGGGCGACGACTGATCGTCCAGGTAGAACGGCTTGACGGTCACTTCGATGTCCCGGGTGGTCTGGCTGTACATGCGAATCCCCGTCAGGAACAATACCGATGCCCATCATATCAGGCGGGCATCGGCATTTGTCCACCGAACAGAATCGAGGCGTTCTAGGATTTCAGGGCTTGGGCGATGTCGTCGATCAGATCGTCGCAATCCTCGAGACCCACCGACAGGCGCACCAGCCCTTCGGAAATGCCCATGGCCAGCTTGTCCTCTGGCGACAGGCGCTGGTGGGTGGTGGTCCAGGGATGGGTGATCAGGCTCTTGGAATCGCCCAGGTTGTTGGAGATGTCGATCAGCTCCACCCCGTCCAGCAGCGTGTAGGCCGCCGTCTTGCCGCCCTTGAGCTCGATGGCGACGATGCTGCCCCAGCCGCGCATCTGCCGCTTGGCCAATTCGTGCTGGGGATGGCTTTCCAGGCCGGGATAGAGGACGCGGGCCACCTCGGGGCGGGTCTCCAGGAAGCGGGCGATCTTCAGGGCGTTGGCGCAGTGGCGCTCCATGCGCAGGTCCAGGGTCTCCAGGCCCTTCAACAGCACCCAGGCGTTGAACGGCGACAGGGCCGGGCCGGTGTTGCGCAGGAAGGGGCCGAGCACGTCGGCGCAGAACTCGGCCGAGCCCAGCACCGCGCCGCCGAGGCAGCGGCCCTGGCCGTCCATGTGCTTGGTGGCGGAATAGACCACGATGTCGGCGCCCAGCTGCAGCGGACTCTGCAGGATCGGCGTGGCGAAGACGTTGTCCACCACCACCTTGGCCCCGGCCTTGTGGGCCAGTTCGCAGACGGCGGCCAGGTCGATGATCTCCAGCGTCGGGTTGGAGGGGGTCTCCAGGAAGACGCAGGCGGTGGGCGCCGAAAGCGCCGCTTCCCAGGCCGCCAGATCGGTGCCGTCCACGAACACCCGCTCGACGCCGTAGCGCGGCAGCAACTCGTTGATGATCCAGTGGCACGAGCCGAACAGCGCCTTGGACGCCACCACCCGGTCGCCGGCCCGGAGCTGGCAGAGCAGGGCGGCATGCACGGCGGCCATGCCGGACGCGGTGGCGCGGCAGGCGGGAGCCCCCTCGATCTCGGCCAGCCGCTGCTCGAACATGGCGACGGTGGGGTTCTTGAAGCGGGAATAGACCATGCGGTCGAGCGTGCCGTCGAAGCTTGCCTCGGCCTCGGCGGCGCTGTCGTAGACATAGCCCGAGGTCATGAACATGGCTTCCGAGGTCTCGCGGAAATTGGTGCGGGACAACCCGCCGCGCACCGCCAGGGTGCGGGGGCGCCAGGGGCGGGACGGCTTGGAATCGCTGCTGCTCATGTGACCTCCGAAAACAAAAGCCCCGACCGATGGAGCGGGCCGGGGCTCGGTTCAAGGAGCGCTCGGACCTCTTTAGCGGAATATTTTACGTGGCCGCAATCCGGTCGGACAAATCACCACGCGCCAAGTCATAGCGCCGGGTCCGGCCAAGCGTCAAGCCCGTTGGCGGCCGGGTGAACACTCAATATTTTCCGAATATTACCGTTGTGCGAATTGCAGGGCGGGGCTGGTCATACCGCTTGAGGCCGGTGGCGGGGATGGCTATGCTGCACTGCAACAGAAAATCAATGGAGATGGGCAGTCATGAATTCCGACGTCAAGGGCGCCCCGGCGCCGCTGCAATTGCTGGACCTCAGGGGCAAGAAGGGGCTGGTGATCGGCATCGCCAACGACCAGTCCATCGCCTATGGCGTCGCCCGGCACTGCCATGCCTATGGCGCCGAGCTGGCCATCACCTATCTCAACGAAAAAGGCGAAAAGTACGTCCGCCCCCTGGCCGAACAGTTGTTCGCGCCCATCGTCATGCCCTGCGACGTGCGCGAGGACGGGCAGTTGGAGGCGGTGTTCAAGGCCATCGAGGAAAAGTGGGGCCGCCTGGACTTCGTCATCCACTCCATCGCCTACGCCAACCGCGACGACCTGCACGGCCGGGTCACCGATTGCTCGCGCGAGGGTTTCGCCCTGGCCATGGACGTGTCGTGCTTCTCGTTCGTGCGCTGCGCCAAGCTGGCCGAGCCGCTGATGAAGAACGGCGGCAGCCTGATCACCGTGTCGTTCTACGGCGGCCGCAAGGTGGTCGAGCATTACAACGTCATGGGACCGGTCAAGGCGGCGCTGGAAAGCACCACCAAATACCTGGCCCATGAACTGGGCCCCAAGGGCATCCGCGTCGTGGCCCTGTCGCCCGGCCCGCTGAAGACCCGCGCCGCCTCGGGCATCGACCGCTTCGACGAGCTGATGGACGCCGCCGCCCAGAAGGCGCCCACCCACCAACTGGCCGACATCAACGATTGCGGCTCGTTCGCCGCCTATCTGGTCAGCGATCTGGCCAAGTCGGTGACCGGCACCACGCTGTATATCGACGGCGGCGCCCACATCGTCGGATAGGATGGACGTGGCTTCTCCCTGGAGTGCGGCCAGGGCGGCCGTGCTCCAGGGAAAGGGGCCGGTTCGGAGCGCGGGCATCCTGCCCGCATTTCAGTCCAGCCGGGACGCCGTCCAGGCGGCGCCCTGGTCGCGGTAGAAACGCAGCAATCCCTGGTCGCGGCGCAGGATGGTGTCGCCGGCCAGGGTGGCCGCCTTCAAGGCCTGGCGGCGGCGTGCGATGTCCTCGCGCTGCTCGGCGGCCAGACGCTGGAACAGCCTCGCCCGCGCCGCGCCGGGCGGCGGAGCGGCGGGCGGGATGGGGCCGTCATGGCGGCGTTCCGCCGCGTCCATCCGCCGGAAGGAAAAGCGGACGGGCATTCCGGCCTCCTCGGGCAAGGCGGAAATAAGAACATAACGGAAACGTCGGTGCAAGCCCTACTGGCTGGACCACAGGATGCGGGCGATCCAGGCCACCTCCTCGGCGGCCAGCGAGCGTCCCGGATGCTCGGGGTTGAGGGAGGCCAGCTCGATGCGCTTGGCGGTCTGGCGCACCAACTGCTTGACCATCACCTCGCCGTCGGTGGTGCGCACCACCACCCGGTCGCCGCGCCGCACCCCGGCGGCGGGCGAGACGATCACCACGTCGCCGTCGCGATAGAGCGGTTCCATGGAATCGCCGCTGACCTCCAGCGCGTAGGCGTGGGGATCGCCGATCTCGGGGAATGGAATCTCATCCCAGCCGCCGCCCACCGGATAGCCGGCATCGTCGAAGAAGCCGCGGTCGCCGGCCTGGGCGAAGCCGACCAGCGGGATGGTGTTGGCCGGATGCTGCGGCTGGGCCATGTCCTCGATATAGCCGACGAAGGCGGTCATGGTGGCGCCGGTGGCCTCCAGCACCTTGGCGACGCTTTCCGTCGAGGGCCAGCGGGGCTTGCCCTCGCGGGTGATGCGTTTGCTCTTGTTGAAGGTGGTGGGGTCCAGCCCGGCTTTGCGGGCAAGCGCCGACGCCGTCAGCCCGTGGTCACGGGCAAGCGCATCGATGGCGGCCCAGATGTCGGCGTGCTTCAGCATGGGAAGATGGTCCCGCAATTCGGCGTCTGGTGCCACAGGAACATAAACCTTTTCGTTGACTCTATTCGGGGGATTGGGCATCAATCTGCGGCATAATGTCCTATTGTCGGAGAACAGATATGGCCCAAAGGCGATCCATACAGCCAACATATGAAGAAAGGGAGGGGGAGCCCTTCGCCACGCCCGAGGATGCCTGGATCTGGTATTCCCAATGCCAGCAGGCCCGCGACGAGGGGGCGCGCTACCATGCGGGACTGGGCGCCGTGGCCCGGCCCTGCGCCCCCGATGACATCGTGCTGGAGGTCCGGCGGCTCTATCGCCGCCGCATCCTGAGCGGCGCCCATCTGCGGGCGCTGGTGCGGTTCGGACGCCAGAACGGCGCGGCGGCCGGCGAGGGCGACGCCACCGCCGGCCGCCTGTGGCGGGAGGCGCTGGACCGGCTGGCCACGCCGCTGCGGGCCAAGGGAATCGTCTTGTGACGCCCCCCGCGCCGCCCCCGCCCCGCGCCCTGGTGGTGTTCTCGGGCAAGGCCGACCTGGGCTGGCTGCGGCTGCTGCGGCCGGGGTTTCGCCACTGCTTCGTCCTGCTGGAGCTGAACGGCGCCTGGGTCTGCGTCAACCCCCTGGCCCACCGCACGTCGGTCGAGCTCTGGTCCCTCGATCCCGCCACCGATCTGCCGGGCTGGCTGCGGAGTCAGGAGGGACTGACGGTGGTGGAGACGGAGGTGCGCCGCCCGCCGCGCCGCCCCAGTCCCCTCGGCCTTTATTCCTGCGTCGAGGCGGTGAAGCGGGTGCTCGGCCTGCAGGAGCGCTGGGTGCTGACCCCGGGACAGCTTCACGATCACCTCACACGATCTGGAAAAAAATCCTTGAATTTAGGAAATTATAGGGTTAATGTCCCCACATCAACGCCAGATCCATGTCCGGACCACCACCCCGCCTCCGCGGAGCGGATGGATTCGGCCGTCTGTCGGAACAAAACATGAACTTTCGCCAAAGGAGACATGCCATGGGTGGTTTTTTCGCTTCCGACCCGCCGCCGGCCCCGGCCCCGGTCGTGCTGCCGCCGTCGCCCGATCCCGAAGCCGAGGCGGCGGAGGAGCGGCGCAACGCCATCAGCCGCAACCGCCGCGGCCTGATGGGCACCATCGCCACCTCGGAGACCGGGCTGCTGCAGCCGTCGGGCGACCGGGCGGCCAAGACCCTGCTGGGAGACTGACCATGGAGGACAGCGAAGCCCGCCTCGCCAGGGCCGGCAAGGACCGCGCCGCCCTGGGCGAGGCGCTGCTCGGCCCCGGCGGTGACGATCCGTCGGTGCTGCTGCGGCGCTACCGCAAGGCCAAGGAGCGGCGCGCCACCTGGGAATCCCACTGGCAGGAATGCTACGACTACGCCCTGCCGCTGCGCGACGGCATGTTCCACGGCGCCGTTCCCGGCGAGCGCAAGGCCGACCGCCTGTTCGACGGCACGGCGCCCGATTGCGTCGACCAGCTGGCGGCCAGCCTGCTGTCGGAGCTGACCCCACCCTGGGCGCAATGGTTCGGGCTGGCGGCCGGCGACCAGCTGCCCGCCGCCGAGTGCGACGAGGCGGCGCCGCTGCTGGAGCGGACCGCCGCCGTGATGCAGTCGCATTTCGACCGCTCCAACTTCGCCATCGAGATGCACCAGTGCTACCTGGACGCGGTGACCGGCGGCACCGCCTCGCTGCTGTTCGAGGAAGCGCTGCCCGGCGAGCCCTCGGCCTTCCGCTTCACCTCGGTTCCCCTGGGCCAGGTGGTGCTGGAGGAGGGGGCGGCCGGGCGTCTGGACGTCACCTTCCGCCGCAGCGAGGTGTCGGTGGCGGCGCTGAAGGCCCGCTTTCCCCGCGCCGTCCTGCCCGAGGCGGTGGTCAAGGCGGCCTCCGACGACCCCGACCTGCGCCTGGGGCTGGTCGAGGCGGTGGTTCCGGCGCGCGGCGGCTATTCCTACGCCGCCGTGCTGGACGACGAATCCTCGGAGCTGGTCCTGGGGCGCGGACAGTTTTCCGGCTCGCCCTTCCTCAACTTCCGTTGGCTGAAGGCCCCGGGCGAGGTCTATGGCCGCTCGCCGGTGATGAAGGCCCTGCCCGACATCAAGACCGCCAACAAGGTGGTGGAACTGGTGCTGAAGAACGCCACCATCGCGGTGACCGGCATCTGGCAGGCCGATGACGACGGGGTGCTCAATCCCGCCAACATCAAGCTGGTGCCCGGCACCATCATCCCCAAGGCGGTGGGCTCGGCCGGGCTGCAGCCGCTGGTCTCGCCGGGACGCTTCGACACCTCGCAACTGGTGCTCGACGATCTCAGGGGCCGTATCCGCCACGCCCTGATGGGCGACAAGCTGAGCCAGCCGGCCGCGCCGGCCCTGACCGCCACCGAGGTGCTGCAGCGTTCGGACGACATGGCCCGGCTGCTGGGGGCCACCTATGGCCGCCTGCAGAGCGAGCTGCTGACCCCACTGGTCATGCGCGCCGTCCACATCCTGAAACGGCGGGGGGAGATCCCCGATCTGGCGGTGGACGGGCGGACCATCGACCTGCAGTACCGCTCGCCCCTGGCCCAGAACCAGGGCCGCCGCGACGCCCGCAACGTGCTCTCCTGGCTGGGCGCCCTGTCCAGCCTGGGGCCGGCGGCCCAGGGCACCGTCGACGCCGAGGCCGCCGCCCGCTGGCTGGCCCGGGCCTTCAACGTGCCGTCGGAGCTGGTCCGCCCCGGCGGCGCGGCGGAGCCGGACGGGGCGGTTGCCGATCCCGGGGCGCTCGAGCGGCTGGTGCGCGGGCTGGAGAATCCGGCCGGCGCTCCGCCGGCGGGAGGCGTCCATGTCCCGGCCTGAATCCGGCTGGACCTGGCTGGACGCCCCGGCCGCGATCCATGGCGACGAGGCGCTGCTGCTGCTCGCCCGCCAGACCGCCCGGCTGTTCGCCACTCCCGATGGCGAGGCCGTGCTGCAGCATCTGAAGTCCATGACCCTCGACCGTTGCCTCGGACCCGAATCCGGCGACAACGCGCTGCGCCATCTGGAAGGCCAGCGTCACCTGGTCCTGCACCTCCTCGCCCTGGCCGCCCGTGGCCGGGGCGGGATGTAGGGACGTTCCATCCAAGACACAGGAGTTCATCATCATGCCGTCCGAATTGCCCCCTTCGCCCGCCGCCGCCGATGCCAGCGCCGGGTCCCGCCCCGAGCAGGTTCCCGCCAAATTCTGGGACGCCGCCACCGGCCAGGTGCGCGTTGACGCCCTGCTGCGGGCCTATCGCGACCTGGAGCGCCGCGCCTCCGCCATGGTGCGGGTACCCGGCCCCCAGGCCGCCGAGGACGAGGTCGCCGCCTTCCGCCGGGCGGCCGGCGTCCCCGACAGCCACGATCTCTACCGGATCGCCACCCGGCATCCGTCCCTGGCCAGCGATCCCGGCCTGAACCAGCGCCTGCACCAGGCCGGCTTCACCCAGGACCAGGCCCAGATGCTCTACGATCTGGCCCATGAGCGGCTGTTGCCGCTGGTCGAGCACCTGACCCAGTGCCACGACCAGGACAGCCAGATCGAGCATCTGAAGCGCCATTTCGGCGGCGACGCCCAGTGGCAGGAAAGCGCCCGCCAGATCAAGGCCTGGGGCAAGGCCAACCTGCCCCAGGCGGCCTACGAGGCCCTGGCCTCCACCGCCGACGGGGTCAAGACCATGCACCGCCTGATGCAGTCGGAGGAGCCGTCGCTCGGCGCCGCCGCCCCGCTGGGCGAGGATGGCCGCTCCGAGGAACAGCTGAAGAAGATGATCAACGATCCCCGCTACTGGAAGGCCAAGGACCCGGCGTTCATCGCCAAGGTCAGCGAGGGCTTCCGCAAGCTCTACGGGGAGTGACAGCCGGCCGGCGTTTGGAGTGACCGGTCATCCCGACACCCATCGGGAGGGGGGATCTCCGCCTGGAATGCCGGTTCCAACAGGAAAGGCCGTTCCAGGATGGGATTCCCCGCCGCCGGTCAGCGGTTCATGGCGGCGACGCCGCTGCCGATCTCCAGGCCGGCGAACCAGTCGATGAAGCGCTTGACGTCGTCGCCCTTGAACACCAGGCCGTGCTGCGGCGCCAGGAAGTCGATGTCCAGCTTGGACACCTGGGCGCACCATGCGTCGCGGGCCCGGGTCGAGGCCAGCCAGCGGCGGTGGAAGCCGTCCATGTACTGCACATGGGAGGCGAAATCGGTGACGAAGACCGAGCCGGTGGCCTTGTCCTTGGGCACCAGGGCGGCGCCGACGTCGCCGGAGAACAGCGCCTTGGCCTTGGGGTCGTAGACGTTGAAATTACCCGACGAATGCAGGTAATGGGCCGGCACGAAGCGCAGGCGGACGCTGGGGGACAGCGACACCTCCATGCCCTCGTCGGGAATGGTGGTGAAGACGGCGTCGCGGTCGAAATGGGCGGTGAAGCTGGACCACAGCCAGGACAGGTAGATCTTGGTGTCGGGCTCGCAGACCCGGCGCCACAGGGGCAGGGACGAACCGATATCGGGGTCCTGGTGCGACAGGAACAGCGCCTTGACGCTGGACACCGGAATCTCGCGGGTCAGGGCGGCCAGCATGGCCGGGAACACCTCCATGCCGCCCGGATCGAGCAGGATGGCGCAATCGCCCGAGCGGATCAGGTACTGGTTGGTGTCGACCACGTTGTCGGGCTTGTCCGGGTCCTGGCCGAACATCTGCCAGCAGTGATCGTCCTGGCGGAACAGAGTGGCGCACTTCATGGGGAGTGTCCTGACACGCTATGAGTTGCGATGGAGTTCGTCGAGGGCGTCCAGGCCGATGCGCCGCAGCGCCTCGCCCTTTTCCGCAGCGCGACGCACCGCGTCCGAAGCCTCGTCGATCATCTGGCGCAGATCGTCCACATAGATCCGCATGGTGTCGGACACCGTGCGGAACTCCTTCTCATGGACGCCGGCGGCGGCGGCCTCGATGGCGATGTTGGTGGCGATGGAATCCGACTGGCTGACCACCTCCTCGACGGCGTGGGTGCGGCGCGACAGGTCATTCACCGCGTTGGCCATGCCGTCCAGGGTGTCGACCAGCACCGACATCAGGTCGGCGAAGGCCCGCTGGGCGCTGTCGCAGGAGCGTCCGCTCCCCGTATCGGCTTCGATCAACTGGCAGGAGCGTTCGAACAGGTTCAACTGCATCAGGCTGCGCAGGATGGTGGACGAGAAGGCGAAGGTCCGCCCGCGCAGGGAATGCATCTCGCCCTGGATCTGGGCCAGCCGGTTGACCAGTTCGCGGGTGTACTGGGTCAGCGCCCGCACCGCCTTGCCCTTGTCGCCCGCCCGGCCCGCCGCCAACTCGGCGTTGAGCGACAGGATGCGCAGGTTCTCGGCCAGTTCGTCCAACCCGCCGAAGGCATGGAAGGCGCGGCGGCAATCGCCGAGCAGGCCGTTGGCCCGCGCTTCGATCCGGTCGGTGCGCTGGGTGCGCGTGCGTGTGGTCGTCAAAAGCTGTGTCATGCCCCGCCTATCCGGCAAAGACCCGATTTTTCCCGATGATAATCGGTTTTCCGCTGGTCGGAAGGGGGAAACTGATCCGTCCGCAACAATGTCCGCCGGGGTGGAGGGACGGATGTGTCTTTGATCACCAGGGCGTCGGAAACGCCGGCGTCCGCAACCCGAAGGAGATCGTCATGTCAGGATTTGAAACAGTGATTCCCATGGCCATCGGTACGGTGTCCACGGTGGCCGGGGCTGCCGGCCGATCGGCGGCGGCGGACAAGGCGGCGGCGGCCCAGGCAGAGGCCCAGGCCCGGCAGAACCAGTTGATCCTGCAGCGCCTCGCCGCCGAGGAGAAGCAGCAGCGCGACCTGCTGGCCAAGGCGTCGGCGACGCAGCGGGCCCGGATGGGGGCCTTGGGCATGGACGGTTCCGGCGGTTCGGCCGAGGCCATCCTGGCCGGCATGAGCAAGGAGACCGCCGACGGCATCGCCGCCTCCGGCCAGGCCGCCCTGCTCAGGCTGCAGCCGGCCAGGGCGGCCTCCGGCGCCAATCTTCTCGACGGCGCGGCGGCGGCCAAATCCGGTCTGTCGGTGTTCAAGAGCTTCTACGACGCGTTCGGATGAAACGGAACGGGCGGGCCAAGGTGGCCCGCCCGGCGGTCGTTTCCCGCGCCTGCGGCCTCAGACGGCCTGGCCGCGCGTCTTCAGCAATTCCAGGATCTCGGCGGCGGCCTTGGGGATGTTGGTGCCTGGGCCATACACCGCCGCCACGCCGGCCTTGTACAGGAAGTCGTAATCCTGGGTGGGAATGACGCCGCCGGTCACCACCAGGATGTCGCCGGCGCCTTGGGCCTTCAACTCGCCGATCAGGGCGGGAACCAGGGTCTTGTGGCCGGCGGCCAGGGACGAGGCGGCGACGATGTGCACGTCGTTCTCCACCGCCTGGCGGGCGGCCTCCTCCGGGGTCTGGAACAGCGGGCCGATATCCACGTCGAAGCCGAGATCGGCGAAGGCGGTGGCGATCACCTTGGCGCCGCGGTCGTGGCCGTCCTGGCCCATCTTGCAGACCAGCATGCGGGGACGGCGCCCCTCGGCCTTGGCGAAGGCTTCGATGTCGGCCTTCAGCTTGGCAAAGCCCGCGTCATCCTTGTAGACGCCGCCATAGACGCCCGAGATAGTGCGGTTGACGGCGCGGTGACGGGTGAAGGACTGCTCCAGCGCATCGGAGATTTCGCCCACCGTGGCCCGCGCGCGGGTGGCGTTGACCGCCAATTCCAGCAGGTTGCCCTCGCCCGATTCGCCGGCCTTGGCCAGGGCGGCCAGGGCGGCGTCGCACTTGGCCTGGTCGCGGCCGGCCTTGATCTGCTTCAGACGGGCGATCTGGGAGTCGCGGACCTTGGCGTTGTCCACGTCGAGGATCTCGATGGGGGTCTCTTCCGCCGGCTGGTACTTGTTGACGCCGACCACCACTTCCTCGCCCCTATCGATGCGGGCCTGACGCCGGGCGGCGGCCTCCTCGATCTTCATCTTGGGCATGCCCGATTCCACGGCCTTGGTCATGCCGCCCAGTTCCTCGACCTCCTGGATCAGCTTCCAGGCTTCCTCGGCCAGGGCGTTGGTCAGGCTTTCGACGTAATACGAGCCGGCCAGGGGATCGACCACATGGGGAATGCCGGTCTCTTCCTGAATGATCAGCTGGGTGTTGCGCGCGATGCGGGCCGAGAACGGGGTCGGCAGCGCGATGGCCTCGTCCAGGGCGTTGGTGTGCAGCGACTGGGTGCCGCCCAGCACCGCCGCCATGGCCTCGATGGTGGTGCGGACGACGTTGTTGTAGGCGTCCTTCTCGGTGAGGCTGACGCCCGAGGTCTGGCAATGGGTGCGCAGCGCCATGGAGCTGGCCTTCTGGGGATCGAACTGCTTGATGATGCGCGCCCACAGCAGGCGGCCGGCGCGCATCTTGGCGATCTCCATGAAGAAGTTCATGCCGATGGCCCAGAAGAACGACAGCCGGCCGGCGAACTCGTCGATCTTGAGGCCGGTGCCCAGCGCGGCGCGCACGTATTCCAGGCCGTCGGCCAGGGTGAAGGCCAGTTCCTGCACCGCCGTGGCGCCGGCTTCCTGCATGTGGTAGCCGGAGATGGAGATGGAGTTGAACTTGGGCATGTTCTTCGAGGTGTACTCGATGATGTCCGCGATGATCCGCATGCTGGGCGCCGGCGGATAGATGTAGGTGTTGCGGACCATGAACTCCTTCAGAATGTCGTTCTGAATGGTGCCCGCCAGCTGGTCCTGGGAGACGCCCTGCTCTTCCGCCGCGACGATGTAGCCCGCCAGCACGGGAAGAACGGCGCCGTTCATGGTCATGGAGACCGACATCTTGTCCAGCGGGATGCCGTCGAACAGGATCTTCATATCCTCGACGGAATCGATGGCGACGCCCGCCTTGCCCACGTCGCCCACCACGCGGGGGTGATCGGAATCATAGCCGCGATGGGTGGCCAGATCGAAGGCCACCGAAATGCCCTGCTGGCCGGCGGCGAGATTCTTGCGGTAGAAGGCGTTGGATTCCTCGGCGGTGGAGAAGCCGGCGTACTGGCGCACCGTCCACGGCCTGGCGGCGTACATGGTGGCGCGGGGGCCGCGGGTGAAGGGCGGGAAGCCGGGCAGCGAGCCCAGATGGTCGAGGCCTTCCAGGTCGGCGGCGGTATAGAGCGGCTTGACCGTGATGCCTTCCGGGGTCTCCCAGTCCAGGGTCGAGGGCGAGGCGCCCTTGAGGTCCTTCGACGCCAGGGCTTCCCAATCGGAAACGCTCTTCTTCGGGAACTCGCTCATCGACCCTACTCCCTTGTTTCTTGTTCTAGAACGCCGCGCCGCGCATCAGGTACGACGCACCGAATTCATCCAACGACTTCAATCCCGCCACGATGGGCCCCAGGGGCCGCACCATGCCGTCGGTCAGGCCGTAGACCCAGGAATGCACTTCCAACTGCTGGCCGCGCTGCCAGGCGTCCTGGATCACCGGCGAGCGGCACAGGTTGCGCACCTGCTGCATGACGTTCAGTTCGCACAGCCGGTCCACCTGGGCGGATTCGCTGGGCAGCATGTCCAGTTCGTGCCGGTGGCATTCGCAGAGGTCGCGCACCGGGCGGATCCAGTATTCGGTGACGCCCAGGCGCGAATCCTGCAGCGCCGCCCGTACGCCGCCGCAGCCGTAATGGCCGCAGACGATGATGTGCTCCACCTTGAGCACGTCGATGGCGTATTGCAGCACCGACAGGCAGTTCATGTCCGCGTGGTGGACCTGGTTGGCCACGTTGCGGTGGACGAAGACCTGACCGGGTTCCAGGCCGACGATCTCGTTGGCCGGAACCCGGGAATCGGCGCAGCCGATCCAAAGATATCCCGGGGTCTGCTGCTCTGCCAGATGGGCGAAGAAGCCGGGCTTGGTGCGCTCCGTCTCCTCCGCCCAGGCCTTGTTATTGGCCAGCAGGCGGTCGATCCCCGGGACCTTGCTCATGAGGCGAACTCGATGATCTTCTGGTCCACCGCCAGCGAATCGCCGGCCGCCGCGTGGGTCTTGGCGACCGTGGCGTCACGCTCGGCCTTCAGGATGTTTTCCATCTTCATGGCCTCGACCACCGCCAGCGGCTCGCCGGTCTTGACCTCCTGGCCGTCCTCGACCAGCAGCTTGACCAGCAGGCCGGGCATGGGCGACAGCATGTACTTGCTCATGTCCGGCGGCGCCTTGAACGGCATCAGCCTGTTCATGCGGGCGGCATGCGGGGTCAGCACCAGCACGTCGGCGCGCGAACCGGCATGGGCAAGGCGCAGGCCCGATCCCGCCCGCTCGATCTGCACGGCCACCGAACGGCCATCGACGCTGGCCAGGAACAGCGGCTCGCCGATCTGCCAGCCGGTCTTGACGTCCACCACCTCGCCGGCGATCACCACGGCGTAGCCGCCCTCGGTGGGGCGCACGGTGATGTCGTGGTACTGGCCGCTCATCACCACCACCCACTCGTCGCCGGCCTTCATCTCGTGGCCGGGGAACTGGCCGGAAATGCGGGTGTCGCGCTCGTGGATGCGGCGGTTGGCGGCGGCGGCCACGGCGATCAGCACCGTCGGGTCGTCGGCGGGCAGGTCGTTGGCGTGGAAGCCGTTGGCGTATTCCTCGGCGATGAAGTTGGTGGTGAGCGCCCCCTTGACGAAGCGCTCCTTGGAGAACAGCGAGGCCAGGAACGGGATGTTGTGGGACAGACCGCGGATGTAGTACTCGTCCAGGGCCTGACGCATATGGGCGATGGCGGCGTCGCGGGTCGGGCCGTAGGTGATCAGCTTGGCGATCATGGGATCGTAGAACATGCTGATCTCGCCGCCCTCGTAGACGCCGGTGTCGACGCGCACATGCGGGCTTTCGGCCGGCGGCTGGTAACGGGTCAGGCGGCCGGTGGACGGCAGGAAGTTGCGGAAGGGGTCCTCGGCATAGACGCGGGCCTCCATGGACCAGCCGTTCAGCTTGACGTCGTCCTGGGTGATGGAGAGCTTCTCGCCATAGGCGACGCGGATCATCTGCTCGACCAGGTCGAGGCCGGTGATCATCTCGGTGACCGGATGCTCCACCTGCAGGCGGGTATTCATTTCCAGGAAGTAGAACTCGCCGGTGGCGCCGCCGACGATGAACTCCACCGTGCCGGCCGACTTGTAGTTGACGATGCGGGCCAGGGCGCAGGCCTGCTCGCCCATGGCCTTGCGGGTCTCGGGCGTCAGGAAGGGGCTCGGCGCCTCCTCGATCACCTTCTGGTGGCGGCGCTGGATCGAGCACTCGCGCTCGCCCAGGTACAGCGTGGTGCCCTGGCCGTCGGCCAGCACCTGGATCTCGATGTGGCGGGGCTGCTCGATGAACTTTTCCACGAAGACGCGGTCGTCGCCGAAGCTGGTCTTGGCCTCGTTGGTGGCGCTGGTGAAGCCCTCGTGGGCCTCGGCATCGTTCCAGGCCAGGCGCATGCCCTTGCCGCCGCCGCCGGCCGAGGCCTTCAGCATGACGGGATAGCCGATTTCCTTGGCGATCTTCACCGCCTCGTCGGCGTCCTTGATGACGCCGAGATAGCCCGGCACGGTGTTGACCCCGGCCTCGCGGGCCAGCTTCTTGGACTCGATCTTGTCGCCCATGGCGAAGATGGCGTGGGCGTCGGGGCCGATGAAGGCAATGCCCGCCTTGCCCAGGGCCTCCTGGAATTCGCGCTTTTCCGACAGGAAGCCGTAACCGGGATGGACCGCCTGGGCGCCGGTCTGCTTGCAGGCCTCGACGATCTTGTCGATCACCAGATAGGACTGGGCCGAGGCCGCCGGGCCGATATGCACGGCCTCGTCGGCCATGGAGACGTGGAGCGCGTCCTTGTCGGCGTCGGAATACACCGCCACCGTCTTGATGCCCATCTTGCGCGCGGTCTTGATGACCCGGCAGGCGATTTCGCCGCGGTTGGCGATCAGAATCTTTGTGAACATGCGATCGTCCCCCTTACAGCGGAATGTTGCCGTGCTTGCGCCACGGATTCTTGACGTCCTTGTCCTTCAGCATGGCCAGGGAACGGCAGATGCGCTTCCTGGTGTTGCGGGGCATGATGACGTCGTCGATGAAGCCGCGATGGCCGGCGATGAAGGGATTGGCGAATTTCTGGCGGTATTCCTCGGTGCGCGCCGCGATCTTCTCGGAATCGCCGATATCGGAGCGGAAGATGATCTCCACCGCGCCCTTGGGGCCCATCACGGCGATCTCGGCGGTCGGCCAGGCGAAGTTGACGTCGCCGCGCAGATGCTTGGAGCTCATCACGTCGTAGGCGCCGCCATAGGCCTTGCGGGTGATGACGGTGATCTTGGGCACGGTGCACTCGGCATAGGCGTAGAGCAGCTTGGCGCCGTGTTTGATGATGCCGCCGTATTCCTGGCTGGTGCCGGGCAGGAAGCCGGGCACGTCCACGAAGGTGACGATGGGAATGTTGAAGGCGTCGCAGAAGCGCACGAAGCGGGCGCCCTTGATGGACGACGAGATGTCGAGGCAGCCGGCCAGCACCATGGGCTGGTTGGCGACGATGCCCACCGTGCGGCCTTCCATGCGGGCGAAGCCGACGATGATGTTGCCGGCATAGCCGGGCTGCACCTCGAAGAAGTCGCCCTCGTCCACGACCTTCAGGATCAGTTCCTTCATGTCGTAGGGCTTGTTGGCGTTGTCGGGGATCAGGGTGTCGAGGCTGGTCTCGATGCGCTCGGGTCCGTCATTGGTGGGGCGGACGGGGGGCTTCTCGCGGTTGGAGCTGGGCAGGAAGTCCATGAAGCGGCGCAGTTGCAGCAACGCCTCCACGTCGTTCTCGAAGGCCAGATCGGCGACGCCCGACTTGGTGGAGTGGGTGATGGCGCCGCCCAGTTCCTCGGCGGTCACCGTCTCGTGGGTGACGGTCTTGACCACGTCGGGGCCGGTCACGAACATGTACGAGCTGTCCTTGACCATGAAGATGTAGTCGGTCATGGCCGGCGAGTACACGGCGCCGCCGGCGCACGGGCCCATGATCATGGAGATCTGCGGCACCACGCCGGACGCCATGACGTTGCGCTGGAACACCTCGGCGTAGCCGGCCAGGGAGGCGACGCCTTCCTGGATGCGGGCGCCGCCGGAATCGTTGAGGCCGATGACGGGAGCGCCGACCTGCACCGCCTTGTCCATGATCTTGCAGATCTTCTCGGCGTGGGCCTCGGACAGCGAGCCGCCGAACACGGTGAAGTCCTGGCTGAACACGAAGACCAGACGGCCGTTGATGGTGCCGTAGCCGGTGACCACGCCGTCGCCGGGGATCATGTTCTCTTCCGAGTCCATGCCGAAATCGGTGCAGCGGTGCTCCTTGAACATGTCCCATTCCTCGAAGGAATCGGGATCGAGGAGAAGCTCGATGCGCTCACGCGCCGTCAGTTTGCCGCGCTTGTGCTGGGCGGCGATGCGCTTCTCGCCACCGCCCAACCGGGCGCCTTCCCTCTTTTCCTCGAGCTGCTGAATGATTTCGTGCATGGACGCGGGCCTCCGGCGGGCAGAGTGACATTGGCGTCGGGTGTATTCGCAAAGCCCTATTGGTGGCAACAGGAGTCGCGGGGAAAAGGGCGGTGTTGCGAAGGGCTTCGCAACCTTGCCCTGTGAAGTTGCTAAGGTTGCGAAGCCGGGCGGGGGCGGCTATAACCTATGGTCATGAACAAGAAGCTGTTCCTCGGCTACAAACTCCGTCGCCTGCGCGACGGCAAGAAGCTGTCCCAGGCGGCCCTGGCGGCGCTGCTGGAAGTGTCGCCCAGCTACCTCAATCAGATCGAGAACAACCAGCGCCCGTTGACGGTGCCGGTGCTGCTGCGCATCGCCAAGGTGCTGGATGTCGACCTCGCCACCCTGGTGGAGGACGAGGAATCCCGGCTGGTCGCCGACCTGCGCGAGGCCCTGAACGATCCGGTGTTCGGTTCGGGCTCCATCGGCCTGTCGGAACTGCGGAACGCGGCGTCAGCCTCGCCGGAACTGGCGAAAAGGGTGCTGACGCTGTACCAGACCTTCCGCCAGCTGGACGAGCGCATGCAGTCGCTGACCGAGAACCTGTCCTCGGCCACGGGGGAAGAGCGCGGCGGCCACGCCCACTTCCCCTACGAGGAGGTCCGCGACTTCTTCTACTACTGCAACAACTACTTCGGCACCCTGGACGAGGCCGCCGAGGCGCTGGTGGAGGCCGAGGGCTTCCGCCTGGGCCAGATGCACAACGATCTGGTGGCCTATCTCGAGAGCCGCCACGGCGTGCGCGTGCGCATCGTCGCCGAGGACGACACGGCGGGCATGCGCACTTTTGAGCCGGGTAACGGCTCGCTGTCGCTGTCGGCGCTGCTGTCGGTGCCCAGCCGCACCTTCCAACTGGCCCATCAGGTGGCGCTGCTGGCCTATCACGAACTGATCGAGGAAGTGGTGGGGGGTGCCAAGCTGTCGTCCGACGACGCGCGCTCCATCTGCCGGGTGGGGCTGGCCAATTACTTCGCCGGCGCCCTGGTGATGCCCTATCTGGCCTTCGCCCAGCAGGCCAAGGCCTTGCGCCACGATGTCGAGCAGCTGCAGAGCCGCTTCGGCGCCAGCTTCGAGCAGGTCTGCCACCGCCTCTCCACCCTGCAACGGCCGGGCGCACGCGGCGTGCCGTTCTATTTCGTCCGCGTCGACATGGCCGGCAACATCACCAAGCGCCACTCGGCGACGCGCTTCCACTTCACCCGCTTCGGCGGGGCCTGCCCCCTGTGGAACGTGCACGAGGCCTTCGCCCAGCCGGGCAAGATCCTGGTGCAGCTGGCCCGTATGCCCGATTCCATCTCCTATATCTGCGTGGCCCGCACCGTGTCCAAGCGCGGCGGCTCGTATTTGCGGCCCGACCGTCAGTTCGCGGTGGGCCTGGGCTGCGAGACCGCCTATGCCTCCGAGGTGGTCTATTCCGCCGGCCTCGACCTCGCCTCGGAGCAGGCCGCCGTGCCCATCGGCGTCAATTGCCGCATCTGCGAGCGCGACGATTGCCGCCAGCGCGCTTTCCCCCCCATCGGCAGCCATATCAGCGTCGACGAGAACAACCGGTCCTTCGTGCCGTATCTGTTTGCGTGAGGCCCACTCACCCCGCCCCTCTCCCTCCAGGGAGAGGGAGATTCCGGCGCAGCACCGCGAATGGCGAATCCGAGGGCTTTTCCGGCCGTGCCTTCCGCCGGGGCTTCCGGCCCGTCCTGAACCCCTCGCCCGAGCGGACATAGCCCAGCGCCTCCAGCGTGGCTTCCGTGGCCGCTGGTCCCAGGCCCAGGGCCGAATGCATGGCATGGTCGGGTAGGAAGGCGCCGTGGTGGGCGGCGGTGCGGGCCAGGGCGGCGAGGCGTTCCAGCACGTCGCGGCGGATGGCCACCTTGCCCGTCGCGCCATAACCTACCGCCTCGTAAAATGCCGCCGGCACGTTCTCCGCCATCATCACCGCCGGGCGGGGGCCGGGCACGTCCGGTGCGGGAATTCCTGCGTAAACGGACCACAGCAGGGCGCGCAAGCCTTGCGTCCTGGGCTTGAACAACGCGGGGATGTAGAGGCCGTGCCGCCCGACCCGGACATCGAGGCGGGCCAGGGCCAGCGCGTCGTCCTTCGACAGCGTGCGGACCAGGGACTCGTCGGCCTGCATGGAGCCCAGCCCCTCGGCCAGCTGGTGGGCCAGCCCCCGCGCCGCGCCCGACAGCGGCGCCCCGGCCAGCCGGAACAGCGACGGCAGGCGGGCGGCCAGCCACGCCTGCACCACCTCGCCCAGCCGCTTGCGCAGGCGCTCGCGCTCGCGTGGCGCCAGCAGGTCGCCCAGGGGCGCTTCCACCTGGGGGTGAAGGGCATCGGCGCCGGGGCCAAGGCGGGCCAGCACCTCGCCCCGCCACGACAGGCCGCCCGGCCCCAGGTCGAAGGCTTCGAATGGGTCGGCCAGGGCCTGGGCCAGGCGGCGCTCCACCTCCGGCCCCAAGGCGCGGGTGGCGGCGGCCAGCATGGTCCGGGCGGCGGCGCCGGTCTCCGCCTTGTCGGCCTCGAAGCGGAAGCCGGCCAGCCGGCCCACATACTCGCCCTCGATCCGTACCTCGCCGCCCGGCCTGATCTCGGCGTCCATGGCGCTGTCGTCGCGCATGCGGCGCACCAGCAATGCGGTGCGCTTGTCGACGAAGCGGTTGGTCAGGCGCTGGTGCAGGGCGTCGGACAGGCGGTCCTCGACGCCCCTGGTCACCTCCTGCCAATGGACCGAGTCCGCCACCCAGTCGCCCCGGTGCGACACATAGGTCCAGGTGCGGATATTGGCGATGCGGGCGACGATGGTGTCCAACTCGCCGTCGGTGCGGTCGATGCGCTTGATGTTTTCGGCCAGCCAGTCGCTGGGCAGTCGCCCGGCGGGCGCGGCCAGATGGCGGAAGATGCGGCCCAGCAGGCGGGTGTGGGATTCGTCCATCACCTTGCGGAAATCGGGGACGCGGCAGACCTCCCACAGCAGCCGGACCCGCTCGGGGTGGTTGGCGAGGCGGGCGATCTCCTCGTCCTGGGCCAGGGCGGACAGGGCCAACTGGTCGTCGGCGTCCCTGGCCCGCAGCAACCCCGGCTTGTCGGGGGGCTTGTCCAGGCTGGACAGCAGGGCGGGAACGGACGCGAAGCGTAAATCGGCGTTGCGCCAGGAGAGCGTCTTCAGGGGATCGAAGCGGTGATTCTCCACCTGTTCGGCCATCTCGGGCGGAATGGTGCCGGCGTCCATGGTGGTGCCGAAGGTGCCGTCGTTCATGTGCCGCCCGGCACGGCCGGCGATCTGGGCGATTTCGGCTGGTTCCAGCGGGCGCGGCGCGCGGCCGTCGAACTTGCGAAGCGCCGCGAAGGCCACATGGTCCACGTCCATGTTGAGCCCCATGCCGATGGCGTCGGTGGCGACGATGTAGTCCACCTCGCCGGCCTGGTACAGACCCACCTGGGCGTTGCGGGTGCGGGGCGACAGGGCGCCCAGCACCACCGCCGCGCCGCCCCGGCTTCGGCGGACGAACTCGGCCATGGCGTAGACCTCGGACGCCGAGAAGGCCACCAGGACCGAGCGCGGCGGCAGGCGGCCCAGCTTCTTGGCTCCCACATGGGTCAGCTGGGAAAAGCGCGGCCGGCTCATGAACTCGACGCCCGGTACCAGCCGGCGGATCAGCGGCTTGATGGTCTCGGCGCCCAGGAACAGGGTCTCGGCCTCGCCCCGGGCGTGCAGCAGGCGGTCGGTAAAGATGTGGCCGCGTTCGGGATCGGCGCACAGCTGGATCTCATCCACCGCCAGAAAAGAGACCCGGCGGTCCAGGGGCATGGATTCCACCGTGCAGACCAGCCAGCGCGGGTGGGGCGGGATGATCTTTTCCTCGCCGGTGACCAGCGCCACCTGCGACGCGCCCTTCAGGCGGACGATACGGTCGTAATTCTCCCGCGCCAGCAAACGCAGCGGAAAGCCGATCATGCCGCTGGCGTGGCCCAGCATGCGCTCCATGGCGAAGTGGGTCTTGCCGGTGTTGGTGGGGCCGAGAACGGCGAGGATGCGGGTCATGACGCGAATCGGTCTTGCATTGGGCTGCCGGTTGCTCTTATGGTCCGCCCCGGGAGATCGGCATGGACGGACCCGTCGCCAACCCGGTCAGGTCCGGAAGGAAGCAGCCGTAACGATTTCCGGTCCGGGTCGTGTCCGGTCTCCCACCCTCTCTCCACATAATCGGTTTGTCATCCCGAGCAATGCGAGGGATCTCATCCTGGCATGCTGTTTCCGAACTGGCTAGACCGCGACAGACGGAGATTCCTCGGCTTTGCCTCGGAATGACAGGTGGCCTCAGCCCGCTTCGGCGGCGCCGGCCCCGGCGGTGACGATGATGTCGCCGAACTCGCGCAGGAACACCGAGCCCTTCACCGTGCGCTGGATCAGCACCGAGCGGCGATCCTGGTCGTCCACCTTGCGCTTGACCAAGCCGAACTCGGTCAGGCGGTCGAGCGCGCGGGTGATGGCCGGCTTGGAGATGTTGAGAGTCTCCGCCAAGCCGCGCACCGTGTGGGGCGGCGGGATGAGATAGACGGTGAGCAGCAGCGCCATCTGGCGGGCGGACAGATCGGGGGCGTCACGCCGGACGCTTTCGACGATGGCTCCGCGCCAGAGGTCGAGAGCTTGCACCGGTTTCAGGGGAACGCCCATCAATCCACTCATTCGTTGCGACGACGAAATCTTTTAGCCGAGGCGGGGCCGGGGGGCAATGGCCCAAATGGACCCCCGCCGAATTGTCATACCTGCGGGGAAGAGAGCAGCCGCTCCACCTCGGGCAGGGTTTCCGGGGTGCCCACATGGTACCACGCGCCGTCGTGGACCAGCCCGAACAGGCGCTTGCGCTCCGCCGCCCGGTCGTAGAGGACGTTGAGCGAGAACCGGCCTTCCGGCGCGCCCTCGAACAGGCGATGATGCAGCACCTGGACGCCGGAGAAAAGATAGGGGGCCGAAGACGCCTCGCCCCGGCGGCGGGGCACGTCGGCGGCGTCCAGGAAGAAGTCGCCCTTGCCCTCGTAGCCCACGGCGCGTTCCACCGGCTGCAGCAGCAGCAGGGCGTCCATGCGCTCCGGGTTCCACATGCGGGCCAGACGGGCCAGCGCCGGGGTGTCGCCGTCGGTCCAGATGATGTCGCTGTTGACCACGAAGAACGAGGCGTGGCCGAGATGGGGCAGGGCCTTGGCCACCCCGCCGCCGGTCTCCAGCAGCTCCGGCTCGTGCGAGAGGGTGATGCCGCCGCGCCCGGCCAGATGCTCGGTCACCTTGCCGGCCAGCCAGTGGGTGTTGACCACGATGTCGTCGATGCCGGCCCGCTCCACATGGTCGAGCGCCCGGTCCAGCATGGTGTGCCCCGCCACCGTCACCAGCGGCTTCGGGATGGCGAGCGTGATGGGCCGCATGCGCAGGCCCAATCCGGCGGCCAGCACCATGGCGTGGGTGATGTGGGCACTCACGGGGCGGGCACTCCCCGGCTTTCCGTGGGGATGTGGCGGTCTAGCCAGCGGCCCAGCTCCGCCATCACCGGATGCCTGCAGGCCCCTTCCAGCAGGCGCCAGACGCGGGGGATGTGCACCAGATAGCCGGGCTTGCCGTCGCGCTTGCACAGCCGCGTGAAGATGCCGATCACCTTGGCGTGGCGCTGGGCCGCCATCACCGCCCACGAGGCCTCGAACACGGTGCGGTCCAGGGCGGGGAAGCGCTTGAGGAAGCGGCCCTTCATGATCTCGGCCATCACCGGGTCGATATCGCGCCGCGCGTCCTCCAGCAGGCTCATCAGGTCGTAGGTGGCCGGACCGGTCACCGCGTCCTGGAAATCCAGCAGGCCGCAGGCGGCGAGGCCGGGGCGGTCGAGCAGCATCAGGTTGTCCACGTGGAAATCGCGCAGCACCAGGGTGTCGGGCACCATGCGCGCCACCGGGAACAGGCGTTCCCAGATCTCCACGTATTCCGCCCGCGCCGCCGCGTCGGTGTCGCGGGCGCCGATGGCCGGCATGTACCAGTCGGTCAGCAGGCAGGCCTCGGTCAGCAGCCGCTCGTCGTCATAGGGCGGCGTGCCGGCCAGCACCGATTCGGGCCGCGCCGCGATCTCGGCCAGCACGTCGGTGGCCAGCCGGTAGAGCGCCGTCTCATCGTGGTCGGCGTCGAGCAGGCGGGTATAGGTGGCGTCGCCCAGATCCTCCAGCAGCAGCAGGCCGTTCTCCTCGTCCACCGCCAGCAGATCGGGAGCCGAGAGGCCCAGTTCCCTCAGGTGCCGCGCGATGCGCACGAAGGGCCGCACGTCCTCCTTGGGCGGCGGCGCGTCCATCAGCACGGCGGGGCGACCGTCCAGCATCAGGCGGTCGTAGTGGCGGAAACTGGCGTCGCCGGCCAGCCGGCCGCGCTTCGCCGCGCCCCAGCCGGCTTTGGTCAGGAAATCTTGGATCAGGTTCCCGCGCTCACTCATGCGCTAATTCTCCGATGCGTTCGGCCCACGGGCCATAGGCGGTCAGGGTGGCGTGGCGGCCGAGTCCGGCCTCGCCCTGGTGCAGCAGCACCTCGAGGCGGCGGCGCGGCAGATGCGGCCCCAGGCGGTCCGGCCATTCGATCAGGCTGATGCCGTCGGCAAAGGCTTCCTCGATGTCCAGTTCCAGGGCGTCGTCGGGCTTCTCCAGCCGGTAGAGGTCGAAATGCCAGACCAGCCCGGCGGCGGACTCGTATTGCTGCACCAGGGTGAAGGTGGGGCTGGGCACCTCTTCCTCCGCGTCGGTCAGCGCCCGGATCAGGGCGCGGGCCAGGGTGCTCTTGCCGGTGCCGAGCGTGCCGGCCAGGGCGATGACGTCGCCGGGGCGCACCAGCGCCGCCAGCCGCCGGCCGAGACGGATGGTGTCGGTTTCGGCGGGAAGATCGAAGGAGACGACGAGGCTCATGCCTTGGCCCTCGGATGGGCGTCGCGATAGACGCGGGTGAGACGTGCCGCGTCCACCTTGGTGTAGCGCTGGGTGGTGGACAGCGAGGAATGGCCCAGCAATTCCTGGATGGTGCGCAGGTCGCCGCCGCCGGCCAGCAGGTGGGTGGCGAAGGAATGCCGGAGCGCGTGCGGCGTGGCGGTGTCGGGCAGGCCCATCAGGATGCGCAACCGCCGCATCTGCCGCTGCACCACGCCGGGATTGAGCGGGCCGCCGCGCGCCCCCAGGAACAGCGGCATGTCGGGGTCGGCGGGGTAGGGCAGGCGTTTCAGGTAATCGGCGATGGCGTCTTTGACCACGGGCAGGATGGGCACGACGCGCTGCTTGTTGCCCTTGCCGGTGATCACCATGGTATCGCCCCGGGGCAGGTCGCGGCGCAGCAGGGACAGGGCCTCGCCCAGGCGCAGCCCGGCGCCGTAAAGCAGGGTGAACAGCGCCACGTCGCGCGCCGCCAGCCAGGGCTCGTCGTGCAGCTCGCCGGCGCTGGACAGGGCTTCCAGCGCCTCGTCGGGGGCCAGCGGCTTGGGGACGGATTTGGGCGGACGCGGCGACTTCACTGCCGTGATGGCCGGGTTGTGGACCAGGCCGTGGCGGTCGAGGAACTTGAAGAAACCGCGCAGGGTGGACATCAGCCGCGCCAGGGACGACCGCCCCAGCCCGTCATCGGTGCGCCGGGCCAGGAAGGCGCGGAAATCCCCCGCCCCCAGCCCGGCCAGGGCGGCCAGATCGGGTTCGCCCCCCAGGTGGTCGGTCAGGAAGCCGAGAAAGGCCGCCAGATCGCGGCCATAGCCGTCCAGGGTGTGGGACGAGGCGCGCTTCTCCGCCCCCAGCCATTGCCACCAGGATTCCACCGCCCGCGCCAGATCGGCCTTGGCCGCGAAATGGATGGGGATGGGGGGCATGGCCGGCCGGGGATTACGGCGCGGAGGTCAGGGCGGTCCACAGCGGATCGCTGCCGAACATGTTCTGCCCCTCGGTGCCGCGCCGGCAGAACCACCACAGCAGCACCAGGCCGCCGACCACCGGAACCAGGATGATCAGGAACCACCAGCCCGGCTTATCCAGGTCGTGCAGCCGTCGGATGGAAACCGCCAGGGTCGGCAGGAACAGGCCGATCATCAGGATCATGGGCAGGACCGACAGCACGCCCAGGGAGGCCCCGGCGATCACCGAGGCGATCATGCTGAGGATGATGTTGAACAGGGTGAAGAACCAGTACTCGGAACGCGCGGCGCGGCCCTGGAAGGTGGCGTACTTGCCCAGGCAGGTCTTGACGGCGGTCATGAAATCCATGCGATCCTCCCTTCCGCGAACGCGATCTACCCCACGAAGCGCCGCACCGAACACTCGGCCACGCGGGCCAGGAAGGTGATCAGTTCGGTGGCCTGGCCGGCATGGAAGGTCCGCCCGTGGCGCGAGCCCAGGGCCATCACCCCATCGGGGGAGCGTCCGCCCGGCGACAGGCGGACCACCGCCGAGGACTGCACCAGCCCGGCGCCGTCGCCGAACAGGGCGGGATCGCCCGGCATTTCCTCGGTGAGCGCGCAGTCGCGGTCGGCGCCGCCCATGATCTTGGCGACGGTGCCCACCGGCAGGGTGAGGATGCCAGGGGCCAGCAATTCGGGTAGGGAGCCCTCGGGCTTCTCGAAACACAGCGTCGCCACGTCCACGTCCAGCAGCGCGGGCAGGTCGTCGGACACCGCCTCGACCAGTTCGGCCATGCTGTCGGCGCCCAGGATGGACAGCACGGCGCGATGGGTGCGGGTCTGGATCGACATGTTGGAACGGCTGGTGTGGATCAGGGTCTCGGCGGCGCCCTTGACCCGCTCCACCTCGTCCCGCAGGCGGTCGATCATGAACACCTGCATGTCCAGCACGCCGTCGTCCTCGGCCCAGCGCGACGGCGGCGACAGCGACAGCAGCAGGTCGGGGTGACGGACCAGGAAATCGGGCTGGGCCTTGAGAAACGCCATGACCTGCCGTTCGTCGGGCAGCGGCAGATGCAACGCGGCGTCGTCGCGCTTGCGCGCCATGACCAATATCCCTTCCCTGGTTCTCCCTTGTTCCGTAGCTTATGCACGCCATGTCCGCCACTTCAACCCCCTCCCTGCTCAATCCGGCTCACAGTTTGTTCAACCCTGGACAACGTGTCGCCGTGATGCTGCCCCTACCCCTGGGTGGGGCCTACGATTACGCGGTGGGAGCCGAGGCGTTGCAGCCCGGCGATTTCGTCGAGGTGCCGCTGGCCGGCCGTTTGGTGGCGGGCGTGGTCTGGGGAGCGGGCGACGGCAAGGTCGACGCGGCGAAACTGCGCCCGGTGGCGCGGCGCCTCGCCGCGCCCCGGCTGCCCGAGGTGACGCGGCGCTTCGTCGATTGGGTGGCGGCCTACACCATGGCGCCGCCCGGCGCGGTGCTGAAGATGGCCATGAGCGTGCCCTCGGCCCTGGAGCCCGTTCCGCCCCATCTGGGGCTGCGTCTCGCCGCCGCGATTCCCGATTTCAAGGACACCCCCGCGCGGCGCAAGGTGATGGCGGCGGCCGGACGCCTGCCGCCGCTGTCCGCCGCCGATCTCGCCCGCGAGGCCGGGGTGGGGCCGGCGGTGGTCAAGGGACTGGTCGAGGCCGGCGCCCTGGAAAGCGTGGAACTGCCGCCGCCGCCCGCCTTCGCGTCCCCCGACCTCGCGGCGCCGCGCGCCGAGCTGTCGCCGGGTCAGCAGGAGGGGGCCGACGCCCTGGTCGCCGCCTTGGGGGGCGGCTTCTCGGTGCTCCTGATCGACGGCGTCACCGGCTCGGGCAAGACCGAGGTGTATTTCGAGGCGGTGGCGGCATGCCTGGCGCAGGGACGGCAGGTGCTGGTGTTGCTGCCCGAGATCGCGCTTTCCGCCCAGTGGCTGGACCGTTTCCGCCGTCGCTTCGGGGTCAAGCCCGCCATGTGGCATTCCGACCTGGGCGATTCCACCCGGCGCAAGACCTGGCGGGCGGTGGCCTCGGGCGAGGCCGCCATCGTGGTCGGCGCCCGCTCGGGCCTGTTCCTGCCGTTCAGGGACCTCGGCCTGATCGTGGTGGACGAGGAGCACGACCAGGCCTTCAAGCAGGAGGACCACGTCTGCTACCACGCCCGCGACATGGCGGTGGTCCGCGCCCGGCTGGGCGGCTTTCCGGCGGTGCTGGCCTCGGCCACCCCCTCGCTGGAGAGCCTGGCCAACGTCCAGGCCGGACGCTACCGCCTGGTCCACCTGCCCGACCGCCATGCGGGCGCCGTGATGCCCGACATCGTGCCGGTGGATCTGCGCCGCTTTCCCCCGCCCAGGGGCCGCTGGCTGTCGCCCCGGCTGGTCGAGGCGCTGGAAGAGGTGATGGCGGCGGGCGAGCAGGCCATGCTCTACCTCAACCGCCGGGGCTATGCGCCGCTGACGCTGTGCCGCACCTGCGGCCACCGGCTGCAATGCCCCCATTGCACCGCCTGGCTGGTGGAGCACCGCTCGGCAGGCAGGCTGATCTGTCACCATTGCGGCCATCACATCCGTCTGCCGCCCAAATGCCCGGAATGCGAGGCCGAGGCCAATTTCGCCGCCTGCGGCCCCGGCGTGGAAAGGGTGGCGGAGGAGGCCGCCCTGCTGTTCCCCGCCGCCCGCATCGCGGTGATGACGTCGGACACCTGTTCCGGCCCCCATGCCGCCGCCGAGTTCGTCCGCCGGGTCTCCGACCACGAGATCGACCTGCTGGTCGGCACCCAGATCGTCGCCAAGGGCTATCACTTTCCCATGCTGACCCTGGTCGGCGTGGTGGACGCCGATCTGGGGCTGGAGGGCGGCGACCTGCGGGCGGGCGAGCGCACCCACCAGCTGCTCTCCCAGGTGGCGGGCCGCGCCGGGCGCGCCGAGCGTCCCGGCCGGGTGCTGCTGCAGACCTATCAGCCCGACCACCCGGTGATGCGCGCCCTGCGCTCGGGCGAGCGCGACGCCTTCATCGCCCGCGAAGCCGATCTGCGCCGCGCCGCCGGCATGCCGCCCTATGGCCGCCTCGCCGCCCTGATCCTGTCGGGGCTGGACGTCGGGGTGGTGGAGTCCTACGCCCGCACCCTGGCCAAGGCGGCGCCCCGGGCCGAAGACGTGCAGGTGCTGGGGCCGGCCCCAGCCCCCATGGCCCTGCTGCGCGGTCGCCACCGCCGCCGCTTCCTGGTGCAGAGCGCCCGCACGGTGAACCTTCAGGCCCTGCTGCGCGACTGGCTGGACCGCGCCGTTCCCCCCAAGAGCGTGCGCGTCCAGGTGGACGTCGATCCCTACAGCTTCATGTGACCGGATTCTCCATGCCCACGCCCCTCCAAATCCTCAACAGCGTCTTCGGCTTCCCCGCCTTCCGCGGCCAGCAGGCCGAGGTCATCGAGCATGTGGTGGCGGGCGGCGACGCCCTGGTGCTGATGCCGACGGGGGCGGGCAAGTCGCTGTGCTATCAGGTGCCTGCCCTGTGCCGCGACGGGGTGGCGGTGGTGGTGTCGCCGCTGATCGCCCTGATGCAGAACCAGGTGGAGGCGCTGAACCAGCTGGGAGTGCGGGCCGCCGCGCTGAATTCCGCCCGCAGCCTGGACGAGGTCCGGGTGATCGAGCGCCGCATGCGGGCGGGCGAGCTGGATCTGGTCTACGTGGCCCCCGAAAGGCTGGTGCTGCCCGGTTTCCTCGCCCTGCTCGACGAGTGCCGAATCGCCCTGTTCGCCATCGACGAGGCCCATTGCGTGTCGCAATGGGGGCACGATTTCCGCCCGGAATACCTGCAACTGGCCCTGCTGCACGAACGCTTCCCCCATGTGCCCCGCATCGCGCTGACCGCCACCGCCGACGGCCCCACCCGCAGGGATATCGCCGAACGGCTGAATCTCGGCGACGGACGCCACTTCGTCGCCGGCTTCGACCGCCCCAACATCCGCTACCGCATCGCCGCCAAGAACAACGCCCGCGAGCAGCTGTTGCGCTTCCTCGCGGCCGAGCACGGCGGGCCGGGGGCGGAATCGGGCATCGTCTACTGCCTGTCCCGGGCCAAGGTGGAAGAAACGGCGTCCTGGCTGGCGGGCAAGGGCTATACCGCGCTGGCCTACCACGCCGGCCTCGACCAGCCGGTGCGGGCCGCCAACCAGGAGCGCTTCCTGCGGGAGGACGGCATCGTCATGGTGGCGACCATCGCCTTCGGCATGGGCATCGACAAGCCCGACGTGCGCTTCGTCGCCCACCTGGACCTGCCCAAGAGCCTGGAAGCCTATTACCAGGAGACCGGCCGCGCCGGGCGCGACGGCATGCCCGCCGACGCCTGGATGGCCTATGGCCTGGAGGACGTGGCCAAGCTGGGGCAGTTCATCGCGTCGAGCCCGTCCTCGGACGCCCAGAAGCGCATCGAGCGCGGCAAGCTCAACGCCCTGCTCGGCCTGTGCGAGACCGCCCGCTGCCGCCGGCAGGTGCTGCTGGAATATTTCGGCGAGACGGGGGCCGGGCCCTGCGGCAATTGCGATACCTGCCTGGAGCCGGTGGCGTCGTTCGACGGCACCGAGCTGGCCCGCAAGGCGCTGTCCTGCGTCTACCGCACCGGCGAGAGTTTCGGGGCCGGCCACGTCATCGACGTGCTGCTGGGCAAGGACAACGACAAGGTCCAGCGTTTCGGCCACCAGAACCTCAGCACCTTCGGCATCGGCACCGAATTGCCCGCCGAGCAATGGCGCTCGGTGCTGCGCCAGCTGGTGGCGGCGGGTCTGCTGGCCATCGATACCGAGGGGCACGGCGCCTTCAAGCTGACCGAGGCTTGCCGTCCGGTGCTGCGGGGCGAGGCGCGCGTCGATTTGCGCCGCGACCCCCTGCCGGCCAGGGGCAAGGCCAAGGCGTCGGCGGGCAGGAAACCGGCCACGCCGCTCACCGACCCCTCCGACGAGGCGCTGTTCCAGCATCTGCGGGCCGAGCGCATGGTCCTGGCCAAGGCCCAGGGCGTGCCGTCCTATGTCATCTGGCACGATTCGACCCTGCTGGATATCGCGCGGCGCCGGCCCCGTCGCCCGCAGGACCTGGACGGCGTCGCCGGCCTGGGCGAGGCCAAGCGGGAGCGCTATGGTCAGGTCCTGCTGGACGCGGTGGCGGCGTTCGAGGCGCGGAGGGAGTGAAGGCGGGCGGGGACGCCCGCGCTCCCATAAGGGACGCCAAGCCCGGAGCGTGGGCATCCCGCCCGCATCCCCTTCATCCCGGAGCGCGGGGAGTGGCTGAAATGGTCCTTGCGGGCACCTGGGCGCGGGCCTTGCCGATCAGGCCGGGAGGCTTGGCGGCGGGTAGGTCCGCCCACCCGTGTCCCCACCCCCGATTTTGCCCACAGTCCCGCGCCCGGCGCAGGGAGGATAATTCGCACTCCTCCCCCGAATGGGCAGGAGTCGTCTTGCAACGCAAAACCCGATGTGCTAGTTAACCGACGCGCCGACAGGGGGGCCTTTCCTGATGGCGCCAGAATTATGTTGCCTTTCAATAGGTTACGGCTGCCGGTTCGACCCTATCCAAGGACTTGCCCAGGTGCCTTCCGAAACTATTGGCGTGATCGCCGACCGCTACGCCACCGCTCTCTTCGAGTTGGCCGATTCTTCCGGTTCGCTCGACCAGGTGGCTGGTGACCTCAAGACGCTCCAGGCCATGCTGCGCGAAAGCGCCGACCTGCGCCGGCTCGTCGACAGCCCCGTTCTGAGCCGCGAGCAGCAGGGGGCGGCGATTGCCGCCATCGCCAAGGCCGCCGGCTTCTCGGAGCTGACCTCCAAGTTTCTCGGGCTGGCGGCCAAGAACCGCCGGCTGTTCACCCTTTACGGGGTGATCGCTTCCTATCTCGGCCGGTTGGCGGCCCGTCGCGGCGAAAAGTCCGCGACGGTGGCTTCCGCCGTTTCTCTCACGCCGGCCCAGCAAGACGCCCTCACCACCGCCCTCAAGGCGGCCTTCGGCGGCAATGTCGCCGTTGAAGTCAAGGTCGATCCCAGCTTGCTGGGCGGCTTGGTGGTTCAGGTCGGTTCCCGCATGGTTGACAGCTCGTTGAAGACGAAGCTGCAGCATCTCAAGCTCGCTATGAAAGGGGTTGGATAATGGAAATCCGCGCCGCGGAGATCTCCGCAATCCTCAAGCAACAGATCGCCACCTTCGGGACCGAGGCGGAAGTTGCCGAGGTCGGTCAGGTGCTGTCTGTCGGTGACGGCATCGCCCGCGTGCACGGCCTCGACAAGGTCCAGGCCGGCGAGATGGTCGAATTCCCGGGTGGCATCAAGGGTATGGCGCTGAACCTCGAGACCGACAATGTCGGTGTCGTGATCTTCGGCGACGACCGCAACATCAAGGAAGGCGACGTCGTCAAGCGGACCGGCTCCATCGTGGACGTCCCGGTCGGCAAGGGCCTGCTCGGCCGCGTCGTCGACGCCCTGGGCAATCCCATCGACGGCAAGGGCCCCATCGAGGCGGCGTCGCGTCAGCGCGTCGACGTCAAGGCGCCGGGCATCATCCCGCGCAAGTCGGTGCACGAGCCCATGTCCACCGGCATCAAGGCCGTGGACGCCCTGATCCCGATCGGCCGCGGTCAGCGCGAGCTGGTCATCGGTGACCGCCAGACCGGCAAGACCGCCATCCTGGTCGACACCATCATCAACCAGAAGCGCTGGCACGACGCCAACGACGAGAAGGCGAAGCTGTTCTGCATCTACGTCGCCGTCGGCCAGAAGCGCTCCACCGTCGCCCAGATCGTCAAGACCCTGACCGATTACGGCGCCATGGAATACACCATCGTGGTGGCCGCGACCGCCTCGGAGCCCGCTCCGCTGCAGTTCATCGCGCCTTACGCCGGCTGCACCATGGGCGAGTACTTCCGCGACAACGGCATGCATGCCCTGATCATCTATGATGATCTCTCCAAGCAGGCCGTCGCCTATCGCCAGATGTCGCTGCTGCTCCGCCGCCCGCCGGGCCGCGAAGCCTATCCCGGCGACGTGTTCTACCTGCACTCGCGCCTGCTCGAGCGCGCCGCCAAGATGGGCGACGCCGCCGGTGCCGGCTCGCTGACCGCCCTGCCGGTCATCGAGACCCAGGCCAACGACGTGTCGGCCTACATCCCCACCAACGTGATCTCGATCACCGACGGCCAGATCTTCCTGGAAACCGAACTGTTCTATAAGGGCATCCGCCCGGCCGTGAACGTCGGTCTGTCGGTGTCGCGCGTCGGCTCCGCCGCCCAGATCAAGGCGATGAAGCAGGTCGCGGGCTCGATCAAGCTGGAACTGGCCCAGTATCGTGAAATGGCTGCTTTCGCGCAGTTCGCTTCCGACCTGGACCCGGCCACCCAGAAGCTGCTGGCCCGTGGCGCGCGTCTGACCGAGCTGCTGAAGCAGCCGCAGTTCTCGCCCATGGCCACCGAAGAGGAAGTCATTTCCATCTACGCCGGTGTGAAGGGCTATCTGGACAAGATCGACGTGCGCCAGGTCGGCCGCTTCGAATCGTCCCTGCTGTCGGAAATCAAGTCGAAGGCGCCGGACGTCCTGACCGCCATCGCCACCGAGAAGCAGATCAGCGCCCAGACCGAAGAGAAGCTCAAGGCGTTCCTCGACGCGTTCTCCAAGACCTTCGCTTAACCGTCCCGTGGGAGTTTAGGTTATGGCGAGTCTCAAGGACCTGCGGATGAAGATCGTGAGCGTCAAATCGACGCGCAAGATCACGTCCGCCATGAAGATGGTCGCTGCCTCGAAGCTCCGCCGCGCGCAAACCGCGGCGGAAGCGGCTCGGCCGTTCGCCGAGCGCATGGAGCGCATGCTGGGCACCCTGGCCGCCTCGCTGGCCGGGCAAAGCGGCGCGCCCCGCATGCTCACCGGCACCGGAGCAGACAAGGTGCATCTGCTTGTCGCGGTGACCGCTGATCGCGGTCTGTGCGGCGGCTTCAACTCGTCGATCGTCCGCGCCACCAAGGCGATGGCCGCCGACCTGTTGAAGCAGGGCAAGATCGTCAAGATCATGCCGGTGGGCCGCAAGGCCCGCGAGCAGCTGCGCCGCGACTACGGCCAGTACATGATCGAAGGCTTCGAGCAGTTGGGCCGCAAGGGCATCGTCTTCGCCGAGGCCGACCAGGTCGCGTCGCAGATCTCCGCCATGTTCGAGGCTGAGGAATTCGATGTCTGCACCGTGGTCTACAACAAGTTCAAATCGGCTATCGCACAGGAAGTGACCCGCCAGCAGGTGATTCCCTTCCCGGTGCCCGAACAGGCCGCCAAGTCCGACACCGGACCCAAGGCCATCTACGAGTTCGAGCCCAGCGAAGAGGAAATCCTGGCCGAGATCCTGCCGCGCAATCTGGCTACCCAGATGTTCCGTGCCTTGCTGGAAAGCCAGGCCTCGGAGCAGGGCGCGCGCATGACCGCGATGGACAACGCGACTCGCAACGCGGGCGACATGATCAATGCCTTGGCGATCAAGTACAACCGGTCTCGCCAGGCCCAGATCACCAAGGAACTGATCGAAATCATCTCCGGCGCCGAAGCGCTGTGACGGAAGACTAGGAGCACACCATGGCAAACAAGAACGTCGGCACGATCACCCAGGTCCTGGGCGCCGTCGTGGACGTGCGCTTCGACGGCCAGCTGCCGGCCATCCTCAGCGCGCTTCACCTGGAACATCAGGGCAAGAAGCTGGTTCTCGAAGTCGCCCAGCATCTGGGCGAGTCCACCGTGCGTACCATCGCCATGGACTCCACGGACGGCCTGACCCGCGGCACCGAGGTGGTTGACACCGGCGCCGCCATCCAGATGCCCGTCGGCCCCGAGACCCTGGGCCGCATCATCAACGTGATCGGCGAGCCCATCGATGAGCGCGGCCCCATCGGCAACAAGACCACCCTGCCGATCCATGCCGACGCCCCCGATTTCGTCGACCAGTCCACCGAGACCGAGATCCTGGTCACCGGCATCAAGGTCATCGACCTGCTGGCCCCGTACTGCAAGGGCGGCAAGATCGGCCTGTTCGGCGGCGCCGGCGTGGGCAAGACCGTGCTGATCATGGAGCTGATCAACAACATCGCCAAGGCGCACGGCGGCTATTCGGTG
This sequence comes from Paramagnetospirillum caucaseum, assembly GCF_000342045.1. Taxonomy (GTDB): domain Bacteria; phylum Pseudomonadota; class Alphaproteobacteria; order Rhodospirillales; family Magnetospirillaceae; genus Phaeospirillum; species Phaeospirillum caucaseum. The sequence goes on along the minus strand of NZ_AONQ01000018.1, from coordinate 33,693 downwards.
TTCGCCGGCGTCGGCGAGCGTACCCGCGAAGGCAACGACCTCTATCACGAGATGATCGAGTCGGGCGTCATCAAGCTGGACGGCCCGGGCTCCAAGGTGGCCCTGGTGTACGGCCAGATGAACGAGCCCCCGGGCGCCCGCGCCCGCGTCGCCCTGTCGGGCCTGACCGTCGCCGAGTACTTCCGCGACGTGGAAGGCCAGGACGTGCTGTTCTTCGTGGACAACATCTTCCGCTTCACCCAGGCCGGCTCGGAAGTGTCGGCGCTGCTGGGCCGCATCCCGTCGGCGGTGGGCTATCAGCCCACTCTCGCCACCGACATGGGCGCCCTGCAGGAGCGCATCACCTCGACCAAGAAGGGCTCGATCACCTCGGTGCAGGCCATTTACGTGCCGGCCGACGATCTCACCGACCCGGCTCCGGCCACGTCGTTCGCCCACCTGGACGCCACCACCGTGCTGAATCGTCAGATCGCCGAGCTGGGCATCTACCCGGCCGTGGATCCGCTCGACTCGACCTCGCGTGTTCTCGACCCCCGCGTGGTCGGCACCGACCACTACCAGACCGCCCGCGACGTGCAGCGCATCCTGCAGACCTACAAGTCGCTGCAGGACATCATCGCCATCCTGGGCATGGACGAACTGTCGGAAGAGGACAAGCTGGTGGTGACCCGCGCCCGCAAGATCCAGCGCTTCCTGTCCCAGCCGTTCCACGTGGCCGAAATCTTCACCGGCTCGCCGGGCAAGCTGGTGGCTCTCGAAGACACCATCAAGGGCTTCAAGGCCATCGTCGCCGGCGAATACGACCACCTCCCCGAATCCGCCTTCTACATGGTCGGCGGCATCGACGAGGTGATCGAGAAGGCCAAGAAGATGGCCGCCGAAGCGGCCTAAGGCTTTCGGCAATGACAGGGGTGGGTTCGCCCACCCCTTCAAGACAGGTTGAAGGAATCGCGGCATGGCCGACAAGATTCAGTTCGAATTGGTGTCCCCGGCGAAGCTTCTGGTTTCGTCCAAGGTGGACATGGTCGTGGTGCCGGGCAGCGAAGGCGACTTCGGTGCCATGGCGCTGCACGCCCCGATGATCACCACCGTGCGTCCGGGTGTCATCGACATCCATGACGGCGGCAAGGTCTCGTCGTCGATCTTCGTGGCCGGCGGCTTCGCCGAGGTCAACGAGGAGCGCATCACCGTGCTGGCCGAGGAAGCCATTCCGGTGAACGAGCTGACCGCCGAGATGGCCGAGGCCCGCAAGAAGACCGCCAAGGAAGCCCTGGACGACGCCGGCAACGAGCGGGACAAGGCTCATGCCCTGCGCCTCGCCCTGGTCGCCGAAGCCATGGCCGCCGCGGTCGCCTGATCGACGGCCGATCTCTTCGCAAAAGGGCCGCTCCCGCCGGGGGCGGCCCTTTTGTCTTGAAAATCCCCCTCCATCTCCCAGAATGGAATCCTTCAAGGGGGAATGCGGGTTCGACATGCTGGGCGGAAAGGGCTGGAACGCGGACGACATCGCCTGGGATCGCTTCGATCCCGGCCGGGTGGATGCAGGCATCCTGCAAGTGATCAAGGCCGCCGCCATGGTCGAGCGCAACGCCGCCGACTACACCCTCTACCTCGCCCGGGTGTTCCGGGATGATCCCGGCTTCGTCGCCCGGCTCGACCGGTGGCGGGAAGACGAGATCCGCCATGGCGACATTCTGGGGCGCTATGCCGAACTGGCCGATCCCGGTTTCTGCTTTGCCGAGCGGTTCGGGCGCTTTGCCGACGGCTACCGTATTCCCGCCCAGGCCGAGGCCGAGGCCTCGGTGCGCGGTTCGGCCACCGGCGAATTGCTGGCCCGCTGCATCGTCGAGACCGGGACCTCGTCCTTCTACTCGGCCATCCGCGACGCCAGCCGCGAACCGGTGCTGCGCGAGATCTGCCACCGCATCGCCGGCGACGAGTTCCGTCATTACAAGCTGTTCTACGGCGCCATGCGCGATTCCCAGGCCCGCGACCGGCTGCCCCTGTGGCGCCGCGCCCTGGTGGCGGTGGGCCGCATCCGGGAAAGCGACGACGATGAACTGGCCTATGCCTGGCACGCCGCCAACGAGCCGGACGGCGTGGAATATGACCGGGCGCGCTGCAACGCGGCCTATGCCTCGCGCGCCTATGCGCTTTATGGCAAGGTGCACGCCGAGCGCGCGGCAGGCATGGTGGTCAAGGCGGTCGGCCTCGACCCCAGGGGGTGGCTGGGCCGCCGCGCCCGCGATTTCGCCTGGGTGAAGATGCAGCAGCGCTCGCGGCGGCCGGGCGCGGGTTCGGGAGTATAGGGGTTCATGAGCGGCAACGCATTGTGGCAGTATCGGTGGAGCGACGACTTCGCCCTGGGCGATCCCATCGTGGACGCGCAGCACCGGGCCTTCTTCGAGGAGGCCGCCGCCCTGCGTTCCGCCCTGGCCTCCGAGGAGCCGAAGGATGAAATCGTCGCCTATTGCACGGCCTTCATCGCCAATCTGCGGGCCCATTTCGCCGACGAGGAGCAATTGATGGCCCGTATCGGCTTCCCCGCCCTGGCCGTCCACCGCCAGGAGCACGAGCGCCTGCTGGCCCGTACCGAAGAGGTTGTGGCGGGAATCCACGCCGCCGACTGCCTGATCGACTGCCTGCTCGGCACCCATGCCCTGATGGAGGCCCTGGTCGAGCACGTTGCCAACCAGGACATGCGCCTCAAGTCCTTCATGCCGCGGCAATGCGCATGACCCGCGTTCTTGTCGGCCTGGCTCTCGGTCTCTGTCTGGCCTCCCCGCCCGCCCCGGCCGCCGAGCCGCCCCGCAACGTGGCCGAGGTGGCGTCGGCCACCTTCGTGCTGGGCTGCGCCGCCCATGTGGGGGCGCTGGACAAGCTGCGCGAGCGCCTGCAGCCGGGCGGCGACCTCTATCTGCCCCGGTTGCCCGACAGCGCGGCGCGGCCCTTCCTCCAGGGCCGGCCCGGCGAGGCCTATATCCGCGAAGACGCAGGCGTCACCCTGGCGCTGGTGCCGGCCGAGGAACAATGCGCGGTGTTCGTCCGCCGGGTGGCGTCCAAGGCCATCAACGAGCGGGTGGAAAAGGACCTGAGGAGTGCGGTGGGACGCTATTTCACCATCCAGGCGGGCGGGCGCGACGCCAAGGGGGCGCTGACCTCGCGCTTCATCGACCTGGTGCCCACGGCGGTCTACCGCGAGGAACTGGTCAAGAAGCACGGTAGCGAGCCGGCCGGCCTCCGGGTGATCGTCACCACCTCGGAAAGCGCCAATCCCGACCTGCAGGCCATCATCACCATCGGTTTGAGGCAGCCATGAGCCGAATCGCCCGTATCCTGCTGCTCGCCCTGCTGGCCCTGCCGCTCGAGACCCGGGCACAGTCCATGAGCGGGGTCGCGGTGCGCGACGAGACCTCGCGGCTGGCGGCGGCGGTGCTGGGGCGCATCTGCATCCTCAACATCGGCGATTACAACGCCACCCTGACCGCCGCCTCGCCCACCGGCGAGTTCGGTTTCGCCGAGGTGGCGCCCGAGGTGGCGGAGGCCTTCCTCAAGGGGCGCGCCGGCCAGGTCCGGGTGCTGCGCCGCGCCGGCCTGGGGGCCATCACCCTGGTGGCGGGCAAGGACGGCATCTGCACGGTGTGGTCGGAATACGCCGAGGCCACCTCGCTGCAGCGCCACCTGCTGGCCATGGTGGAGAAGGGCGGGCTGAAGGGCGGCGCGCAATTGCTGGCGCTCGACGCCCGCGACGAGGCGGGAAGCCACATCGCCGACTACTACGTGATGCCGTCCGACTGGTTCGCCCGCGACCTGGGCCGGCGTTTCGCCGAGGACGGCAGCCAGCCGCTGGCCCTGGTCACCTCGGTTTCCGCCCCCGGCCGCCGGCCCATGGAAGCCATGCTGTCGGTCAGCCGGATCCTGAAGAAGTAGCCGACCTGCGGCCGGGACGGCCGCGCTCCATATCGGTTCCGGAGCGCGGGCATCCCACCCGTATCAACGGCACCGGGAAAAGTCGGGCGCCCGCTTTTCCTTGAAGGCCGACACCGCCTCGGCCAGGGCTTCGCCCTTCAGGCAGAGGTCGAACACACGCGCCTCGCGGGTCAGGCGGTCCATGATCGGCTCGGGCGGAGTCTTCATCAGGGCCTTGATCTGCTGCAGGATGGCGCGCGGCTTGGCCGCCAGCTTGCGGGCCGCCGCCATGGCGGTCTCCTCCAGGTCATCGCCCGGCACCACGCCGTTGATCAGGCCGACCGCCTCGGCGGTTTCCACCCCGAACGGCTCGCCCAGCATCAGCATCTCGGCGGCGCGGCGATGGCCGGCCAGGGCGGGCATGGTCTGGCTGGAGCCGGCTTCCGGCACGATCCCCAGATTGATGAACGGCATGTGGAAGCGGGTGCCCGGCGCGGCATAGACCAGATCGCAATGGGGCAGCAGGGTGGCGCCCAGACCGATGGCCGCGCCGCGCACCGCCGCCACCACCGGCTTTTTCGTCCCGGCCACGGCGCGGATGAACCGGTCGGCTACCGAACCGCTCAGCGCCTCCCAAGTCAGGAAGTCGGGCAGATCGTTGCCGGCGGTGAAGTCGGTCTGGCTGCCCAGGATCAGGAAGACCCCGACCTCGTCGTCGGCCTCGCCCTTGGCGAAGGCCTCGGCCAGGGCGGCGTACATCTCGCCGATCAGGGCATTCTTCTTGTCCGGGCGGTTCATGCGGACCACTTGGACGCCGCACTCCACATGGGACAGCACCAACTCGCTCATTTCAGCCTCTCCTTGCGCATTTAACTTAAGGAGAGGCTGGCATGAGCGTCCGGCGCGGGCAAGTCCCTACCGTGTGACCCGGTCCAGCAGATAGACGATGGAGCGGTACGGCACGTCGGCGTGGTCGGCCAGGCCGATCTCGCAGGTGCGGTTGGAGGAATAGCCGGCCTCGCAGCCCTGGGGCACCTGGGGAGCCAGATGGCGGAGCGCATGGTCGTTGAGTTCGGGCGTGGTGAAGCCCTTGTCGCCGGCGAAGCCGCAGCACCCCACCGCCTCGGGCACCACCGCATTCCGGGCGCAGGCCTTGGCCAGCCCGATCATCTTGTCGTCGAGGCCCTGCTTGCGGGCGCCGCAATTGACGTGGACCAGCACCGGCTGGTCCTGCCGGGCGGGCTTGAGGCGGGGCAGCACGGAATCGTGCAGGAATTCGACCGAATCCAGCACCTTGAGCCGTTCGCCCAGATAGGTCTTCATGCGCCAGGTGCAGGCCGAGGCGTCCATGATTATGGGCAGCCTGCCGTGGTCCGAGGCCTTGAACAGGGCGGCCTCCAGCTCGGCGGCCTTGGCGTCGGCGGTGGCGGCAAGGCCCTTGCTCTCGAAGGCCTGGCCGCAGCACAGATTGTCCAGGCCGTCCGGCATCACCACGCCGAATCCGGCGCGCTGCAAGACGCGGGTCATGACGGTGGGCAGCGAATCCTTTTCCGGGTCGCCGGAAGCGGGGCCCATGGCGCGGCCCGCGCAGGTGGGGAAATACACCACCCGCTCGCCCACCTGGGCGTTGACCGGCGGAGTGAAGTCGGCGCCGGTCGGCAGATGCTCGCCCACCTTGGGCGTGCGTCCCCCCGACAGTTTGCGAAGACCGTTGGCCATGGCGGCCATGGTGCCCGGTCCCGCCACCTTGGAAACCAGGGCGGCGGCGCTTAAGCCCAAACGGGTGGCGCTCATGGCGGCGCCGTAATGGTTTGCCGTCCATTGGCCCACGGCGTGGGCGGCGCCGCCCAGGCGGCGGCCGCGCAAGGATTTGGTCAGCAGCCCGGTCTCGATGCCCACCGGGCAGGCGGTGGCGCACAGGCCGCAGGCGGCGCAGGTGTCGATGCCCTGGTAGTCGTAGAGGCGGCGCAGCGCGTCGGAATTCTCGCCTGCCGCGGCGCGCCGCGAAATCTCGCGCCACGAGGTGATGCGCTGGCGGGGCGACAGGGTCAGGCCGTGGCTGGGACACATGCGCTCGCAGAAGCCGCACTCGATGCAGGTGTCGACCAGGGCGTCGGCGGCGGGCAGCGGCTTCAGGTTGTTGAGGTGGGCCTTGGGGTCCCTGTCCAGCAGCACGCCGGGATTGAGCAGGCCTTGCGCGTCGAGCAGATGCTTGATGTCCCACATCAGCCCGGTGGCCTCGGCCCCCCATTCCATCTCGACGAAGGGGGCCATGTTGCGGCCCGTGCCGTGCTCGGCCTTCAGCGAGCCGTCGTACTTGCCCACCACCAGTTCGGCGACCTCGTCCATGAAGCGGGCGTAGCGGTCGACTTCGGCCTTGATGCCGAAATCCTGGGTGAAGACGAAGTGCAGGTTGCCGTCCAGGGCATGGCCGAAGATGATCGCCTCGTCATAGCCGTGCTTGCGGCACAGATGCTCCAGGTCCACCGTGGCGGCGGCCAGCGAGGCGATGGGGAAGGCCACGTCCTCGATGATCACCGTGGTGCCCACCGGGCGCACCGCGCCCACCGCCGGGAACAGGCCCTTCCTGATCTTCCACAGCTTGCCGTATTCGGCGGGGTCGGTGGTGAAGTCGGGCGGAAACAAGGTGGTGACGCCGCCCAGCACCGCGCCGATCTCGGCCAGGGTGGCGGACAGGGATTCGGCGGTTTCGCCGCGCGCCTCCACCAGCAGGGCGGTGACGCCCTCGGCCAGGCCGCGGATCTGGGCGGGCATGCCGGGCTTGTCCTCGACCGAGCGCAAGCTGGCGCGGTCCATCAGTTCCACGGCGGAGACCGGGGCCTGCTTCAGCAGCACCACGGCGCGGCAGGCCTCGGCGATGTCGGGGAACAGCAGCAGGGCGCTGGCCTTGTGGGCGTGCTCGGGCACCGTGCGGTAGGTGATCTCGGCGATGAAGCCCAAGGTGCCTTCGGAGCCGATCATCAGGTGGGTGAGGATGTCGAGCGGGTCGGTGAAGTCCACCAGGGCGTTCAGGGAATAGCCGGTGGTGTTCTTGATGGCGAACTTGTGGCGGATGCGGCCCGCCAGGGTCTCGTCGGCCCGCACCCGCTTGCCCATGTCGTCCAGCTTGTCCAGCAGGCCGGCGTGGGAGGCGCGGAAGGCGGCGACGCTGTCCGCATCGCCGGTGTCCACCAGGGTGCCGTCGGCCAGGACCAGACGCATGGACATCAGGGTCTGGTAGGAATTGTCCGAGGTGCCGCAGCACATGCCGCTGGCGTTGTTGGCGGCGATGCCGCCGATTTTGCAACTGTCGATGCTGGCCGGGTCGGGACCGATCTTGCGGGCGAAGGCGGCCAAGCGGCGGTTGGCGTCGGCGCCGATCACGCCGGGCTGCAGGCGGATGCGCCGGCCCTCGTCCTCGACCGTCGCCTGGGTCCAGCCGGAGCCGAGAATCATCAGCACCGAATCGCTGACCGCCTGTCCCGACAGCGAGGTGCCGGCGGCGCGGAAGGTGACGGAGGCGCCATGGCGGCGGCAGGCGGCCAGCACGCCCTTGACCTCGGCCTCGTCACGCACCTCGGCCACCACCTGGGGCACCAGCCGGTAGAAGCTGGCGTCGGTGCCATAGGCCAGGCGGCGCAGGGGATCGGTGACCAGGCGCTCCACCGGCATGACGCCGGTCAGGTCCTGCAGCAGGGCGGAATAGTCAGGGGCAGGCGAATTGCGGCTCACGGAGACTCACTCCCGATCAGCAGGACGATCAGTTCCTTCGGCCCATGGACACCATAGGCCAGGGTCTGCTCGATGTCGGCGGTCTTGGAGGGACCGGACACCAGCACGGCATTGGTGGGCATGCCGCCCGCCCAGCCCTGGACCCGGATGGTCTCGGCCAGGGAATCGGTCAGGCTGGATTCCTCGACCAGGGCGATGTGGATGGGCGGCAGCAGGCTCATCAGCCGGGGCTCGTCGGAGGTCGGCCACAGCACCAGCGAGCCGGTCTGGGCGATGCCGCCCCGGGCGGTGGTCAGGCCGGCATCGGCCTGGGAGACCAGCACCTCCTTGAGCTCCTCCAGCGGGCGGTCATAGGCCAGCAGTTCCGGTCCGCCGCCCGCCCAGGCCTCGGCCAGCTGGCGGCCGGCCCGGGTGGCGGGGGCGTAGACCACGTTGCCTACCCCCTTGTCGGCCAGGATGGATTTCAGGCGTTCGGGCCAGCCGGCGGCGGTCACCTCGTGCACATCGGCGTGCGACGCCTCCAGCATGGCCTTGAACTTGGCCTTGCGCTCGGCGGGCGAATAGGACGGCGGAATCCAGTCGGGGCGCAGGGGGGCGGCGGCCCTGGGGGAGGCCTTCAGGCGGGAGAGGATGCGCTCTCGCGGGCTATTCATCACAGAACCCCTTCTCGCGGGCCAGTTCGTGCAGGCTCTTGGGCGCGAATTTCGGCTTGGTGCGCACGCTGGTCCATTGCTTCAGCATGGGGGCGGAAGACGGCATCAGATTGCCGAACCAGCCCAGCATTCTCGTTCCGATGCGGTAGAGCAGCGGCGAGCCGTAGAGCAGGGTCCAGCCCTTCCAGCCCAGGGTTTCGCCGGTGGTGGCCGACGAGCCCGCGCCCTTGACCGCATCGGGGGAGGTGGGCCGCACCGCTTCGGTGCGCAGGCGGACCAGCAGGTCGGGAATGGGAATCTGCACCGGACAGACGTCGGCGCAGGCCCGGCAGAGCGTCGAGGCGTGCGGCTGGTCGCCGGCGCAGTCCAGCCCCTCGATCTGCGGGGTCAGCAACTTGCCGATGGGACCGGGATAGGTGAAGGTGTAGGTGTGGCCGCCGACCCTGGTATAGACCGGACAGTGGTTCATGCAGGCGGCGCAGCGGATGCAGCGCAGCGTGTCGCGCAGTTCGGAATCGCCGTGGACGCGGGACCGCCCGTTGTCCAGCAGCACCAGATGCACCGCCTTGGGCCCGTCCTTCTCGCCGTCCTTCCGGGGTGACGAGATCATGTTGACGTAGGTGGTGATGGGCTGGCCGGTGGCCGAGCGGGGCAGCAGGGACAGCAGCGGCGGCACGTCGTCGAGCTTCTCCAGCACCTTCTCGATGCCGGTCACCGCGATGTGGAGCGGCGGCAGGGTGGTGGACAGCCTTCCGTTGCCCTCGTTCTCGATCAGCACCAGGGTGCCGGTCTCGGCCACCGCGAAATTGACCCCGGAGATGCCGGCATCGGCGCCGGCGAAGGCGCCGCGCAGGGCCTTCCGCGCCGCCGCCGTCAGCTCGTCGACGTTCTCGGTATAGGGCTGGTCCGCGATCTTGTCGTGGAACAGTTCGGCGATCTCGGCCTTGTTCTTGTGGATGCAGGGCATGACGATGTGGCTGGGCGCCTCGCCCGCCAGCTGGATGATGTACTCGCCCAGGTCGGATTCCACCGGAGTGATGCCGTGCTTTTCCAGGTGGGCGTTGAGGTGCATCTCCTCGGTGACCATGGACTTGCCCTTGATCACCGTTTTGGCGCCCGCCGCCTCCAGGATGCCCAGAACGATGGCGTTGGCTTCCTGGGTGGTTTCTGCCCAGTGCACCTGGATGCCGTTCTTCAGGCAATTGGCCTCCAACTGTTCCAGCAGCTCGGGCAGCCGGGCCAGGGCGTTGGCGCGCACCATTGCGCCCCGGGCGCGCAGGGAGGTCCACTCCGCCTCGTCGGCGAACTGGATGGTCCGCTTGGCCATCAACCCGTCCATGGCGCGGCGGAAATTGGCCCGCAGCTTGGGGTCGTTCAGCGCCACATGGGCCTTGGCGCCGAATTCCAGCTTTCCGGCGTCAGCGGCCATGGCAGCGCTCCAGGATGAATTCGGCGATGTGACGGCCGGTGAAGCCCTTGCGGGCCTTTTCGGCGGCGCCGGTGATGTTCATCAGGCAGCCGCAATCGCCCGACACCACCTGGGTGGCGCCGGTGTCCTCGATGGAGGCCACCTTGTCGGCGACCATGGCCGCCGAGATTTCCGCCTGGCGCACCGCGAAGGCGCCGCCGAAGCCGCAGCATTCCTTCTCGCGCGGGTTCTCCACCAGGGTGACGTTGGAGAGCATCCGCAGCAGGGCCTTGGGCTGCTCGACCACTCCGGCTTCCCGCTGGGAATGGCACGAGGGATGCCAGGTGACGGTCACCGGCCGGCCCTTGTCCTCCAGCCTGACGCCCAGCACGTCCACCAGGAACTCGGTCAGCTCGTAGACGCGCTTCGAGAACGCCACCGCCCGCTCGTGGTCGGGGGTGCCCTCGAACATTTCCGGGTAGTGGGTCTTCATCATCCCGGCGCAGGAACCCGAGGGCACCACGATGGGCCGGTCGCCGGGAAAGGCGTCCAGCTGCAGCCGCGCCACGGCGCGGGCCTCGTCCTGATAGCCGTTGTTGCGGGCCGGCTGGCCGCAGCAGGTCTGCTTGGGGGGGAACACCACCTTGACGCCCTGGCGTTTCAACAGCTCCATCCCGGCCAGTCCGGCTTCGGGGTAGAACAGGTCGATCAGGCAGGTGCCGAAGAAGTAGACGCTTTCCGGGCGAGTCGGCTTTGGCATGGGCGTTCCACCAGTGTTGTTTGGCCGGAGCGTAGGGCTTCGGCGCCACTATGGTTACAGCATTCTTACCAAGAGCGTAAAGTGGTAAAATTATTTGTCCACTATTTTTGCCGCGGTAGCGTCGGCCCGGATGCGGCCGGTGAGATCCGAGCCGGTGCGCCGGCGCAGGGCGGTTTCCCGCCGTGAATCGGCCCGCTGCGCCTCGCGCAGGGCTTCCTCGATGGAGGAGATATGGGCCTCGGCCATGGTGCGGGCCGCTTCCGGGTTGCCCGCCGCGATGGCGTGCCAGATGGCCTGGTGCTGGCGCAGGAAGCCGTCGCGCACCCCTTTCCGGCGGTAGAGGTCGCTGCGGTCGTAGAACACCCCGCCCTTCAGCATCTCGAAGATGCGCCGCATCACCTGGACCATCACCAGATTGTGGGCGGTCTCGTAGATGGCCAGGTGGAACTCGGCATCGGCCGCCGCCTCCTGGGCGGGGTCGTCCAGGGCGTGGGCCTTCTCCATGGAATCCAGGCAGGCGCGAATCCGCGCCAGTTCCTGATCGGTGGCGCGCTCGGCGGCCAGGGCGGCGGCGTTGCCGGCCATCACCCGGCGGAATTCCAGGTAGTCGTAGGCGGTTTCCGGGTGCGCCTGCAGCAGGCGGGCCAGGGGATCGGCGGCCGGTTCGGACGGAATCTTGGGGGCGGCGTGACTCATGGAATCAGGATAGGCCGGCGGCGGGGCATAGCCAACCATGGATTTTTGGCATAGCAACTTTTCCATTTACACATGGTAACCAAATGAGTTATCCACCCATCACATCTGGTCAAATTTTGTTACCACGGTTCAAAAAACGTTCAACGTCAACACCTCGCCGGCATCCGGGCGGATGCACGGTCGAACCTTCGGGGAGGCACCATGCAAGCTTGGATGCAAGTCTACGACCCGGCCGGCAATCTGTGGCTGTCGTCACTGATCGCCGCCATTCCGATCATCTTCTTCTTCATCGCCCTGGCGATCCTGAAGATGAAGGGCCATGTGGCCGGCACCGTCACGGTGCTGCTGTCCATCGCCGTGGCCATCGTCTTCTACAAGATGCCGGTCGCATCGGCGCTGATGGCCGGCGTGCAGGGCTTCCTGTTCGGCCTGTGGCCCATCGCCTGGATCATCATCGGCGCGGTGTTCCTGTATAAGGTCACGGTCAAGACCGGCCAGTTCGAGATCATCCGCGCCTCGGTGGTGTCGATCACCGCCGACCAGCGCCTGCAGATGCTGATGATCGGCTTCTCGTTCGGCGCCTTCCTCGAGGGTGCGGCGGGCTTCGGCGCGCCGGTGGCCATCACCGCCGCCCTGCTGGTCGGCCTGGGATTCAACCCGCTCTACGCCGCCGGCCTGTGCCTGATCGCCAACACCGCTCCCGTCGCCTTCGGCGCCATGGGCATTCCGATCATCGTCGCCGGCCAGGTCTCGGGCCTCGATCCCTTCAAGATCGGCGCCATGGCCGGCCGCCAGCTGCCGCTGCTGGCCGTGTTCGTGCCCTTCTGGATCGTCTTCATCATGGACGGCTTCAAGGGCGTCAAGGAAACCTGGCCCGCCATCCTGGTGGCCGGCGGGTCCTTCGCCTTCGGCGTGTGGTTCACCTCCAACTACATCGGCCCGGAACTGCCCGACATCACCTCGGCGCTGATCAGCCTGGTCTGCATCACCGTGTTCCTCAAGTTCTGGCAGCCGAAGAACATCTTCCGCTTCAAGGCCGAGGGCGAGGACGAGAAGCACTCCCACGACTACACCGCCGGCCAGGTGGCCAAGGCCTGGGCGCCGTTCCTGATCCTCACCGCCGTGGTCACCGTGTGGAGCCTGAAGCCCTTCAAGGCGATGTTCGCCAAGGGCGGCGCGCTGGTCTCCACCAACATCACCTGGGACGTGCCGTTCCTGCACAACCTGGTGGCCAAGGTGCCGCCGATCGTTGCCGCCGCCAAGTCCGTGCCCGCCGTCTACACCCTGAACCTGGTGTCGGCCACCGGCACCGCCATCCTGATCTCGGCCATCATCACCATCGTCATGCTGGGGATGAAGGGCAAGGACGGGCTGGCCACCTTCGGCGAGACCCTGAACGAGCTGAAGCGCCCCATCTACACCATCGGTACGGTGCTGGCCTTCGCCTACGTCGCCAACGCCTCGGGCCTGTCCACCACGCTTGCCCTGCTGCTGACCGGCGCCGGCGACGCCTATCCCTTCTTCTCGCCGGTCCTGGGCTGGCTGGGCGTGTTCCTGACCGGGTCGGACACCTCGTCCAACGCCCTGTTCGGCGCGCTGCAGGCCACCACCGCCCACCAGCTGGGGGTCAGCGACATCCTGATGGTCGCCGCCAACACCACCGGCGGCGTCACCGGCAAGATGATCTCGCCCCAGTCCATCGCGGTGGCCTGCGCCGCCGTGGGCCTGGTCGGCCACGAGTCGAACCTGTTCCGCTTCACCCTGAAGCACAGCATCTTCTTCGTGTGCATCATCGGCGTGATCACCTGGGTGCAGGCCTACTGGCTGACCTGGATGATTCCTTAGCATCTGTCCCGGCGAGCCGGAGAACCGGCTCGCCGTAAGTCCCTCAATCGCCGGGCGCTTCGCTCGGGCTCTCGCGGCATAAGCCGCGGCGCGCTTTGCGCTTGCCGTTTCATCAGGGATGAAACGGAAATTCACCCTCCCGCATCCCCTGATGCAGGACAAACTGGCCCGGGCACTCGCGCCCGGGCCTTTCTTCTTTAGCGGCGGGGGGGTATAGAAAGCCTCATGAGCCTTTCGCCCCCCCTCATCGGCATCACCCTGGACAGCGAGGAGCCCGGCGGCTATTCCCGCATGCCGTGGTACGCGCTGCGCCGCAACTACGCCGAGACGGTGGCGCGGGCCGGCGGGCTGCCGGTGCTGCTGCCGCACGAGCCCCATCTGGCCGCCGCCTTCCTCGACCGCATCGACGGGCTGGTCGTCACCGGCGGGGCCTTCGACATCGACCCGGCGCTGTTCGGGGCCGAGGCCCGCGCCGGCCTGGTGCTGAAGAGCGGCCGCACCCGCTTCGAACTGGCCATGGTGCAAGGCGCGCTGGAGCGCGACATGCCCATCTTAGGGATCTGCGGCGGCCAGCAACTGCTCAACGTGGCCCTGGGCGGCACCCTGATCCAGCATATCCCCGACGAGGTGGCCGGCGCGCTGGCCCACGAGCAGCCCAATTCCCGCTCCGAACCCGGCCATTGGGTGGAGATCGCCGCCGGCACCCGGCTGGCCGCCATCGTCGGCGAGACGCGCATTCCGGTGAACTCGGCCCACCATCAGGCGGTGCGCCAGGTGGCGCCCGGCTGCCTGATCAACGCCATCGCCCCCGACGGGGTGGTCGAGGGCATCGAGGCCACGGACCGCACCTTCTGCATCGGGGTGCAATGGCATCCCGAATATGACATCAGCCCGGCGGATTCCGCCCTGCTGCGAGCTTTCGTTGGAGCCTGCCGAACATGACCGAGGAAAAGGGCGAGCGTATCGCGAAAAGGCTGGCCCGTGCCGGGCTGTGCTCGCGCCGCGAGGCCGAGCGTTGGATCGAGATGGGCCGCGTCTCGGTCAACGGCAAGACCCTGGACAGTCCCGCCTGCGTGGTCGGTCCCGGCGACATCGTCATCGTCGACGGCAAGCCGCTGGCCGAGCCGGAAAAGACCCGGCTGTGGCGCTATCACAAGCCGGCCGGGCTGGTCACCACCCACAAGGACCCCGAGGGGCGGCCGACGGTGTTCGAGCATCTGCCCGACGGTATGCCCAGGGTGATCTCGGTCGGAAGGCTCGATCTCAATTCCGAGGGGCTGCTGCTGCTGACCAATGACGGCGAACTGGCCCGCAAGCTGGAACTGCCCTCCAACGCCTGGCTGCGGCGCTACCGGGTCCGCGTCCATGGCGAGGTGTCGGAAGACGCCCTGGCCCGGCTGGAAAACGGCATCACCATCGACGGCATGGCCTATGGCCCGATCAGCGCCACCCTGGACCGCCGCCAGGGCGCCAACGCCTGGCTCTCCGTCAGCTTGCGCGAGGGCAAGAACCGCGAAATCCGCCGGGTGATGGATTTCCTCGGCTGGCCGGTGTCGCGCCTGATCCGCGTCTCCTACGGCCCGTTCCAGTTGGGGACCCTGGAAGAGGGCGCCGCCGACGAGGTGGCGGGCAAGGTGCTACGCGAGCAGATGGGCGAGGGCAAGGCGGTGCTCCGGCCCAAGGTCGAGAATAAGCCGGCCGGCGAGCGCGAGAAGGAACAGCGCGTCGCCGCCAAGGCCCGCAAGGCCAAGCTGGCCGACGACAAGCGCGCCGCGAGCGCCAAGAAGGCGAAACCCGATGCGAATCGTCGCCGGTCTTCATAAGGGCCGCCGGCTCGAGGCTCCCGCCGGCCGCGACACCCGCCCCACCGCCGACCGGGTGCGTCAGGCGCTGTTCGACATCCTGATGCATTCCGATCGGGTGGAGATGGACGGCGCCCGCGTGGTGGACGCCTTCGCCGGGTCGGGGGCGCTGGGCCTGGAAGCCCTGTCGCGCGGCGCGGCCCATGCCTGCTTCCTCGAACTGGCCGCCCGGCCCCTCGCCGTCCTCTACGCCAACGTCAAGGCCCTGAAGGTGGAGGGGCAGGCCAAGGTTCTGCGCGCCGACGCCGCCAAGCCGCCCGCCGCCCCCCATGCCTGTACCCTGGCCTTTCTGGACCCGCCCTATCATTCCGGTCTCGCCGTTCCCTGCCTGGAAGGTCTGGCCGCCAAGGGCTGGCTGGCGAGCGGCGCCCTGGCGGTGGTGGAGGTGGCCGCCGACGAGGCCTTCACGCCGCCGGCCGGGTTCGAGGCGGTGGACGAACGCCCGCGCGGCGCGGCGCGGCTGGTGTTCGTGGTCTGGAAACTGGAAAATCACGCCTGACGTGGTTATGATAGGGAGGAAGCCGACGCCGGGTTGCGCCCCGACGCCGGCCACTCCTAGGCCCTGGTGACGATCAGGCGGACGAGAATCCGCCAGAGACGAAACCGGGGCACCAGGAGAAAGGGCATCTGATTCATGCACTTTCCTCCTTGACGGCGGACCGGACCATCCCGGCCCGCCGTCGTCATTTGTATCCCCCGCCAATCCGTGATACAAGCGAGCGTTCCTGTAATGTTCGGACGGTCACCATGGATTTTGCCCTGATCTCCGCTGGTCTTTCCCTGCTCGCCCTGGTCGGGGTTGTGCTGTTGCTGCTCCGTCGGAAGGAGGATCTGTCCGAGCGTCTCGACCGGCTGGAGCGGGTGTTGCGCGACGAGGCCCGCCAGGACCGGCGCGAGACCGCCGAGATGATCCGCGACCATCAGGCCGGTTCCGCCGCCAGCGCCGACAAGTACCACACCGAGCTGCGCATCCTGGTGGAGACCAAGCTGGCCGAGTTCCGCTCGGATCAGGCCACCCAGGCCCGCGCCCTGCGGGAAGAGGTGCTGGGCGGTATCAAGCAGCTGGGCGAAGGCATCGGCAAGACGGTGTCCGAGCAGACCCGCGTGGTCTCCGAGCACCTGGACAAGCTGCGCGGCGAGAACACCGCCAAGCTGGAGCAGATGCGCCAGACCGTGGATGAGAAGCTGCAGGGCACCCTGGAAAAGCGCCTGGGCGAATCCTTCAAGCTGGTCAGCGACCGGCTGGAGCAGGTGCACAAGGGCCTGGGTGAGATGCAGTCCCTGGCGGGCGGCGTCGGCGACCTGAAGCGCGTCCTCACCAACGTCAAGACACGCGGCACCTGGGGCGAGGTGCAGCTTGGCAATCTGTTGGAGCAGATGCTGCGCGCCGACCAGTACATGCGCGAGGCCAATTGCAAGAAGGGCAGCCTGGAGCGCGTCGACTTCGCCATCCGCCTGCCGGGCAAGGGCGACGATGAGCCGGAAGTCCTGCTGCCCATCGATTCCAAATTCCCCAACGAGGATTACGAGCGGCTGCAGATGGCCGTCGAACGCGCCGATCCGGACGCGGTGGAGGCCGCCGCCAAGGCGCTGGAGGTGCGAATCAAGAGTTTCGCCCGCGATATCCGCGACAAATACGTCAATCCGCCGGCGACCACCGACTTCGCCATCCTGTTCCTGCCCACCGAGGGCCTCTATGCCGAAGTGCTGCGCCGCCCCGGCCTGGTGGATGCGATTCAACGCGACTTCAAGGTGGTGGCGGCTGGGCCGACCACATTGGGAGCCATCCTGAACGCCATTCAGATGGGCTTCCAGACTCTGGCCATTGAAAAGCGCTCGTCGGAAATCCGCGAGACGCTGCAGGTGGTCAAGGTCGAGTTCGGCAAATACGGAGATGTGCTCGACAAGGTGAAGAAGCAGTTGCAGAGCGCCACCAATTCCATCGAGGAGGTCGCCCGGCGCAAGCGCGTCATCGACAAGAGCCTGAGGAACGTCGAGGTCATTCCTGATGCGCAGGTGAATGCGCTGCTGGCTCTATCCAGTGCCGCCGCCATCGAGGATTCGGGTGAGGACGAGGAGTGAGGCATAAGGGGGCTCTCGCCCCGGTCCCCGGTCGGGAGGCACAGCCTCCCGAACCCTCCCGTTTATTGAAATAAGGAGAGGTCCGGAAGGCGTGCCTCCAGGCGGGCTTGGGCGGCAACCCAACTATGCCCGCTCCGGGAACAGTCCTCTCAGCCCCTCCGGCGACGCCTCGCACACGCCGCGCTCGGTGATCAGGCCGGTGACCAGGCGGGCGGGGGTGACGTCGAAGCCGTAATTGACGGCGGGTGAGCCGTCGGGGGTGACCTGGACCTCGCAGACCTGGCCGTCCTCGGTACGACCGAAGATATGGGTCTGCTCGCGGGCCGAGCGCTCCTCGATGGGGATTTCCCTGACCCCGTCGGCGACGGTCCAGTCGATGGTCGGGCTGGGCAGGCCGACATAGAACGGCACGTCGTTGTCCCTGGCGGCCAGGGCCTTGAGATAGGTGCCGATCTTGTTGCAGACGTCGCCGTTGCGGGTGGTGCGGTCGGTGCCGACGATGCACAGATCCACCATGCCGTGCTGCATCAGGTGGCCGCCGGTATTGTCGGCGATCACCGTGTGCGGCACGCCGTGCCAGTTCAGTTCGCGCGCCGTCAGGCTGGCGCCCTGGTTGCGCGGCCGCGTCTCGTCCACCCAGACATGCAGGGGAATGCCGGAATCGAAGGCCTTGTAGACCGGGGCCAGGGCGGTGCCCCAATCCACCGTGGCCAGCCAGCCGGCGTTGCAGTGGGTCAGGATGTTGATGGTCCGGCGCTTGGCCTTGTGGTGTTCGGCGATGATTGCCGCGCCGTGCTCGCCCAGGGCGGCGTTCTGGGCGGAATCCTCGTCGCAGATCTCGGCGGCGCGCTGATAGGCAGCCCCGATGCGCTCGCCGACGGGCAGCGTCTTCAAGGCCGCCATCATCTCGTCCAGGGCCCATTTCAGGTTGATGGCGGTGGGCCGGGTGGCGTGCAGCACCTGATAGGCCCGCTCCAGTCCGGCATCGCTGGCGTCGCCCACGGCGGCCAGGGCCATGCCGTAGGCGGCGGTGGCGCCGATCAGCGGCGCGCCCCGCACCCACATGTCCTTGATGGACCTGGCGGCGTCGTCCAGCGAGCGCAGCGCCATCACCACCAATTCATGGGGCAGCCGGGTCTGGTCGATGATCTCGACCGTCTTGCCGTCCTTGGCCAGCCAGATGGTGCGGTAGGGGGTGCCGTTGATCTTCATGGGGTGCTCTCCAGGGGAACCGGCGGCACTCTAAGGGATGGCAAGGAGGGCGGCAACCATCCCCTTGACCGCGGGTAAGGAAAATCCTTACAATCGGATCGTTGCACTTGGAATGACCGGCCATGATTTCCAGCCGATTGACCAGCAAGGCCCAGACCACCGTTCCCCAGCCCGTCCGTCTGGCATTGCGCCTCAAGGACGGCGACGAGATCGCCTATGCCATCGAAGGCGACCGGGTCGTGATGACCCGGGTCCAGAAGGAGGCGGTGGAGGACCCCTTCGCCACCTTCGGCGAATGGGGCGGCGAGGCGGATCGCAAGGCCTATGGCAGCCTTTGACGTCTGGGACGTGGTCAAGGTCCCGTTTCCCTATACCGATCGGTCCACGCGCCAGAACCGCCCGGCCCTGGTGATCGCCGCCGGGTCGTTGGCGGGGGATCACGGCCTGTTGTGGGTGCTGATGATCACCAGCGCCGAGAACCGGGGCTGGCCGGGTGACGTGGAGATTTCCGACCTGAAGGCTACCGGTCTGCCGGCCCCCTCGGTGATCCGCACCGCCAAGGTCGCCACCATCGAGGCCAGGGATGCCGAACGGATCGGCATCTTGCCACAACCTGACCGGGACCGGGTGGCGGAGCGGCTGACGGCCACCCTACCGGTTTAGTACCCGGCCCGCCACCGCATCCAGCCGACCCACCACCGCCGGGTCGCGGACCTCGCCATGGGTGATGATGGCGTTGTCGAGAGCGGTGTGGCAGCCCTTGGCGCAGGGGCTCTTGCGCCCGGTGACCTTGGGGGCGACCGCCTTGACCAGCGAGCGGGCGCGGTCGGCGTTGGCCAGCAGGACCTTGATGATGGCGTCCACGGTGACGGCGTCGTGGTCGGGGTGCCAGCAATCGTAATCGGTGACCATGGCGACGCTGGCGTAGCACATCTCCGCCTCGCGGGCCAATTTGGCCTCGGGCATGTTGGTCATGCCGATGACGTCGCAGCCCCACTGGCGATAGAGGTTGCTTTCCGCCTGGGTCGAGAATTGCGGGCCTTCCATGACCAGATAGGTGCCGCCCCGCACCGCGACGATGCCGGCCTCCCTGGCGGCGGCCTCGACCAGGTCGCCCAGGCGGCCGCAGGTGGGATGGGCCATGGAGACGTGGGCCACCAGGCCGGTCTCGAAGAAGCTCTTGGTGCGTGCGAAGGTGCGGTCGATGAACTGGTCGACGATGACGAAGGTGCCGGGCGGCAGCTCTTCCTTGAGGCTGCCCACCGCCGAGACCGACAGGATCTCGGTGACGCCGGCCCGCTTCATGGCGTCGATGTTGGCGCGGAAATTCAGCTCGGACGGAGGAATGCGGTGGCCGCGCCCGTGGCGGGGCAGGAAGACCAGCTTCTGGCCGTCCAGTTCGCCGAACAGGAATTCGTCCGAGGCGGGGCCGAACGGGCTGTCCACCCGGCGCCATTCCTTGTTGGTCAGCCCGTCGATGTCATAGACGCCCGAACCGCCGATGATGCCGAGCACGGGAGTGGAATGTCCGTCCGCCATGAAGAAGCCCTTTCGCTGGGATGATCACCGGGTGGTGTTAGGGCAAAATCGCCGCGGATGCAATTGGACGGATGCGGCCCGGGCGCATTATGCTGCGGCCATGACCCGCGAACAGCCCAAGAATCCCCTGCACGGCATCACGCTGGAAGCCGTGCTGACCACCCTGGTCAGGCATTACGGCTGGGCCGGATTGTGCCAGCAGATCAATCTGCAGTGCTTCTTCAATAAGCCCAGCATCAAGTCGAGCCTGAAATTCCTGCGCCAGACCCCCTGGGCCCGGCAGAAGGTCGAGGAACTGTACCTGAAGCTCACGTCTTCTCGAACCTGAGCGAAGCCGAGTTGATGCAATAGCGCAGGCCCGCCGGGCCGGGGCCGTCGTCGAAGACGTGGCCGAGATGGGCGTCGCAGCGGGCGCACAGCACCTCGGTGCGGATCATGCCGTGGCTGCGGTCCTTCTCCTCGGTCACCGCTTGTGGATCGGCGGGCATGGAGAAGGCCGGCCAGCCGCAGCCGGAATCGAACTTGGCCTCCGACAGGAACAGTTCCTGGCCGCAGCAGACGCAGTGGTAGCGGCCGGGTTTGAACAAGTGGTCGTATTCGCCCGAGAACGGCCGCTCCGTCGCCTTCTGGCGGGTCACCGCGTACTGGCCGGGGCTCAGTTGTTCCCGCCACTCGGCATCGGTCTTCGCCACCTTGTCGGTCATGGCCTGTCTCCTTCGTCCTCAATGTAGGGTGGCGGCCCCCAAGAAAAAAGCGCGGCCCCGTTTCCGGAGCCGCGCCCTTTCATGCGGACCTCGCCCGAGGATCAATCCTCGTGGTGACGCTCGCGCTTGGAGGCGGCGCGCTCGGCTTCCAGCTGGGCGGAGATGTCCTCGCCGGTGGTCTGATCCACCTGCTTCATGGACAGCTTTACCTTGCCGCGGTCGTCGAAGCCCAGGACCTTGACCTTGACCGCGTCGCCCTGCTTGACCACGTCGGCGGTCTTGGCGACGCGCTCGCGGGCCAGTTCCGAGATGTGGACCAGGCCGTCGCGCGAGCCCAGGAAGTTCACGAAGGCGCCGAAATCGACGACCTTCACGACCTTGCCGTTGTAGACCACGCCCAGCTCCGGCTCGGCGACGATGCCGCGGATCCAGTCGATGGCGCGCTGGGCGGCATCGGCGTCCACCGAGGCGACCTTGATGGTGCCGTCGTCGTCGATGTCGATCTTGGCGCCGGTCTGCTCGCAGATCTCGCGGATGACCTTGCCGCCGGTGCCGATGACTTCGCGGATCTTCTCCTTGGGGATGGAGATGGTGGTGATGCGCGGCGCATTGCCCGACACCGAATCACGGGCGTGATCCAGGCCCTTGTTCATCTCGCCCAGGATGTGGATGCGGCCGTCCTTGGCCTGGCCGAGCGCGATCTTCATGATCTCCTCGGTGATCGAGGTGATCTTGATGTCCATCTGCAGCGCGGTGACGCCGTCGACGGTGCCGGCCACCTTGAAGTCCATGTCGCCGAGGTGATCCTCGTCGCCCAGGATGTCGGTCAGCACGGCGAAGTCGGCGCCTTCCTTGATCAGGCCCATGGCGATGCCCGCCACCGGCTTGGGCAGGGGCACGCCGGCGTCCATCATGGCCAGCGAGGTGCCGCAGACGGTCGCCATGGAGGACGAGCCGTTGGACTCGGTGATCTCGGAGACCACACGCATGGTGTAGGGGAAGGCCTCCTTGGCCGGCAGGGTCGGGCGCATGGCGCGCCAGGCCAGCTTGCCGTGGCCGATCTCGCGGCGGCCGGGCGAACCCATGCGGCCGGCTTCACCCACCGAGTAGGGAGGGAAGTTGTAGTGCAGCATGAAGTGCTCGCGGTACTCGCCCGCCAGCTGGTCGATGATCTGCTCGTCCTGGCCGGTGCCCAGCGTGGCGACCACCAGGGCCTGGGTCTCGCCGCGGGTGAACAGGGCGGAACCGTGGGCGCGGGGCAGGACGCCGACCTCGACCTCGATCTTACGGACGGTCTTGGTGTCGCGGCCGTCGATGCGCACGCCGGTCTTCAGGATGTTGCCACGCACCACGTCGGCTTCCAGGTGCTTCAGGATGCCGCCGGCGACGGCGATCTCGGCCGCCTCGGTCAGCAGGGCCAGGGCCTTCTTCTTCACGGCGCCCACGGCGGCGTAGCGGTCCTGCTTCTTGATGATCTTGTAGGCTTCGGCCATCTCGGCGGGCACGCCGGCATCGGCGAACTTGCCATTGACCACCGCCACCTCGGCGGGGGGCTCGGGCAGGTCCCACGGGTCCTTGGCGCATTCCTCGGCCAGATCGATGATCGCCTGGATCACCGCCTGGAATTCGCGGTGGCCGAACATCACGGCGCCCAGCATGATCTCTTCCGACAGCTGCTTGGCCTCGGATTCGACCATCAGCACGCCTTCGACGGTGCCGGCGACCACCAGGTCGAGCTCGCTGTTGGGCAGGTCGCCGACCAGCGGGTTCAGCACGTACTCGCCGTTGACGTAGCCGACGCGGGCGGCGCCCACCGGGCCCATGAAGGGCAGGCCGGAGATGGTCAGGGCGGCGGAGGTGCCGACCAGGGCGGCGATGTCGGGGTCGTTCTCGAGATCATGGCTCAGCACGGTGCAGACCACCTGCACTTCGTTGCGGAAGCCATCGGCGAACAGCGGGCGGATCGGGCGGTCGATCAGGCGGGAGACCAGGGTCTCCTTCTCGCTCGGACGGCCCTCGCGCTTGAAGAAGCCGCCGGGGATCTTGCCCGCGGCGAAAGCCTTCTCCTGGTAGTTCACCGTCAGCGGGAAGAAGTCGATGCCGGGCTTCTGGCTCTTGGCGCCCACCACGGTGCACAGCACGGTGGTTTCGCCATAGGTGACCATCACGGCGCCGTCGGCCTGGCGGGCGACCTTGCCGGTCTCCAGCACCAGCTTGCGGCCGCCCCAGGTGATTTCCTTGCGGTGGGCATTGAACATGGACATGTAAGTCACTTCCTTATGTTTAGGACCGCCGCCGGATTGCGGCCGGTCCCGGCGTCAATTTCTCGCATCGGCCGCTTTTCAAACGGCTCAAATACGGTCACCCGCGCGGAGCCATCCCCGCGCGGGTGCATTCCAGGCGACGCCCGGCCTTCGTATAGCGGCTGTGTGGATTACTTGCGCAGACCGAGGCGGCCAATGAGGCCCTCGTAGCGCTTGTTGTCCTTGGCCTTCAGGTAGTCGAGCATGCGGCGACGCTGGCCGACCATGATCAGCAGGCCGCGGCGCGAGTGGAAATCCTTCTTGTGAGACTTCAGGTGCTCGGTCAGGTTGCGGATGCGCTCCGACAGAATGGCGACCTGGACCTCGGCGGAACCGGTGTCGCCTTCCTTGGTCGCGTATTCCTTGACGAGTTCCTGGGTACGCTCAGCAGTGATCGACATCGTCTACTCCTATTCATCGGTGAGGTTCATGACCCGCACCGGACGGATTTCTCCGCTTTCGATGCGAACCAACGCCACCAGCCGCTCTGACTGCATCGCCCGGCATACCATGCCTTCGGCGAGTTCAGCCTGCGGATGCCGGGAAGCCACGTGCGGGATTGACACGGGATTACCGCTCTGGAGGCGGCGGGCCTCGCTTTCCGTCAGGGCCAGGGCCGGGATGTCGTCCAGCGCGGTCTCGATGGGAAGCAGAAAGGTCCAAGGGGCGGGAACTTGCCCCTTTTGCTCCAGGGATTCAAGGGAAATCGCGTTTTGCTCGGTGAACGGGCCGCAGGCGGTGCGGCGCAGCACCGAGACGTGCCCCAAGGTACCCAGCGCCAGGGCCAGGTCGCGGGCCAGGGAGCGCACATAGGTGCCCTTGCCGCAATGGACCTCGAAATCGGCGTGGTCGGCATCGGGCTGGCCCAGCAGGATGAACGAGTCGATGGTGACCCGGCGGGGCTTGATCTCCACCTCCTCTCCGGCGCGGGCCAGATCGTAGGCGCGCTGACCGTCGATCTTGATGGCGGAATAGGCGGGGGGGATCTGCTCGATCTCGCCCAGGAAGGCGGGCAGGGCGGCCTGGATGGCTTCGGCCGTCGGGCGGACGGGCGAGGTTCCGGTCACCTCGTTCTCACGATCGCAACTGGCGGTGGCCTCGCCCCAGCGGACCTGGAAGCGGTAGGTCTTGGCCCCGTCCATGACGTATTGCACCGTCTTGGTCGCCTCGCCCAGCGCGATGGGCAGGATGCCCGAGGCGAGCGGGTCCAGGGTGCCGCCATGGCCGACCTTGGCGGCGCCCAGGATGCGCTTGACCCTGGCCACCACCTGGGTGGAGCCGATTCCCAACGGCTTGTCGATGGCCAGCCA
This sequence comes from Paramagnetospirillum caucaseum, assembly GCF_000342045.1. Lineage (GTDB taxonomy): Bacteria > Pseudomonadota > Alphaproteobacteria > Rhodospirillales > Magnetospirillaceae > Phaeospirillum > Phaeospirillum caucaseum. The sequence continues at coordinate 9,678 of NZ_AONQ01000018.1, read as the reverse complement.
GCCGTGAACGGGATTGCCCTTGCGCTTGCGGCCCACTCAGCGGCCCAGAAGCTGGAGCAGGGCCTTCACCGTGTTCTCGGCGCCGTCGGCGATCTGGGAGATGGAGGAGTCCAGCATGTAGCAGGGCGAGGTCACCACCTTGTGGCCCTTGTCCACCACCACGCCGCCGTGAGCAGCCTTGGTGTGCCGGGCGCCCATGGCCTCGATGGCCGTGGCGGTGCCCTCGTCGTTGCCGATGGTGACGTCGATGCCGTCGCCGAAGATTCGGGCCATCAGGGCGGGGGCGATGCACAGCGCGCCCATGGGCTTGCCCGCCGCCGCCATGGCCTTGACCGCCTTCTCGGTATCGGAATCCACCGTGCAATCGGGGCCCTGGGTGGCGAAGGTGCAGAGATTCTTGGCGGCGCCGAAGCCGCCGGGGAGGATCAGGGCATCCACCTGGGAGGCGTCGAACTCGGCCAGGGACTTGATATTGCCGCGCGCGATGCGCGCCGATTCCACCAGCACGTTGCGGCTTTCGCCGGCGGCTTCCTGGCCGGTCAGGTGGTTGACCACATGCATCTGGGCGCGGTCGGGGGCGAAGCACTGATATGTGCCGCCCTGGCGGTCGATGGCCAGCAGGGTCAGCACGGCTTCGTGAATCTCGGCGCCGTCATAGACGCCGCAGCCGGACAGCACGACGGCGAAGCGGGGTTTGGCGGTCATGGGGTGTTCCTCATCCTCTCGGGGAAAGTCGCGTGATTATACGATTCCCCGAAGCGAGGGCCATGGTCTATCGTTTCCCCGTTCGAGATACCATGTGAGTTCCATGAGCCCCAATCCCGCCTATGCCACCCTGGAAGCCTGCTTCCGCAAGATGAATTCCGTCGCCGAGGCGCTGTCGGTGCTGTCGTGGGACATGGCGACCATGATGCCCGAGGGCGCCGCCGAGTTCCGCGCCGAGCAGGTGGCGACGTTGCGCGGCATCAACCACGAACAGATCACCGCCCCCGACCTGGGCGAACTGCTGGACAAGGCGGCGGCCGGGCCGCTGGACGAATGGCAGGCGGCCAACCTGCGCGAGATGCGCCGCGACTGGATTCATGCCAGCGCCCTGCCCGCCGATCTGGTCGACGCCCTGGCGCGGGCCGAATCGGCCTGCGAGATGGTGTGGCGCCAGGCCCGCCCGGCGGCCGACTTCAAGGCCGTGCTGCCGGCGCTCAAGGTATTGCTGGGGCTGGTGCGCGAAGTGGGGCACGTCAAGGCCGAGGCGCTGGGCGTCTCCATCTACGACGCCCTGCTCGACCAGTACGAGCCCCTGGGCCGCGCCGCCGAGATCGACCCGGTGTTCGACCACCTGGAAAAGTTCCTGCCCGGCTTCATCGGCGAGGTGCTCGACGCCCAGGCGGCCCGCCCCGCCGTCCTGGAACCGGACGGCCTGTTTCCCACCGACCGGCAGAAGGCGCTGGGCATGCGCCTGATGGAGGTGCTGGGCTTCGATTTCCGCCATGGCCGCCTGGACGTGTCGCACCACCCGTTCTGCGGCGGCTATCCCGGCGACATCCGGGTGACCACCCGCTACAACGAGGACGATTTCGCCTCGGCCATGATGGGGGTGCTGCACGAGACCGGGCATGCCCTCTACGAGTTCGGCCTGCCGTCCGGCCACTGGCGCTCGCAGCCGGTGGGCCGGGCCAGGGGCATGGTGATGCACGAATCCCAGTCGCTGCTGATGGAGATGCAGGCCTGCCGGTCCAAGGAATTCGCCGGCTTCCTCTCGCCGCTGCTCAAAAGCACCTTCGGCGGCGACGGCCCGGCCTGGGAGGCGGACAATCTCTACCGGCGCGGCATCCGGGTCAGCCGGGGCTTCATCCGCGTCGAGGCCGACGAGGTCACCTATCCCGCCCACGTCATCATCCGCTACCGCCTGGAAAAGGCCCTGATCGAGGGCCGCATGGAGCTGGACGACCTACCCGCCGCCTGGAACGACGGCTACGAGCGCCTGCTGGGCATCCGGCCGCCCGACGACCGCCTGGGCTGCCTGCAGGACATCCACTGGTATGGCGGCGCCTGGGGCTATTTCCCCACCTACACCCTGGGGGCGATGACCGCCGCCCAGCTGTTCGACGGCGCCAGGACCGCCGATCCCGAGGTGTCGAAAGGCATCGCCGGCGGTGATTTCCGGCCGCTGCTCGCCTGGCTGCGCGCCAATGTCCATTCCAGGGGTTCGCTGGTTTCCACCCGCGAGCTGCTGACCCAGGCCACCGGCCGTCCTCTCGATCCCACCGTGTTCGAGGCCCATCTGCGGCGGCGCTACCTGGGTTGATTCCGCCTTCCGTCGGAAGGCGGCAAGGGCACGGCTCGCCTCGGCTTATGCCAAGTAAGCCAAGCGAAGCGCCCGGCGTCTGAGGGTGATAAGGCGAGTCGCTTCAGCGGCTCGCCGATACGAATCATTTGGAGTAGACTCGCCCCATGCTCGGCTGGCTGTCCCGTCTGGTCCTCGACAAGCGGGCGCGCGAGGCGCTGAAGCGCCCGGCGCCGGGGGTGTCGGCGCGTCCGAAGGCTGCCGCCTCCAGGCCGAGGGAACGCGACCCCGCCACCGCTTTGGCCGAGGCGGAGGAGCGCATGAAGCGCCTGCCGCCGGAAAAGGCCCAGCTGATCCGTTCGGCCATGCTGGTGCACCGGGCGCGGCAATCGGTGCTGGCCGAGCTTTCCGACGACGAGCGGGCCAGGCTGGAACAGGTGGCGCGCAAGGCGCTGCTGGGGGGCGGTTGAGCATGTTCGGCTTCCTCAAAGCCCTGTTCGGTCCCGGCGAGCCGAAGGCGAAGCCAAAGCCGAAAGCCAAGCCCAAGCCCTTGCCTCCAGCCAAGGCCGATCCCGGCTCCGACCGCACCGCCCTGCTGAAGCGCGCCCAGGAGGTCCACCGCGCCAAGCGCAAGATTCTCGACGCCCTGTCGGACGAGGACCGCGCCAAGCTGGTCGGCATGGCCATCCTCACCTTCCTCAACCAGGGCCGCGAGCCCGACGACAAGAAGAGATAGCCCGTAACGTGAGCACCTCCCCCGATCCCAAGGCCCTGGCCGAGGGCGTGCTGGCCGGCGAGCGCCGCGCCCTGGCCCGCGCCATCACCCTGATCGAATCCACCCGCCCCGACCACCGCGAGGCGGCGGAAGCGCTGATGCACGAATTGCTGCCCCACACGGGGCGCTCGGTGCGGGTCGGCATCACCGGCGTGCCCGGCGCGGGCAAGAGCACCTTCATCGAAAGTTTTGGCCTGCATGTGCTGGAGATGGGCAAGAAGCCGGCGGTGCTGGCGGTGGACCCCTCCAGCCCGCGCTCGGGCGGCTCGATCCTCGGCGACAAGACCCGCATGGAGGAGTTGTCGCGCGACGCGCGGGCCTTCATCCGCCCCAGTCCGTCCGGCTGCACCCTGGGCGGCGTGGCGCGCCGCACCCGGGAAGCCATGCTGGTCTGCGAGGCGGCGGGCTTCGACGTCATCGTGGTCGAGACGGTGGGGGTCGGGCAATCCGAGACGGCGGTGGCCGACATGGTCGACATGTTCCTGCTGGTCCTGGTGCCCGGCGGCGGCGACGAATTGCAGGGCATCAAGAAGGGCATCGTCGAGCTGGCCGACGCCATCATCGTCAACAAGGCCGACGGCGACCTGGCGGCGGCGGCGGGGCGTGCGGCGCGCGACTACAAGAATGCCCTGCATCTGCTGGCGCCCTCCTCGCCCCACTGGACTGTGCCGGTGCTGACCTGCTCGGCCCTGGCGCGGTCGGGCATCGACGCGGTGTGGTCGACCATCGCCTCCTACCGCGACGCCATGGACAAGGCCGGCGCCCTGGCCGGACGCCGCGCCGCCCAGGCCCATGCCTGGATGTGGAACGAGGTGTCGGAGACCCTGTTGCAGGCCTTGCGCGACGACCCCCGGGTGGAAAGGCTGCTGCCCGAGATGGAGCGCGGCGTCGCCGCCGGACGGATGGCGCCCGGCGCGGCGGCGCGGCAATTGGTGCGGACCTTCCGGGGGCAGCACTAATTCCAGGGATGCCCCTTGGCGTGCTCCCGATAAACAGGCTATTCTCAGGCTTCTATATGAAGGCGACGGAATGAACATGCAGACACCGATGACCGATAGCGGCCTCCTCAAGCGGGAGCTGGTGGGGCTGTTCGGGCACCTCCAGAAGATCAAGACCGAGCTGGCCGCCCTCAACCCGCCCGGTGCCCAGGATCACTTCGGCAGCATGTCGGAGCAGCTGGACGCCATCGTCGGCGCCACGGAAAGCGCCACCAACACCATCATGGAAAGCATGGAGAGCGTCAGCGAGCTGATGTGCGAGGCCCGCGCCATCGCCATCGACAACCAGCCGCTGGTCCAGGTTTTCGACAAGGTGGAGGACCGGGTCAACCAGGTGTTCGAGGCCTGCTCGTTCCAGGACATCACCGGCCAGCGCATCTCCAAGATCGTCAATTCCCTGAAGTTCGTCGAGGACCGCATCAAGGCGGTCATCCTCACCTGGGGCAAGGACGAGCTGACCAAGCTGGTGGTCGAGATCAAGAAGGACGAGGTCGATCCCGACAAGGCGCTGCTGCACGGGCCCCAACTGCCCGGCCAGGGCGTCTCTCAGGCCGACGTGGACCGCATGCTGGGCCAGGACGCCATCGACAAGCTGTTCGGCTGACGGCGTCCGAACTCACTGCCGCCAGAAGGCGGGGACGAACAGCACCAGCACGGTGAACAGTTCCAGCCTTCCCACCAGCATCCCCAGGGACAGCAGCCACTTGGCCAGATCGGGCAGGCCGGCATAGGAGCCGCCGGGGCCGATCTCCGGCCCCAGGCCCGGCCCGAGATTGGCCAGGGCCGAGGCCGCCCCCGACACGGCGGTGACGAAGTCGAGGCCGAGGAAGGCCAGCGACATGGCCAGCATGGCGAAAGAGAGCGCATAGACGAACAGGAAGCCCATCACCGAGCCCAACACCTCCTCGGGGATGGGGCGGCGGTTGAAGCCGGCGATCAGCACCGCGTGCGGGCGCAGCAGGCGGCGGATCTGCATCAGGGCGTCGGCGAACAGGAACTGGAAGCGGAAGACCTTGATGCCGCCGCTGGTCGAGCCGGCGCAGCCCCCCACGAAGGCCAGGAAGAACAGGATGGCGGCCGGCATGCCGCCCCAATTGCCGTATTCCAGGGTGAAGTGCCCGGTGCCGGTCATCACCGACACCACGGTCAGCGCCCCATGGCGCAGCGAGTCCAGCGGCGGCAGCCCCCGGCTGGCCACCAGCCAGGCCGATACCCCCAGGGTGCCGAGCGCCAGCAGGGCGAAGTACCAGCGCAGTTGGTGGTCGCGCAGCACGATCTTGCGGTTGCCGCGCAGGAAGTGGAAGAACAGCAGGAACGGCATGCCGCCCAGCACCATGCCGAAGGTGATCAGCACGGTGATGGCGGCGCTGTCGAAATGGCCGACCGAGGCGTCGGAGGTGGAGGCCCCCGAGGTGGAAATGGTCCCCATGGCGTGGACCAGGGCCTCGAAGCCGCTCATGCCGGCCAGCCACAGGGCCAGGGCCAGCAGGGCGGTGGCGCCGCAATAGCCGGCCAGGATGGAAAACGCGATGCGCCGCCCGCGCGAGGTGGCGCGCTCGGCCGGGCCGGGAACCTCCAGGCGGAACATCTGCATGCCGCCCACCGCCAGATCGGGCAGCACGGCGATGGCCATGGCGATGACGCCGATGCCGCCCAGCCAGCCCAGCACGGCGCGCCACAGCACCAGCCCGCGCGGCAGGGCGTCCATGCCGCGGATCACCGTGGCGTTGGTGGTGGTCAGGCCGGCCAGCGCCTCGAACACCGCGTCGGTGGGCGATAATTGCAGCGGTCCGTAGACCAGGGGCAGGGCGGCGAACAGGCCGGGGACCAGACAGCCGAAGGTGGCGGCCAGATAGGTCTGGCGCACGCCGCGCCGCTGGCTGGGGGTGCGGGTGCCCAGCAGCAGGGCCAGGCCGAAGAACAGGGTCAGCCCCGACGAGGTGGCGAAGACCTGCCATTCCTCGTGCCCGTCGCGGAAGTCGATGGCCGCCGGCAGCCACATGGCGGCGGCCAGGATGCAGACCAGGGCGCCGATGGAGGACAGGACGGGGCGGATGTCGATCATGATGCCGCTACTCCCGCCAATAGCTGCGCGAGAACAGCACCGCCACGGTGAACAGTTCCAGGCGGCCCAGCATCATCTCGAAGGACAGGATCCACTTGGCGGAATCGGGCAGCGGGCGATAGCTGCCGAACGGGCCGATCACCTCGCCGATGCCCGGCCCGGCATTGGCCAGCGCCGCCGCCGACCCCGACAGGGCGGTGAGGAAGTCCACCCCCACCATGCTCAAGGCCAGGGCGAACAGGGCGAAGGTGAAGAAGTACATCACCACGAAGCCCTGCACCGAATCGAGGATCGAGGGCGCGATGGGCCGCTGGTTGTAGTGGATGACGAAGACGCCGTGCGGGTGAAGCAGGCGCTTCAGGTGGATGCCGGCCAGGGCGAACAGCAATTCCCAGCGGAAGATCTTGACGCCGCCGGCGGTGGAGCCGGTGCAGCCGCCGATGAACACCAGGATGAAGAACACCACATGGGCGAAGCCGCCCCAGAGGCCGTAATCGGTGGAGACGAAGCCGGTGGTGGTGACGGTGGACACCACGTTGAAGGCGGCGTGGCGCACGGCGATCCCCAGGCTCATGTCGTTGACCGCCCATTGCCATAGGGCCAGCACCCCGGCGGCGGTGCCGATGAACATCAGGTACCAGTGGGCCTGGGCGTCGTCGAGGATGCGCGGGCGGCCGTTGCGCCACGGGCCGGTCCACAGCACGAAGCTCGATCCCCCGACCATCATGGCGAAGATGGCCACCCACTGCACGGCGGTGTTCCAATGGGCCAGCTTGGCGTCCGAGGTGGAGAATCCGCCGGTGGAGATGGCCGCCATGGCGTGGCAGACGGCGTCGAAGCGGCCCATGCCCGCCGCCCAGAAGGCCAGCGCCGCCAGGGCGGTGAACACCACGTAGACCAGGGTGATGGCGGTGGCCACCTGGGTGATGCGCGGCTTGATGGATTCGGTCTTGTCCGAGGTCTCCATGCGGAAGACCTGCATGCCGCCGATGCGCAGCAGGGGCAGGATGGCCACCGCCATGATGATGATGCCCTCGCCGCCCAGCCAGTTGAGCAGGGCCCGCCAGATCAGGATGCCGCGCGGCGCGGTGTCCAGGCCGATGATCACCGTGGCCCCGGTGGTGGTCAGCCCGCTCATGGCCTCGAACACCGCGTCGGTGGGAGACAGGCGCAGGTTGGAAAAGGCGAAGGGCAGGGCGGCGAAGGCCGCCGTGCTGACCCAGGCCAGGGTGGTCAGCATGAAGGCCTGGCGCGCCGACAGCGAGGGCCGCCCCCTGGTCCGGGTGCCGAAGATCAGGGCCAGGCCCGAGAAGGCGGTGACCATGGACGACACGGCGAACACCTTCCAGTCCACGTCGCCGGCCGACAGATCGACTATCGCCGGAATGCCCATGGCCGCAGCCAGCACCAGCAGCAGGAAGCCGTTGACGAAGAGAACCGGCCGGATGTCGATCAAGTCATCTGTCCCCTTGGAAGAGATGACTCATGGAAGGAATCTCCTCCCCTGTAAAGGACTGTCTTGCGTCCGGGCGGCGGCTGCCGGAACGGCCGCGCCCCAGGCTCCGTCGGCGGAGCGCGGGCGTTTCGCCCGCCGAATACGGATCGGCGTTATGCGAACCGCTGGGCGATGGTGGCGAACAGGGCTTTCAGGGCCAGCGCCTCGCCACCCTCGGGGCGGCCGGGGCGGCCGGCGCCGTTCCAGGCCATGATGTCCAGGTGGGCCCAGGCGATGTCCGGCTCGACGAATTCCTGCAGGAACAGGGCGGCGGTGATGGCGCCGGCATGGGGGGAATCCGAGGCGTTGGTCAGGTCGGCCACCTTGGAATCGATCATGCGGCGATAGGGCTTGTGCAGCGGCAGCCGCCACAGCGGCTCGCCCTCGGCCTCGCCGTTCCGGAGGATGTCGGCGGCCAGCAGATCGTTGTTGCTGAACAAGGCGGGCAGGTCGGTACCCAGCGCGCTCCGCGCCGCTCCGGTCAGGGTGGCGATGTCGATCAGCAAAGCGGGCTTCTCGGCCGCCGCCTCGGCCAGGGCGTCGCAGAGGATCAGGCGGCCCTCGGCGTCGGTGTTGCCTACCTCGACGGTGAGGCCCTTGCGGGTGGCCAGCACGTCCAGCGGCCGCATGGATTCCCCCGAAACCGAATTTTCCACCGCCGGGATCAGCACCCGCAGCCTGAGTTTCAGCCCGGCTTCCATGATCATCGAGGCCAGGCCCAGCACATGGGCGGCGCCGCCCATGTCCTTCTTCATCAGCTTCATGTTGGACGACGGCTTCAGGTCCAGGCCACCGGTGTCGAAGCACACCCCCTTGCCCACCAGGGTCACCTTGGGGGCGCGCTCATCGCCCCAGGCGAGGTCGATCAGCCGGGGGCGGCGGTTCTGGGCGGCGCCGCGCCCCACCGCGTGGATGGCGGGATAGTTCTCGGCCAGCAGGCCGTCGCCGACGATCACCCGGCACCTGGCGCCGAAGCGCGCCGCCAGGGCATCGGCGGCGGCGGCCAGTTCCGCCGGTCCCATGTCGGCGGCCGGGGTGTTGATCAGGTTGCGGACCAGGGCGACGGCCTCGGCGCAGCGCCCGACCCGGGCGCGGTCGGCGGCGCGCGGCCACACCAGGCGGGGCTGTTCCTTGCCCTTGCGCGCCTTGTAGCGGTCGAAGGAATAGCCGGCCAGCGCCCAGGCCAGGGCGGCGCGGTCCTCCTGGACGGCGGGCAGCGGCGCGGCCAGCCGGAAGGTGCGGGCCGGCAGCTTGCCCGGAAAGTGGGCGAAGGCCCAGGGATCGTCTTCGTCGGGCAGGCCGGCCAGGACGCCGGCCAGGACCCCGCCCTCGCCGGGCAGCAGGCAGACCGAGCCGGGTTCGGCCTTGAAACCGGTCTGCTCCACCCACTGGCGGATGGCGGCGGGCTGGCCGCCCAGCCAGCCGGCCAGCTCGCCCTTGCGCAGGGGAACCAGGTCCGTGGCGATGTCGTCGGTCTCGACCAGCAGTTCCAGCACCCTTTCCTCCGTCATGTCACCAATTCCCTGTTGAAGGCGTCCCGCGCTTGCTCCCATGATCCGTGACCATCCACGGTTTGGGAAGCATCATGTCTCTCACCCTCGTCGTCGGCACCAAGCGCTGGTCCTCCTGGTCGCTCAGGGCCTGGATGGCGCTGGCCGCCACCGGTGCCCCCTTCCGCGAAGTGTTCATCGAGCTGCGCCAGCCCGACACCAAGGCCAGGATCCTGCAATGGTCGCCGTCGGGCAAGATTCCCGCCCTGGACGATGGCGGGGTCACCGTCTGGGATTCGCTGGCCATCTGCGAATATCTGGCCGAGCGCTTCCCCCAGGCCGGGCTGTGGCCCCGGGACCCGGCGGCCCGCGCCCAGGCCCGCTCGGTTTCGGCCGAGATGCATGCCGGCTTCATGCCGCTGCGCTCCGCTTGCTCCATGGATGTGGTGGAAGACCATCCCATGGCGGACATCCCCGACGACGTTCGGGCCGACGTGGCCCGCATCGACGCCCTCTGGACCGATTGCCGCGCCCGCTTCGGCCAGGGCGGCCCCTTCCTGTTCGGAACCTT